>CAZYIM010000032.1:0-33481 GCA_964647565.1 uncultured Methanosarcinales archaeon
AATGATACTTATCATATAACAAGCTCTGACTAAAGCTTGCACCTGCGCTTAGTCCCAATGTTAGCGCTATCAAAGCTGTCTTAATAATGCTTTTTTTCTTCATAGTTTTAATATGAGAGAAAAAGATGCCACCTCTTCTTCTCATCCCGGTTTTATTTACTGTTAAGTAGTATCAAAAACCACCCCCCATATATAAAGTTTATCATAATATAATAATAACATATACGAATATAATAGAAAAATAGAAAAATATATATATATATTAGTTCAAACATCACAACATTATTAAATAAATGCGAAAACAAGAGGTTTCCAATATCCTGAGAAATTTAAAAAAAAATATCTGGGACATTGTAAATCTTGGAGGTTTCCAATGAAAAGAAAAGTAGTACAACAAGGCCCGGCCACTCTGATGATCAGCTTACCTGCAAAATGGGTGAAAGAAAACAACATAACCAAAGGAATAGAACTCGAGATAACGCTCGAGAAAAACCTTCTGACCATAAGGACAGAGGGCAAAAAAATAAAAAAGGTAAAAGAATACGATGTAACAGGATTCTCAACCAACACAATAAGTTCATTGGTATCTGCACCCTACAAGATGGGCTATGATCAGATCACCTTAACCTATAAGAAAGACATTCAAAAAGGCTTTGTCCAGCAGTTCGCTATGGAACACTTCCCCAGCTTTGTGGTCATGGAACAGACCCCCACAAGCTGTAAGATTAGGAGCATATCAGAAGAGATGGCCTCAGAATTCACCCCAACCCTGCGAAGAGCCTATCGTGTAACTCTAGCTATGGGAGAAAGTCTTGTTGCGATGCTAAGGGAAAAGAACTACAAGGAATTAAAAACAGTGAACTCCCATGAGCTGACCAACAACATATTGACTAATTTCTGCGAGAGGATCATCAACAGGTTTGGCTATGAAGAACCAGAAAAGAACACATTCATGTATGCTCTTGTCTGGAATCTTGAAAAGTTGTGTGATGACTATAAGTATATCGCGAACTTCATGAACAAGGCAAATCCCAAACAAACTCATCTAAAAAAAGAGGTGATTGACTTTATTGAAGAATGCAACGAACTGCTCAGGGAATACTACCAGATCTTCTTTGATTATGATATTGAAAAGCTCGATGCTAACATGATCAGGATAAAAGCTGCCAAGAAGAAGGTGCTGGATCTCATGAAAGATAAGAGCTATGAAGAGATCATAATTCTGCATTACCTCTCAGGATTTCTACTAAAACTCTATGACAATAAAGGATGCACAATAGCAGTGTACTCCTAAGAACGCAACTAAGATTTAAGAACTCATGGAAGGCTATAATCCCTGTTCTTCGAATAGACCTTGAAAAGGGTTTTATACTGGGCGTTCAAAGACGACCTACCCTTCACACCTAGAAAATCAGCAATCTCCTCATGAGCAATCCCCTCTTTAAGCAAACGAACCATTCTAAACTCTCTTAGTTTTTTGGCTGTAATATTGCCGTTTTTACCATAACACCTTTGATGCCAATGTTGGACAATATAATCATTAGAGACCCGGTCGCAGGCTTTGTTGACTGCACCTATATCCAAGGGCAGCTCTTCACCTTGCCATTGTGTTGCAATAAGAGGTTTTTTGCTGTTATGCTTCCTAATACCCCTTGAACCAAGATATTCAGACAGATCCGCTGTCAACGCCCCTGATATTTGAACCTCTCTAGGCAGGATAGTTTCAGAAAGACCAGGCAAGCTGACTTTATTGTTTTCAAAATCAACATCAGCTGGCTTCAACTGTGTTAGTTCACTAGGTTTACATCCTGTCTCATAAAGCATTCTGACTATAAATTTCTCTTTATCACGATTTGAATTATTAAGCAACATATTAACAATATCTTCCTGAACTTCAGCCCTCTCTGAGAAAACTTCCCTTAAATATTCGTAATTATAATAAAACACATCTTTAGTTCTTCTTATTCTCTTATCAAACAATAGCCTGTGCTTCTTGACCACTTTATGCTTTATCTCGAACATATCCTTCAAGCCCTTAAGCTGGGATTTCAAGGACTTATACTGTTGACCATAATGATATCCCTCAGATGTTACATTATGATAATAGGAACCATGCTCATTTTCTATCCTGTCAATGGCCTGCAGGGCATCCTCAACCCACTCTTTCCTCGCAGGCTCCTTGATAGGCCTGGAACAGAGACCGCCGTAGAAATCAAGTGCTCTCAAAACCACAGCATTCAAAAACTGCAGATGGAACTTCTTGTAATTAAGCAGGTTAGTATTGTCTCCTGTCGCCTCCATATGCCTTCTGTTGTAATCCTGAACATAAAATTTTACAAATTCATCAATGATTCTCCAGTTTTCCTGAGCATCATCAACAAAGTTCTCATAAACTAAAAGATTGACAAGATCAAGAACAATAGGTGCATAAGGTCTTCCATCAGTGTCCCAATGGATAACCTCTCCAGCATCTGAAATACAAAAATTATCTGGCTTAGCATCCCTACTAAACGCACAGATACAATCATCCAGGCTAGCATACACAGGCATCAGGTTCTTGTTCATACGCGTCAAAAATCCATCCCATTTCATATTCCTAAGACCCTTTCCAACCTTCTCCATTATCTTGGATTCAAGATGCACAACATTGTTTTCTTCTTTTTCAGGAAGTAAATAGTGGACTTTTACCATCTCCTCGACAACCTTCTTCGCGGCACACATATAATTTAGGTCCTTGTCTCTAATATATTTCAAAAGAGATTTGCCTTCGTCAATAAACTCTGTGACCAGAATGTTGTTGTTCGCCAGATAACTCAGGTGTGCAGGGACATTACAGCCAATCGAAGCAAGCGCATTATAAGACGCCTCTGTGGCCTTAACCTGAGAAGAGCTATCCATCATCTTGGTGAAGATCGAGACAATCTTGATTTTAGCGTTGTTATCAAAATTCGGCAATCTTATATCAACCCTGTAAGATCCTCTGTTTTGAGAATCATCAGACAGTATAAGAGTCTCTTCTGTTGCCAGGGAATGATAACCGTGCTCCGCTGCAAACTGTCTAATAAGTTTCATGTCCCTTCTTTTGAAATCAATATCCTGGACTTTTTTCATGGAAAGAAAGAAATCATCGGTAAGAATGTAATTGTTAAAGAGCTTGTTCCACTTTTTCATGCCTAATCTGCATTTAAGCACCTGTTTTCTTGTCTGATCCTGGATTGTCCGAAAATTATCCAAGTCTCCAGCTTTCAGCCCCAAAATAGATAATCTGACATTTTTTAGGTATTTCTCACCAAATAACCTTTCCAGATCCCTGTTATGAAGAAAGTAATTTTCAATAGCATCATTTCGTTCTGAAACAGTATGAGGGGATAAGCATCTGACCCGCTGATCAAGCCGATCCTGAAAATGCTTTGGAAACGAGCTGAAAAAATCAACCAAAGCTTGTTTATGATACCACTCGCACAGCAAAGGTACCTTATGGTGATGCTTTGTGCTTTTCTTATAAAAATGGAAAGCTCTTTGAGCTCTTTCAGCATGTGTAAGATGATCCCTATACAGAGGATCAAGCAGCATCTTGCTAACCTCTTTTGCATTTATAGTTTCATCAAGCTGCCAGGTTTCAGGTACGACTGTACAAGCAATGTCAACTAATTGTTGGAGATAAGTGCTATCGCTTGCCTCAATTAGCTCACCATACTGCTGATGCTTTTTCAGCTCGTCAGCCACCTTCTTTGTTATCTGTCTCCTTTTCACATCATCTCTACTCATCTTGATTTGCCTAAAAGAAGGTATGTCAGTTGTCTTGAGCCTCCATTTCATGTCTTTGGCACTCTTGAACCTGAAATCTTTTCTTATCTGATCTTCAAGACCATACTCTGCATCATGCTCATTGACCCAGTCAACAAAATGCTGGCTCTTGCAAAACCTGTACTTGGCCTGGGAAGCACCCCAGAAAAAACCCATATTGATCATAGAAGGATCTCTGTTAAAACGCATAAGGTTCTTTCTCTCAAAAAAATGTGAAATCTCAATGATATCCTTAAGGCTCTTACCCTGTCTGAGATAGCTTGAAAACATCTCTTTGATAGCGCGTAGGCCAGGAGTATCATCTCCATTGATCCACTTGCCAGACCAATTGCTCGCGGGTGCAATGTGGCTAATGAAATGCTGGTTTCCGACGCCCTCATAGAATTTCCTGACAACAGGATCAGGATGCTCCTCTAAAAATTTTCGCACAAAGCCTGCGAATTGGCTATCAGAGAAATATTTATTCACAACAGCAAATCTATAATTTCTATTAAAGAAATTATTTTCTAATAATTTCGTCCTGAATTTATCAAAAATTGAATCATCATAATCCAGATTCAAGCGATTCCTAAAAACATGATCTAAAACCACAAAATTCTTCCTGGCTGCAAGGCCGTTTTCTAAAGCAGCCTTGTTAGTCAACATCCCAGTTAAATTCTCTCTTTTAGTCATTTCCATGGATTTCTCAAAATAAGTGATCAGCAATTCAGGGTTGAAATTATGATCCTGAGCCAGATATTCCTGCTTCAGCGTCTTCATATCCTGACCCTTGAACCTCCATCTGGCCTGGTTATGATAAAGAACATATTGAGAGTTACTGCTGGTCATGTAAGAGATAGCCTTTAGTAAGATTTCATCGCTCAACTGCTTGGGTGCCGGCGCCTCAACATATTCCATCTCACTATCCTTAAGATCGCTCTTAAGATGCTCAACAAGAAGAGCCTCATCCACAAAATGCTTGAATCTTACCTTATCCTTGGCAAGGGAATTCAGATTTTCCCTGATTGCTTTAATTACCCTTCTTTCATTCTCTTTTGAACTGTTCTTCAAGTTTCTGTAAACCTGGCTAGCGTTAGCTCCATATTTGATTTCAAGATCTGTGTCACAAAGCGACCTATATGATCCTGCTACAATCTCATCGACTGACATACCGTTTTTGGCATGAGCCAAAACTACCTCTCTGAAATATTTTTCACCTAACTCAAGGTCAGGCTTGCCTTTATAAGTGATCCAGTGCTTGAATCTTGGAAAGTGATAGATCTCTAGATCCTTATATCTTGCTCTAACTTCAGGATCAACAGAATTCCTAAACAGTTCCTTGAATATCTGGGATGTTGAGTAATAATGAGGATTCATGAGATGCTCTGGGAAATTATCAATGATAGAATCCTTGAGATTCATGATGGAATCGTAATTGAAGTATTTTGTGTTGAAGAGACCTAGCAAGCTATCGTCATACCCCCCAAATTCTTTCTTGACATACTGATCAAAGACTATCTTGGCACGCCTCCACCCTGTAAGGATGCCCATCTGATCATCATTGTCAAAGAAATTATGAGGAAATTTGACCTTATTCTTCACCCTACCTCTTTTTGCGAGACGATTAGCATACACTTTGTCAAATATACGCAATACCTCTGCTCTTGGTGTTGGCCCGTAGTTTAGGATATCCTTATTATCCCAAGATAATCGAGAGTATTTCTTTTTTGATTTGGATTCTGCGTCTGCACGGATATTTGCCTGCAAAAGACTGATGGTTGGAGTTGTTGAATGGAATATTCTGGCTATCTCTTCAGCTGTATAATGTCCAAATAGAACTATAAGATCGTTTTCTGGCAAACTAGGAATGTCTTTGTGTGAGAGACGGTCTGGCTTTAGCTCCCTCTCAAGCAACTTCATTTCTAGAGTTGTATCCTCTGTTTTATCAGACATTTTGACACGTTATCAAGATAAATTGAATTTTATTACTTATTAGTAATAAAATGGGTTTTATCATTTATAAAGTTTTCGCTTTTTGACGACTAAAACGTAGTAAAATAGAAAACTATTTAAATCTGTAAAAACCCTAAAAACAACATGAACGCAGCAAATAGCCATAAAATACTGGAATTCAACGCAGTAGCTAGGCTGCAAATCATTTCTGACTTTGGAGCCGGCCGAGCAAATTAGGCTAGCGACAGCTATCCACACGATCCATTATATGTGATAGCTCTATCGCTAACTTCTCATTGTTTTATTCTGCCCGATGATGATAAACCGGTGCGTTAGAGCTCTATTCCGCATCCAAGCAAGAGTTCAAATATGACACTAAACTGGCTGAGGGCAATTATTTTTACATCAAATCCGAATAACCAGGAGGTGCATAAAATGCCCATGTCACACATCATCCAAAAACAGATCATAAAAAACAGGATAAAAGGAAAAAAAGGAAAACAAAGAACAGATGAATTAAACCAGATACTCGCAGAGTTGCCCAATTTCAACTCAGGACCCTACGTAGTACTGAGAAAATGGATTGAAGAACAGATAGAGAAAACGCAAACAAGAAACAAGATTAAGCATAAAGAATACCTGACAGTTGAAAAGGAGGGTGAAGCACAACTCGTCATAGTTGGCCCGCCCAATATCGGCAAAAGCTCTCTGCTCAAAGCAATCTGCGACAAGCAGATAAGAATCGGAAATTATGCCTTTACCACAACAATACCAATAGCATCCACAATGAAATACAGCAACATCGAAATTCAATTGGTTGAAGTTCCAGGACTAATAGAGGGTGCAAATGAAGATAGAGGTAAAGGCAGGAGATTGCTTAATGTGATCAGGACAAGCGACGGAATAATATACATGCTCGATCTGTCCAAGCCATTGAATGAATTCAAAAATATCCTCCATGAAATACATAAAGCAGGCATCAAAAAGAAAAGCATCATAATTGCTAACAAAGCAGATCTACCAGGAACCCGCGCAGCCTATTATAAGTTGCTGGAGGAGTTTGAATCAGTCGTACCTATATCCGTAGCCTCGAAACAGAATCTTAGCACCCTAAAAAATAGAATCTGGAAAATGACAGATCTAATCAGGATATACACCAATAAAGAGGATGAAAAACCAGTAGCGCTTCCAAATGGCAGCACAGTGAAAGACTTTGCTAAAAAGATACATAAGGATTTCATAAATAGGTTTAAGACTGCAAGAGTTACAGGAAATTCAGCAAAATTCGATAAGCAACAGGTAGGATTGGATCATATACTCGAAGATGGAGATATAGTTGAATTAGAATTAAGGAAATCGTAATAGGATCACAAAGTTTTATCAAGAAGCCTGTCATAAACTTCGTCATCTGAAGCGAGTTCCTTTTTCTCCTCTTCAGACTCTTCAGTATTAAACGTAGTAATCCGCATCCAAGAATAAGTAGTGAAAAAGAATATATAAATATTGTTATTTCACTCCATTACCGACATAAACTCTTGCTTCAATAAGTAATTTGCCTTTCTGAGTCTTAAAACCAGGGTGTAGTACAGCTACAATTGTATTTTTCTCACCAGGACTCATCTGAACAGCTAAATGATAATTATGATCAAACTCCATTCCCACTTCTGCGGCAGGCAACAATCCAGTCCGCTCTCCGATTGAATCCAATGTTTCTTCCAAAGCGCGCCTCTCCACAATATCAGCATCTGTGAATTCAACCAAAGCTTCATAGAGATCCCACAGACCCTTAACCTGACAACAAACTTTGCTTGGCTGGCCTCTTTGTTTAGGGATTTGATCAGGATATCCTTTAGAATCAAAGACTTTATAGACTGCTTGAACCGACATCTCTAATCCCTTGTTGACATTGTCTCTGAATTGTAAATCCAATCGATATCTGTCGTCAAGATAACCAAGAGTAAGATAACAAAGTCCTAATGACTCAAGTACAGAATCCCTAATATCAGTCATAATTGCTTGTCTGGACATCAAATTGACGGGATATGTACCTGTTTATAAAAGTTTCTATCGATAACTACTGTTAAGTGACTAATTAAAAGAAATAAAGCGACATCATCGGCGCAGAGGCCAGGTATGTCAGAAATCGAAGATTTATGATCATGCCAGAAATGCGTAGCATTTCTAAGTATCCTGACCAGATTTGCATAGCAAATCGGTCTGCCTGCCGGTAATGATGTTGCTTCAGGAAATTCTTTAAAAAAATAATCTTCCTCTCTATCCTCCTGCACTAGTATATTTCTTCATAGCAGCATTCCAGAGAAGAATGCTCAATAATCCGAAAGCAGCCACAGGCAACGCTATCTTGATAAAACCCATAAAACTAAGTCCGTTCAACAAAGCATCTGCAGGAAAAAAAGCAGCAACCGAAATGGGGAACAGGAAGTTCACAAACACCTGGAGTGGTGCAGAGTACAAAGTAGATGGATACCTGGCAAAATCAGAGAGCTTGAAAAATATATCCATCAGGGCCCAGGACTGGACTACAAGAAACGACAACGAACTGATCAGGATCATTGCAAATAGATGGAACAAGAATCCCACAAATACCAACAGCAAATACCAAAGTAGATTTGTATTAAACAACTGCAATTTGACAATTGCCCAGGTCACCAAAGCAATACCCGTCATTACCTCTCCCAAAGCCTCAAGATCCCAACAACTAGTCAAGACATTGATCAATGGCGGAAACGGCTTGGTCAGGAACTTGTCAAAATTTCCCTTCCTTACAGCATGGATTACATGCACAGGCAATAAGATGGTCAACATATGGCCCAATCCAAAAACAAGTGCAAACGTACCCTGGAAAAGTATGAACTCCTCAAAACGCCAGCCCGGAATACCAGACGTGGTGCTGTACAGCAGGATTGTAAAAACAGGACCTATGATATCCACCAAAACCAGGGCAAAGAACTTGAAAAAGAAATTGACCTTATAGGCCATCTCCCTACTCAACTCAATACCTAAATGCCGGATCCATAGTTCAAAATATCTTAAAAGCTTCATACGCCAGCACCTGCAAATTTCTTAAATGCCTTTATCCAGATAAAATAGGATAACAGATACAGTACAACCACCCAGACAATGCTGATCAATATCATCAGCAGGGAATAGTTGATGGTGTAGTTACCCAGATATATGCTGATAGGCACATACCTGACATACTGGAAAGGCAGGTATTTGAAAACAGTCTGGATAGTAAGCGGAAAAAAGGTCAGTGGGATCATAGAACCACTAAGAAAAGCAAGCGTAACCCTCTTCACCCTCCTCAAACCAGATATCCTCTTAAGCCAAAATGCGCTAAGACCCACTATATAAGATATCAGGAAATAGATGATAGCTGCAAAAAATACTGATATGACTGCCAGTATCGTGTTCCAAAAAGAAACGTATATCAGGCCGAACAAGAAGCCCAAGACCAATACTGGAATAATCTCTATTAGGATGGCCAAGGTATTCAGACCGACATTGAAATACATGTTCCAGCTCATAAAAGACATAGGTTTAAGCAAAGAAGCCACCATCTCGCCGCTGATAACATTCTCCTCGATCCACTCATCAACATTGGACCAGGTCAGAGAACCAACTATCATACTCATCACATAATATGTTATCATCTGCCCCAGGGTAAATCCTCTTATGATCTCTACATCCATATAAGTATATATAGAGCTCCAGAGAAAATAATAGATAAGCAGCGAGATGGGCATGGATAACAGGGTTACAAAATAATGGAGCTTGTATGCCAATCCAGTCTTAAATCCCGCCACTCCAACTGCATAGTTGGCTTTAACCATTCTTGTAAATCCTCTCAATTATCTCCTCAATTGGAGGATCAAGGATGTTGATATCTGCGACATCATAGTGGGCCAACAGATAATCAATGACTTCCTTGACGGTCTGCTTACGGGTATCAAGCTCAATCTTCATCTCATAGTCCATAGCTTCCAGCATATTACAGCCAGGCAACTTGAATTTTTGGGCAGGAGACTCTAGCTTGACATCTACTATCTTAGAGGTCATATACTTTTTCTTGATCTTGTTCAAGGAGCCATCATATACAATCTCACCTTTATTGATAATGATGATCCGCTTACACAATCTCTCAATCTCCTGCATGTCGTGAGTTGTTATGATAAATGTGGTTCCATACTTCTCATTGAACTCAATGATAAAATCTCTGAGCCTGTTCTTGGCAATCACATCTAGTCCGATACTAGGTTCGTCCAGGAAGACCAGCTTAGGCTTATGCAGAAGAGCTGCCACTAGTTTGCACTTCATACGCTCTCCTAAAGACAGGTCTCTAACAGGTTTCTTGGAAACCTCCTCGAGGTCAAGATGTCGAACCATCTTTTTCATCCTCTTCTCAAACTCTACTTTAGGAACATCATAGATGTATCTATTCAGATAAAATGTGTCGGCTGCAGGCAGATCCCACCAAAGCTGCTCTTTTTGGCCAAATACAACACCGATGTTCTTCACATAGTCCACCCTATCCTTCCAAGGCACAAAGTTCAGGACCTTGACAAGCCCCGAAGTAGGATAAAGCACACCAGACAAAGCCTTTATGGTAGTTGATTTGCCTGCCCCGTTGGGGCCAATAAAACCAACTATTTCACCTGCTTCTATCTTAAAAGAGATGCCCTTCAAGGCCGGTTTTTTAACTGTGTCTTTCTTGAAGAGGGCTCTGACTGCATTGAACACACCAGATTCTCGCTTTCGTGTGGTATACACCTTCCTCAGGTTCTCTACATCAATAATTGGCTGCATAGTACTAACCTCGCAGATTTTTTATATAAACTTTTATGATTATTATATAGGAGATAAAAAACAAACAGAATAGAGTAATGACTCAGTCACAAAACAATGAGTGGTTTTGAGTTAGTCATTTGGATCAAGACTGTGAAAAAATTAGTACTATATAAAAGTTGTGATTTAGAAGAAGATTATTCCGAATTTGATGTTTCTGGTTTGACAGCAACAGGAACTAACGCAGGCTTATATTGTAAGGCTTCACCGATCCAGTTCTTGACACCATCCCAGATCTTGCCTAATCTCTTGGTTTTATCATCCTTCATATATATTGAAGATGCATGGCAAAGAAGACCAGATCCCAGGATAAACTTACCTCGAGTCATTTGAGGATCTACAGGCTTTCCTGTAATTGCAGATTCAATAACATCGTAACCAGCCATTATCAACAATCCTGCTCCAGCCAGAACAGTCGGAAACCTCACAAACCTGTTTATGGTCTTGTATGTTTCATGTTCTGGATTCAGAACACCGACATCATCCTCAGCTGCATGCCTGTCCAGCTTACCGCATAGGCCAATAGCATTCATATAATGATCACTCCCATAAAGAAGAAAATTTGTCAGTAAGGCTGTAGAGGATGCAGTTGGACTCAGTACAGCCATTCCAACAGCTGTAAGTGCGTCTCCTGCGATGCTGGACATCGAAGTAAACGTATATAGATATCCAATCTCTTCTTCAATTACATCTGCAACCTTAGAGTAGCCTTTATAGATCAAAGTATCAATTGTTTTTAATGAATGTGAATCAAAACCCATAACGAGTTAGGGAAAATTACAGATATTTAAAGTTTTCGGAAATTTACTACTTAGAAGTGATAAAATAATAATGGCCATAAAATTTATAAAATTAGAAATAAAATTCAATCTATGAAAGAATTCAGAGCCATAACCAGTGCATTTCTATTCTTCGCAGGCTCTCTGCTTCTGCTCTTACCAAAAGCCGCGACAACAGCAGCAGTCATCGGAACAAGAGCAACTCCTCTATTCTCAGACTGGATAGGCCTTCTAATCATCTTCATCTCCTGCTCCATATATCTCACAGGTGTTGCAGCGGTCCACGCAGCCTCTGTCACAAATGACATTCCAAACCATCCCAACCTGGCCAGATATGCCAAGAAAGCAGTGCACAACCAACAAGTTGCCAGAGAACTTGAGCATCTGACCAACGAACTAGAAAAAGGACACATCCACGGAGGGATTAACCATATCGGACACCTGCATGCAACCAACATCCACTATCTAAGAGGCAAGCGAGGAGGCAGATTGTTTTTCCACCAAAAAGGGGAGGGATATGAGATCGTAGGCAAGTCAGGAAAGAATAACGAAGATGCCGTGATTAACGCTATCAAAAAAATCTACCATAACTAACTATCTAACTTTACCATTCTTGACATCACGCATGACTCGGATCTTCTCTGAGCCAGCCTTTAATTCTTTATCACCAGAAACAACAGCACCATCTTTTAACTCGAGCTTGACTCTGAAGAACTCATCAATAGTAATCTGATCTGACTTAGGCTTGACACCCTCCATAGTTGCAGAATCTCCTGGTTTGGCCTCTTCAACAAACAACAAACCAACTTGCTTGCCGTCATCAGCAGCAAGCAGCATGCCATTGGAATCCTGACCCCTTAATTTGGCAGGTTCAAGATTAGAGACCACAATGATCTTTTTACCCAACAACTCATCCTTTGTATAATGCTTTCGAAGTCCAGCGACAATCTGGGAAGGTCTTCCAATATCAATCTTCATTATATATAGCTTATCAGCCTCAGGATGATCCTTGACCTCTTTTATCTCAGCAACCCTAAGATTCAGGATTTCAAAAGGTAATTCAAGCTTGTTTTCCTCAACCTTTTTTTTGCCTGCAAACCTCTGCTTAAACTCTATAACCTGCTTGTCTTCAAGCTTTTGGAACAATATCTCTGGCTGGCCTATCTTATGACCTTGTTTCAATAAATCTTTGCCAAGATTTTCCCATTTTAGGAACTTTTTATCCAGTTTTAGCTGGTCGAAAATTTTATCAGCAGTCGCAGGCAGGAAAGGCTGTGCCAAGATAGCTAAATCCTTTGCAAAGTTGGCCAATACAGCCAAAGCATTGCCCGCTTTTTCAGGATTGTCCTTGACATGCTTCCAAGGCTCTTGTTCTTGGAAATACTGATTGCCTGATTTGGCAACACCCATGATCTGCTTTAATGCTTTTTTCAGCTGTATGTTTTCATAGGATTCATGGATCTTATCATATTCCTCCTTTAAAGAAAGACTGTTCTCCTTTAATTTAGGAATCTTAGAATCATAAAACTTAGACAGGAAAACAACAGTCCTGTTGATCAGGTTGCCCAGGTTACCAACTAATTCTGTGTTGAGCTTTTCCTGGAAATCACCCCAGGTGAAGACTGTATCTGCCTTTTCTGGCCTATTGATCATAATATAATATCTCCAGACATCTGCAGGGATGCCGGATTCCTTGGCATCATCACCAAAAACACCCTCACCTCTTGACTTGGAGAACTTGCCAGATTCATAGTTCATATACTCGTTCACATCGATCGAGTCCATCAAAGTATAGTCATCCTTAGCTCCAATTAAAAAAGACGGAAAAAGTATAGTGTGAAAGGGTATGTTATCCTTACCCATGAACTGGACCAGTTTGGTTTTTTTGGAAGAGTGCCACCAATCATGCCAGTCTTTCTTGTTCTCTGCAGTGATACCGATATAACCGATCGGAGCATCAAACCACGAGTAGAACACCTTATTAGGAAAATCTGGAACAGGAATACCCCATTTCAAGTCTCGGGTTATGCATCTTGGCTTCAGACCCTCCTTAAGCCAGGCATTAGTCATGGTCCTTGCATTCTCAGACCAGGTCTTCTCTTTCTTCCACATCCATAGTTCAAGATCAGGCCTTAGCTTGGGCAGATCAATGAATAGGTGCTCTGTCTCTCTTATCTCAGGAGAAGCACCGCAGACCTTACATCTTACCTCAATCAGCTCTTCTGGGTTGAGCAGCTTGCCGCATTTCTCACATTGGTCGCCACGAGCATTTTCATAGTTACAATGAGGACAAGTCCCTTCAACAAACCTGTCTGCAAGGAATTTCTCGCACTTGATGCAGAAGACCTGCTCCACAATATCCTTTATTATATAGCCATTGGCCTTGAGCTTGAGAAAGATATCCTTGGTGATCTTATGATTCTCCATGGACGATGATCTTCCTAAACAGTCATAGTCATTGTTGAACCAGAGATAGATATCCTTATGGATCGCGAAATACTTGTCAACACACTCCTGAGGTGTAATACCTTCTTCAAGGGCCTTGGTTTCAGTTGTTGTACCGTGCTCATCAGTTCCAAGCACTGAAATCACATTTTTACCTAAGAGACGCAAGAATCTTGTATATACATCTGCTGAAATCACACATACTAAATTACCTAGGTGAGGCACATTATTCACATATGGCAATGCACTCGTAACTAAGACACGTTCAAATTCCTGTGCTTTTTTGTTATCCATACTAGTCAAAGACTGATTTTATGTATATAAATGTTGTTGTTGGATAAACATAGTTGATGATATTTAATCACATATCGAAAAAATAGCAGCAGCAATGGCATGCAAACCAGTTTTCTTGTCAGAAAACTTCGGGAGGAGACCTCCCGTTTGCGCCAGTACTGCTATTTTTTGTGCAATAAAATTAAAACTTGCCAACAACCCAGCCGCCAGCGTATCCTATTGCCTGGCCAATAAAAGATCCTATTCCTGTTGTGGCAGCCACCTTTGTGCCGACCACCACAGGAACAAAGGCTCCAAGCTCTCTGTCACCTTTAGCAGCATAATATGCAAACTGTCCTGCGTAAGGTAAGGCTGAAGCCCCGGCTGCAGCAGCAGGCCCAACTGAGACAAGCGGACCTATGCTCGGAGGCGTAGGATTTCCATTTCCATGACAAAAACCATTGTAGGCGCCAAGACCTACTGATGCCAGGATGCTGGCACCTGCTGTTGCAATACCGAGAACATGAGGTACGATGTCCATTGATTTGTCGATTATGTTTCCTAGTCCCATCTCGATCACCTAGATATATTTACCAAGTACAGATCCTGTAATCTGTCCTGCAATCTGCATAACAAGGCTTCCGATCCCACAAACTCCTACCCCACTCGCCATTGCATGGAATTCGCTCGGAAACATGTCGGTTCCGGGATCTTCACCATTCATCGTCAATAATCCTGCAATCGAACCATAAAATCCGCCTGCGATCGGATATCCGAATGAGGTTCCAAGATCAACTGCAGTTGATATCGGATTTCCTTGTGATTGGTTGTATCCTTTCCAAAAGCCTAATGCTCCTGCACCAAGGACAATAGGCGCGTATGCTAGTGTTCTTTT
Organism: uncultured Methanosarcinales archaeon; assembly: GCA_964647565.1. Lineage (GTDB taxonomy): Archaea > Nanobdellota > Nanobdellia > Woesearchaeales > CAZYIM01 > CAZYIM01. The sequence goes on from CAZYIM010000032.1 coordinate 14,998, forward strand.
CCAGTTCATTCTGATCACCTATATGTACTTACCAAGCACTGAACCAGTCAAGTATCCTGCGCCTTGTGCAACTAAGCCAACCACTCCGCCAGCCGCGGCACCAAATAATCCGCCAATTCCACTCATAATACCTGCTGCTGCAAAAGAGTTAGCCCCTTCCATTCCATCTCTTGCACCAATATCTGCACCAACTAAGCCTCCTGCAATTGGTGTTCCATAAGTTATCAAAGCATCAATTCCTGCAGGCAATGGATGACCATCTGCTGCCGCATTTCCTTTCCAATATCCAAGTGCAAACGCACCAATCGTACCAACTGTTGCCGCTATTACTGATTTGTATCCCATTTTTTTACCTCCTAAGTTTTTTTACGAAGGGTGCCAGAAATTAGTTGTAATTTCTCAGCATCCTAGATGTATTTACCAAGGACAGAACCAGTAAGGTGTCCAAGACCTTGTGCGACCAAACCAACAGTCCCGCCAATTGCGGCTCCAAATCCGCCATCTATCATGGCCAACAATCCACCTGCAATTCCACCTTCAGAAGCTCCATGTTCAGCACCTATAAGAAAACCACTAATAGTACCTATAACAGGCGTTCCATAGGTGATTGCGGCATCAATTCCACCTGGCAACGGATTTCCATTTGCCGCCGCATTTCCTTTGTAATATCCTAGTCCAAATGCTCCAACAGTTCCTAATGTTGCAGCTATCGTAGTTTTATATCCCATTTTTTTACCTCCGAGTTTTATATGCACGCTCCAAGCAATTTTCCTGCTTGATAACCAGTAAATGAAAGTACACCGTTTGCAATCTTACCAACTGTAAACTTACGAGAAGTTGTCTTTCTGTATCCTGAATTCATTTGAGGAAACACACGACGAGTGACTGCGGTGTAAGCCATCCCAGGCATTCTTTTCAGATGATCATTCATATTGTAATCAAGCCCAACACCCTTAGAATGACAGACGCCTCTAACTCCGTTTGTTACTGCAGATCCTAAATACATACCGAGAACAGTAGGCAGGTAAAGTGCCTTGATTGCAGAACTCCCTATTTTCTGAAATAAAGACGATTTGTGTGTGTCTGTTTTTGTTTTTTCATCCAATGATTGTTTTTTATCGCTCATTTTTGCCTCCTATAAGCAAAAGATGCATCAAGGCACCTTTGCCGCTTGTCTAGAAGTAGGTAGGGGGCAAGAATCATATATATTTGATTATTATATTATTCGTACACATATACATATATAAATATAGAAAAATTTATATATACAACAAGCAAATTAAATATTATGAGAAGGAAAGTCGTAAAGCAAGGACCCTCAACATTGATGATCTCACTACCGTCTGCATGGGTCAAAACATATGAGATAACCAAAGGCAGCGATCTGGAGGTAGAAGAACAAGAGAAAAGACTTCTGATATCAACTGAAAGATCTGTCCAGAAAGAACAACTGGAGGTAGATATCGCCGAATTATATCCAATGAATATGGCAACTGTAAAGGCATTATACAAGGCAGGTTACGATAATCTCAAGATAACATTCTCAGACTCAAAAAAAATACTAGACATTCAAAACGCTCCGCGAGAAGAGATCACCGGATTCGAAATCACAGAGCAAGGTTCAAACTATTGCATCGTGCACAAGATTGAAGAAGGAGTAATGGAAGGTTTTGAACCCATCCTAAGAAGGACTTTCTTGCTGCTCCTGACCATGGCAGAGAAATCAATAATCTCAGTCAAGGAAAAAGATCTTGACGAATTAAAACAGCTCGCTATGCTTGAGACCAGCAACAACAGGTTTACCACATACTGCCTTCGACAACTGTCAAAAACAGGTTACAAGAAACCGAACAAACTACAGTTCATCTATATGGTTGTCGATAAACTTGAGAAAATCGCCAATGAATACAAACTATTGCTGGAATACCTGGCAGACAATCAGAAGAAAGACTTATCTGAAGAGACCTATGAATATTATGAAAAAGTAAGTCAGATGATGAGGACTGTGTATAATATCTTTTATGATTATGACAAGAAGCATCTTGTTAAATTAGGTAAACTAAAAGAAGAACTAAACGAAAACGCAAACAAAAGACTCGAGAATACAGGAGATGTAATCAGCATGCATCATTTAATGACCTTGGGAGGACAGATATTTGAGCTTGCCGAACCATGCATTTGCATCCACTTCTGAGATCTCGACTAAAAAACAGAAAGATTTATAAATATAATAGTATAAAGATATAGTAAATAGTATACTAAGGTTGATTTCAACTATAAGAGGTAGAGCATGTCAGGAATATTCTTTGATATAGGCATTATTATAATTATCGCAACAGCCTTTGGCTTCATAGCTAGATTGCTCAAGCAGCCTCTAATCCCAATCTATATTCTTTCAGGCATATTTTTAGGTCCCATCGGCCTCGGTGTTGTCAGCGACGCAGAAACAATAAAGACGCTGGCCGAAATAGGAATTGCCTTCCTATTATTCATGGTTGGTATGGAACTGGACTTAAAAAAACTCAAAGATATTGGCCTTATCGCTTCTGTTGGAACAGTCTTTAGAGTGATAATCATCTTTGCCCTGGGATTCCTACTCATGGCTATCCTCGGATTCACAAGCATGATAAGTGCTTATATTGCCCTGATTATCTCATTCTCGAGCACAATGGTAGTTGTTAAGCTATTGTCAGATAAAAAAGAATTAGATACTCTTCACGGCAGGATAATCATAGGTATACTATTAATGGAAGACGTGCTTGCAATCATGGTGCTTTCGGCTCTACCATCGATAAGCAATTTCTCGTTTTTTATCTTTTTCACATCTCTGTTAAAGGGATTGGGATTGATAATGCTGGCCATGATTGCAAGCCGTTACGTCTTCCCTCTATTGTTCAAGTTTGCTGCCAAATCACAGGAGATCCTTTTCCTGCTTTCCATAACAGCGTGTTTTTCATTCGGACTATTGAGCAGCGCACTAGGCTTCTCAATTGCCATAGGCGCCTTTGTTGCAGGTGTTGCATTAGCCAACCTGCCATACCATACTGAAATTGCCAGCCGTATTCGATCATTAAGAGATTTCTTCTCAACCCTGTTCTTCGTCTCTCTAGGAATGGAACTCACTTTTATCAACATAGGATCTTTTATATTACCCATAATCGGAATCGTGATTCTGATTATTTTCATAAAGCCCTTAATAATAACAATTAGTTGCAGTTTGTTCGGATATAAAAGGAAAACTGCATTCATGACAAGCGCCAGCTTAACCCAGATTTCTGAGTTCGGACTGATTATAGCTGCGCAAGGAATGCTACTTGGCCACATCGGTCAGGAAATTCTCTCTTTAGCAACAATCGTAGCGGTCGTAACTATCAGCCTGACCACCTATCTGATCAAGTTTGATGACAAACTCTATGATAAGCTCTCTAATCGCCTGAAAATATTTGAAAATCTCAGCAGGCATAACAAAGAACTGCACTATTTTACTGAAGAAAATATCTATAATGTAATCCTGGTCGGATACGACCGGATAGGATACAGCATTTTTCGGAAATTACATCTACTTAAAAAAGGAACTCTTATTGTAGATTTCAATCCAGATATCATTAAAAAACTGATTCGAGAAAAAATACCTTGCGTATATGGAGACATCGGAGATGTTGAAACCGTTTCAAAAATGAATCTTGGAGATGTCGAATGGTTAATATCTACCATTCCAGATCACACCAGCAACATCCTGCTCATAAAGAAACTCAAAGAGGTCAACAGAGAAGCACACATCATTGTAACATCCTATTTTGTCGATGAAGCTCTCGAGCTTTATGACATGGGTGCAGATTATGTTATCCTACCCCATCTTCTTGGAGGAGAACACGTATCATTCCTATTAGAAGAGGTCTCATCCAACATCGACAAACTGATAGACACTAAATTAGAACATATCAAAGAGCTCAGGAGGCGAAAGCACGTTCATCATCACACATAATAAAAAAACATAAAAACACACAAAACAAGAATAATAAAATGCAATCTGCTGCAAAAAGACTCATCGGGGCTGGCTTCATTAATAAGAAATATAAAGGATTGTATCGTGATATGTCTGATAAAGAGAAAAAAAATCACATCAAACACCTATCAGATTCTCAAGCTAAGAAAGAAGCCGACGGCGAATATGTTGAAGTCGAGAACAACCAATGGGATTACACAGGGTATCCGCCTACAGTTAAAAAATATAGAATGATCTATGAGTCCATGCAGGCAAATATGGAAGAGAGTTATTTCTGGATCAAGGAACATATCAAGCAGGATCAAGGCTTTCATTATTTCACTAAGATTGTTGATATATTCTCAGCAACAGAGAGCAGCTCATTCTGGGGTGTGATGAACCAACGGCTCATGCAACTCCAGGATAAGGTAGGACAATTTATGGGAACCATAGCTAATATGGTAAAGACTCTATTCCAAATTGTCAGGGAGATAAGGGTCATTGACGAAAGGCTTGCCGCCTATCACTCATGGAAAGAGAGCAAAGCAGCCGACCTCACTCTAAAGGGTCTATTCATAGATCAGGTTGAAGGTGCAAGCAAGAATCCAACATCTGTTTATGGACTTGCCCAGACAGTAGGTTTCACAATACTACCAGACTTATTCTTTAACACACAAGCATATTCCCAAGAAGAGATCGAGGAAAAGGTTGAAGCAATGGATTATAATATTGCTGTCAAGAATATCCTGAAAAGAAAACTGTTTCAATATGTAACCTGGAAACTACGGACTGAAGAAGAGCTTGAGAACAGGAGATCTTTTACAATAAAATACCTGCGGCAGCACTGGGATACAATCAAGATGTATATGTCCTGGATCAAACCACACATCAAGTCTATAAAAAGAATGCAGATGAACCAGAATCAGATTGACAGCGCAGATATGATCAGCGGATTTGAGACTGGCGTCATTGAAATTGAATTCCTTGCAAAGCAGCAAGCAATCAAAGGTGTCTGTCCTGTTATTGTCGCATCTTTCTTCTATAGGACAGTACCCAAAATGGACTCTCAGAAAGAGTGGCAAAGAGGAGCTATTCACATTGGCAGGATTGAATTCAATTTAAGAGCATACACATGGACAGAGAAACAAATAGCTGCCTATATCAAGATGCGAGATGAAGAAGACCTTGAACTCCTGGGCTTTATTGACGGCTCAGTTGAGGCAGCTATGGAAGCACTGGGAGACGACCTAAAGAGGTATCTTAAGGAAGCTGGAGGAGAGGACCTAGACAGATTCAAAAGTAAAGATGAAGTTAAAAAGAGAAAAAAGCGCTCTATAGGTCTGGGTGCTCTCGAACCATTTGTGGCTATTTTCAAGGGAATATTTGAGATTGCGGATGCCCTAATTCCTATCTCTGCAATTGCAGGTAGTGCTTCTGATGCAGCGAAGAGAAGGAAGAAGTCTTCTGGTAGCCCGCCTGCAAGCGCATACAAAAGCGCTAAGAAAGCTGTTACTTTCCACATGTATCAAGCTTATAAGAATTATAAGAAAGCACATAAGATGCTTTCATGGTAAAATGGCTGATGATATAGAGGAAGAGATCAAGAACCTTCCCCCTGCAGAAAGGATAAAGAAACTAAAAGAGATAGAAGAGAAAAGAAAAAAGGAACTGAAGGAACTTGAGATTAAGAGGACAGAGGACGTTAAAAAAGCTGAGGAAATAATCAAGGCTAGCATCGAAGAGATTACAAAAAATGAGGAAGCCAGATTTATACGTCAAGAAACCCTGAGAAGAGAGCTTGATGAAGAAAGAGAACAACTGGAGCTTGAAGACACTCTGGATAAAGAGAAACCACGAGAACAACCCCTTCCTACTAACATCGAATATAATCCATTTGATGAACTTCAACATGGTCATGTCAGCATCTATAACATTGCAAATGAAAATGTCTATGGAAAACTTAAAAGTATGACGGAAAGGTTAGCCAGCGGTCAATGGACAGAAGCTGACTCCCAATTGGTTGAACAAGTTAAAGAGCAAATAGACAATCTTCAGGGTAAAAGGGATGATGACTATTTCAATGAGAAAGATCCCAACTGCTACTTAAAAAGAACCGAAGAGATAATCAAGAATCTTGACATATACAGGAGGATGAAGAACCTATGATTTTCAACGAAATAACACCCGCATACTATACTGCTATTGACTCGTTTGAACAGGCAGATCAGATCCAGGAGACCATATCTGTTCCAGAAGAGAAAGACGGCGATTTCAAGACAGGTCTAGGTCCAAAAGAGATAGGAACAGGTGCCAATCCATTTGAGCATCCGCTAAGCGGTTTGAATGCCAGGATAAAGCATGGAGCTGGCAGGGTTGAATTCACATTCTTTGGTGCAGGAAAGGGTAACAAAGAAAGATTCACACCAGAATCTATTAGTTCAAAAGAAAGAAAGGACATGAGGGAGCTGGCTGAGATCAACCAGATCAAAACCTCTACACACGCCTCGGTAGCAGTCCAGGGCCTTGCAGGCATGGGCCAGAATGGCTTTGACAATGCCCAAAGGTACCAGGCTGTAAAAGAGATCAAAAAAGCTGTTGATTTTGCTGCAGAAGCCACCACTGGCGGAGCCATCGTAGTGCATACAGGCGAATGGAACAGACCTATTTCAGAATCCTGGAAAAGAGAGGGCTTTATTGGTTATGATGAAGAAGAGAAGGAAGCCCAGGTATTTGTAGTTGACCAGAGGACAGGTAAGTTTGTGGGTGAGATCAGCAAGGACAGGATCATATATGAGCCAGAGTATGAGACTAATGAAGATGGCGAATGGATTGATATGGACGGTAATGTCATTTCCAAGGATGCTTCTATCAAGGAAAGATTCAATAGAGTACCGGTTTGGAATAAGGAAAACAGAAATTTCAAAACTCACCGATTAACATGGAATGACCTTGTTGAAAAAAGTGAAACATGGAACAAGACACATCATGAAGACCAAATTACACCCGAAATAGCTTATATGAGAATCCAGCTAGAGAACCAGATCTTGCAAGCAAAAGGATCCTCGCTTTACCACGCCCAGAGATATGAGGGTGAGAAAAGGACCAGAGATGCTCTTAAGGAAGCATTGGCATTCTATGAGAAACTAGAGGCAACCATTCCAGACGATGAGAAATGGAGATTGCTTACCAACAAACTGGCTCAATACGGTCTAGCAGGCCAATTCACCAGACCAAAACTAGGTATGCCAAGTGAAATCTTAAAAAATGAGTTGACCCAGACCTCTGATATGATGCGATACACGCATGAGGCTTCAGGAGCTGCAGATGTCCAGGCCTCAACCCATATGGAAATGTATGAGAACCTCGTAACTACCAAAGAATACGGCCTGAAGAAGACTGCTGAGACTATCTCAACCGCAGGCATCCACGCCATGCATCAATACGAGCAGAACAAGGATCATCTTGATGAACCATTATATGTAGCCCCTGAAAACTGGCAGACCACCCAATTCGGAGGACATCCTGATGAGTTAAGAGAAATCATTGAATCATCTCGAAAAAGGATGGCTGCAAAGCTGAAGAATCAGTTTGGCGAACAAAAGGCCAAAGAGCTGGCTGCAACACACATAAAGGCAACCCTGGATGTTGGCCATATGAACCAATGGAGGCAACATTTTCAAAAGGAACAGGGCGAAACAGAGGATGAGTGGCATAAACGATTCAACAAATGGCTGGTCAACAAGACCAAGGATATGGCAAAGGATGGTTTAATAGGTCATGTACACCTTACAGACAACTTTGGTTATGATGATGAACATCTGACTCCTGGCGAAGGAAACGCGCCTATCAAGGAGTTTGTCACAGAGATGGAAAAGGCAGGACTTAAAGAGTTCATTGTTGAAGCTGGAAGCTTCAATCCACTAACAGCTTTACCTGATACCTGGACTTATCTTAAAAGCCCTGTCTATGGAGTTTCGAGAAGGCAAGTAGGAGCGCCTGGAGGCCCAAGCCATTTCGGTAATTTCCAGCATCAGCATTTCGGTTACAATGCGCCACCACATTATATAATAGGAGCCTATGTACCATCCAATGAATGGAAGCTCTGGACAGAAACGCCGTTGGAGTAAGCAAAAAATCCTGCCAATACCAGAAGGATTTACTCTATGTAATAACTTTTTATTTTTCAAAACTTTATATATAAATAACTTAATATTTATAAAATGAACAAGTTAAAAATACACATAGTTATAACCGGAGGAACAATTGATTCTTATTTTAAGGGTTCTTTAGACACTGTTGTTCCAAAAAAACACTCAGTGATTCCTGAATACATTAAAAACTTACAATTATATGAGGAATTTCAATTCTCTGAAATCTGTATGAAGGATAGCAGAAATCTCACAAAACAAGATATTAAAAAAATCTGCGAGACTGTTGAAAATAGCCCTCATAAAAGAATAATTATTACACATGGGACTTACACAATGCCAAATACAGCTAAATTTCTTGAAAGGAATTTAAAAAATAAAAATAAAGTAATAATTATTACTGGCGCTATGGTACCACTGGAAGGTTTCTCACCTTCTGATGCCCCGTTCAATTTGGGTTTCTCCATCGCAAGATCTAAAGATTTACCAACTGGTATTTACATATGTATGAATGGTAGAATGTTCTCTCCAAAAGAAGTACATATACCTCAAAAGAATGTGAATTTCATTATAGAAGGTAGATTTACTTCAATAACAAATAAATAGAATGTACTCATTCCCACTGTCTTTAACCCGAAAAATTAATAAACCCCAATTATTCTGTAAATAGAAGAGAGGTGAGTGGTTTTGGATTTCAGAGTTAAAAATAAAGAAAATCCTAATGTCAAGAAGTACGGCACTAGTGATCTTGACATCGCCTATGTCTTTGCAAAACAAATACATAAAGAGATAGGTCCTGTTCTAAAAGCAATTGTCATATTCGGCAGTACAGCCAGAAAAAAACAGAACAGGCACGACCTTGACATCCTTCTGATCATCGATGATGTTACCATCAAACTTACACCTGAGTTCATCCAGACTTATAGGATTGTGGTAAAACAGATCATAGCTAAGGTTTCGACCAAGATCCATGTCACAACCTTACGACTCACAAATTTCTGGGAATATATCAAGGCAGGAGATCCAATCGCAATAAACATCTTAAGGGATGGCGTACCTTTAGTAGACTCGGGACTTTTCGAGCCTTTACAAGCTCTGCTATACCAGGGCAGGATAAGATCAACTCCTGAATCAATGTGGGCTTATTTCAACAGGGCACCCCAAACCCTAACCAACTCAGAATGGCATCTTCTACAGGCAACTGTCGACCTCTATTGGGCTGTAGTTGATGCAGCACATGCTGCCCTGATCAAGATGAATGAGATACCGCCTTCCCCAGAGCATGCAGCTGAGATGTTGACCGAGAAACTGGTCAAACCAGGTCTCCTTGATAAGAAGCATCCAAAGACCATGCAGCTATTCTACAAACTAAGCAAGGATATCGAACGCAAGAACCTCAAGAGAGTGACTGGCAAGGAATACGATAAATATCTCAAGCAGGCCAAGGAGTTTGTTGCAGCAGTGCAGCAGATAATAAAGAAATAGACGAGTTCTAAAAAAAATGTTTGTCCTAGAGAAAAAAATAACAACATGGCCAGGCGAGCGTTAGCGAGTAGGACTTTTCTATAGGAAAAGGCCGTCTGTGCCTTCGTTGTTGTTATTTTTTTCGTCATTTATGTTTCTATTTCTTACCTTCGAAAATGTTAAAAATCTATTCATTTCACTCGCCTCTATGGATTTTGATATTCAGAAGAAAAAGACACTGGATGCTTTATACAAACCAGACCAGTCCAAGAAAGGCAATGTAGATGTGCAGATAAAAGATCTGCTTGATCTAATCAATGATAAATATGACTATTACACCACAAGCTCCTGTGCTGGCAGGATAAATCTTTTTGTTGAACCTAAGTCTGGCAGAAAGGATCATGCAGAATGGTTGTTTGTCAGCCACGACACTGCCCAGGCAGATTCTGTTTTAGAGTCTGTTGCCAAACTACCTAAAGAGACAGTTTGGTTCAGGTTTGAAAGTGCAATACTACACATATGCTGCAGGGATATGGGTGCAGCTAAGACACTGGTTGACCTTGCTCATAAGATGGGTTTTAAGCATTCAGGCATAATTTCTATGAGCAAGAGGATCATGGTCGAGATTGTCTCAACAGAAAGGATCGATACGCCTATTTCAAAGGAAGGTAAGCTGTTGGTTTCTGAAGACTATATCACATTCTTGGTTGAAAAAGCCAATAAAAAACTGGATAAGAACAGGGAAAGGATTGATAAGTTCAAGAAAAGTTTTTCTAAGCTATGAGTTTAATTAGATTATAATCTAGTTCTATTGAATAAAAAGAAAAAAGAAAATAAAAAAATTAAACTAAAAACTTAGCCACCAGTATAATGATGATTATCAGGATCAGTAAGATACCGAGTCCTAACAATATTAAGGTCATGCTGCCAGCATTGAAGAGGCTTTCTGAGCCCTTATCTCCAACAGCAACCTGGTAGTACTGAGATGGCGGAGTTGTAGTTGTTCCTGTACCTGTCTGAGGATCTCCTGGTGTGATGATAGTATCATCGCCATCATCATCGTCACCTGTATCATCATCGTCATCATCATCTCCAGTGTCTGGAGGTGTTGTTTGTCCGCAGTTAGGCACAACAAGTGTCAAAGACTTTGAATCTGACTCGTCATCATTGTCATAGTATACAGTCACTTCAACAAGGTATGTTCCCTGGCCGACATTGCTTGGTATACTTATATCATAAATCTTTGTCTCGTCGTCATCTTCATCAATCTCAAGATTAACATCTCTCTTGTAGAAGTCAAGATCATCTGCCTTTACTTTGACTGAAACCTCATCTTCATCTTTCTTTCCTGAGTTCCATAAGTCAACAGAGAGTTTTGTTCTCCTGTTTGCGCAGCTTATAGTTTCAGGTGCAAGGTCTGCATCAACAATGGTAATCTCGTGATTTTTCTGCTTGATTTCGATATCAATGGTCCAACTATCCCTATGGATAGCACCATTTTCATCTTCTCCTTCAACAGTGATCTCTACTAGGTAACTGTCAGGATCGATGTCTTCATCAATATCTGCAGAAAGCTCGATTTCTTCCTTTTTACCATCTTTTATTGATGATGTGTCTTCTTCCTCATCCCAATCAAGATCATCGTTATAGATAGTTACAGTAACATCATCCATATCAATATTATCGCTAAATGTGTTTTTGACCTCAACCAAGAAGTTGATTGTGTCTCCTCTCTTTGCATCATCATAATCATCGCCGTCATCTAGAGACTTGTCATCATCACCATCAGAATTTCTTGAAACTTCAACATCTCTAATCTCAAGTTCTGATACTGCGTTCATATTCAGATCCGATGTCTGAGTATATGGTTGTGCGCTTGCAGTTCCTGCAAAAGTAACAATACCTATTTTCTCTGAACCAGAATCCTGGTCTTCAGGAATATAAGCCATCACAGTAACAACTTGTGATGCACCTGGTGCTAGTGAGCTTGGTACATTCAAGAAAGTCACATTGTACTTAGAATCTGCGGTTGATGTTATAGTTATTCCAGTTACAGTATTAGAACCGGCGTTGGTTACTGTGAATGTGTTTGTTACAGTTTCTTCCCTTTCCTGGCTGTTACTGCCGATATTAACGTTTGGCAAGGTTACAGAAGTTGTCACAACATCGTTCACTGTTATCAGCATCCACTGAGCATCTGTGGAGTTGCCGTCGGTCACATTAAATGTTACGTTATAGACTCCTGCGTCTGAAAATCCAGGAGACCATGTGTATGTTGCTGCGGTGTCGCTTACTTTCGTAAGGGTTCCAAATCCTGCGTCTGTCGCAAATGTTGATGCGCCATTGTCAGGGGCGGAACATGTTATTGTAAAGGTTAAAACAGCACCTTCATCAACTGTCTGGTCTGCAATCACATTAAGAAGTGGGTTTGCAGATACTCCAACTGCCAGAACAATCAAAAAAAGCACGTACAAAGCAATCCTTTTCATTTTTAAAAACCCCCATTTAGTTTTGGTTTTTGCACAATATATAAGTGCTATTATTAGCTATTCACGAGTAGTGAATCATCTCCCCTTTTTAAATATTTATATTCTCCAGGCAACAAGTTAAGTAATTAACTCATTCTAGAGTAATAATCAAATATATTGATTGTACAGTAGTATTTAAATTTATCGAAATATGTATTCTAAACTTCAACATCATATAACAATTTTAATTTCACAATAAAGTCTAACAAAGAACGACCCGGAAAATTTCTGGGCTTAAAAAGAAACTTTAAAAAAGAAAAAAATGGCCTGTGTTCAGGGTGATAGAGATGAAAATTGATGAATTCAATCTTAATGATATAGTCGGCAATGAAAAAGTGATTGGCTTCGTAACTCAAATATCTAAGAAAAAGGTTAAACTTAGCCCGATTGCAGAAGAAACCAATCGGAAGAAAGCAGCTTGGTACAATATAAAAGAGCTAGAGCAATATTCACCAACAGAACCAATCCAACAAAGAAAGGAAATAACTCTAGGCATGCCTATTTTAGTAATGAGGCCAGGCCCAAATATCTGTGGCTATATATTAGAGATAACTGAAAAGATAAAGAAATCCGGCAGAGATAGCCAACTTGCCCTGACCATATCAGGCGCGAGCTTAAAAAAAGCGGGCAGCATATATGAAATTAATCTGGCCAATAATGACCAATTATATAATTTGAATGTTCCAACTACGTTTGACACAAAAAAGCCAACAAGGCCAGAAATAGAACAGGCAGCTAACAAACTATAGCTCGTTGTTACTATTATTTACGAATCTAACCTAAAAATTTATAAATTAATTTAAAACCTCACCTTTCTATGGGTAAACTTTCACGAAGGCAGAGAAGACTAGAAACGCTCAAACGTATGAGATCTTCAAGAGAACATGCAATAAATGAGCCTGAAGAAGATCAAAAGGCTATAGAAGAGCGAAGACTAGCAAAACGTCATGGAAATAATAAATTTCTCAAATTTTATGACACGCAGTATAGAAAACTGCTGTTCATCCCGATAATCATGCTAGTTGTGGCCATCCTACTAATAGGTATTCAAACTGCAACCACAGGTGACTTTGTGAATAAAGGCGTCTCATTAAAGGGAGGCCTTACCATGACCATTGTCACAGATGAATATATTGATGTTGATGAACTTCAGATATATCTTTCGCAACAATTCCCTACAGCAGATATATCCGCGAGAGCTATTTCTGAACTAGGAAAAACTCAAGGAATTCTCATAGACGCCTCATTAGAAGTCAATGAGACCGAGCTGATTACCGCTCTAAAACCAAGAATTGACGATATTGAAAACAAGATATCTGTTGAATTCATCGGACCTGTACTTGGAGATGCTTTCTTTAAGCAAACCATCTTTGCAATGCTTATTGCTTTTGTCTGTATGGGTATAGTTGTTTTCGCATACTTCAAAACCCTGGTACCCAGCGGAGCAGTTATTCTGGCTGCATTCTCAGATATCGTTGTCACATTAGCTGTTGTCAACTTGATAGGTATGAAAATGACTACAGGAGGTATAGCAGCCTTCCTTATGTTGATAGGATACAGTGTAGACACAGACATCCTACTTACCAGTCGAGTTTTAAAAAGAAAGGTAGGCACTATCTTTGAAAGAATAATAAGTGCAATGAAAACAGGTCTTACCATGAATGTAACCACCATGGCAGCTATAATAGTTGCAATGGTATTCACCAGTTCTGAGAGCATCAGACAGATCATGACCATACTATTAATAGGTCTTTTGGCAGACATAATCAATACATGGCTTCAAAATGCAGCCATCATAAGATGGTACGCAGAGAAAAAAAAGCCTGAATCAAAATGAGCAATCTCAAGAAACTATATAAAAATGTAAGGATCATTGTCTTAGTTGTATTCCTAGTACTCGCTCTATTTGCAATAAGACCTGATCCCTGGACTGAAGGTGTTGCTATCAGATCAGTTATCCAAAACAGCTCAGCGGCTCTTGCAGGTTTAGAAAACCCACCACCAGGAAGAGCACCCATGGATAGGGAAAAAATAGAAACCATAAACAACATACCAATTAAAACAGTAGAAGACTTTTATGATTTCACAGCAAGCCTGACCTATAACAGGAGTTTTGTGGTCAGGACCAATAAAGGCACATACAGGTTAACTACCAAACCACTCTATGAAGTAACTATTCTCAACGAGACAGAGTTGGTTAACGTAACCAATGAAGTTTACAACGAAACTACCAATGAAACAATCAACGTCACAGAGACTATAGAAGTACAAAAAATCAAAAAAGACATCATAGGTATGGAAGATATAGGCTTGAATATTTATGAGGCCCCAACAAGTAATATTGTACTTGGCCTCGATCTTGCAGGAGGTACACGAGTAATCCTAAAGCCTGCTGAAAAGGTATCTAACACAGAGATGGAGATTGTCCTTGAAAACATAAAGGAAAGGCTTAATGTCTTTGGATTAAGCGATATCTCAGTCAGATCAGTCAATGATCTAACAGGTGACAAATTTGTATTGGTTGAGATACCCGGAGCCAATAAGGAAGAAGTCAAAGAGCTGCTATCTAAACAGGGCAAGTTCGAAGCAAGAATATCCAATCAGACTGTTTTTGCAGGCGGTAAAAAAGATATTACCAGCATTTGCAGATCTGCTGACTGTTCAGGAATCGATCCAAGAGCTGGCTGCGGTAAGAATGGTGACCAGTGGGCTTGCAGGTTCTATTTCTCGATATCCATTAGCCAAGAAGCTGCTGAAACACATGCTGAAGTAACAAATAAGCTTGATGTTGTGATTGAAGATGGCAAAGAGTATCTTAATGAATCTATCTACCTATATCTTGATGATGTAGAGGTGGACATGCTCAGAATAGGTGCTGAACTAAAAGGCAATGTAGTCACAGACATCCAGATATCAGGTTCAGGAAGTGGTCTCACAGAACAAGAAGCCATGTTCAATGCTCTTGAAAACATGAAGAGAATGCAGACAGTCCTCGAGACAGGTAGCCTGCCTGTGAAGCTTGAGATTGTAAAGACAGATACCATATCACCTCTTCTTGGAAAAGAGTTCATAAGAAACGCTATCATGATAGGTCTCCTGTCAATAGCTGCAGTCGTCATAGTAGTCTTCATAAGATATAGAAGAGCAGTCATCTCATTACCAATGATCATCACAATGGGAAGTGAAGCAATCATACTTCTTGGATTTGCAGCCCTAATCAGATGGCGAATAGACCTAGCTGCAATCGCAGGTATAATTATAGCCATAGGTACTGGTGTTGATCACCAGATCGTCATAGCTGATGAAACCTTTAAGGGTGCTAAGACAGCCTATCTCAGCTGGAAGGACAAGCTAAAGAGAGCATTCTTCATAATCATGGGAGCCTACTTCACCACGGTAGTTGCAATGGTGCCATTACTATTGGCGGGAGCAGGACTTATCAAAGGCTTTGCAATCACAACCATAATCGGTGTTTCAATAGGCGTCTTTGTAACAAGACCTGCCTATGCTGCAATCATAGAGATATTGGGAAAAGATTAAAAAGAGATGATTATTCAGGATATTTCTCGGGCCCATAGTCTAGTGGCTATGACGTCGCCTCGACATGGCGAAGGTCCCCGGTTCGAGTCCGGGTGGGCCCATTATATTTCAAGGCTTACGCCAGACTAAAAAAAAACGCAACGGACTCGAACATCAGCGGAATTCTAACAAATTCCTCGAATTTCAAAACATCCTGTTTTGAAATAGTCCGGGTGAATTGAATTTCACAAAAATTCAATTTCTGAGAACCCAAAGTTCCCAGAGGCCCATCATATTAAAATGAACGACATAGCTATACAAGATCAAGAATCCTTTGAACAGAAATTAACTAGCATCAAGAATGCGGGCCCTTCTAATCTGCATGTCATTGCTGATTTTGACAGGACACTTTCTAAAGCTATTGTTGATGGCAACAAGGTTAACACCACATATGCCATCATCAGGAATAATAACTATCTAAAACCAGATTATGCCAATAAGGCTCATGCTCTTTTTGACCAATATCATGAATATGAAATATCTGATAGTATAACTGAAGATGAAAGAGATTCGAAGATGATAGAGTGGTGGCAGAAGCATATGGAACTGTTGATGGAAGATGGAATGAACCTTAATGTTGTTGAAGATATAATACAAAGGCATTCGCCCACTATGAGACAAGGTGCAAAAGAGTTCTTCAGGGTACTTTATGAAAAACAAGTTCCATTGTTGATCTTTTCGGCAGGCATCGGCAACCTGATTGAAGGTTTTCTGAAGAAAGAAGGCATGTTTTATGATAATGTCCATATCATTGCCAATTTCTATGATTTTGATGAAGAGGGCAATCTGAAGGGATATCGCTCTAAGATTGTGCACCCTTTCAATAAGAGTGAAGTACAGCTCACCAACACACCCTATTTCAAAGGCATTGCAGAAAGGAAGAATGTCATACTGCTTGGAGATCTTATTGCTGATCTGGAGATGACCAAGGGTATAGAACATGACACAATCTTAAAGATCGGATTTCTTAATGATAGGATCGAAGAGCAAAAAGAGGTCTACTCGTCTAGCTTTGATATTGTAATCATGAATGATGGACCGATGGATTATGTTGTGGAAGAAATAATAAAAAAAATAGAATAATATCAATACTCGTTCATGGTCTTGATGTCACCTTGCACAGATATTATATATTGTTTTATCGGAATCTGTTTCTGTGAATCATTTACTGCTGTCTGGACAATATGCTGTAGTCCAAAGCAACAGGGCACTTCCATATTCACAAGACCAATGCTCTTGATGTTGTTCTGAGTAAATATGGTTGTTAACTTTTCCTTGTAATGCTCTGCATCGTCAAGTTTCGGACAACCCATCAACAAAGTCTTACCCTTCAGGAAATCCTGATGGAAGTTGGCATATGCAAAAGGTACACAATCTGCAGCTATTAACAGGTTTGAATTGTCAAGATATGGCGCATTAGGAGGCACCAGGTTTAGTTGGACAGGCCATTGTCTTAATTCAGATTCAGCCCTTCCTGCAGGTTCAGCACTTTCTTCCTTCTTAGAAAAATCCTGTACTGCAGTTCCTGGGCAGCCGCATGCTAATGGCTTCTTCTGATAGTCTGCATGCAAGGGATTGTCAATATTATTTTCTTTTAGATATGTAACAGCCTGTTTTAAGATTTCATGCTCTCCATGATCCTTCAGGTGTTCAAGATGTGCTTTAATGGTGTTGGGTCCTTTCTCCACGATTTTCTCCATCACCTTCATCTCATCATAGGGCTCTGCTTCCCTTTCTTCAACAGTCATTGCACCTGTTGGACATTCACCTATACATGCGCCCAGACCATCGCAGAAAAGATCGCTGACCAACCTTGCTTTGTTGTCAATTATCTGCAGTGCACCTTCTGGACAGGCAGGAATGCAATCTCCACAGCCATTGCAAAGCTCTTCATCAATACTAATTATTTTTCTTTTTACCATTTTTAATTTCACCTCAATAGATATAAAAGGATTTAACTATATTTGATTTATACCGCATATATTCGGTATCTCTTAAGAGGTTATTACAAACATTCAGTTCAGCCCATTCGTCTTCAAAGTTGGTCCAAAGGACTAACAATATTTGCCAGTTCTTTTTTTAGATTTTCTAGATCAGAATAAAAGATTGATTTTATACCTAATGATTCAGCAGCATCTGTGTTTCTTTTCATGTTATCAATAAAAATAGTCTCTTCTGGCAATAGTTTCTGCTCTTTTAGAACAATTTCAAAGAATTCGCTTTGAGGTTTTGCCATACCTAGTTCTCCTGAAACATAGAGTTTATCAAAAGCTTTATCTAAGCCTCCTTTTTTTCTGTAAATATTCATCCATTCTTCAGATTCATTAGATAAAATTACTACGATAAATCCCTTCTTTCGAAATGAAGATAAATATTCAACAACAGGGGCATAAACTTCCATTCTTTCAGTTACTTCATTTCTTATTTTGTTGGCAAGAAGTTCATCTTCTAATTTCTCAGAAATTTCAGACCAATATTTCTCTATTGATTCAGTTCCAACTTTAAGAAAAGGCCAATGTTTGGACCAGATTGAAATTGCTAAATCACGTAAAAGACCATTATCTTCAAACACATCTTCAACAATGAGATCTACATCTGTTCCTATAACACCCCCAAAATCACAAACAATAGCTTTAATCACACCTATAAAAAGAGCTGGCCAATATATAAAGTTTTGCTAATAGTAGGCTTTGTAGAAAAAGTGCGTCTGAGCCTAGTCAGGCAATGAATGCGTAAGCATTCTTACCTTGGCCAGGCGTAGCAAATTCTGCAAAGAATTT
>CAZYIM010000033.1:0-31490 GCA_964647565.1 uncultured Methanosarcinales archaeon
ATAAACAGAGTAGATAGGAGGTAATAATGATGATGTTTACACCACAACAGGAAGCGGCTCAGATGTTTGTTGCAGAGCAGGCAGCTGAAGTTCGGGTTTTGGATGATCTTGCAGGTCATAATGTGTCTTCTGGATTGACTTTTGATAGTTCTGATGAGGGTTTGAAGAGTTTGTTGGATCGGTCTTTGGAGCAGTATAAGTTGGGTGAATTTGAGCTAGCAAAGAAAGCTGCTCAGAATCTTATTAATGAGGCTGGTCGTCAGAGTGATAAACAGATGCTTGTCAAGGCAGAGTATCAGCTTATTAAGGCCAATGCCAGGCTTGGGGAATTAAATACTGCGATGCTGGACAGGATTTTCATCCATAAGAAACAACTTGATGACCAGAGCCATCTTGGAGAACTCTATTTTCTGAGTGCTGAGCTTTGGGCTGATAAAGGAAATAATGATAAGGCGAAAGAATATTTAGGCAAAGCCAAGCGGCACATACCTGAATTTTCAGCATGGTATGATGACGTGCTTTTCCTTGAGACCAGGATCCGCAAGAGCTGGAAGAGTAATCTTAAGAAGCATAAAAAGATTCTTATTAAATATGCCTCTGGTGGAAAAGGAGATTATGTGCTTTCTAAGGCTGAAAAACAATCTTTATTTGAGGAATACAAAAAATATTCTTATAAAGGTCAATGGGATATTTTTAGTAATTTTTCTAAGTATCAGCTTGGCAGTATTAAGGAGATTAGGAATATTGCATTAATACTTGAAGAAAAAAACAAGATTGATGCTGCTGTTAATCTTTATGAATGGGTCGTTGACCATACGGGCGATTCGGATCTTTTAAATAAATATCAGAGAACCTGGGCATGGAATAGGCTTAGTTTGTTAAAGGATGCGTCTTTAAAAGCGTTAGGTAAAAAGGTGTGGGAGTTGGGATTTTCACCTTTGTCAGTTTCTACTAATTCAGATAATCAAAGAAATTTTAAAGTAATTAATTTACCTGGCAAGTTTGGCAAAGACAGCTATTGGTTTGAGATTGGCCCTGAAGAGTGGGATTCTAAGATGTCAGAAGTTAAGTATGATATTTTTAAGTCTGGAGGCAGCTTTATGACTATTGGCCAGCCTATTTCGAGGTTCTGGCCTGTTGAACTGGACTTTAAGATGGGTGAAGCTTTTGTGCCTAAAAAAGCAGGAGTGCCGCTTTATCAAAGCTATACTGAGACACTATCTACTAAGGTGAGGGTTAAGGCTGATGGATTTTATTTTGAGGTTGGTAATATTTTTGGAGGTAATACTGACAGCTGGTCTATAAACTATTGGAGTTATCCAGGTGGTCCTGAAATTAAGAGTGTTGGAGATCTTGACATGGATAAGATAGATCAGAAGTATCTTGATTTCATTGACCAGATCGACAATCAGTTTCTTAATACCTCACATGCTTATCACTATAGAAGTATAGATACATTTCATTATACTGATGATGAATCAGTGTCTAAAAGAGAGTTAGGCTTTGGTATATATAATAAAGGTGTTAATGATTATCTTGATTATCTTGGATTTAGTGTAAAGAGATATGCCTATAAAGGTTATTTTGGGATTTATGATGACCCGCAGCTTGATGATCAGAAATATAATGAGAATGGCGATATACAAGTCAAGTTCGGTGGAGAGAACTATTCGCTTTGGATCAACGGCCAGTTTGATTTTATTGACAGTAAAAAATGCGATCTGGGTGTCTTATTTGAAACAACTCTCAAGGAATGGGAGACCAAGCCTGAAGAATATAAAGGAATTGGTGATTATTATGACGCCAACAGGCTGAAAGGCAGAGTGATGCTTGACCTGCAGTACAAGCTGAAGCTTGGTTCAAAATCAGATTTGCTAGCAAGATATCTTTTGTCTGCTGAGATGGACGGAAAAAACGATGTTTTTTTCAAGTCCATGCTGAACTTTGATTTTTTGATTAAAGGAAAACAGTAAGTATTTATGGAGGAAATAACAAATGAAACTATTGGAACCAGAACTACAAAACAAGTTGGAAACAACTATAAAAGGCCTGTTTAGGAGGTCTAGTTATATGTTTTTTATTGCAGGAAGCCAACATGAAGTTATAGAGTATCTTAATAAGGCTTACTCTGAAATACATGCAGAGCCGCCTAAGTTGCTCGGATTTGAGTGGAGCAAAGAAAATCCTGATGGTAATGAAAATATTAATTGCTATGTCCTTATTAAAGAGAAAACTGTTGAACAGAAAAAAAAGGACATAAAAGTTAATGATCCTGATTTTTCCATAAGTATAAACTCCAAAGAGGATCATGAGATTTTGTTAAGAATTGAGCTTGATAGATGTACAGATGTGGGTGCTTTCACAAATTTTTACAGATCCAACTATCTATTGGCCAACAAATTGACACAGTATTGCAGGGAAGATGCCAAGCAAGAGGTCCAAAAGTAATTTCACCATCTTCGAGGGGTGAACCCCGCAATATTTATAAAGCCGATAGTATTACTTTTCTTTATTATTTATTGACCAGGTGGTACTATGAAATTTGGAAAATCATTGTTATTGTTATTAACAGGACTTTCTGTGTCCTTTCTAAACAGATGCAGCTCTCCAACTCATGGATTGGAGTATAATTTTAAAAAGAACAAGCAGTATGCTCATACTGAACTAGAAGCAGAATCCAAGAGCCTGCATAGGACAACGCCCTACAGGACCAGCATACAGGAATTCTGGGCCAAGAGAGCATCTTTCTTAAGCAAATTGAAGAATCATTACGCTGCTCTTCCTGACACAGCCAATCATGAGACTCTGGCAGAGATTGCAGATAAAGCATGGGAATATCATGATGCTGAAGCCTGGGGTCAGCATTCGTCGCATGTAGCTGTAAAGAGCAATAATCTCCAGCATGTTATTTCAGATAAAACTGGTGAACCTTTATGCATGGCAACCCTTATGAACCTGCAAGGCAACAATAAAGGTGATGAGGATAAGTTGCATTTTGCTTATAATTTGGATAAAGAGGGAAGAAGATTCTATATTGAATCATTCATTGATATGGGCTCCTTGGAAACCTTTGGGCATGCAATGTGCTTTTCTAAGTACAATACGAAAATGGATGAAAAACTTAGTGGAGCAGAAGCCAGGACTTTGGTCAATAAGGCAATCGCAGCCTATCAGAATGATAGAATCAGATCAGAAGAGTTGGCCATCATTGAGGATATCGAGAAATTTGTCAAGAGACAAAAAATAGAAAATGAAGATCAGATAACTCACTGGGAAAGATTAAAATTTGACTTGGAACAAAGGGCAGGTTATAAGATGCTTAGCGATCTTGGTATTGTTATAGATGACACGTCTGCTAACAAAAGGTTTAAAGCTTTGATTGAATTGGAAAAATCTGTCGACATAATACCTTCTGAATGGTATAAACTTGTTTCAGGCAAATCTAATCCTAAAAAACCTTTTGGTGGAGAGTTAATAGTTAATGAGGATCTTGAAGATGTGGCTGTGTGGGTAAAAATCATTAATAGTACTAATAATACAAGAGATGCTGATATCAACTTTGGAATTTCAGCTGCTGACTCACTCTTGAATTATCTAAAATCCGAGATTGATTCAGCTCCACAAATTAAAGCACAAATAATTGCAACAATTGATTTATTTTCTAATAGTAAGTCGTTCTTTGAGTTTGTAGACTATAAAGGCAACCCAGTCACAATAAATGGTTATTCATCAGATGATGAAAGTGTGCCAGTCTCACATAAGAGGTTTTTGACTGAAGTTTACAATCATGGTGCAAACGATAAAGGTCTAGTTGATAATCTGGTTTTTATAACAGGTTATTCTGCACAGAAATACGAGGGTGTATCTGGGGAATCTGAGTTTCTGATTGATTTTAAAGCAACATATTATTTTAATAAAGAGGTGGATTTGGAACTTGAGTATAACATGCTCTTGGACAAGCCAGGCAATGGAAACAAAGACTTAAGAGTACAGTTGGCCATACCTGCATTAACATCCGAACAGCAAAAAAGGTTTGTCTATAATCTTATTGAGTCTGCTTATCAGCAAAATATCACACAGACACAACATACCCTGGCTGATTTTAAAAACAAGGCGATGGAAACCCAAGCTACCAAAGATCATATGAGAAAGATCATCAATATTCTTGAATAAGGTGAACTTATGAAAAAATATATTGCGCCGCTTGTTTTGTTGGGAGGTATTGTTGCTTCGTATTTTTCAGGCTGTGGTAATATTAATAATAGTCATGGTAACGAATACAAACCAATCATTGAGAGGCAAAACCAAAGACGTGCTCTTAAGGTTGAGTTGGGAACGCTGAATACTGTGCCTAAGGCCAGGGATGATATCTTCATAGGATCTACACCTGAGCCAGAGAAGAATATCCTGGAGAAGATGCAGAATAATATTTCAATTTTGCAGAAGAATAATGATTTCTACACATCTGTTCCAGATTCATTACATGAGATCAGTGTTGATGAGATGATTAGTTTCTTAATAGAAAATGGAAGGAGAATGCCTCCTGCTGGATTAATATATACCTATAATTTAAAGGATTCAAATGCTGTTAATATTGGTACTATCAACATGTATGATTATAGACCTAACAATCAGGATTATAAGGATCATCTTAATCTTGACTCAAGACTGATTGTGGAAGATGATAGATATATAATTAATGTTAATATTGGTTCGGATTCATTGCAGCTTTCAGGAGATATCTGGAATAATAGGACTGATCAAAAAGACTTCCTGCCATATCAGGATTGCAAGATAATCGCTGATAAGTTTTTCAGGGAATTTAAGGCCATGTTGTTGCGTAAGAATGTTGATGGTCGGCAGAGCCAATTGGACAAATGCCTGCAAATATTCAACAATTGGAAAGGGATGTATGATAGATATGGAGCGATGAAAGACAACCTTCAAGCTCACGTGCAAAATGAGTTCTTATCTAATTTCCATATTGACAGTACGGCTGTTCTTCCAGAAAATATCAGCAGCTTTTATTCTTCCAAATTGGTCAGAGAAGATTTTTCCAACTGGTTTCAAGCTATTGATAATGCCAAAACAGTTAAGGTTGATACAAGCCAGAAAACAATCAATATTCTTAGAGATGGTAGGGATGCTGCTTCATATCTTGAGAAGAAGTTCTGGTCGGCGATGAATGCAACTGGAAATGACTCTGCAGTATGTTTCCATAAGATACAGTTACTCTATGATTATGTCTCCTCAAAAGGAGAGTTGGTGACATCGATATCTAAAATGGGACGGCCTGGTTCAAGCATAAAAAAGGTTTCAAACAAGGCTCATAAGGTCTTTGTCAGCGATAGCTTGAGGACTGATTTTTTGTCCTGTTTCGAGATCAGATTCAATTATTCAACTGATATGCTGAGTACTAAACCTGAGGGACTTACCTTTAGTTCCAATATCGAAAATTCAGCATATGGCCTTGAATATTGGGTGAGATACCAGGCTCACTTTCCCTTATCTGGAAAGAAAAAGATCGAGTTTGACAACCAGATAAGGTTTAGGCCAGAAGAGATTATTGACGCAAAGATTGAGCCTTCCATTGTACAAAAACCTCTCGAAATAGTTCTTGATCAAAAGCAGCAGGACATAATGGTGGTAAACCATCTGGATGCTGCAATTGAGATAATCAGGAGTGACCTCTATAACAGTTTCTTGCAGTTCATGAACACAGAGATCAAGTCTGGTCTGATAAGGGAGGACGCCCTGGTTGGGATTCGTAAGGAACAGGCACGCAAGGCTAAAGAACAGGCTCAGAAGGATATTGAGGGTAAGAAGAGACGTAAGAAAGTGCTTGATCGCTTCAAGAAGAAATAAGTCACTTCTTATATCTGAATTTCTTATTGTATTCTTTATGATTAAAAATTTCGATTACAAAGCAGATTATCTCGATCTGGTCTCCTTTGATGGTATAGAGCATTCTCCAATGGTTGGATAATTTGACACGCCAAAGGTTGTTTACTTGATATTCTTCAGGAATCTTCTTTTTTTCAATTTGAGTGCCGTAGAAAGGATTGGATTTCATGAAAGATACTTTTTGCCTGATTGAATTCATTAATTGTATTTCCTTACTTTTTTTAATACCTTTTTCCTGTTGTTGGGATACCTTTTCTTTTAGATATGTGAATATAATTTTTGCTTGGCCAATAGCTTCAATTTTGACTGATTTTATCATTACTTGATTTATTAGAAACTGGTTAATAAAAATAACCTAATAGTTTTTGGAAAGAATCCGTTTACATCTCTATGCCTTCCCTTTTCAGTCTTTCCAATTCCTCTCTTGGAGTGTAGATCCATAGAATACCCTTGGTACCGATCAGTATCTTTCCGCTGATCTGCAGATAGTCCAGGATCTGGATTAATGTCTGGTGCATCACTTTTTTGGGCAATGTTTTTTTTAGTTTTGCGAGAGTGATTAGGTCTGTATTTTTCAAAGTATCTTCAACCATTACAATAGTCTTAAGAGTTGGAGAATGCTGAGATTTTTTCAATAGTTGTGCTGTTTTTGTCATTTTTATACTCAATTAATATATATTTATATCTGATGAGTATATATTAATATTTAAATGTTTAGTTTTTTGCAAGAGAATTATTTTTTCCTTTCTTTTTTCACTGAGCTGCCTGGAGGTAGAATTCTGATGATGTCATCAAGATTTCCACCTAGTTTGGCTCTGATCTTCTTGCCGATATCGCTGCTTTTCTCGTCACCCTGTACAATCTCAATGAACTCCTTGCAATGCTTCTTTATGGCTAAAAGAGGCCCTCCCATGATCATCTTTTTGTAGACTCCGACTGCAAAATTCATCTCAGCAGACAGGTAAGTAGTCTTGCCCTTGATGATAAAGGCGCCTTTAGTCAAATATTCGCCAGAAGGAGCATCCTTGGTCACCTGGTCAGGATTCACATGGAAAACTTCGATGCTAGCCATACCTCTTTTCCAGGCTCTGGAATATGCAGCTTCAAACTCTGCAGCCTCCTGTAGTGTTTTTTTTGGGATCTTTTTGCCGTTGGCTTTGATTACAATAAATGGTGAGCCCGCCATATCAGTATGAAACACAAGATCGCCTTCATCAGCATACTTCTTGATGATGATCTCGTTGGTAGTCGCATCCCTGCCGCCAATCATCAGAAAACCATCTGAAGACCAGCACCATCTGAACTTCTCGAACCATTCCCTTTTGACAATCTTCTCGGGTGTAGTATCCTCGACCTGGATGGCATCGACTCTTTTCTTTTCCTTCTCGTAATTAGCTTTGCTCTTTTCCAAAGCCTTGGTAGCACCCTTTACCTTTTTCTTGGCTTTTTTGGACTTTTCAAAATAGATAGCAGCATTCTGATCTACAGTCTTCCGGATATCAAGTACGACACGCATAAGAATAAATAACCTAATCCCTTTTAAAAAGTTTGCTAGCTTTCTATCTTACAGGCAGGTACTTTGTCAAAATGGATGGATTTCTCAAGGCAGAGAACCTCTTTTTCCTGCTGTAAGGCAATAGGGATGACCTTGTTCTCCATTTTACAAAGAGGCGTCTTTAGGGTGATGACTAAATCTTCGCAGCTTGCTTCCTCTTCCACCAGGCTTCTGCTCCAGTTCATGATCATTGCACCTAGAGCTACTGCAAAGGCTATCAATAGAACAGTCGCCACAATAGGCGAAATACCTCTTTTATTAATCATAGAACTGATAAGAGAAATAAACGTATTTAAAGTTTTCGAAAACTAAAGTTCTCGAACTTCAGAAACAAACTGTTTCAGTAAGTTTTCGAAAACTAAAGT
Organism: uncultured Methanosarcinales archaeon; assembly: GCA_964647565.1. Classification (GTDB taxonomy): domain Archaea; phylum Nanobdellota; class Nanobdellia; order Woesearchaeales; family CAZYIM01; genus CAZYIM01. Next base: position 7,825 of record CAZYIM010000033.1, read on the forward strand.
TTTTGAACTTCAGAAACATACTGTTTCAGTAAGTTTTCGAAAACTAAAGTTTTTGAACTTCAGAAACATACTGTTTCTGTAAGTTTTGAAAAAGAAGATTAAAAATAAATTTAACATTTTAGTAAAAAAGCCCAGCAATCCTGATTGTAAGGCTGACTGTGTTGACAATCTTTGCATTGAAGAGTGCTAATAAAATTCAGAATAAATAGATTATGTAAAACATCACTCTTTAAATAAAATCAAAATATTTATTAATAGAAGTAATTAAACATCTACGAACGGGGGTGAATATATGGTAATTACATGGGTAATTCTAATAGTATTGGTCTTATTTGTACTTTCTGGATTGAAGACTGTTAATGAGTATGAGCGTGGTGTTAAATTCACTTTGGGCAGGTATTCTGGTGTTATGGGTCCTGGCTTGCGAGTTGTAATACCAATTCTCCAAACATGGAAACGGGTGGATATGAGGGTCAAGGCAGTAGATGTTCCTGATCAGGACTGCATGACCAAGGATAATATTTCTGTGAATGTCAATGCTGTAATATATTACAGGGTTTCAGATGCCAATAAGGCAATTATTGAGGTTGAGCACTTCAACTATGCGGTCAGCCAGTTGGCTCAGACTACTATGAGGAATATTGTGGGTGAAGTAGAGTTGGATGAGCTTCTTTCACAGAGGGACAAAATATCACAGAAAATACAGATTATTGTTGATAAAGCCACTGATCCCTGGGGTATAAAGGTGCAGAATGTTGACCTTAAAGACGTGTTGCTTCCACAGGATATGAAGAGAGTCATCGGTAAGCAGGCAGAAGCAGAAAGAGAGAAGCGTTCTGTAATCATAAAAGCAGAGGGAGAGGTTATTGCAGCAACTAACATGTCCAAGGCAGCTCATACACTAGCCAAGGCTGATGGAGCTCTACACTTGAGGACACTGCAGACCATCAATGATCTGAGTTCAGACCAGAGCAATACTATAATCTTCACTATGCCTCTAGAGCTATTGAGGGCATGGGGGAAGGTAAAAAATCTCTGATTTTTTTCTTTTTTTTCTTTTTTTTTTTAAACGAGTACTTCACACTCATTAAAAAATCAGCCAATTCTAGATTTGTTCCTAATAACATTTTGAAATGCAAACTATAAAAATTTCATTTCTATGTTATCTAGCTTTTCATTATCCTTATAATTGCTATTATCACTAGAAGCACGATAATCTCAGTCCCAAAAAGTATGAGCAATGAAGAGTTCTTCTCAAAAAAGCTCTTTTTTGGTGAATAGCTGTGGTAAACTGGTGTCTTTATTTTTTGATCTGCTGTTGTAAAACCTGTTGCTTTGTTTGTGCTCTCTGGTTCTTTTTGTTCTTCTGCTTTTTCTGCGCACTTTTCAATTGTTATTTGGAGATTTTCTTCTATGTGCTCCTTGAAATCAGCTGAGACAACAAGATTATAGTTTCCTGTTATGCTTTTTGAGGTTGCAAACTGGATAGTTTTCCAGCTGGTGGAATCGTCTTTATCATCGCCTTCTTCAAGAAAAATGTTCTCTGTTTTCTGCGTGCCTAGTTCTGGAATCTGGATTGTCAATGCTATATTTTCATCTTCTTTTCCAATATTTGCAACACCTACTAATATCTTTATTTGCTTTCCTGAACAGATCTTTTCCTCTTCAAGTTCAATCAACAGGAATTCCACATCATGTCTTTCTTTGTTTATCTCCAGCTCATATTCAAGAGAAATCTCTTGTGATATTCCTTTGTTGGTTGTGCCTTCAATAAGCAATTTAATATCATAGTCTCCATCTTCAAGAATGAGGGGCAGTTCTATTGATATTTTCTCTTCGTCTTCTTCTCCTATATCTAGGTCTTTGAAGTCTGCTTTTTCTTCAAGGCCATTTTTGATATCATCGATCGTGATTTCCATTTCAATGTCTTCTACTGTCAGATCAGTTTCAAACTGCTCATCGTTCATTATGCTTACATCGAATTGGATAGTTGAACCAGGTCCTGCTTCTATCTGTCCGCCAGTTTCATCGGCATCTTTTTGTCTTTTGTTGTCAACCCTAATAGTCACATCTTTTACTTTTAGCGGGTTGCATAACTCTTCAAATGAATGATGGACTGGCTTGTCGCCGTATTCTCCATAATTCAGTCCTATTACATCTCCCTCTTCTGCGCAATAATGCCCTTCAAAAGAGAGAAGATCTTTGTTCCAGCAGGAGGAACCTCCATCGAATCCGACTGGCAGATATTCCCAGCTTTGACCTTTGCTTTTAAAAAAGCCCCAGTATTTTCCTGAGTATTCACAATAATCTCCATTTGCTTCATCTCCAAATCCGTTTATCATGCAGAGTTGATGGCCGAATGCAGATGGTCCTGCCCATTCTAGATCAAGGTCTGTTTTTGAAAGTGTTTGGTATCCGTCACTGTTGTCTGATATGTCCAGACAGTCAACAGACACTGCTCCGCTTGGAAGCTCAACAACAACGCCTATTGTTGCTGCTTGTGAAAATGGAATAAGGAAAAGAAGTGCAACTATTGTAGTTGTTGTTTTGATAGCTTTGGTTTTTTCCTTAAGTTTTGAGATGAGCTTTTCGCATATCTCTTTCTCATTGAACCTGCCTGTTTTGTACACAAGACCTTTGATCTTGGGCAGCAACAGTCCGAATGTGGCATTGGACACCAAATGGATACCTATGAAAGGCAATGCTGATGCAAACGATACAAGTATGCCAAAACCAAAGAAAAATCCTGATGATACGTTCATAGCTGTCTCAAAGAAGAGAGTTGCAGATATCATTGCAGCAACTGTTATGAATTTGCCTCTTCTGTCTTTTATGACACCTCCAAGAAAACCTGCAAATGCCCCTGCCAGGATGTGTATCAAAGACCAGGGTCCTTGTCCTCCAAACATGAAAAAATTTGAAAGGAACCAGCTGGATGCTCCTGTTATTGCGCCTTTCTTGGATCCGAATAGCATGCCAGCCAGTATGGCAAAGAATGTGATTGGCTCTACACTTGGTGCCCATTGCAGGAGCGAGCGTCCTATCACTCCTCCGATCATCAGCACTACCATCACCAGGACCTCTTCCATCTCCAGAAGCAGTTTCTGTTTTTGCAGAGATCGCAGTGCTACTTTGTGTTTTGAGCTAAGAACTATCTTTTGTTCTTCTTTTGTCTTAGATTTCTGTTTTTTCTTTGTTTTCAGCTTGAGTTTTTGAGCCATTCTGGCACCTCTTGAACTTTTTCAAGATAAGTGCCTCTAGAAAATAGAGATATTTGTCTGAACACAGAAGATGCTTTTTTGCTTTTTCTTATCATCTTGGATAATCCTCGATCCTATCTGGTCCAAGCAAGCGTTCCGACTTTACGGCTGCGGGTCAGTGAGGGAATTTCACCCTACTTTCCTTACCTCGATGCTATTTAGAAAATTCTTCTTGTTTTAATACTTTTTGGAAATTATTTAGAGACTCAAATTGTAGCAATCCTTAAATAATGGGGGAACGCAAAAAAATAATTTTTTCTTTTTTTTCTATTGATTGAACGAATACTTTACACCCATTAAAAAACCCAGTCTGTTCCATCTGTCTTTAGGAATTTGGGGTAGTTTTTCGTATTTCCAGTTTATCCCTATCTGCATGTCAACCCTGTGCTGCGCCTTTTCCTTGTCTTTTTCTGATTGGGTCCTATAGATGTTGACGTTGATATTTGCATCAAAAAAAATGACTGGATTCTTAAAATCCTCAATCGGAAACCTAAGATCTGCTTTTTCGTTGAACGAGACCTTTTTTCCTTTCTTAGCATGTGACAAAACAATGGTGGTAATGCTCTGATCAATCCATGAACCGTCTTTTTTAATCCATTTAGCTCCAAAGCCCAAGCTGGTGTTCAAGACCCATATAGGCACATCCATTCCGCCTGTTATATATCTTGTATCCGCAGTGGCCCTGTCGTCGATATAATTGCCTTCAAGAAAACCTTTCATCTTCCATATTTTCTTGAAATTGATCTTGTAATCAATCCTTCTTAGATCCCTTTTAATTTCTTGTTGCTGGTTTCTTGCGCGGATGAAATCATATTCAAGACCTATATGATGCTCTAGAATCTTTTGATCATAACTCAATCTTAACAATAATCTGTTCTGCAAAATCTCATATTTGCTGAAGGCTTCCTTTACAGAAAACATCTCTTCAATACTGTATTTGATTGGGAGTTTCTTGACTTCTTCTTTTTTCTTTTCTTGAGAAATAGCAGGGCTGCCAGTGGCTAGATATAGAGGTAGTATTATTGCTAAGAGTCCTTTCCTAATCTTGTTCATTTCCAGTTCTCTAACATCTCTTCTTCCATGAAATGTAGATTGCCTGGTATGACTAGGCAATGCAATGGTTTGCCAAAGTCAAACTCCATAAGTTCAGAGACCTTGCTATATTTTATCTTAAAGTCTCCTCCGATCCTGGCGCAGCCCACAACCATGGAATCTGGTTTTAATAACTCTTCACCTCTCTTTTTTTCGACATTAAGTAGGAATTCGAGAGCTTCCCTAACAGTCATGTATTTATCTTGATCAGATTTTATATCCAATAATAGTAATGTATGCAATCCTAGGCTCTTGTTGGCCTTTATGACATCATACGGGCTCTCAACATTTTCATTATCAAATGGAATAGAAGTGGTCTTTCCGAACTTGTATAGTTCCAGACCTGTTATGCCGATGGCATTAAGGATGGATGCATTGTTGATGATTTGAATTTTGATATTTTTCTTTTTTGCCCTTTGGTAAAGATCTGTATGAGTGGTCGCTCCAAAGATATCCCCTATTACTAGAAAGCAGACATCATTATCTTTTGCATTCTCCAGTATCTGATCAGCTTTATTCTCTACAAGATCCCTGTCTGCCAGAATGATCTTCTTTCCATAGAAATGCTCTAGCTTTTCAACAGGGCATGCTAATTTAGAGGTATATGCTTCGAGATAGATATGATGGCTGTTCCTCACAGCTTCAAGCCCCTTCATAGTTATGTCTTGTTCATCGTTTAGGCCTATACCTATCATAAAAAGAACCATTATATTAGAATTGGTTGTTTATTTATTAAGCTTCTGGAAAATCAGAAGGTCTTCTGTGGTCAGCTTCTCGCCTTTTTTCATCTTCTCATCAAGTTCAACAGACTTTTGTTTGAGAGTTTTCTTTTTGTGCTCTTTTTTGTCTTCTTCTATCTCAACATTTAGGGACTTGAGCTGTTTTCTGATATCATTAAGTTCTTCAAGCTTGCCTTTTAGCTCCTTATTGAGTTCGACAAAGCGCTCTTTTTGTTCTAAGAATTTTTGATAAAGTTCATCCTCTTTTTTCTTGAGGTCATCCACTGTTTTAGAACCGTCTAGAAGTTCCTCATGAAAGCCCTGACTCTCCTTTGCTATCTGCTGGATCTGTTTGTGGATCTTGTTTGAGTCTTTCCTTATCTTATCCCTGTCACGAGTCTTTTTCTTGACTTGGTCCAGAAGCTCGCCAACATCCTTTACAGCGTTATACTTGACCCGGATTCTCTTGATCTCTTTTCGTATCTTCTGTTCTTTTTCAAAAGACATAGGCTGGGTTTCGATATTGAACTCCATCCTTTCAATGTTTTTCTTGAGTTCAGCGGGCCTTTCTGTTATGCCCTTTTCCTTGAGCAGGACCTGGTACTTGTCCTTGGCTTCTTTTGCTTCGTCGCTGAGCTTCTTGATCTTGTCATTGAGCACATCCCTTTCTTCCTTTAGTGCTTTTACATCCTTACTCAAATCATTTCTTCTCTTCTTTGAATCCTTGACTCCTGAGATATGTTCAACTATCTGTTTACTTACGGCATCCTTTTTCTTGAACCAGGCCTCTTTTTCTACATTTACCTGGTTGAGTTTGGATCGGATTTCATCTATCTCTTTTTCCTTTTCCTTAAGTTTGGCAACAAGTGCCTTTATTTCAGAGTCAACAGTCATATTGTAGTCACACTCATATTTTCAATAAAAACAAAAAAATTTATCCGAATAGAGCTCCTAGTCCGGCAGCAGCAGATTCTTCCTGCTTCTTCTCCTCTTCAGGTGATGCTTCTTCTTTCTTTTCTGCTTTTGGAGCGTCTCCACCTTCTGCAGGTGCGGGTGCTGCGGCAGCTGCTGGAGCAGCTACAACTGCATTCTTAAGCGCTTCATCTATATCTACACCATCAAGGGCTGCAACTAGAGCCTTTACTCTTCCATCGTCGACTTTTACGCCGGCAGCCTCAAGGACCTTCTTTACAGAAGCCTCTTCTACTTTTTGACCAGCCTTATGTAAAAGCATTGCTGCGTATATATATTCCATTTTATTTTTCCTCCATATTTAGGTTTAATTTTAATCTTATGAGTATTATTCTTTCTTTTCTTCGGGAGCTTCTTCAGGTTTAGCTTCCGTTGATTTTTCTTCTTCTGTTAGTGCTGCTTCCTCTTCCTTGGGAGTCTCTTCTTCTTTTGCTTCTTCCTTGGTTTCTTCTACTTTTTCCTCTTTAGGCGCCTCTGCTTTTGCTTCTACAGCAGGCAGATCCAGCTTTGAGTTTAGGCTTTCAGCCTGTAGGTTGGCTTTTGCCAGTACATCCTTCACAGTTTCATCTGTCAGAATATCCTGCTCCGTTGCAATAGTTTTAGCATCTGTGTGTGCTTTGGCTAATAGCAGGTTAATAGTATCTGGGCATGAGTATGCAATTTCCATTGCTAGCTTGAAGGCATCTGATCCGCAAAGTTTAAGATTATCGAGGTATGCATCTGTATCAATATCCAGTACATCCTTGGTTAGGATCTCGCCATTTTCATAGATTGCACTGACATTAAGACCTATTTCCATAGGTTCAATTCCAAGCCTAGCCAGGATTGAAGCAAGTGCTTGGCTCACTTCTTCACCTTCTTTAGCAACAATACAATCTTCCTTGATCGCTATCTTACCGTCCTCAACACCTGTTTTGATCTTAAAAGCTCCAAGTTCTCCAATAATAGGTCCTGGTGCAAATGGTGTTGGCCCTGCTTTAACCAGGATATCGTTGGGTGCAATCTGGCCAGCCTTTATCGGTGCTTGTGACTTGTTCTTTTTTATGTTCTTGAACAAGGTGAATGGATTTTCTTTTGTGAAAAGTAATGCAGGCATACCTTTTAGATGGTTCTTAAGCTCCTGTATGTTCTCTTTTTTAGATCCATCTATCGCATGGTAGAACAGCCTTCTCTTGGTCATCTTGATCAACACAGTCTCTCGAAGTTGTTCCCTTAACCTCTGCAACTGTTTGGCAGGCATGTTCTCAACATTGACAGCACCAATAATGGGGTATTCTTCCAGCAGCTTGGTGAATGTTTTCACCGTGTCTTTTTTGGATTGTGCTACGTGTGCCATTTTTTTTACCCCTTTATGCTCACGGGTTTACTCATCGTGAGTTTTAAAAATATGCTTTTGATGTTGTTTCTCTCCTTTGGAAGATGATGGATGATCTGATCCACAGCAAAGTCGATATTGTCCACAATTTCTTCTTCGTTCATGTCCTCTTTGCCTATGATCAACTGGAACATCGGTACTTTCTTGGCAGAAACCTTTATGGTCTTCTGGAGCTTTTCATATAAGGGTTTGATCTGGGGTTTTGCAGCTATAATGCATCCTGCTTTTGGATTGGGCATTTTTCCCTGTGGACCCAGAGTCCTTCCAAAGGCTGCAGCTATCTTGGGCATGATACTCGCCTGGGCAACAAAATAATCATATGATTTTGCCAGCTTTTTAGCCTTTTTCTTATCCTTTATGTAAGAATCCAGTTGATTTGCTTCGACAACAAAATCAAAGACATTCTTGGCTTCATCTGCCAGTTCAGGACCTACTATGCCGCAAACCTTTATCTTCTTACCGACTTTATGGTGCAAAGTGGCGAAGAATTCAACCTGGTCTTCAGGTTTCTTGAGATTAAGGTCTTTTAGAGTGACAATCAGGTCAACAGTCTGAGAGAAGTTCCTTTTCTTTGAATCTGTTTTAAGCTTTTGTATAACTTTCTTTATTTCCTGTTTGTTCATATTAATCCCTCCTACCGTAGGTAGTATTACCGGGTTATAGAGGGTGGAAATAAGAGGCTTTTATAAAGATTGTGGTTAAAAAGAGGTGATTTTAAGGGGGTTAATCTAAGTTAAAAAACCGGAAACTTTATAAAAGATAACTACTCATAAGTACTAAATGATTTCAAGACAACTTATTCGAAGGCATGAGAAGACAGCCAAAGGTCCTGATGGTAAGAAACTAGATAAACCAACGCCTGAAGGTTTTGCAAACGCATACAAAAAGGGAGGAGATCTTCTAAATAAATACCCAGACTCAAAATTTTTAGCATTTCATTCTAAAGCAGATAGGACAAGAATCGCAGCAGTTGCATGGCTTCTTGGAGCAGAATCAAAAGTTATTCAGCCTTCATATGATCCTTTGCTTGACAGTGTTGCAATGGATCATGAAGCTAAGCAGAAATTAAGAGATATGTCTGACAAGCATGAACAGTATCGTAAAATCTTTGAGCTCTACACACCTGAGCTAATAGAATGCGGAAAGAATATTTCACAGTCCATATATAATGAATCTGCTTATGTCCACTCTTTTACAGACCAACCTGAGCCAGATATGGCAATCAAGATTACTCATGGTCCAATTATTGATGTTGCCTTTTTGACGATTCTTGGAAAACCAGTTAGTTATGAATCTGCACTGGAACACACAGGTCTTTTCAAAGAAGGAGAAGGATTTGATGTTGCTGTGAGGCAAGAAGGCAGTCTTTATATTGCAGACCTTAGTATAGGGGATTCTATTAAAAAAACAAGACCTCTTGAAGAACTTGCTAGATAGAATTTACTTCTTTTGATATCTTTTTAATATTTTTACTGTTCCGCTTATACCATCCACTTCTATAAAATCTCCATCTTTTAGTACAAGTGTGGCTATCTTGGTGGCGACAATTGCAGGGATCTTGGCCTCTCTTGCAAGGGTGGCTGAATGTGATGTTATGCCTGTGCCTCCATTGCAGACCAGGCCGATTGCCTTAACAAAGACAGGAGCATAATTAGGCCCCAGCTGACTGGTCACAACTATATCTCCTTTTTTCACCTTGTCCATCTCATCCAGGTCTAAAACTAGTCTTACAGGGCCCTTGACAACACCTGCTGAAACTGGAACTCCTTTAAATTCGTCAACATTCTTTTTGATTAAGACCACTTTATTGAAGAGTTTCTCTGCTCTTTTACCCAGGATGATCTCAGTTTTGCCTTTCGAAGTATTAAAAGCAGAACACTTAATCCTTTGTTTTAACTCTTTTTTAAAATTAGCATCCTTGAAAACTTGTGGAATATCATCGACCATTAAGTGTCTTGCTTCCTTCATGGTTATCTTGCATCTTTTGCAGATTTCTTTTAGGATAACATCAAAATAATGCAAGGATAAGGATGTATAAGTCTTCCTGAGTTCCTTGATGTAGATACCCTCTCTCATTTCCGAGAACCAGTTGGCGTGATCGTGATCAATATTTGCTTCTTTTATTATTTTCTTGATATCACTCTCATGGTTCTTTATGACTGCCTGAAGCTTTTCAAGCTGTGCAAGCGGGTTGTTCTTAAGAAGATGGGCCATCCTTTCTATGAAATCAGAATATGTGAGCACGTCATCATCATAATCTCGAGTTATCCAAAAGAAATTGCTGGTGTGTTTTTTGAACAGATTGTTTAATTTTGTATCCTTGCGGATTAATTGCTCAGTTTTCTTGTCTTTGAAATATGCTTTCCATTTTTTACTGTTTTCGATTTTCTTTGCCAGCTTAAGTGCTGCCAGTTTTTCTGTATTGATTATCTGTGCCCTGGGTTCGGTTGTCAATATGGTGAAGTATCTTGCTGCAGTCTCTTCATTAGGAGTTTTGGTTTTCAGATACAACCTAAGAATTCTTATCAGTCCGGGTTCAAAATCATTGATCATAAAATAATTGGCATAGAGCTGCTTATAATGTCCGATAAACTCATTATAAGCCTGAACTATCTCTGCCTGTGTGAATTTTGAGATGTCTTCTCTTGCAAGCTGTTTTGCCCAGCTGATATAAGTATCGCCAATCTTCTTGACCTTCAGAGCCTGCTTGTGGAAGAAGTGTGGTTGTTTGAATAATTTCTTGAAGATATGGTTCTGGATTCGCTTACCATCTTTTGTACTCCAAAATAAATATCCTACTGGGAACTTGAATAATAGTAAGATTTGCTTGTAGCTCGTACCAACAATCTTTTTATAATCTTGGGTCAAGCTTTGCATAGAATAGACATTAGGATGTGGACTAATCCTTTGCCTGGAAGATACATTTTCCCAATCGACATCCTCTGCCTTCATGTTTTATACACCTTATTGAAATCCTTCTTGAATTGGCTGAAGTTCTTATAAAGAATGGTATGCACCCCAAGCTCTCTTGCAGCTTCTAAGTTTGAATCCTGATCATCTATATATATGACCTCTGCTGGCTTGACATTGAACTTCTTGAAGATATATCTCATGGTTTTTTTACTGGCTTTAGCCAAATTTATTTCCCAGGTATTGATTACTGTATGGAAAAGCTTTTTGTAGCCGAGCTTCTTGTCAGTATCATACATCTGGCTACGTGTGTTCTTGCTGAGTAAGAGTGTGGTTGTTTTCTTAGATTTGTTCTTGATGAAATTGACCATTGGAGGATTAAATCTTATGAAGCGGTAATGGATATCTCTGACTTGCTTTCCGTTGATATGCAATCCAGTCTCTTTTGCTCCTTTTTCCCATGCGTCTGCTTGTGTCATCTTTCGAGTTGCTGCCATATTAAAATACTTGGTATAAAAGACTGCATATAGGTCTTTCCAATTGCGTTTGAATCTCTTTGCCAGGGCTTGCATGGTTTCTGGGAAACCTCCTAGAAGCGTTACTCCATATGCATCAAAAATCACTAGTTTGGTTTTCATTTGCTCACCTTCCTTACTATTCCTTTTTCCGCGTTAACCTCAATCACGTCTCCATCTTTTAATATCTTGGTGCAATTGCCAGTGCCGACAATACAGGGTTTTTTCAATTCCCTTGCAACAACAGCGGCATGTGATGTCACGCCGCCTTCTTCTGTCACAAAGGCAGCTGCTCTGTGCATTTCATGGGTGAAGTCTGGCATGGTGGTCTTCGCAACCAGGACATTGCCTTTTTTAACCTTGCTAAGATCCTCTTTAGACAGAACCAGAACCACTCTTCCCTTTATTTTTCCTTTGAACGCGATCATGCCCTTGATCTGCTTGTTCTTTTCTTGGGAGTTCTTTATCATTTTGATGGCCAGTTTGATAGTTGCAGCATCATGTAAAATAGTGACTTTATTGTTTTCAAAATAATAGATGTAGTCCTGCTTAACTCTTTGTTGCACATCTTTGTAGTTGGGCAGGTTGCCTTTCTTGATGAAATCCATCAGCTCACTATGAAGTAGATTTGCTGTCATCTTTTCAGGCCAGTTTTTGCCAGAGGTTTTGGACATCTCATCAGCTATCTTGTATAATAGGCCTCTTGCCTTTGCCTGGCATCTCTTGAAATGGTCGATCCTGTCAGTACGTAAGAAGGTATATGCATGAATGATCTCAGCTAAAAGTCTTAGGTCAGGATTATGAAGCTGCTTTCTTAACTTTGCATAGTTGTTCCTATTCTTTTCAACCTCTTTTTTCATTCTCTTTATTTCTTCTCTGGCTGATTTCTTGTCAAGCTTTCTGATCTCTTTTTCAAAATATCTCTGATCCAATAAAGGTTCAACAAACGAATACTCATTATACCAATAGAAATCTTTTGTGAGCTGATTGAGATTTTTCTTTGTTATGTTGTTTTGTATTGCAGACTCTGCAATCCTCAGTCTCATCTTCTGGAAATCATTAAGTCTTGAAGGTGAGCAGATGATATTGAATGCCTGATCTGCTTTTTGTCCTAATTCTTTTTCTAGTAACTGTCTGAGTTCCTGGTCAAGCACTGCTTCAATTGCAAATGGCATCGCAATATTGTCTGCAAAAAGAATATTTGCATCGATCCAATCTTGGAGAATAGATTCACATTTCTTTAGAGGTAATTTGGCGCAGGCTTTGGCGTTGTCTCCTGCCTTATGCATAGCCTTGACTGCCAGCTTATAGTCTTTAAGATGTTTTTTCCAGCCTTTGACAGTCCTGATCTTATTTGCCAGCCTGTTTAAGCTTTTTGCAGCATCGGATTGTTCCCAATAGATCGATCTAACTCCTTTTTTTAAGGGTGCAGATGCAATCCTTATATTGTGCACCTGCCCAAAAAAGATCTTTGCCAGCTCATCCCTATGGACAGTGACTGGTCTTGTAGCAAGGATTGAAAGATTACTGAAAAATGGAGGGATCAGTTTCATTTTATTTTAATTATAATTCCTTTGTCTGCGTCGACTTCTACCATGTCTCCGTTACGTAGGAATTCTGTTGCAAACTTGGTGCCGATTATGCAGGGCTTGCCGAGTTCTCTGGCCACAACAGCTGCATGGCAGGTAATGCCGCCTTCATCAGTTACGATGGCTGCTGCTTTTTCCATAGCAGGTACAAAGTCGGGAGTAGTCATAGTCGAGATAAGTATTTCTCCGTCCTCCAGCTCTGTAATCTGGGATTTTTTCCTTAGGATTCTAACTTTACCCTTTGCCATTCCCTTGTTGGCAATCTGGCCTTTAAGAATTCCGCTCTTTAGGATTTCTTCTGGTATGTCTTCGAAGAGGAACTTATATTCAGGATGCTGCTTCTGGAATTCTTTAAGATCCATGAGTTCCATCTCTTGACCAGGGATAAAGATACAGTTTTTCATCCTTGCTTCTAACACAGGCCTTTCTGGCACTGCATCCAGATCATTTAAAGTGACAACCAATTCCATGCCCTCTGCTCTTGGAAAAAGGCGGGATATGGTTTTCTTGATGATCTTTTCGCAGTCATCATAGAACGAGTCAACCTTCCTTATCTGCATGGCCATTTCCCTAATGTCTTTAGGAGTTCTTTCATCATAAGAGCTATAATAAAAGATGACAAAGTGTCTTGAACCTAAGAACAGGAATTCTATGAACTCCTTGAGCTCTTGAATAGAATCAAGTACGCCCTTTATCTTGTATTGCTCGAGCTTTTCAAGGATTTTCATATAGGTCTGGACATGCATCTTATAGAAGTCTTGTCCTTCCCTGTTCTTTTCCAGGAGTTTGTCAAAGAACCATTTGTAGGCCTTGTCACAGTCCCATATTTCTGTGGCTCCATTGTTGACAAAATAGATATTGGGTGGGTTGAAAGGATTCAGTTCCCCTATAGCCTTCTCAAATCCCTCTAGATGTGCATAGCTCCAGGATTCCTGTAGGATCAGGCCGTTATCCCTTGTGTATTTCTTGTTATATATGAGTGTCATTCTAGCTTCCTCACAATACCTTTGTTAGCATCTACCTCAACCAAGTCTCCATCCTTTAAAACCTTTGTTGCGAATTTAGTGCCGATTATGCAGGGTTTTTCAAATTCCCTTGCCATGATGGCTGCATGGCTTAATATGCCTCCTTCATCTGTGACAATACCTTTGCTTTGTTTCATCAAAGGGACATTCTTAGCTACTGTCATTGGTGCGACAAGAATGAATCCTCTAGTTTTGGGTTTATTGCCGGATACCAGGTTGTATACCCTTCCTTTGACAATTCCAGGATATGCAATTTTACCTTTCAGGATGCTTGTTTCTTTATTTTCAATATCAAAGCACTTTTGTTTGATATCTTTGATGATCTTTTTATCAGTAAATACATTTTCATCCTTCTTCTTTTCCCATGTGCACAAGTAGAGATATTCCTCTTTTCTTTTTTTAAGTGTCTCAAGCTGATTTTTAGATATTTTTTGGGTTTTTAGGAATGCTTTTATCTCATCAAGGGTACAGTATCTCAGCAAAAATCCTTCAAAATGCTTTTGCTTTCCAATCAGTATAGAGCATTTGTCCAAAATAGCTTCTGTCCTTGAATAGAGCAGGGCAATAGTATTTCTTTCATTACCAATTCGCTTCATCATTCGCTTGTCAACAAGGCTTTCCTTAGTATGGTTAAAATACCTTAAGAAGCAGTTATACAAGCCCAGAATGGTCACATATTGGCTGTAGTTGGCTGTAACGACTTTCATGCATTGCAAGGGATTTTTTTCGATCAAATCTTCGATTTTGTCTATTTTTGATTTGATTTTTTCAAATTTTTCCATACTGGGTATTAGAAAATCTTTTGCAAGAGTCTTAAGTTTTTTTTGTATGATTTTGCCAAGGTCTTTTGCGATTCGTTTCTCGTTTAATAGAGTATAAAACCAGCCATTGGAGCCGATTGCACCTACAGCGCCCCATGAGATGTTATATTCTTTTTTCATGCCTTGGGTATATGCCTCACCAACAACGCTCAAAACAAGCATAGGCTGATTTCTTTGGCTAGCAGCTTTAAGTCCATGATTTTCGATAATCTTGATTATGTCCATCTAGTTATGGTAGTCTAAACTGCCTATTAAAACTTTTTTATTTTAAAAAGAAAAAGTAGGGCCCTAAAGTAGGGCCTCAAATAATAATTATTGTGTTGGGTTACAAACCCTGCAAGCTGTGTACTTCTTCTGAAGTGCTGCCTTGTAGCTTCTGAAAAACAATCTGTCCTTGGAATCAATGTTCTTTACAAGCAAACATGATGCCTTATGGACCTTGTCTGAATCCTTGCTTCCCACAAACTTATACTTGACATGGTTTTTTACAATGACCTTAGGTTTGATATGTGGTTTGCAAAGCTTACAGCCCTTATAGCCTTCTTTTTCAGCTGCTTTCCAATTCTTGATCAGTTTTCTGTTCTCTTTAAGAACATTTCTTACAGCAATACATTTAGGCCTGTGAACAGATGATCCATCAGCACTCACAATAAGCAGCTCTTCCTCTTCTTTTTTCGCTTTTCGAATATTTCGAAGAGTCTTTGAGTACTTGCTTTTTAGCTCAGCTTCATGGTCAAGCTCTTTTTGGCTCTTGTTCAGTTGCCGCTTGAGGGTGTTGGTTTCCTTTGACATCTCAGCGATTGCAGCTGTTTTTTTGCTTAGAGTCTTGTTTTTCTCTGCTAAAGCCTGCTTCTTCTTATCAAGCTCAGAGACAATCTCTTGGCTCTTCTTGATCTCTCTTGAAGCTTTGTTCATATCTTTTCTCACTTCAGCGAGTTGAGCCTTGATCTTTTTGACCTCATCAGCCTTATTAGCATTTTGGGTCTTGTAGCTTGCTACGAGCTTAAGCTTGGCTTGCAGCTCCTTGTCTTTCTTTGCAAGGGCATTATCATGTGCTTTCTCAAGCCGGGTCATCTTGTTCTCTTGTTCTTTCTCAAGCTTGACCAATTGGCTTTCCTGTTCCTTGACCTTTAACAGATATCTCCTGACAACTTTAAGCTTAGCCAGGATATATTGCCTATAGTCAAGCAGTGAAAGCAATAGTGCAACAAGGGCGGCTGTCACAAAAAAGAGTTTCGCCATTGGTAACAATGCGAAATCCATTATCTCAAACACCAGCAATATGAGCATAACCACAAACAATGCTATGTAATAATAGCGTGACCAGCTTCTTTTATTCCTGATGGAGGCGATGAATAGTCCCAATAAAGCGAGTGCAAAGGCAGCCAATGAAAAGAACTTTCCTAGTAGCGCCATTGTACCACTAAACAGGGTTGCGGTAAGAAAGTATAAGAATAGACTTACCAACAAGATAAAAATGAAAAATGGTATTGATTTTTGGTTCTTCATTTGGTATCCCCCAAGGTTTTATAGAGGAAGGAAGCGATAACCCTTTATATATTTATCGTTTTTTCTTACTTAGTAGTAGTATCTTTTATATATATTTGCTTTTTTTAGAGAAATTGCTAAAAACAAAGAAAACAAGAGAAATTCGAACAAAATCTAATCTGTGCCGAAATATCTGTCGCCGAAGTCTCCTATGCCTGGGATGATGTACTTCTTTGCATCCAGCTTCTTGTCTATATAACCAGTCACGATCTTGACTTGAGGATAGGATTTTCTGAGCATCTTTATGCCTTCTGGGCAGGACATAAGGTTGACGAAGATGATGTGATTCTCTTTGACTCCTGCCTGTTTTAACACTTTTATGGCTACGCAGACAGAACCTGCAGTGGCCAGCATAGGATCCAATAACAGAACATATCTTTTAGAGATGTCTGGAGGCAGCTTGGAATAGTATAGTTTGGGTTCTGCTGTCTTCTCATCTCTCTGGATAAGAATCTTTCCTATCCTTACCTTCTTGCAGACTTCCCTTACAGCCTTTTCCATTGATTCTCCCGCGCGAATGATTGATACAGCAGCCAGCTTGCAATTCAGTTCTTTTCCCTTGTAGCTGCTGCCTGTCGGCGTCTTGACCTGTTTGTTCTTAAACGGTAGCAAGGTGAATGCCTCATCGATAAGCAGCCTGATAATGCCATCCGAGTAGAAAATGAAGTCATTCCTTTTGGTCTTCACATCCCTTATGATCGTAAAAAGAGCTTCAAGCTGAGGTGTATCCTTGAGAATATGAAGGTTTTTGCAGTTCATATGTTTTATATGTGATTGAGATTTATTAATTTTGTTTTTTTTTTGGTTTTTACCTGCGTTATAGCGCCCTTTTGATCTCTTCAAACTCTTTTTTTGTGATCTCGCCTTTCGCGTATCTGTTCTTGGCTATCTCTAGTGCACCATCTTTTCGACTTGTTCCTCTTGAGTTCTGCTGTATAAGCCAGACTATCAGCCAAATGAATCCTGCCCAAAAGAGCAACATCCCAAAGCCTCCTAGCATGCCTATTGATCCATAATACATCATTTTAATCACCTCTTAAAGTGGAGGGGGAAGGGGGTTTTCCCCGCTCCTACCAACAACATTCATCATGATTTGTTCATACATCTTTCATTTTTCGAAACCTCAGATTTTTGCATGGTTGGTTCCATTGGTTTCTATGTTGAATTTTCCTTTTGCATCGATCTCCCAATAGAAAAGATCTCCTATCATATAGCTTTCAGACATCATGT
The DNA here is from genome assembly GCA_964647565.1 of uncultured Methanosarcinales archaeon. GTDB lineage: Archaea > Nanobdellota > Nanobdellia > Woesearchaeales > CAZYIM01 > CAZYIM01. The sequence continues at coordinate 24,881 of CAZYIM010000033.1, forward strand.
TCATACCTCCTGAGAGTCTGCAAACCCTCTGAGTTCGTTCTTGCTGGGTATTGAGCCAAACCTTTCCCAATATAACACTTCCATTTCCTTTAACGCTAGGTCGCGTTCGATTTCTTCTATGCTTCTCATGATTTACCACCTCCACGTCTTTAGTAATATGGACTAAATTCTGCTTTTATTAAAGCATTATTAAGGACAAGTATGAGTGGTCTTCCATAAACTTTAAAAGGTGGAAACCAGACCCGGAATCATGGTATTCATGAATATAGCCCCATCCTGGTTCTTTGGCTATGATATAGCATTAGAACTGATATTCGCTATCATTCTCATAGTGATTGCGTCTTTTGCATTCAGAATCTACAAGAAGACCTCTGAAAAAAAAATTGCATTATTTGGCGCTTCTTTTTTATTGATAGCAATATCCTATCTTATCCAGTCAGTCTTTAATTTTATGACCTTATATAAGTTAAATGAGCAGGTATGCCAGGTCATTAAGATCCAGTCAGTAATCTTTTTCAACAATGCAGGCTTGATTGTGCACATCTTTCTTATGACAGTAGGCCTTGCCATTCTAACTTTCATAACTTTCAAGGATAAGAGCTATAAATTGCTTTGGCTTTTACTTGTCCTGTCACTATCAGCTGTATTCTTAAGCGGTAGACTTATCTATGCTTTTTACCTGGTCTCAACCATTTTCCTGATTTTCATAGAATGGCATTTTGTTTCCAACTATCTGAAGAACAGGCAGACCAAAACCTTACTGATAGCCTTAGCATTCCTTTTCTTACTATGTGGAAGCTTCCATTTCCTCGCGTCAGTAAATCATCACTTATTTTATGCAATCGGCCACGGTCTTGAATTGATAGCTTATGTGCTTATTGCCATTAATTTTTATCTGGTGCTTAAAAAATGAACAGAAAAAGGGAGAGGCTCGAGATAATCCATGATATTCTCGAAGCACTTCAACAGAAGGGGGGAAGGCTCAAGCCTACACATATACTCTATAAGTCAAACCTATCGCACCAGATGCTTACAGAATATCTTGGTGAACTCATAGAGAAAGGATTTATCATGGAAGAAAAAGACAAGAAAGGAAACAAGGAGTACTTCTTATTGGACAAAGGACATAATTTTCTTAAAGATTTCAAAATTATACGATCCTTCACAGAATCTTATGGTCTTGATTAGAAAATATACGCCACCACCTCAAACGGTTGCTCATTTGATAATATCTACAATAAAAATCACATTAAAAAAATTTTCAACAAACTCATTAATATTTCCGGTTTTTCTTTGGAAAACAATAAATAATATGGTTAATTTCAATGAAATATTCTAAATTGGTGATTTTTATGGATTTAGATATTATAAAATTGAAAAAAACAAATAAATTAGCATTATTGTTAGGATTATTTATTGGTGATGGCTGCTTACCTGTAAGTCATAATGGAGATGGTAATCGTATTTATCCAATCAGGTTTTATAATACCAATAAAGTATATGTGAAGTTGTTTTCTGATTTGTTTTTTGATTTATTTCAAATTAAAGGAACTGTTAGAGGTAGAATAAGAGAAAATAAAAAGATATTATGGGAATTTGAAAAATACTCTGTATATCTTTATAAACTCATTAATTCTGAATTAGAAGTGCCTAGCGGAAAAAAAGCATCTCAAGTATGGATACCTTCTTTCATTAGAAATGGAACTCTTAAAATTAAAAAATCCTTTTTCCTTGGTTTATTTATATCTGATGGCGGTTTAAAAAAAGACGGGAGTATAATATTTCATTCTGCTAGTCAGAGATTAATGTTTGACTTAAGGAAATTAATTCATTCTATTTGGGGCTTTGAACGAGATGTGAAATCATATTTACAGAAAGATAAATATCTCTCGTATCAGTTAACTTTAAAAAAAGAACAAGTTTCTATAATAACGAAACAAATGCCACTGTCGCATAACTCGGTATTGCGCCGATTATCCGAAAGATAAGCGTAAGCCTTGAGTGATATTTTTCACTTTGGAAAAATACCTGGTTAGCCGGTTCCTTCGGGAATTCCCAGTTCAAATCTGGGCGGTGGCGTCCCTTAGAAGTAGTAACGAAAAATGGTCTTCAACAGGCCATTTCGTTACTATATAATGACGAACTATTTCTTTGGAGGTAAAAAATGAAAGAAGAGATAGATATACATAACTACCCCAACAGACTTGCATCAGTAACCAAGCTTGTTAAAAAGTCTGCGATTTCTGAACAGAACAAGAAACTCATATTCGAGTTTCACGAATATACCATCCTGGACGGGATCAGCATAGCCAGAAGATCACGATATCTAGGGATTTTGAAAAACTGGGCAGTAATTCTTGGAAAAGACTTCGATAAGGCCTCAAAAGAAGATATAATGCGCTCAGTGCGCATTGTACAGGAGACTGAAAAGTATTCACCCTGGACAAAATCAACCTATAAGACCATGCTAAAAAGATTCTATAAATGGCTAAAACAAGAAGAGAACCCAAAAGAGACTGCATGGATAAAATGCAAGATCAAGCTAACTGAAAAAAAACTTCCCCTTCACCAGCCAATTCTTCCAAGTAGACCAAACAGGAGTCTGGCTAGGCCTAAACAAGAACAAAATACCCATAATAAGAGACATCTTCAAGCTACCCAACCCTAATGGCCTCGTGCTCTCACAATCAGGAGGCGGAAAAAGCTACTTCTGCAAACTATTAGTGACAAGATACCTGCTAAACAACACCAAAGTAATGATCATAGACCCACAAGGAGAATACAACCAACTAGTAAAGCACTTCAAAGGCCAAAGAATAAACCTCTCCAGAACATCAAAAACCATAATCAACCCCCTAGACCTCATGGGACACGATTACGCAGAGAAAAGACTCAGCCTAATGGACCTGATGCAAGTACTGCTAGGAGAGCTCACAGAACCCCAAAAAGCCTTCATAGACCGCGCAATAACAGAAGCCTACAACAAGAAAGGCATAACAGACAACCCAGACACATGGAACTACACACCACCCATACTAGGAGACCTGCTGCAAGTGCTCGTAAACATGGAAAAAAGAGCATTAACACTCGAAAAAACCACCATAAGAAGCCTAATCAACAGACTCAGCCTTTATGTTGATGGGGTTTTCAGCTTCCTGAACAGGCATACCAACATCAACTTCAACAACAGATTCGTTTGCTTTGATATTGGGAACATGCCAAAACAAGTAAAACCAGTCATAATGTTCCTTGTACTGGACTATGTCTATATGAAGATGAAAAAAGACATAGACAGAAAAATATTGTTGATTGATGAAGCCTGGTCCCTGCTCTCAAGAACCGAAGACGCCACCTACATCTTCGAAATTGTCAAGACATGCAGAAAGTTCAACCTCGGCCTCTTATTGATAAATCAGGAAGTTGAGGGTTTGCTGAACAGCGAAGCAGGAAAATCAGTCTTGGCCAATTCGGCCTACGCTCTCTTAATGAGGCAAAAGCCAGCTGTAATTAAGGATGTGTGCAACACCTTCAACCTAAGCAGTCCAGAAAAGACAAGGCTGTTGACAGCTAATGTTGGCGAGGGCATCCTGATAATGGAGGATGACCATTCTGAAATCAAGATAATAGCATCTGGAGAAGAGCACAAGATAATCACAACGAACGCAGACGAACTCATAGAACAAGGCAAAACGAAAGCAAAAAAGCCCAAAAGTAGAGTGAAGGGCAAGACGAAAGAACCAACGCCTGAAAACGCTTCAAGTACAGAACCGGATGAGCGCCTCACCGAACCGGCAGAGCAGGAGGTGAGCATCAAAGTAGATGAGTACAAAGGATTTTACAGGCACAAGGATTTGAATCTGCACGAGATTAAGTATTTGCTGGCAAAGAAGTATCAGGCGATTGACAGGGTAAGCATGGTTTCAGAAAAGAACGAAAGCTTCCTTGTCAAGCCAAGGTTTAACGAAAGCATCAACCACTGCTTTGTAATACATGACATAGCGGACTATTTGGAAACGAAAGGAGTCAAGGTGAAGAAGTTCATAACCAAAAAACCAGACTTAACCTTTGAGATTAACGGAGAGAAATATGCAATCGAGGTTGAAACAGGAATGACCCTGGCAAAGGCCAAGAAACAAGTGCTGGAAAAAGTACAGCTTCTAAACAAGAACTATGACAACTGGTTTTTTGTGGTACTGGACAAGAACATGGTAAAGAAATATAGACAGTTCGGAAAAGTAATAGACCGAAGATATCTCAAAGGAAGAATTCAAAAAATGCTGAAAATAGAACCCGAAAAAAAGGAGTCGAGAAACAACGTTCTCGACGACAAAACAACAACAAAAAGTCAAAATAGTCCGCCAATATATTAGCATTTCACAAACTGCGGACTGTTTTTGAAAAAGGAGGACTAAAATGGAAAAAACAAAAACTGAATTGAGCGCTTTAAAGGTTGAACAGCTGAACAAGCAACCCATTGTTGAGAGCAGCATGCAACTAAGCGAGGATAAGAAATGGCTTGTGCACAAGACTATTATCACTGATATCAAGCCAGTCAGTTATTTGGAGAGGGTTTTGGGCTCAGAATGAGTCCATCTTCTTCGGGATTAGGAAGACGAAATCACTCACTTCTTAAATTTTAAGAAATTTCTAATCAGATGACCTACGTGATGTTCATTCCATTCAATTGTGAAGAAAATCAAAAATACTGAAAGAAGTATTAGTAAAACGAACCATATCTGCAAGGTCTTACTGATATCTGAAAAAAGTACAAATGTAATAAGATTTGAAACAGCAATAAATAATAAAAAAATCAGAAATTTTCCAGATATTTTTTTTAGTTTCTTAAATGTATATTGAAAGCTATTTGGAACACGCGCCCAAGGGTTGTAAGACCACATTAAATACCCTAAAATAAGAAAACCTATGGTGATTGTCCACAGAGTTAAAAACGTCTTACTAATCAAAGATTTGAAATTTAAAAGAAAATAAAGTATACATATAATAATTCCAAAGAAACCAATAAATTTTAATTTTACATATATTAAAAACCATATATGTTCCCAGAGACATTTTCGACTACAGAACGTCTGATTAATGCTCTTTTCAACTATCCTATGACATTGTTTGCATTTAATTTTACACCTTTAAGTCGCGTTAATTAATGTTTCATTCACTATATTGGATGCATTAGTAGCCATCTGTCCAGAGCTAAATAAATTTGGAAGATACCAGTAAACAAAAAATCCAATTACTATTAAAAGCGATAATGAGCCATACGCAATAAATGCAAATTGATAAAAAATTGTGGGGAGTTTCTGTCTGAGCAAGTACGCAAACAATGCGATAATTCCAATAATTGTACCAATGTTTAAGTACCAATGCATTATTGTTGGTAATGAATCAAAAGATTTGTAAAAAATTTGCCAAAGTAGCATTGAATTAAGAAAGATTCCAACTCTGCCAATATAGTTATGTCTCAATTCAAAAATTGCCGCTACAACCAAACAAAATATAATAATAATGGAAACAGTTTTTGGAAGTACAATCAAACTTTCAAACATAAATGGCGTCGCCAATTTTTTTCACCCAAAGATATCTTTTGGATTTATATTTAGCTTAAAGTGTCGTTGATGAACGCTTGCACTTCTGTTGTTATGTCGTCTATACTTTTGTCTTGCATCTCTAAAACGTACAAAGTGGGAGTCATATTCACCATATTCACATAACTCTCTCCAGTCGTCACATAATTAAATGCCCATCTCTGATCACCATAAGAAGCAACCTTATCAAAACTTCCTAGCTTCTGACTTCCATTAAGATATCGCACATATATTTGCTGATCTGTATATATTGTTGCCGTGGCTATTGCATTAGTAATGCCTGTTTCAATAGCAGTTCTGCCTTCGGTCTCATTTGCGTAATCGGGAGTCTCTTCATCACCTAAATTTCCATAACCTGCTGTGTTTTGTAAGTTCTCCCAAATGTTGTCAATATCTGTACTAACATATCCTGCCTCTGCAACCCTAAATTCATCTATATACCCCTCAAAATAAAGTTCTGGATTACCACCACTATTATGGTGAACTCCAATTGCCAAATAACTAGATCCTTGCACAGCAGCATTTGTATAAGACGCATTATCTGTTAAAGTATCATTAATATGCATAATAACCCTATTTGTGGTGCTATCATCAGCAAAAGCATGCATCATAGCCCAAGTATTCGCTCCAAAAACTCCAGTAGTACCACCAATTCCATATGGATAATAAATATCTATATTACCACTTCCTCCAGAATTCAATCTTGCACAGTAATTAACATACATATCGGTAGCCGGCCTATTCTTTTTACAATATACTTCTGTATTACTCATATCTTCAGGTCTCATTATAACCATTGTGTAGGGGTCTGTCAAATCCAAACTGTTATCATCTGCAATTGTCATATAATCAGTATTCGCGACAATAAAATCATAACAACCCCCCACATAACAATTAGCAGCGCCTGTTGCGTCAGCACCGTAATTCGTTATATTATTCTCGTTAGAAGTGCTATCGTGTAAGTCTGTCATATGCCATACACCCGCATAGTCAGTCCAGAGAGTTGAAGG
>CAZYIM010000034.1:0-26433 GCA_964647565.1 uncultured Methanosarcinales archaeon
AAAGAACTGAGATAATCAGACAACTAAGATTAGGCGAATTTGATGTCCTGGTGGGTATAAACTTGCTAAGGGAAGGCCTGGACATACCTGAAGTTGGCTTTATTGGCATACTTGATGCTGACAAAGCGGGTTTTTTAAGGGATACAAAAAGCCTGATACAGATAATTGGTCGTGCCGCAAGAAATACCAATTCAAAGGTTATCCTATTTGCAGACCGGATCACTGATTCTATTAAACAAGCAATTGATGAGACCAATAGGCGGAGAAATATTCAGCTGGATTATAACAAAGACCATAACATCACTCCCAAGACCATAATCAAAGCAATAAAAGAAAAAGAAGTTGAAATTAAGGACATCAAGCATATTCCCAAAAAAGAAGTTCCAAAGATGATAATTGAAGTGGAGACTGAAATGCAGGAAGCCGCAGATCAACTAGATTTTGAAAAGGCAATAATTCTAAGAGATCGACTAAAAAAATTAAAAGAGCTGCTTTGGACAAAAAAAGAATAAAATAAACTAATCCTTCAATATGTTCTTTTGCTGATCTGCGCCGTTAGAGATTATCATCACATTACCGCCTGTAAATTTCTCAAAGTCACCTATGGATTCTTTTAGGCTATCAGGCAAGGCAGCATATGTGGTAATTTCACTTATGTCTCCATATCCTTCATATGATTCAAGATATGGGCTGGTGCCGTATAAGAAGTTTGCATCCTTGTCAAAGTCTTGTATTAGGTCTTGCGGCACAGAGTTATGGAAATAGCCATAGCCAATCTTGAACTCTTTTGCACCAGCCAAGCAATCTGCCTTGGTCAGAATCATATTAGGGCCGTTTATCTCAACTGCATATTTAGCTGCAACTGCATCTGTCCAGCCAAGCCTTCTTGGCCTTTTTGTTGTTGCTCCATATTCGCCAGCAGCCAATCTCATTCCTGCGGCCTGCTTTTCTGGATTATCAGAATTCATTAGTTCTTGAATCTTGCTTGAACTAGATCTGATGTAGTCATTGACAAAGCGTTCAACCTCATCAAGTTTTTGTGTGTTTTTTTCTTTTTGCAATTCCCTGATGGGCCCCAGATCAATATTCATGCCAAGATACTCCTTTACCTCATAGAAGATATCATGCACAAGGCCTTCAGCACAGTATTTTTCAGATTCAAGACCTCCAATCTCTGTTGGGAAGGGTCCTGCCCCAACCCTTGTCATGAATGGATACTTGACAATGCATAATGGCAGGTCTATTGCATCCTTGCTCTTGAATCCAGCGCCTCTAGCAGTGCCTTCCAATGAGCAGTCTGAAGACGTGACATACGGATATGTTCCAAATTCATCGCTTAACAATAAGCCTTGTGCGCCTTCAAGCAGAATCTTCTTGCCTTCTTTTACAAAACTCATCATCTCCTTGTCTGTGTTCCTGACAAATGGTTTGATGCGCTCTGCATATGGTCTGATTCCTTCGATCATTTCTTCAATTGAGAATGTATCTGCATTAAAGAAAATGGATTTTTCAATCTGACCTGCTAATCTATCTGGATCGAATTTTGAAAAGTTATTATTGAAAAGGTCTTGTACCTGGACCACTTTCCTGGCCTTCCTGTCTGCATAACATGGGCCTATGCCTCTGCCTGTTGATCCGATGCCTCCTTTTTTCTGGGAAACATTGCCTTTATCCCTAAATATGTGATAAGGCATTATCACACTTGCATCCTTGCTCAACATCAGGTTATTGTAGCTCATTCCCTGGGCATCCAGATAAGATAATTCATCATCACATAGCACAGACAGGTTAACAACCATACCCTTGCCCATTATAGTGAATTTTCCAAGATTATCATATCTGATACCTGTTGGCAGAAGGTGCGTTATCCATTGCATACCATTGATCCAAACAGTATGGCCTGCATTGTTGCCTCCTGTGCCTCTTGCAATGACATCTGCCCAGATGCTTCCAAAATAATCTGAGTACTTGCCCTTGCCGCTGTCGCCCCACTGATTGCAAATTATTGCAATAGTCTGAATATCCGGTCTTAATATATTACTTAATGACATACTTTCCACCTCTATAACAATTCTCCACGAGTATAATTTGGTGATTCCTTGGTTATATCAACGTCATGTGGATGAGATTCTGTCTGTCCCGCCTGAGACATTCGATTAAATTCGGCATCATGCCGCAGTTCAGCGATATCTGCAGCACCTACATAACCCATGCCACGTTTCAGTCCTCCCACACACTGGAAAATAACCCCTGCTACAGGGCCTTTATATGGAACCCGACCCTCTATGCCTTCAGGTATCATCTCCTGCTTGCCTGTTGCTACCTGACCATATCTTTCCCTTGATCCTGCATGTTGTTCCATGGCGCCAATAGAGCCCATGCCCCTGTAGTTTTTCCAATATCTACCCTTATAGAGCTCGACTTTTCCTGGGCTTTCAAGGGTTCCTGCAAGTAAAGTGCCCATCATAACACTATATGCTCTGGCAGCTATTGCTATAGGTATGTCACCAGACCATTGCAAACCTCCATCCGCACAAACAGGCACTTCAACTGCTGAAGCACATTCATAGACTGCTGTTACCTGTGGTGTACCAATACCTGCAATTATCCTTGTTGTACATATAGACCCAGGACCTTGGCCAACTTTAATGCCGTCAGCACCTGCTTGTTGTAATCTCATAGCAGACTCAGGATTGGTTATATTACCCACCACAATTTCAAGATCTGAATACTGCTTTTTAAGTTCAATTAAAGTATCCATGACTGGTTTTGAATCTGCATGTGCTGTATCAATGACAACCACATCTATATTAGCTGCTCTTAACAGTTCTGCCCGTTCATAAGCATCGTCATAGACTCCAATTGCAGCTCCCACCCTAAGCTGACCTTTCTTGTCTGTATTGAATATCTCTTGTTTTTTATGGACTATTCTCGAAACATCCTTCCATGTATACATTCCGGTTATATTGCCTTGAGGATTAACCAAGGGCAATATCTTCTTCTTATTGGTCTGCAAGACATCAAATGCTTCATCAAGAGTGGTGTCAGAATTACCAGTAATCAGATCAGTACTCATGACCTCGCTGATTTGCATATGATAATCAGTACAGAAATCAAAGTCATTCTGCGATATCAACCCCGCGAGTTTGCCATCCCCATCAAGTACTGGAAACGAATGGAAACTATATCCTTTCCGATCTATCATGTTAAGTATTTGCTCCATTGTCTGTGTAGCCTTGATACAGATCGGATTCTCTACCAGACCATTCATATAGAACTTTACTCTTGATACCTGTTTGGCCTGGTCTTCTGGAGAAAGGTTCTTATGGATTATCCCAAGACCACCCAATTTGGCCATCTCTATTGCCATCTTGTATTCTGTGACTGTGTCCATGGCAGCGCTTAAAATCGGCACATTCAACGGAACATTCCTTGAGAACTTTGATCTGGTATCTACATCATCAGGCATTGTTTCAGAATAATTGGTTTTAAGCTTTACATCATTGTAGGTTAGAGCTAATCCTATAGCATCCATTTTCCTGAAGAATTCATCCATCTTTGGATTACTCATTGAAAAACACCTCCACCTTTTTTCAAGGTAATCAAAGTAGTATATAAGTTTTTATTTATTAGAAAATAGCTTATACTATATATATTATAGGAGTTTTAGCTGGCCTTTTTTTGTCTCAGGAGATTTCAGATTGTCTAAAAAATGTAGGGTCTGTCTTTCCATGGTTCTTACAGACCTGTGTCCTGAAAACAGTTTATACCATACTGCTTTGGTGTTGTAATTAAAAAAATCTCTGTTGCCTTTAGACAAGCTCTCAATCGTATCAACCGCATCAGTATAGATGGGAACTATAAGTTTTCTTCCAGCATAATAATTTGTACCACCAAAGTCGAATTTCTCATCTCTACCTTCATCGAGTCTAGTTAAGCGTTGTAGTAATTTTTTCTTGGATATCAACCGGGAATCTAGTTTATCAGCTATATCCTCTTTTGAATGGCAGTCATAGAATGCCAACTTTTCAAATGCAGCTCCAAGAGCATCATTCATCGTCCTTTCTTGTTTTAGAAAAAAAATAATTTCTTCTTTACCGGGTATATCATCAGAATAATATAAATCTAGTGCCATAAATTCACCTAAGATTGCCAATCCTTCATTTGCATGGCGAAAGGCAAAATTATAAGCCAGGTATTCTGACAATTGCTGATTAGTGTTATGTCCAAATGGACCTTCATGTCCAATGGATGTTACTAAATTGGGTTCATATTGTTCAAATCCTACATTTATCTGACCAAGAAACCAATGCGGATTTTTTTCTTTAGGATCAAAATCAGCAGGAGTATGTATTTTAGTATTGAATTGCTTAGACGCTTTTTTATCAAGTATATAAATTATAGCTTCACAAGTACGTCTATATTCATCAATTTTAGTTGTGTTTACACTAAATTCAGACATATCAGGCAGATCTTTTTGTGCCCTAAAATAGCTTTCAACATATTTATGAAAATCATCTACTACACTATCTATATCTTCTATTTTTAAGTCTTCAGCTTGAAGATTCAATTCAAATTTTTCTTTCGATGTCCTAAATTCAGATTCCCTTGCTAGTTCAAATCTTGCAATATATGAATCGAAGAGGCCTAACAAGAAAGGAAAATCAATATCTTTAACTCTCTCATCCTCAATTTTTGTCTTTGTCCTTATTTTCCAGGTCTTTGCCATCTTTTTGGTTTCATTACCAAAATTTGTCAGAGTTTGTTGGATTTCATCAACCAATCCACTATCCAAAACACCTATAAAAGCTCCATTTGAAGATACTTTAGAGATATAATTACAAGCATCTTGGAAATGTTTTTGAAACTTATCTTTCTGACTAACCATCATCAAAAGGTTCCATCTCACATTTATAAATCTTTCGATTTTTTACCACTCAACAATAATAACATTTAAATATTTGGATTAATTCATTATTTACATGAGATACTTCATATTATCAGATATACATGCTGACTGGACTGCACTTGAAACAGTATGCGATGATATGCTGGAACATTTTCCGACATTTGGACCCAAATTAAGAAGGTTTCTTGGCAGGGATGAAGAGACAGCAATACATATTCTTGATCCTGAAAGGCAGGACAAGCTAGTATGCCTGGGCGACTTTATTGGCTATGGACCAGATCCCAATCTGACTCTTAGATTCATGGATATCTGCGATTTTGTTGTTCCAGGCAATCATGATACTGCAATAAAAAAATATGCAATGGATCCAAGCTATGCCCGCGATTTCAATGAATTTGCAGCTTCTGCAGTAAAGTGGACAAAAGAAGAGTTGAATGACTGGTCTGCATTAGAACATTTATTGAATAAGTCATTTTCAGTAAAACACAAAAATGTACTTTTTTCACATTCAACACCATTTGATGCTGTCTCTATGAATTACATAAATAGTCCAGAGACTGCAGATGCATATTATCTATGTCATGAAGAATTCAAGAATACAATAGCATTTGTCGGCCACACCCACATACCCCAGATATACACAAAAGAGCATGACGGTAAACTATGGGCCGCCAAAATAGACGGATGCACAGAAAAAGGTATCGAACCTAATGAGTTTACAGGCGTAAGCCACAATGATTACTCCCACATCCTATTTGTTGTGCCAAGCGTAAGCCAGCCAAGAGATCACTGCAACAAGATCGGATGGACCCTTTATGATCCTGAAAAAGAGACAGTAAAAGTTTTCAGGATTCCTTATAATATAAATGAGACTCAGGAAAGGATGAAAAAGGCCAAACTTCCAAAATATCTTATTGAAAGACTACAAAGTGGTTACTAATGATGAAACCCATCCCAGATATCATATCAGAATTCAAATTTTCCCACCAAGAAATGTATGAACAACAGATTGTATATGCAGATCCTGCTTCTGATAATTGCCTCAAAGAGACACATAATCTCAATACCCGATTTTTCTTCAATAAAGAGCAGACCATCGCGTATCTTTATGGTGAGATTGAGCGTCCTAAATTATCCGGGATTGTAAGCGAAGATATGGTCCAAGAAATACTTGAAGAAATAAAAGCTCTTTCATTGAAAGTTTGGGCATATTCTGTCTTTAAAGACGGAACCGAGTTAATAACAGGCAATCATGGCTTTATGAATGAACCTGAATTGTCAGATTATGACATTATCTATGGTATTGATTATGAAGGAATGATCTTATATGATGCAGGAGAACCAGATGTTCGCAATGTGCTAGGAACTCACAAATGGCGCATCGAAGATCTCGAAGTCATCAAGGATCCTAGATTAGCTTATAGGTTTGCAGATAAATTCAAAGAAATCAATAAGTGGGCAAGCCAGCAGAATCTAGCAGATGAAATCGAACCGCTTATTACAACAGCCAGTCCAGCCCCTTCTCAACAGTCTTTTTGATCTTGTGGATTATCTTAGGGTTCATTTCTTGCATGGCATTTCCAATCCTGAATGCTTTTGCAGAGAAACCACAAAATTTGAGAGTATCATTAATCAGCACTTTTGTTGCCCTGGCACCACCAATTAAGTCTGCGATGAACAGAGGTGCACCCCGGGTACAAAAAACAGCCGCTTTATGGCCTTTTAACAATCCTTGTGGACGGTCATTCTTAAAAGTGTAAGCAAAATTATTTGTAAAAACCCTATCAACAAATCCCTTAAGAATCGCGGGCATGTTGTTCCACCATGTCGGATATATGAATATCAATTTTGATTCTTTCATCTTATACTGGATAGCCTTTATGTCTTTTGAAAGTTTGCTGGCTTTTTTATCTGTTATTAGTTCATTTGCCTTTAAAACCGGATCAAAGTTCATCTTGTAGAGGTTTAAGACTTCATATTTCTGTTTTCTTTTGGTCAACTCCATTGTAAGAATATCAAGTAATGCATAGCAGTGGCCTTCCCCAGGCGGATGTGCATAAATGATCAGTATATTCATTGTATCACCTAAGCATATTCTTTTTGACGATTACTAATAAAGTTTTTGATTGAAATACATTAATTTTTATCACTAATAAGTAACTAAAATCGAAACATTTAAATATACATTTCACCAATAACATATAATATGGGACATATTAATCATCAAACCAAGGGAAATCAACTAACTTTGAATGAAATTGATATTCTTAAGACCATGAACATTGCCTACATTAAAAATGATAAACAAACACTAGCAAAAGCTACTGAATCCTCAAAACAACCCGAAGTTTTTTATCAAGGTATCAACCAATTACTCGAGTTAGGAGCTCACGACCAGATTGTTAATGTGGTAAAGAATCGACCAGTCGGTGTCCGGGCTCAATTATTACAATATTATGTGGAAACACAAAATTTCTTGTATGCTAGTGTAATAGCAAGCATGGGCAATGGCATCAAGATTCCTTATAAGAATTAATCCTTCTATTTTTATTACTTCGCCTAAAAAAGAACATTCACTTTTCACTAAATAGTAGTTATATAAACGAAATATTTAAATATCTTTCTATGTTCCAAGAATCGGGATATCAATCTAAACTTTGAGTAAGGAGGAATTAAGATGGGAACACAGGGAAAAGAAAAAGAGGTCGTTACATTTGGACGACAATATTTTGATCTTGAACGGGATACAATTCTACGCGTGGGTGCAGAAGGATCTGAGCCAAAAGAGCGTTACAGTGCCTTTATTGAAGACCAGGAACTCTTGAACGTAGGAACAGATAAAAAAAAGATTGTTACAGGAGATAATCTCTTGAATGGAACCATCGGAGATGTTCTAACTGATATGATAGAATATGTCAAGTTAGGCATGGATTATCATGCTGCAAAGACAGGTTCAGGAACTTTCAACCACAATGGCTGGATCAACACATATACACCTGAATATGGTGGTGAAAAACTTAATACAGCTTACGACAGATGGCTAGAGTTCAAAGCAGATAAAAAGAAAAAAAGACTTTCTATCACAGGAAAAAAACAAAGGACAGAACCTGAAGAATTGGTCATGGATAACATTGGTAGATGTGAAATCTATCAGGCAGGAAGCACGGAGCCAGATTATATTGTAAATGTCATCGATATTGTCATTGAAAAGGATTCTTCAGGCGGACCTAATAAATCTCAAATAGTTGTACCATCTTGGAAGATAGAAACACCAACGACCGAGATAGAAACTGTTGATACAGTTCAGTATTCTAGGATTGAACGATTTGCAGGAAAAGCCTTGAAATTTCTCCTAAATAGAGAATAAATATCTTTAAAATGGCTAAGAAAAGTCTAGGGCCTTTGCCGGACATTGAAATTCCTGACACATACCTTACAAGGATATGTCATGGAACCACTATTCTATTTAATGGAAGAATCTGGAAAAAGGGAGACTTTGATCCAAAAGCCACAGTTAATTTTATCGATGAAGGCTCTGACAGGGTTAGTCTTATTGATCTGGAAACCTTTGCAAGATTAGAGAACAAATACCGAAAAGATAACAATGAAGCCATCAGGGTAGCCCATCAACAGCTTATGAAGCATGACAGGGGATACACTGATATTGATCTTAATGAGCTTGAGATCCAGACCATGCTAAAAGCATATGTGGTCGGTAATATCTTCCCAAAATGGGGACTTGGCGACAAGGATCTTGGAAGAGAGGCAAGAGGTATTCTCAAACGAGGTACAAATGTGATTGAGGATCAGGTTGAGGATGCTAGGGAAGATACCATCTCATTTTCTAAACAAAAAACACCTGAATCAATTTATGATATGCTTAGACAGAGAAAGAGGCCTTCATTTAGGAGGGAGACCAAGAAAGCTGTTGATGTTAATGGTGAAAATGGTTTTGATAGGGACAGCATAACTATCTCTAGAAGTGCAGACAAGAGATCTTTATTGACTACAAAGGTATTGAAAGAAAAGAATATATTCATCCATTATGAAAAGCTCTACACTCTAATCAACAAGCCCTATTTTGATGAGCCTGTGATCAATTTAAGGGGAAAGCTTTTGTATCCCTATCCTGGCGTCAAAATTGGAAACAAAGATATCTACAACCTTATACAGCTTAGAAAAGCATACAAGAGAGCATTCTTAAGTCTATTTAGACAAGAGGCCCTTGATAATGATCCTTACAAGAGAAAGTTGAAACATGTCCATGGCCGGCTTGATAATGAGATTAACAGCGTTCCAGTTCAAAGACAGGGTTTCAGTTTACAGTGGGTGGGAAAAAACAAGGCATATCTTTGCAAGAATATTGATGAATTTGTTCTAAAGGAACTTAAAAGTGAAGGAAAAAGATTGCATTGGTTTGGACCTACAAAGATTGGTGTGGAATTGACCATGCATACAAGCGGTTCAATCTCACATGGAGCAGTTGTTGTCATGGATTCCTATTATCCCTTTCCATTCCTTAATTCTAGCAATCCGAGATCTAATATCTGCACAGGAGACGGTAAGGAGATCTACTCTGATTCATCAAAAACAGATGAACAGCAGATAGTTGGAAAGATCAATATCGGTGAACACACAATGTACAGGGGTTATCATGGAACCTTCACTCCACATTCAGAGCTCTCAAATCAAAAATACAATAAATTACATATTCATTCTCATCACAAGATAATTTCAAAAGACGAAATGGAGGCAAGAAATTTGAAGCCTTCAAATGTATAAGGGTGAAATAAAATGAACATGCATGATATGGTTCGGGAAAAAAAGGAAGGTCAACGCACAATAATCAAACCAATTCAGTATCCTACGTTTAGGATCGATAAGCTTAGGATCACTCCTAATGCAATGGAAAAGTTATTTCTCTATAGAGATCTACATGATGACCTAACAAGCTCAGGAGATGAGTTTTTTGGTTTCCAAATTAAGCGTTACGACGAAAAAGTACCTGGATTATATAGCCTTACACGGGATCTTGTATTAGGTAAAGATCAGGTCAATCATGGATCTCATACTTTGGTGAGAGCTGCACAAGTACAGGAAGTCATGAGAAGCCTGCATGGGACTGGAAATGGTCCTTGCGGTTGGTGGCATAGGCATCCTGGAAGTTATAGAAGCAGTTCTGGAGAGGATTTAGGCAATAATCCTATTGTTCTTGAGGGAATACAAACTCATAACCAAGTCCTAGATTACATGATAATACCAATGGATCACATGAAATACGAACTCGAGGATTCTGATGATGGAGCTGTGCTTATTTGCACTGACAAGAGGGATCACGGAGAGTATATCATTGATTTGCATTGTACAATAGCAGAGGCCAAGGACAAGCTACCTGAAATGAAGAAAAAGAGAATTCCTGTAAAATTGGCATATGCCCATAGTATGATAGTTGCTGGCAAAGATCGGACACCAAATAAGGTCTACACTGAAGTTATAACCCGCCTATTCCATGGCAACGATCCTAATATCCAAGAAGAGAAGAATGGTAGAGACGGAGGCCTTAGGACCAAGATCGAAATTGTCGAGGTTCCTGATGATATTATTATTAATAAGGATACAATGGTCAATGAACTTACTGAAAATATCTATATCAAGAAATTCCATAAGCATGGAATCCATTTAAACGTAGGACGAGTATTCGGCGATGCTATGATTCATGAACACGACAGAAATTCGGTATATAAAAGATTCCGGGGAGGTTATGAGTTTGTTCATGATCATGATGATAAGATTAGCAAAGAGACGTGGATTGAAACTGCAAAACCCTATTTATTGGATCATTTATCACTTCAAGAAGTTAATGAATGGGAAGATAAGGTCCTGAATGAGAAAAAGATCCCTATCATCGAGAAAGTGACTAGCATTCTCAAAGATGAAAAGACTATTGCAGACAAGGTCACAGATGAAGCTGCAACAAAGGATAAAACTGTTACAGCAGAAGATGCTGTTGTTGATAAAACCAAACCAGAATTGGGAAAAATTAATCCATTTATGAAATTTGTATATGCAATTTTCAAACCAAGCAAACTAAATAAAAAAGATAACAAGCAACTTGCGAAGGAATACAGAGCAGATAATGGTGCCGAACCTGTCAAAGCAAAGACTGATGCAACTAAAAATGAAGACACCCCAAATAAGGGAGTAAATTAAGAAATAGAAATTAAAACGAGAACATAAGAAAAAATGAGTGAAGATAGGTATTCAAGACAGAAAAAAATAGAAGGCTGGGACCAGCAGATGCTGGAAGATGCCAATATAGCTATGGTAGGTGATGGGTCAGTCGCATGTTTTGGCGGAGCCTTGATGGCTGCACTGGGTATTGGAAGATCCTGTCTTTATGGTAATTCCAGATTCAAGGGATACCACCCTGATGAGTTTATGTATGCTGAACTTACCAAAGGCAAGAGAAAGGTCAGGGGACTTGAACAGAGTATGAAACAGATCAATCCAACTATTGACGTAGAAAGCTATCGTTGGGCATTTCTCAGGGACTATTTCACAGACATCTTCTCAGATAATACATCTGCCATATTTGACACTACCAATGATCCCCGGACTGAGGCTGCCTTGTTCTCTCATGCAATGACTGCAGATGTGCCTATTGTGAATGCATCTTGTAAAAAATTCAGGGGAGAATTGTCTGTCTATATGCCTACTGGAGAATTCAAGCATCTAACCTCTTTAGATCATGAAGAAATCACAAAGGAAACACCTTATCAGCTACTATCAAGAACCTATAATACCAGAATGGAACAGGATCCTGTTACAGCCTCTTTAATTGCAGGTTTAGCAGTCGATGAGATCAGGAAGATTGTCATGCCCTTGAAATTCGAGACTGTTAAAGATCAAAACGGTAATAAGATACGGAAAAGCAAGGAGCCGACACTTGAAGGCAGGCTTATCTATGACATCCTGACAGATGATCTGGTACATAGGACAACTAAGTTAAAATCAGGATTTCAACGCGTATACCATCCTGGAAATTTTCAAAATGATATTGTGGCAGCAGTTGTCGGAGCAGGATCTCTTGGAAATGTTGTAAGTCTACTACTGACTATTATGGGCATTAAACATTATATATTCGACAAGGACATCTATGAGGATGCTAATGTCAACAGACAGATCATGGCAGTGCTTTACGGTAACGATGTTGGAAAAGCCAAAGCATTATCACTCGCTGAAAAAGACCAGAGGATCAATTATAGGACCAAGGTTGTTGGTGTAAATGATTGGTTTACACCAGACACCAAGTTCAAGGGCAGGCAACCAGACGTCATATTTGATTGCACCGATAAATACACAGCAATGGAGGCTATTAACTATTGGTCCATAAAGAATAAGAAACCCGTCATCACAGGCCATACAGGACCTACAGACGGCCAGACATTTTTCTCTGATATTTATAATGGCATGGAATGTCTTGATGGAAGGATGAATGTTATTGAAAATGCTAACATTGAACGAAATCCGGAAAGTTGCATACAGCAATCCAACCCATCTGTAATTATCGCGAACTGGATCATGGGTTCAGTCATGGTCGATCTCTTCAGGAGATATGCCATGGGTTTACCTGTTGTCAGCTCAAGAGTTAAGTATGATACTAATATTGGCAACAGATTGGCTTCATTGCCTAACACAACAATGTGCAGATACAAGGATTCTGATGATACAAAACATTACAAGAAATGCGATCACATTGATTATTGTAAATTCGAGGTTTAAGAGGATGGTAAAATGAAAAAGGACGATAAAAAATCAAAACTGCATGAGTATTTTCTAAGTACTGCAAAAGACGAGGAGGATGAACAAGTACCTGAGGAAGTCAAAAGGATGTATCTTCTTTGGTCTCCTACCGACATACAAAGAGCAAAAGACCGCTGGCAGAATCTTAACAGGCACGACCTTTACAAGATCTTGGCTGACCAGCATGAAAAATTGATTAAAAAGGGTGAAGAACGTCCTCTTACAGATGAAGAAAAGAAGGGTATTTTTGAAAAGATAAATGCTCTCAACCCGTTCATTGACCAGGCTAATGGAGACGAGACAATGAAAAAAGATCTTGTCCAGATTGCTTCTGACCACGGTCTTAACCCAAAAGACTTGGTAGTGAGAGCAGCTCAATATCTAAGTGGAAAAATCGATCCAAACTCACTTAAGAGATATGAGAAAAAACTTCATGAAGAGATGATCAAGACCAGGAAATCTGGTTTCAAGGAGGCAAAAAGACGGGGCATGCAAGAATGGAAGGAGCAGTTCCGCCCTAACCGGATCATCATGAGAAGGACCTTGCGAGCATTAGGTATTGTTGCTGCACTTGGAATTGCATTTGCATTTTACACTTCTTTTAAGTCGGAGAGAGCCAAGAGAAATTTCTATGACAAAGTAGTCGAAGAGGTGCGCGGAGGAGGTTCTGGCGCTGATGCTAGGCAGTCTCAGGTTGATGATAATTATACTCCTAAAGAGCATCTTGACAACATTGTCAAAGGGATTACAGGTAGTCAAGATTCTACTGAAGTAAAAACTGAGCAGAGACAAGAACAGCAAAGACCTCCCGTGGAAAAGCCTAAACCAAGGCCGCCTGCAACAATATCTTCAATTGTTGATTCTGTATACAAGCAGATCAAGGATGACAATCTGAAGGCCCAGACTTTCAAGGTCAATCCTGTTAATGTCAGTTATACTAATCTCACCAATAGCGGATCTGTATCAAGACTTAAAAGAGCCCTTGAGATGGAAATAGGTAATCAAAGCTATGTGACGACCATAAGCAAGGCAAGACTTGCACAAAAAATAGATAGTTTAAAAAACATTGTTTCAGACTATCCTCAAAGTCAACAGGCATATGAGGCCCAGCTTGAAGTTGCTAAGCTTTCTTTTGAGCATATGGAGATACTAAATGTAGATGGCTTTAAAGAGTATCAACAGTTAATAACTCTCTTTGGAAATACTAAGGAGATTTCTACTAATTTCATGAAAGTTTTGATAGACAGGAAGTGGGCAGCGGATTGGTGGAAGATACAACAGTCAGACCGACAGGAATCTGCTGTCGCCCAAAAGAGCAGGATAGCTAATAAAATTGTCCAGTGGCTTGAGAATCAAGCTATCAAAACCAATCCTGTTGGTTACGAAGCAAACTATATACTAGGTCAGATTTTAGCAGGAGAAAAAGAGCTGCAGAGCGTTTATCAAAAAGATGCAAATGACTTAATATACCTTCACACAGAATTCCTTTCTAGTGTTTCAGGATTAGACAAATCAAATAATGCGATGCAGGCAAGATATTCTGCAAGTGCAAGGGGAGGCTGGGATCGAGCTGCTCGAGCCAAGTTTTCTTATGCAGTCGGTTCAGGACGAAATAATGGTAGCAAACTTAAGAATCTTGCAGATGCCTTGAAATATGACCAGAAGGCCCGATGGGTTCCAAGAGCAATTTATCTGATAGCAGAGACTGAAGTTCAGATGAAGAATATGGATCTGGCTGAAGACTGCATGAATTTCTTACAGAAAAATTTCCCAGGTAATGAATCCAGTGGAGTCGGAAGTCTTGTAAGGCAGATATCAGATTACAGAGCAAAACAGGTTGAGGTGGCAAAGGCTAAGTCGGAAGCTGATTATAAAAAACTAAAGGAGAAAAGTCGTAAATAAAGAGGTTGAGCTATGAAAAAATTCCTTAAACAGCTGGGATGGACTGCACTCCTTGGACTTGGATTGCTTACAGGATGTTCGAGTGATGATGAAGTTGTTGAACCTGTTGTTGTTAATCCAAAAGATGCTTCTATTAGAGAACTAGTTGAACAAGAAGAGCTTTATAATGGCCAGACTGTGCGGACTTTTGGAAAGGTCGTTGCAATTTCTGACCATGATTATATAGAAAATCTAAATCCCCAGCACGATGTTACCATAAGGATATTAAATACTTTCTTGCACAAAGTCGATCTTTTTAGGACTTATAGTCTTGAAAAAGCTGATAAAGCAGGAATTGCCAGCTTTCAATCCGGCATGCTTGATCTAGAACAACTTAAAGTAACTCGCTCATCACTATCTGCAATAGGTTTGTTCAACAATGGAAAGATCAGGTACACCAAGCTTATCTCACCATCCGGAGATATCTTGTTTGAGCGACATGATATCCAACCTCAGGAATTCAGGGGCAAGATTGTTGATCTAAACCAGATGAAGTATTCTTCTGCTGGGGGAAGTACCTATTACCAGTCAACCCTAAAGCTGAAAAAAGAAGATGATAAATTTTTTTCATTTGTATTTAATCTGGCTTCTCTTAATGCTTATAATAAATATATTAATTCCAATGTTGTAGTCAAATGCACCCAGGAACTTATCAACAATAAATCCTTTGTTGGTGAAGAGATTGAATATATAATGCCGAAACCTCCAGAGCTAGACAAGAAAAAAAGAGCCTTTTGGCAAAAGCTGGGTGGTGCAGAGGTTAGCGCAGAGCTAAAAGAACTTTATTCTGCCATTGGAAAAGAGGAAGCCCTTTTCAAGGATATAAAGAAGCAGGACAGGGAATTGACTTTTGGCGCTGCAATGGTCGTCTATGACGAGTCAAAAAGGATATGGGATCTTGCTGTTGCTAATAATTGCAAGGAGCTGATAGATATCAGTGTTGATCTGACCAAAGAGGCAGCTTATTCTATGGTCAACCTGAAGGAATATGGCCTTGCTGCTGAGATGTTTAAGTCAAGAGCTATGGATGAGACAGGTTATGGAGTCATCACTTCAGGTATTTACTCATTATCTGTTGACGGCAGACATTATGATGCTGCCCGGCTTGCACAAAGTTACAGGCTTGATGATGATGTAGCAACCCAGTATGATAAGTGCATTGACCGCCTTTTGGACAGAGCTCTTTGGGCTGAAGCCTGGGATGTGATCCAGGAAGCTAATTCAGGCTTTGAATACAGGGAAAAGATAGCAGAAATCAAGGAAGAATTATCTGAAAAACAACAGAAGTTTGCTGTTGGCGACAGCGTCCACACTTATGTTGATTATGCTTTACAGAATAACAAGAATGCACGGTTTTATGGGCCTTCAATCAAGGATTTTTATGGCAGGATCGTCTCATTTCCAGATATTGGCCGTGCTGAGATCAATGGATGGCATGTGACTGCCAATGATACCACCCAGTTCAAGGGCATTGTACCTGTTGACAGGATGAAGAAAAAGAAGGATTAGACGAGAGAAAAGGCAATATTTATATAGTGAAACCACTTCCAAGTGACTAAAAGGGGCGAGATTCATGTTCGCAGATTGGCGAAGGGATGGCTTTGGATAATATCATCCATTCCACACGACTAACAGTCGTAATAAAAACAAACGAGATTAGGAGGAAGAATAAAAATGGCAAACAAAGATAAAGATAAAGTTCGTGATGATACTGGCAAAGAAGAAGTCAGCATTCAAGATCTCTACAGGGGTATTAACCTTGATGAGAAATTTCACGAAGCAAAACGAGATTCATCAGCAAATCTCCAAGAGATTGAAGCATCAGACAAGGCATATGAAGATGTTACAAAGCAGCTAAGAAGTTTGGTAAAGAAAGCTAATACCTATAGGGTGAAGGCAGAAACAGGTTTTGACAAGGAAAAGGCAAAAGGAATATGGAAGCTTCTTGGGAAATTTTTTCCAAAAACAGTTGCAAAAAGGTATAAGACCCATTTCACTGATCTTCTTTTCAAGTCAATCAAGGAGATCTATGCTCTTGGAGAAACAATTGACAACCTGATAATAGACGTAGCCAAAAAACATGGTGAATTAAGGAATTTTTCAGATACCTACCTTATGAACATGCAACAAACTGCTATTACAAACATGAAGAAATATATGAGCGAGGTTGATAATTTCGGTAACCAACTTGAAACTTTAGAAGGAAAGCTTACTGAATTTACAACAGATGCAGAATTCAAAAGCCAAGAATACCTGAGCTTGAAGAAACAAAGGGGTATTCTCGAGGATAACCTGGACATGGCAGAGGATGGTTTAATAAGTGCAACCATAAGATTTGATGTGGCTGAAGACCATTATTACCAGTCAGTCGAATTGATGAAGAAATTCGACAACACCAAAGATGTACTCAAACCATTCAATGAGAAGGTAATGCTTAAGATGAAACTTTCTGAGAAGCTACTCCCATATAGGAGAGTGTTGGATAAGCTAGTTGATGCTGGAAGCGACATTTTCAAGCTTGATGCAGAATTTGATCAGATCATTGTTGCACATGAATTGGCTCAAAGCCAAAAGATCGAGACCTTGAGCAAGGTGATCAGCGGTGAACTGATGAATAAGACATATGAGCCTATCATCAAGGCACAAGCAGAGTCAAGCGAAAGGGTAAGGCAGATCATCATGGGCGTGCACGCACAATATGTCGAAAGTGTTAGAACTGGAGATAGGGAGAAAAACTATATTAAGACCATGGATGAAATTAAGCGCGGCGAATCTCCTGCCCAGCAGACTGAGAAATAATAATCGAAAAAAGAGACTCGATAAGAGTCTCATTTTTTTCTTTTTTTTAAAATGAACAGATCTATTTTAGAGATTGAAGGAAACATTGTAAAACACGTAAAAAAAGAGATTTACTTAGAGAAGCTGCTATTAGCCATCTCAGAGATAAACAATAATTTGAAAAAAGAGGACGCCGAATTCTACAAGAATAATATTTTTTTTAATGAAAGAGTCATTGATTATCTGGAGTTCTTTCGCTTGGCATCTTTAGAGAACAAAATTAAAGGCGGCAATCACTATGAGTTGTTAATAAGCCCTTCAAATGGATTTCCTGTCTGGGGAGAGACAGTTCGCCTCAGTAAACAACTAGAACGGGGTAAATCCAAACTTGAACAGACCATCAGAGAAAACATGATTAAATATCACACAGGAGAGGGTAAGGAATACAACGCAGAAAATTTCCTTGATGCAATCGCCCTGGAAGGAGTCAGAACCATGTTGATGGGCGGAAAAGCTTATCTCCAAAGGACAGCACTTAGAGACTTTTTGCATTATACTCGCTTATTGAAGATAACAGACAAGGAGAATGATTCTGAAGAGAACAAATTCCTGTTAGACATGTTCAACGATGATGCCACCGTCAGATCTGAAATCATGAGCAAGTCTGGAGACAAAGGGGTCTATAAATTTAATTTCTATAAGCTGCACAAGACTGACTTTTTATGGACTTATATGACTGTCACATTAGGATATCAGCAGCCAAAAGGCTCAATCATAAACCGTTCATTGATTGAGGAAAAATCCGACGGAAGCTGGCTACCCAAAGGAGATCTGTTCGATGCATTTGAACATGGCGTAGTCCATGATTTTTCCCTTCGATCACTATATAAACAACTATGCACAGTAAAGAATGTCCAGCCTTTAAGTATGGCCTTCTACACCTTAGGCCCGTTCTATCATCCGGAGGGTATCAAGACTGCAGAATTGAACAGACTATTCACCAATAGACCTGATGCATTCATGCTAATGTATGCATGCGAGGCCCTTGGCAATGATCCTGATCATATAATAGATGGAAAGGAATTCTACAAGGAATACCAGACCAAATACACAATTGCAACAACATCTGATGTCGGAATCGACTTCAGCGAGATGTTCGGAGCAAACAGTGTTGTTGATGTTACTGAAATTCATCCTATAAAGGTAGATCAGATCATTAACAGATATAAAAATTCAAATCCTCGATTTGGAAAAGAATTGGAGAGTGAATAATAATGCAAATGAGTAGTACACCATCAGAAATAAATGATGCAGATTTCAACAAACATCTGAAGAGTTCAATAAAGTATATGGGACAACAAAACTTCTTTGGTTTCCTGCCAAACCTACATTCAACGATTATCCCTCCAGAAGTTCCATTCATCGATCCTGTACAGTATAATACTGTAATGGCCTTTGCTGATTCTTGCGCAGCATATAAGGTTATCAAAGAAAAGATGTCATATAATCTACTTGATTATAACAAGGAAAGAACCGTAAAACCTACTAAGACTGAATTAGATGCTCAAGAAAGGTTGGTCCAGATATACAGTCTGTATGTAGCCACATCAATAGGCATGAAAAAGTTGGCAAATACAACTAATGTCCAGGAAGAAGCTACCATAAAACTAAAAAAAGAAGATTTTAAGCATTTCAATGAATTTGATTTCTCAAAACAAGGCTCCGACATGTTCAATCAGTTCGCAAATCATTATATAGGTCTTATTCTTAATGCCAACAAAGCTGGGAAAATCAGGAATGGTGCAGACTTCAATGTTTTTTCACAAGGTTATCTTGCATCTATAAATGAAAAGGCTAATTATGAAAAAAATGACGGCATCTACAAACCGTTAATGGGAATAATTGAAGGGCAGCCTATAAGTCTTCTTGGTATGAATTTCAGGGGATTTCAAGAAGCATTGCTAAGAACACTCGATCCAGAATCTCTACCTAAACTCGAGTGGGTCATTGCCATGGATGCTGTCAAGGAAGCAGCTGTCCAGATGGTTGATAATATAATGTGCTATGATTTTGAGGCCAAGAAAAACTCTCAGGATCCCTGCAGGCAGGTCATGTATGTTCCTGGCCCTTCAGGCTGTGGAAAGACCTTCACTGCAGAAGCTGTTCAAAGATATTTTATCGAACAAGGAGAACAATATAGAAAACCAACCAATGTGTTTACATTATCTCCGGACATGTTCAAGACATCTTATATGAATGAAGGTCCTAACAACTTGATTGCTATATTTAGGGATAAGGTCTATACGCCAAATACCCTGAATTTCATGTACATTCCGGATCTGGACACAATCATTGCATCAAGAAGTGCTGCAAAAGCTGCAAACAGGATTGAAGATGCAAACCTTACAGGAGTCTGGTTCAGCCAGCTATCTGGCAGTAACCGACCAGATACAGGCAGGTGGATGATCTATGCTGATACCAACTACCAGGTTAATGATCCAGCACTCTTAGGAAGGTTAGGGCAGCCGATAATTGCCTCAGGTCCAAAAACGCAGGATGACCTTATAGCTCTTATGCGAATTGAGTTGAAAGATGGATTCTTGCCTAATAAGAATTATGTTAAACTCAAAGATAAGGAATGGAAAGAAGTAGGAAAACTGGCTGAAGAATATGCTGCAGAGGCTAATCTGTCTGGAAGAGATGTAAGAAACATTTGCGAGACTCTAAGTAATCATGCTAACCAGTTCAAGCTGCCAAAGGGTTTCCAGGGCTGGTCATATCAAAAACAACTTGATCATAAAGCTAAACACCAGGTTTACAAGCCAATAACAGCTGGGATGTTAAAAAAGGAACTTAATACCTATGTTGAAAGTGTGAAGGCTGCTGTGGACAGGGAACAAGAAGAGAAGAAAGCCAAGATCATTGAAGATCTGCATCTTACAAGAGAGGCTTATGCTTCTGATGAAGAATCAAGGATAAGTCTCTTTAGAGAGTTGGCTGCTCAGATACCTAAAGATCAGATGGTAAGTATAATCAGGAAAGTTATCTAAGATGGATGATATCAGAAAACTGATCGAAAAGAGACTAAGGGACAAGGTTAGAAAGCCTTTGCCTGATGATCCAACTAGTCCTCCGCCTGAAGAAGTTCAGGAATCAGAATCAAGCGAACTTTATCCGCCTATAATAGGATCTGGAAGTGTAACAGCTTCATCTATTCGGGATTTGATCGAACAAAGAAACCGGGAACGTCATGGCATTGGTTCTCGACAAACTGGTTCTCAAACTAGACAGACCGGACCAGTAGAGCATCACGGCAGCGGTATGCTGGATAACATTAGGAACAGGAAGAAAAAGAAGTTCGATGCAACCAGGAAAAAGCGTAGCAATCCTTCGGAACTCTTAAGATCCAGCCATACATTGAAACTTCATGAATTAACCGGAAGCAAAGCAGAGGCTTATACCAATATATTAAAAGAGATTGGAGCTTATCAGGATATTGTCAAGAAAGAGCCTAGTTTTGATTTTTCTCATTATGAGGTTGACAAGGGAGGCTGTGATAGGAGAATAATGGAGATCGCACCTGATTATCTTGATAATCATATCGTCATTGTTACGCCGCACCAGAAAAACATGGATATTATTCGGAACAATTATTCATTCTTAGATCCTTTGCTTGAAGCCATCATGAATGGTGCTGCTAAAGAGACTATTGCAAGGATTGCCCCTCACGAACCATTATATGGGGAACTTAAATCAGGATTAGTAAATCTAATCGAACAATTAAATTTTGGAGCCAATCACATTGTTGATGAGGATTTTTTCTCAGTCACTTTATCACTTGACACACCAAAAAAAGCGATAAAGAAAATGGTTGAGATCCAGAAGGATGTAAGCAAGATCCTTGACCAGGATAATGATGGAGTGCTTCAACTTCTGAATTACGATCTTGAGGATAAGATTGCATCTGCTTCTGCAGAGCTCAATGCAACTTATGTGAATATTACACCATTTATCCTTGGTGATGCAAGTGAGTTCATAGTTCAGGACATCTTCCCATTACAGCTAGAGACCAGCTCATACAAGTTTTCAACTGATGAAATAGACATCTATAGTTTCAAGACCAATAAATATGTTTTTATATATTTTGACAAAGGGGAAGACACAGTAGATAACAAGAACATAGATATCCGCAACTTTGTTGTCATAAATGGCAATGATCCAGACAACCTTCTAGCGTATCTAAGGGACTTGAAGTTCATTGATTATAATTTCAATCAATTCTTTGTTGAAGAAAAGATGCAGCATATTGAGGCAAGGGACTTTGAAAGGTATAAACGTACTCAAATATCAGGATTAGCAGATGAAATTGATAAGCTTGGCCAGGATAAAGATCATCATTCCGAACTCTATCATCAACTCAAAAAGGTTCATGATGATATTGCAAAAGATAATATTGGCAATGAAACCGACTATCTTAAGACACTCCCTTTACAGGTCAAGATGCAGTTGATGTTTCCACGGGTAGACGATCCATTAGTTTATGAGATATTATCCAATGTAAATAAAAACGAGATGTTGATGACATATTCATGGGATACTTCTAAGTTCAAGTTGCAATTTGCTGCTGCAAAGCCCAAACAGCAAAAAGAGATGCTGCAGGAAGTGCTTGAAGGCATCAAATACGAAGATCAGTATAATCTTGCTGTCAATGAGTGGCTGCATGACAACTACAAACCTCTTTGCGACGAACTTAAAGTAAAGTTTAAGGGTGGTGAGCAATGAGAAGAGGCAGAAGCACGATTGGTTTTGAATTGACGCTATCTGTTTTAGTTTTAGGATTAGTTGGAGCCGTTCTTTGGCCCAAAATAAGTGAAAAAAAAAAGCAAAATACAATAGCTGAGAAAGTAAGATCTGCAAAGCAGGTCACTAGAGTGGTCAAGCAGCATGAATCTTCATATGCAATCTCAGATGCCAAGTTGCTCAATGTCAATGAGGGTGTTGTTGACTTCAAGACTAAAGAAGGCAAGCCAGGAAGCAGGATGTACAAGTTATGCATATTTCAAACTGATAATGATCCTAAATATTTCCTTCTTCCAGCACCTCAAGCTTTAGCACCGATGAAAAAATATGTTATTCAATATAACAACATATATAGGGTCTCAGATTTTACGACAGAACGGTTTGTTAACCAGCATATTAACTCTACCTACATCACAGAAAGTGATAAGATTATTGATCCTCAACTTGACGGCGTTATAACCAATCTAGACCTTAATGAAAAAACATGTACAAACTCATTGGCTACAGAGGCCACTAAACATCTGCCTGCAGCAAAATTCCTCTACTCTACCAACGATATGATCAAGTATTATGATGAAGAAGGGAATACAGGCACACATTTCTACCAGCTTTGTACTTTTCAGATAGGCAACCAGATCACTGAGCTGTTGAATCCTAATCATAAAGCATTATGGCCAAACAGGATGTATGAAATCGAGATCGATGAGGTTCATAAAAATCCGCAAACATTCACAACAGGTAACCTCGCATTGATGTATGCGTCTAATAAACTTGTAAAAGTTGTAGATAACAGATTAATCGATCCAAACCTGGATGGCGTAATCAAGGATATAAAAATGGTCGGGGTTCTACGATGATGAGCCCCATGATACGAAGAGGTTTAAAAGTAGCAGGAATTTTTGCTGGACTTTTTTTCGTTGGAGCCATGATAGTTGACATCGCTGATAGTTTCAAAAACAACAATACTGCAATAGCCAATAATGCACAACCAACTGCTCAAGAAGATTCTCTTGCAAGAGCTGTGGATGATACTAGCACAGGTTATGTAGATAGGATTGTTCGAATGATACCTCCTCAAGCTGAGGTTTCATTAGAAGAGAACATACCTACTGCAAAGCTTATATCAGTACAAGATGATATTGTCTCTTTCTATAATCCAGATGATAGACAAAGTAGTTACAGGGGAACCAGGCTGATCAAACATTGCTCATTCCAGGTTGGAACTGAGATAAGGGAATATTTGATGCCATCTGGCAAGGCATTGATACCTATGCGGATGTATGAACTCGATGTTGAGAAGCTGGAAAAACCAGAGGAATACACTGCAATAATGTTTGTCCAAAGATTTCTTCATGAAGATTACAGCTCAAGAGACAAGCGTGTCATTGATAAGAATCTTGATGGGATTATCTTAGATTATAAGCTTCTGGAGGGTCCAAAATGAACAAACTGGCAACAGGATTGATGATAGCAATGATGGGAATTACTCTTGGATACGCTCAAACTGAAGCCCTTGCAAGTTTACCAATTCAAGAAAAGGCTGCAAAAGAAGAAAAAAAGCCGGCGCTTGATAACATACCTGCTGCAAAGCTATTGGCAGTCAATCAGGATAATTTCATACTCTATCTAAAGGAGGATCATCGTGTTAGTGCAAGTAGGAATTTTCAACTTTGTTCATTTTTAGTAGGAACAGAGATAAGGGAATATCTTTTACCTACTGTCAAGGCCTTAGTACCCATGAAGATGTATCAGCTTGAGATCAAGATAATCAATAATGCAAAGAATTACAAAACAAGCAATCTTGCTACAGAAGGTCTCAATATTGATAGCTGGGAACTTAAAGATAATCGAGTAATTGACAAGAACCTTGACGGAATAATCATGGATTACAAACTTCTGAGAGGTCCAAAATGAGAAGGCTAGCAACTGGACTATTGATATCAACGATAGGACTGGGTCTTGGATGTCAGATAGACACAGATAATTCTTACGAGGATACATTCGCTCCTGTTGCCACTGAAGAAAAAGTTGAACCCACACCTGCTGAAAAGTTAGAAGAAAAAAGAAGCAAAGAAAGCGTAAAAAAAGAAGATGGTTCTGTTATGTTTATCAATACTAAGGAAGAATACACAATTGATGATATTGCAGAATCAAGTATCATAGATTTACCTGGCGCAAAGTTAAATGGCTTTACCATTGACAATGTGGATTACTTATGGTGGATGACTACCGATCCTACAGGACACAGGAGATACCAAATGGTTGAGTTTCAGCTTGCAGAAGGTCCAACGCTTCTATTGTTGCCAAATGTTAAGCATCTAAATCCTCAAACAAGATATGACATTTCATATAAAAGATTACACGAGGATGTCAAGCTAGACAAATATCTCTTTACAAGGATTTTCATCAACACAATATACACCTGCCTTGACAACCAACCAATGGATGAAAGCATCAAAGGCATTGTCACCAGTATCAAACCAGTGGAGGGACTGAAATGAGAGCACTGGCAACAACTATGCTGGCAACAATGCTTAGTTTTTATGCAATGAGTTGCAGCACTCAAAAAAAAGAAGATAACGCCATCCCACCTTTGCCACCTATTGCTGCAGTGGCTGAATTAGACACTGTTTCAATTCCAGGAGCTAAACTCAGCTGGTACAACGATGGTTCAGCAGAATACATTCATGGAGATAGAAGTGGTAATACAAGCTACGGATTCAGCTCTTCAAGAGACTATCAACTATGTGACTTTGACATAGGTGGCAAGGATGTCAAGCTCTTGGCACCAAGAGTATACCAGATCACACCACAAAAACGCTATGATATCCAATACCTGCCGATGAAAGAGGGTCAATACCTGAACATAAAGAAATTCATCCATCTATTTGTCAGGAATGACAATATGGAAGATGTCAGGGTTCCTGATAATCATGAGATGGACAGGGACATAAGAGGCATACTTATCGATATAAAACCAATGGAGAACATAAAATGAACTGGAAAAAAGGATTAATAATACCAGTGATAGGATTGACACTTCTAAGTTGTGCTTCTGATGAAAAGATTGAGCCAGAAAAGATGGAAAAGACATCCACGATCAGCTTAATAGAACAGAATATTGAAAAGGTACCATCTGCAAAACTGATTTCTGTTAATGATGGTTATGCAAATTATGCGTTTACAAAATCTAGTGGCGCATACCAAGGATTTGGTTATGGGAATTTTAGGCATTATCAATTATGTACGTTTTTAACTGCTCCCAATAAAATCGAAGCTTTGTTGCTGCCTGAATCTAGAGCATTGATGATCAATTCTAGATACAATTTAAACTATAAGAAATTAAAAAATCCTTCAACATTCACTGTTGAACAATTTGTCCATAGTTATGTCAGCAATACATTCACTGTTTTTGACAAGATAGAACTGATAGATCCAAATCTGGATGGAATTATAACCAACTTAAAACCAATAAGGTAAAAGAAATGAACTGGAAAAAAGGATTAATAATACCGTTAATCGGATTGAGCCTCTTGGCATGTGGTAAACAGGAACATATATTACCAGAAAAAAGGGGTCAAGCAAGTATCAGTACTATAGTAGTCAATGAGCAGATAAATGTTCCAAGAGCCAGGCTGCTCGGCGTAACAGATGGATTTGCAGGTTATACATTTTCATATGGATCTGACTCAGATGATGAAAGTTTCGGCTACAGTCCCTTTATGCATTACCAGATGCCAACCTTCCTAATCGGCGATGAAAAGGTCTCGTTTTTGATACCCAATCCCGAACCTCTAGTGCCTAACTCAATCTATGAGTTTGAATACCAAAGGCTTTTGCCGAATAATCCTTTAATGTCAGAAGAGTTAATCAAAGTCTATGTAGATAAGTCCTTTGACACACTTCACAACTATAAGCTTAGTGATAAACTAGTCGGCATAATCAATTATATAAAACCAATAATGTGAAACAAATGAAATGGAAAACAGCATTAATGATACCCGTGATGGCAACTTTTTTAGCCTGCGGCGGTCAGAGGCATGTTGAACCTGAAGAAAAGGGAAAAGCAAGTATCAGCACTATTGCCATTGATGAACTTGTTAATATTCCAAGAGCAAAACTGCTTAGTGTAACAGATGGATACGCTGGCTACACATTTGCACATGAAGAAGGTGAAGATGCAACATACAGTTTCAGCCCAT
>CAZYIM010000035.1:0-25268 GCA_964647565.1 uncultured Methanosarcinales archaeon
ACCTTTGCATTGAGATCCAACTGTTCTACATCACAACCTTGTTGTTTGAGAAATGAATACAGAGTGGCAATGGCTAATGAAGGGACAATTTGAGGATCTCTGTGACCCGCATAAAATGGGAAAATAAGTTTTACTTTCATTTTTTTATACCTTTCAATTTATATAAAAATAAATCCCTGCCTTTAAAATTTAGATATTCTTCTACATCATATTTTATTTCAAGACTCTTTAGAAAAATATCCTGGTCTCCAAAATCCATATTTTTTATTACATCTGAATTCATATAAAATAAGACACATCCGCCATTTTCAACGATTTTGTCAATCCTAGGACCATGTTCTTTGAGATATTCATTTGAAACCACATTTGAGTCGACAATAGCCAGGACAGAAACATATGTGTATGATATGAGAGTACAATCAGGATTAATATTCGCTTCTTTTAAGAACTTGTACGCATCATGTCTGATATCTTCTTCAAATAAGAATTCCCTATTGATAACTGGAGTGCTTATAAAATATAAAATAAGAATTATTATCAAAACTTTCTTCCAGACTGGTTTTGATATTTTATTCGATAACCAAACGATTCCTTGAGTTGCCAGCAGAATGAGGGGTATATAAAGAAGTGTACTGAATCTGATAGACATTCCTGCGGAAAACACACCTGATTCGTAAGCCGAGAAAAATAACAATAAAATCAGAAATAAATAACCTAAGAACTTCCGCACATTTTCTTTCTTTTTTAAGGTAATAAATCCTAAGATCCCGAAAAGAGTAATAAGAACTGGGTGAGTGATACTAATGAACCAATAGATGATATTCTGAATAAATTGTGAACGGAACATGGAAATATGTTCAATCGGAGATAAGCTCCATCCGCGGGTTCCGTCTCCTATGCCTTCTTTTAAGAATAATAGAAAAGGGACATTTAGTATTAGTAATATTAAGAAGACCAATAAGGCTTTTTTATAATTTTTTTTCTTATCAAAAAGCCACAATACAATTGGAAATATGGCTATAAATAAAAAATTCTCAGATCTGGTCTGGATAAAGATAGTCCAGAACAATATAGCCATTCCAAGGAAAAGGATTTTTTGGTTTTTAATATAGTTGAAAAGCAAATAAAAGCTGAACAAGAGTAGAAAAATTGAAAGGATTTCTGAAGACATGCTTCCAGAGAGTCTGAGATTTACTGGCAATATAGCAATGATAAATGCGCTCCAAAGGGCTTTTTTTTCATCTTTAAAAAAGATATATGTGAACATAAAGAACATCAAAGATGTTAGGACTCCTATAGTGGAGGAAAACAAAAAACCGCTTGTATCTGTAGTCCCAAACACTTTTAATACCCAGGATAGTGCAATAATATAAAATGGGGGTTTAGGGAAATAAATGCAGTTGGTACATACTTGATCTATTTTTTCAACGCATAAACAAAACAAATTGCTATCCTGAAGATTTAGTGCCATATTCTTGTGGAACATATCATCCCAGAAGACCTGATATGTGTGGTTGACATAGAAAAATCTCAGCCCAAAAGAAACAACTATAATCAGCAACAAAATTAGCCAGGTATGTTTCTTAATTTTTTTTAAGGGCAGTATTATTTGTTTTCCATTAATAAAAAGTAATATTATGAGTCCTATAACTATAACTGCAATATAATAGAAATAATAATTAATTATTAAATTTTGAATGTTCATTTTCAGGATATTTTATACAGGGTGATCTTTGCATTACCCTCTTTATAGACCTTATATATTTCTGTGTCATAATGTTTTTTAACATAATAACAGACGTCCAACCCTTGGAAAGCACAGTGATTGTTCTCGTATAGAAGAACGCAGTCATTATTTTTCAGATGAGACCTTAGGGTGTCTTGTCTTGTCAATTCTAATCCGCTTATGACCTTTATATCTGTGGTTGAAGATACCAGGGTTGGCCAAAAACTTACAACCCAGCAATCTTGGGGAATATCATTTTCAAGTTGATTGGGTACAACTGTATTAAGCACGAGATGGTCCTTAGGCTCGCCTGTTAGGGGAACTACACCAATTATGAGTGTAAATAAAACGATCAATGTTACGGCTAAGCTGATTATATCCTTGGCTTTAGTATTGAAGTTAGATATTTTGTTCATACCATATGCTGCCAGCAGTATAAGACCTATGAATGGAAATACAAAATA
Organism: uncultured Methanosarcinales archaeon; assembly: GCA_964647565.1. GTDB lineage: Archaea > Nanobdellota > Nanobdellia > Woesearchaeales > CAZYIM01 > CAZYIM01. Next base: position 2,191 of record CAZYIM010000035.1, read on the forward strand.
TTTTTCTCGCACTTTCACGAAAATGGAGTAGACAATTATCAAACTGATAATATAGGTCAATAGAAATGACAATTCCTGGCGGTTCTTTCCAAACATAAAGATCGCGCCTGCAATTATGAATATCCAAAGGGTGTTGAATGTCCTTAAAAATAGGTTCTGGAAGAAGATGGAGTTCCCTCTTAAGAAACCAGTGCTAAAAACCTGATCTCCATGAATTTTCTTTTGATCCTCGATGCTAAGTTGTGTTTGGAACCAATAAGCTGTTATGGTTATGAATATGATGAATAGACAAATGATGAACGGCAGTAAATGTTTTTCTAATCGCAATATTTTCTTCTTTTCTCGAAATGGATTGATCTTAAAAATAAAAAAACTAATCAAGAAGATAAAAAGAAATATACCGAACTCAACTCTAACTTGAAGCAAAAGCATTAATGAAACTATAAATATCCATATAAGCTTGCTGTCGCCGATTTCCTTGTAAATTAAGAAGATTGCGGTTGTGATAAGAATAATGACGCTGGCAAAGGCAATAACGTCTGCATAAACTGTATGAACGATTTGCATCGGAAAAAAAGCGATAATAAGTGAAGCATATAGGGCCAGTTTTTCTTTCTTTGAAAGCAGGTATGCAACACAAAACATTGCGGGTATGCTCAATGCGCCAATTACAGACACCATGTTCAGGGCTCCAAGATTGCTCTTGCCGAAAATAAAGAACAATATTCCAAGCATCACCGACCACGCAACAGGTTTAGGTGTTTGCCTGCATAATTCTTCAGTCCCAATGTACCTGCAAGTCTCTACCTTGCCAGATTGCATAAAATTCTTAGCACCTTCCATATACCAAAATTCATCCACAATAATCTTGTGAACATGAGGTATTAAGGCTACCCTGACAACTAATGCGACCAAGAATATTATCAATAAGATAATCCATGTTTTATTAGTAATATTGCTGAACGGTTTACTAATCAATTTGAAATTCCTGATAATAAGATAAGTAAGTGCGATCATGGTGATAAAACTGCCCAGACCTGCCCAGAGGCTTAGGTTTATTTTAATAAATGAAAAGAGGAACTTGAGCAGAGCTAGAAATACCACAGTTGATATCAGAAAAATTCTGGCATTATTCTTAATAAAAACTAGTTTAGAGTTTAATAATTCCATAAAAAAATTACTATTTCGTCTCACACTTCCCCCTTTTTATGAAGAAATAGAGGAATATATAAACTTTTTGGGAGGTGGGGCTTTGTAGAAAAAATCTCTGTCTATGCCTTGATTACCATTGAATGCTGAGGCATTTATGGCAAGGCCAGGCGTAGCTTATCTATGAAACGAAGTAAATAGGTAAGCAAAGTAAGAGATTTTCTACAAAACAGGGCGGTTGGTTAAACTTAAATAATCATACAAGCTTTGCTTGCTTTTTCGTTTCGCCATTCGCGGCATTACAAAACCTTTTTATACCTCTTCTCCCTCTCCTCTTAATAGGTGGTTGTTATTTGAAGGTTGCTCTTATTTATCCTAGGATGAAGTACGCTTCAGGAGATGTACCTTTGGGGTTAGCGTATATAGCAGCATCCATAATAAAAAATTTTCCAGATTTCCATGTTGAGATAATCGATACTACTTTCCATCCTTCATTTGCCTATGTATTTTCTCGTCTCAAAAAAGGATTTGATATGGTCTTTGTTTCTGCTATGACTATCATGTCGCCTGATGTGAAGCAAATCACTAAAATGGCCAAGCGCATCAATCCAGCCTGTTTTGTTGCCATAGGCGGGCCTCAACCAACCATCAATCCTTCAGTATCATTATCGCTTCCAACTGTGGATGCAGTGGTGATTGGAGAAGGAGAGATTTCAATCATCGAATTAATCAAAAGAATAACTAACAAGTCAACTTTAGATGGTATTCCGGGTATATGGTTTAAGAATAACCATAATATGATAAAAAATCCGCCCAATCTTCCTATTGAGCAGCTTGACCAGTTGCCCTTTCCAGCATTCTTCCTTTTGGAGATGGACAAATATATTCAGCATTGGTTCCAGCTTGACTCATATAAGCCAAATTTGAGAGGGACAAATATGCTTGCCAGCAGAGGATGTCCTTATAACTGTACATTTTGCCAGCCTACTCTACGACTGTTGTTCGGAGATCGGTTAAAGCAAAGACATCCTGCGAATATTGTTGCTGAAATCGCCCATTTGAAACGTCATTACAACATAAATTCAATTATGTTTGCAGATGATACATTTATGGTGGACAGAAAATGGGTTTTTGATATCTCTGATAAACTTATTAATCTGAAGTTGAATATTTTTTGGGGTTGTGGTACGAGAGCAAACCTTGTGGATAAAGATATTTTGTCCAAGATGAAAAAAGCAGGTCTAAGATTCTTGAGTATAGGTCTTGAATCTGCTAGTCAGAAGATTCTAGATACGGTTTACAACAAGCAGATCACTCTTTTTCAAGTTAATGCTGGAGTCTCAATCATTAAATCCCTCAAATTAAAATTAAGAGGACATTTCATGCTCGGAGCTCCTGGTGAGACAAAAGCAAACATAATTAACACTATTAAGTTTGCCAAAAGGTTAGATCTGGATGAAGCGACCTTTTCGATAACAACACCCTTGCCAGGAACTCTTCTTTATGATATTGCCAAAAAAAATAACTGGATTGATACCAACAACGCTGGTAGATATGACTATTATAAAGAGTCTTGTTTTAAACAGACCACAGACCTATCTAAGAAAGATCTGTATAGATTGAAAATATGGGGATATTTTGTTTTTTATCTTCGGTTAAAAAAGCTAAAATATTTAATCAGGGACTTTTTCACTGATAAAAGGTTCATAAAAAAATTGATTATCAAAATGAAAAGATTATGACTCAGAAATATTCTCTCGGAATTGTTGACAGTCAAAATGACTGCGGAGCTGCATTAATGCATAATGGAAAAATTATTTTCGCAGTCAATGAAGAAAGACTCATAAGACAGAAGTTCGTTGGCGGATTTCCAAAAGAATCCATTAAAGCTATATTCCAATTTACAAATATAAACCCTTCAGATATATCTGAGATAGTGGTGGGAGGGATTCTTACACCGCCTGTTTTTGCACGAATGTTTAGGTCCTTACAGAAGATAGAGTATCAGGTAAGAAAAAAAAGAGTGAATAATTTCAAGACGTTTCTTACAGATCTTGCTCAATTTAGACTTAAGGTTCATGTAGTGGCTCCTAATTCCTTATTGGGGCAAATGTTGATGCCTCTTGTCAAGCCGGTTTTTAGAAAGGATATACCTAAGAGACTGAAAAAGAAACCCTTGTTTTTTATAGATCATCATCTGGCTCATGCCGCAGCAGCTTACTATACACAGGAAAAGGAGAAAGTTCTGGCAATTACTGCAGATGGTTGTGGGGATGGACTCTCTCTTACAATAAATATTTGCAGTCCTAAGGGTATTAAAAAAATCTATACTGTTGAAGCCGTAAATTCATATGGTTGGTTTTATGGCTTGGTCACATTATCATTGGGATTTCAGTGGCATAAGCATGAGGGTAAGGTAACTGGTTTGGCAGCTTATGGAAATCCTGGAAATGTCAAGGAGAAGTTCCCATTCAAGCTTAAAAAACAAAAAATAATCTATTCTAAACATTGGGGTGAAAAGGGCTTAAGGTATCTAAAGAAAATAATGAAAAAATACAGTCGTGAAGATATTGCTGCATGGGTCCAGCATCATACGGAGCAGCATATTATGCGCATTGCAGATTATTGGGTTAAAAAGACAGGAATAAAAGACGTAGTGCTTTGCGGAGGTTTGTTTGCCAATGTAAAACTCAACCAAAGGATTCATGAATTAGACTCAGTAGAATCAGTCTATGTATTTCCTCATATGGGTGATGGAGGTCTGGCCGTGGGTTCTCTTCTATATCATATTAGGCCAAAACCTGCTAGGCTTGATGGTGCTTTTTTTGGGCCGGAATATGATGATGCTGAAATACTGGCAGAGCTGAAAAGAGAAGCATTAAGCTATAGAAAACCAGATCATCTAGAAACAGAAGTTGCAAAATTGCTTGCAAAAGGAAAAGTGGTTGCATGGTTCGATGGACGAATGGAGTTTGGCCCAAGAGCTCTTGGACATAGAAGTATTCTTTACCAGACTACAGATCCTAAAGTCAACGACTGGCTGAATAATAAGCTTAACAGGACTGAATTCATGCCATTCTGCCCTGTAACCCTTAGTTCGCAGGCAGATAAATGCTATAAGAACATAGAGGGTTCAAAATATACTGCAAAATTCATGAACATGACCTTTGACTGTACAGAATATATGAAAAAAGTCAGTCCGGGGGTGGTGCATGTTGATGGTACTGCCAGGCCTCAACTTATAATCCAAAAAGACAATCCAAAATACTATAATACCCTAAAGGAATATTATAAACTGACAGGAATTCCAAGTCTCATAAATACAAGTCTCAATATGCATGAAGAACCTATTGTGTGTACGCCCAGGGATGCTATACGTGCTTTTAAGCAGAGCAAATTGGACTGTTTAGTAATTGGTAGCTTTATTGCTAGTCTTTAGAAAACGTAGCTCTCAGGAATCTTCTTAAAAAAATCAAGCCAAGCATTGCTGGAAAAATATAGCCAATTGCAGAAATAAGCATACCTGTTCCAAATAAGGCCTCCGCGCTTGCAACCTTAGTTAGAAGAACTATTAACAAAGATTCTCGGACACCTATACCTGAGACTGTTATTGGCAGGATGGCTGCAAAAACAATTAATGGTATAAAAATAAATATGTCTGCTGCTCCTGCCGACACACCAACTGCTTTTAGAATAATCCAATAGAAAAAAATAATTCCCAATTGGATCAGTGCAGAATAGCTTATGAGGATTATAGTCCTTAGGATGGGTGTTTGCTGGAATAGATGCAATAGTTCTCTTATGCTTTCATCTGCGTTGTTAGAGATTTTTTTTGCAAAGAATGAGATGATATTTTGAACCAATTTTATTTTGAGTGAAAAACTAACAATAATAATCAAGATTGGAATTATCAGGAAATAGATATAGTAGTTGCTGATGCTTGAGTTCATGAATACCATTGGCAGCCCTATAATGATGAAAATGAATAGACCTGCAATATCTATAAACGTATTAAAAAGCTCAGAACTCAGACCTCTTTTTATGCTAAGTTTAAATTTTTTTTTTAAATAAATGATCGAGAATATCTTGCCTGTTCTCATCGGCAGCAGGGTATTTAAGGGTATATTTCCCAGTCTCATAAACAATGCAACCTTGAACGGCACCTCGATGCCTGCTTCTTTTAATACTAATTTGTATTTATGAGCTATAAGGATGATGTTGACTAAAACAGTAACTATTAGACTGAGGATTATCCAATATGCATTGCTGTTTAAGATGATACCTAATGCCTTCATGAAATCCAGTTCATATATCAACCAAAGTAGTATAATTAGTGATATCAGTGTTACAACAATACTACTTAGCAGATTCTTGTTATTTTTCATTTATCTCATCACCCTTCTTGAAAAAAGCATCTTTATTGCGGCAGTAATATATCTTTTTAACTCTTCAAATGAACCCAGAGAAAGCAAGGTCCTTAGTATATAAGTTGGTCTTAGATAGAATCGTTTATAGAATAGCTTAGTCAGATATTCCTTATCATTATCACTTAACTTGCACCAAGGAGATGGGATGCATCTTTCAATCTCCTGCCCAAGGATATATTCTTTCCAATAATCCCTACCCCTCATCTGAATGGTCTGGTCATCAAGCTCTGTTTTTGGCTTGGGTACTGTCTTGGAAACCTGGACATAGTTAATTTTAAGTTTCTTAGCGAACTTAATAGTTGCAAGAACACTTTTCTTGGTATCGCCAGGATTACCGATCATAAAGAAACCTAGAGGCATTATGCCGAATTTATTGGTAAGATTAATAATTTTTTCTACCTTGGTTAAATCAAGTTCTTTCTTGGTTTTTTTCAGTACCTCTGGACTAACAGACTCAATACCGTACAGGATCCTGATACATCCTGCCTTGCCCATCTCCCTAAGAACTTCCTCATTCACAGTATCAATCCTTGATCTGCAGGACCATACAAGATCTAATTTTCTTTTCCTTAGCAGCTTGCAAAATTTAATAACCCTTTTCTTATTGACAGTGAATATTGGATCAAAAAAATCAATCTCTCTAACCCCATATTTATGATACGCGTGTTCTACCTCTGCAACAACACTTTCAGCAGAACGTTCTGTATAGGGGAGGTCTTTGACTGCGCAGAAAGTGCATTTGAAAGGGCAGCTCATACCGCCAAACATTATTGTGAAATTCTTTTTTTTGGATATAAACTGGCAGTACCTATGATGTGGCAAGCCATATAGGTCTGGAAATGGAAGCAGTTCAATATCATCACCAGATGCATTGGGATTGATGATAATTTTTCCGTTTTTCCTATAGCACATACCTTTAATATGAGTATAGTCTTCTCCTTTTTCATAACATTTTAAAAATTCAGTTAAAGATGTTCTTGAACTTCCCCTGATGCCGAAGTCAAATTCTGGATGTTGCATTGAATCTTCAGTATAAAGGTCAAAATGATGTCCTCCTACAAGAATCGGTTTATCATAATATTTTTTAAAATATCGAATCCAGGCCATACAGTCCCAGAATCTGTAGGTTGAATGCAGGGAAACAAGAATTATGTCAGGATTGAATCTTTTAATCTTCTTAAGTGTCTCTTTTTTAGTTAATTTTGAAGCGATTGTGTCTATTATCTGGACTTGATGCCCTGCTTTAATTGCAAGCGATTTTAAATAGCCAAGACTCATCGGAGGATATACTCCAAACTCTTCAGTTACAGTAGCTGTATTCTCCTCAAATAACTTATAGTAGTGTGGTGGATAAACCAGTGATATGCGCATAAACAACCCCTTGGGCTAGGGTAATAACATTAAATTTATATAATTTGGTGTTTTTTCTGGCCAGATGGTGAAACTTGCTCTAATCTACCCTCCTTTCTTAAGCTTTAAAAACCAGCCCGGTATAAAATTAGTCCAGGAAAATGCAGGTATCTTTCCTCCATTGAGTCTAGCACAGATTGCTGCTGTAGCCAAGAGTCATGGACACCAAACCATTCTCATTGATGCGAATGCTTTAAAGTTGTCAAAAGATGCAATCCTTAATAAAATCAAGCAATTCAAGCCTGATATTTTAGGATTTACTCTTACAACTTATACCCTTCATCAATCACTTGAATGGATTGATTTTTTAAAAGAGAAGACCAAGCTTCCAATATTAGTGGGTGGAGCTCATATGAGTTTTTATCCCAAAGAAACTATGATGCATAAATCACTTGATTATGGTCTTATAGGTGAAGCAGAAATTGTTCTTCCTAATTTTTTAAAACGACTTGATAATAAACAAGATCTTTTATCTACTCCCGGATTGGTGATGAGATATAAAGGTAAGGTCCTATTTAATAATAATTACAAGATATTGAACAATCTTGACGATGCCCCTTTTCCTGCTAGAGAGCTATTACCTAATGATCAATATTATTCTTTTATTTCGAAAAGAAGGAACTTTACAGCTATGGTTACTTCTAGAGGTTGTCCATTTCAATGCATTTTTTGTGAACAGAAACTTGTGCCTTTTAGACAGAGAAGTGCTGAAAATATTTTTAAAGAAATTCTAGAATGTTACCAACGATTTGGAATAAGGGAAATAGATTTCTTTGATACCACTTTTACAATCAATAAAAAGAGAATTATTTCCTTATGTAAATTAATTCGGAAACATAACCTGAAAATTGTTTGGTCTGTAAGAAGTAGAATTGATACTATAGATAAAGAAATGCTAATCGAGATGAAAAAAGCTGGCTGTATCCGCATTCATTATGGAATTGAATCAGGCGATGAACAGGTTTTACAGAATATAAAGAAAGCTACAACTATTAAATTAGTTAGAGAGAAGATTAGTTTGACTAAAAGAATAGGTGTTGCTACATTCGGATATTTCATGTTTGGGAATCCTGGCGAAACTGAAGAGACCATACAAAAAACTATCAAACTTGCGCTTTCCCTTCAACTTGATTATGCCCAATTTTCCAAAGTAAGCGCTTTGCCGGGCACTGAGTTATATGATTTGTGGAAAAAACATTTTCATCAGGATTATTGGAAACAGTATATTCTCAATGAAAAAAATGCAAAAAACATGAGAAGATATGGTTGTAATGTTTCTAATAAAAGAATAGAAAATCTTCTTCAGCAGACCTATAAAAAATTTTACTTCAGGCCAAATCAAATAATTAAGCATTTATAAGTATACGGAGTTGGTCAGAACTTAAACGTTATGTCAAAGCTGTCATTGATATTCTATAAACTGGTTCTTCATAATATCCATTAAATTTATATAATTTGGTGTTTTAGAGCACCATATGAAGGGGGCATTAGGAAAAAATTTTTTTGCTAATTTAAGGACTGGTCATCTAGTTTTAATTCTGATTATGGTATTGATTGTTATTTTCAGAATTTTCATTAATAATTCAATAGCCCTGATTTATTATTATACTTGGGTCATATTTATACTTATTTTGGTTTTCGCTGCGCTTTGCTGGAAGACTGTTATTAAACAGTTTAAAAAAATCAAAAAAATCAACTGGATTATTCTGGCCATCATTATTGTGGTAGCCTTAATCCTAAGGATATATATTATGTCTGAACCTAGCCATCTATCCCAATCAGAATGGGATTATAAGTATATTGCCAAACAACTAATCTACCCTGATCGTGATTATAGAATCGTTGTTACTGCAGAGAAACCTATTGGGTCCTCTTTTATGTTGCATATCTTTTTTTTAGTTTTTGGAGTTGCAGACCATTCAGTCACAATAGCCAACATAACCTATAGCATCATGATGGTCTTAGTGGTATTTCTTTTATCTTATGTTGTGTTTAAGGATGAAATTCAAGCACTATTATCTGCAGGACTGTTTGCTTTTTTTAACACTGCCATCAAATATTCTTCTGTAGCAGAAGCAGAGAATATGGCTGCGCTAATCCTTTTATTAGCAGTTTTCATACTTTACCTTGCGCTTAAAGAAGATAATTACAAATTTTATTCATTAGCTGCATTACTTTTCGGATTTATGGTTCTGACTAAAGTTGAGCTCGGCTTAATGTTAGTCGTAGCAATGGTACTATTAGTAGTAATCAAGAAAAAACTGCTTTTGGATAGAAAATTTATGTTGCCTGCTTTTTTATTGTTAGTTGCGATTATACCGTCTTTGCCGTATATTTTAGTGATTAGAGGTGTTAAATATTTTTTAAATATATTTTTCCCACAGCAGATACAATTTATGGGCACGACACATGATTTTCCTGAAACATATTCCCTGTTAGGTAATTTTTCTAGTTTCCAAAATTCTTTCTTGAATCTTCCTATGATAGGTATAATCCTATTATTCATAGCGTTAATCTCAATCAAAAAGGACTATAAAAGCTATTTTGTACATGCGTTTCTTTTTGTTTTCATTTTATTTTATGCTTTTTTCATGTGGCAGTACCATTATAGATATTTAATGATGATATATCCTTTGATTGCCGTGCTAATGGCCAAAGGACTTTTTAATATAGTGGGTTTTTTGAAGAAATTGTTTTCTAAAAAGCAGCTCTATAAAATAGGAGTCGTGCTGAGTATAGTCTTTTTGATATTCATGTTCTTGCATCAAATATCACATGAACTTGCTGATCCTGTACGAAAGAGATATGCAGACGAATTCAGGGCGGATATCCAGGAAGTCAGATCGATTTTAGAAGAACAGAACGCAATATTAATCTGTCCTCAGTACGCTTATCTGCATTTCTGGTGCGATTACGAATATAGCGATAACTATGTGCACTCGACAGAAAGAGCATTTCAGATAATAGAAACCGAACCTGACAGGCCAATTTTTGTGATGTTGCAGATAAAAGAGGGTTCCTCATTATCAATACGCACAATCAGTTGTTTAGATTATTATAAACCTTTTGACAGGAACTGTGTGAAAGTAAAAGAATTTTCAACTGGTAATGTTGATTTTTATAAATTGGTGAGACTTAATGAAACTTAATGAGATAAAGATCTTTACCGTTATCCTAGTTATTATTCTGGTATTGTATAAACTTTTTTTTTCTTTTATTAGCAGGAATATAACAACTATTTATCCTGTTTTTGTAGTAATACTCCTTACAATCGGCATATTTGCAGTATTCAAATCTCATAAAGAACTGAGAAAAAATTTTAAACTCTCTAAACAGTTATGGATTGCTTTGGGTATAATTATTGTCTTGGCTATAGCCATTAGAATATTTGCAGTTCCCCACTTTAATCTACTGGTTCCTGACGATTATTGGCTTATGGATGCAGGTAAGAACTTCTTGCAGTCTGGCAGGGCTACTGTCTGTGATTATTCAGGTTCTGGTTCCCTGCAATGCGGAGTCATTAAATCCATGGGGTACTCAGCGATTCTAGCTATTCCCTTTGCATTTTTTGGTATAAACAACTTTGTTGCTCTTTATTTTACCAGCATCATATCTATTTTGGAGGTCGTAGTGGTTTTTTTCCTCGTGTATATTATCTTCAAAGACCGTGTTGCTGCGATTTTTTCAACCTTAATTTTGCTCTTTATGAAAATATTTATCTGGATAGGTGCTTATGTTGAGAATATCAATGCTTCAATACTGTTTGCGTGTCTGGCGTTCATATTTTTCATTATCTATTACGAACATCGACAGCTTTATGTTCATTTGGCAGGGGTTTGTTTTCTACTATTGTCTATCATGGTAAGATCAGAATATGTTCTCCTCTATCTCCCACTCGCCATCATTTATATCCTTATCGGAAAACAAGACCTTAAGCATTTTAGTAAAAACCATTTTCTGATACCTTTATTGGTAACTATATTAGGGTTGTTGATCTTTTTTATGCAGGCACCGACTGTATTATCGATGGGCAACAATTCTGCCTTTGGTATTGAGTATTTTATACAAAACATATTTCAGGGATTTCCAGTGCTATGGAAATTTTATTCTATCCATCTTTTCTTAGTCATCTTTTTGATAATAGGTATCGTGGTGGCTTTCAAGGATCAATGGAAAAAGACAATCTTCATATTGGTAAGTGGAGGATTATTTTTTCTGTTTTACACTTCCTGGTATATCTATAATCAATATAGAGTCTATGCAGTTGATTTTGTGGTGCTCGCAATTTTCATAGGAATCGGTATAAGTTTTACCCTGCGTCATCTTGAAAAATATCTGAACAAAAAAATAATTTTAGCAGTTTTTGTTCTTGTTATTCTCCTGATAGGTATTAACAACTTAATGTTCACAACTAAGAGAGTTCTATCTGAGACTCAAGAGATAATTGATACTCTTAATATCGAAAAAATCGAGCAATTATTGCCTCCTGGTTGTTTTGTGATACTTGAACGCCCAGCCTTTGTTTCTGCTACAACTAATCTTAAGGCAGTAAGAACCAAGGATGTATATGACTCTGCTGCTAATGTCAAATTGCTTCTCCAAAAAGAAGGATGTGTTTATTTCTATGAGAACAAGCATTGTTTCTCTAATCTTGAGAGGGGTGCTACTGAGATGGACAAAGATTCATCTGGGCGATGTAAACAGATGCATCAGAATTTTGATTTGAAAGATGAGTTTGTTTTTGACCAGTTTGGAAAAAAATACGTGTTATATTCAGTGAATTTGAAAAATGGCAAGACCTAAGCATAAGATCAAGAAAAGCAAGAAAAAAATAAAAAAGCAAATTATTTTTTGGGATCAATTTATTAATGTTAAATATCTTCTAATCTTTATAATAATATATATAATTCTGGCCAGATTCATTTTTTTGAACTTTGATAAATCTATGCCATACCTTTTGACTGTAGGATATGCCCTTTCTTTTTTCGGGATTATAGCCCTGATTATTATTAATTTCAAGAAACTAAAACTTCAATTTATTTCTGTATCAAAAATAAGTTGGATCATAATTCTTGTGATTGTTTTATTTGCGATCGGTATTAGATGGTTCTTGATTCCGCCTTTCCACGGGACGTATATGGATGAGCCTGCCCACATAGATGCTGCAAAAAATATGTATTATGATCAGAGAGCTGAGATATGTGAACCTATTTTTGAGAAAAGGGTTTGTGAAGTAACCTATTTTCCAGGGGGTTGGTCTTTTATAATGACAGTGGGCTTTATTCTTTTTGGAGTCAGCAATATTGTTGCCATAAATCTTGGCTCATTTTTTGGCGTATTGTCCATAATCTTAGCATTTTTATTGAGCTACCTTGTTTTTAAGGATGACCTTGCAGCTATTTTTTCATCGTTAATAATGGCCTTTTTTAGCTTGTACCTTTTCTGGTCCAGTACTGCCAATGCCATAATAATCGCAGTCTTTCTATCCCTTTTGTCTAGTGTAACCTTCTTGGTAGCTCTTAGGCATAAAGATTTCAAACTTAATATCTTGTTCTGGTTGTCTTTTCTCCTGATGGTTTATGCTCGATCAGAGTTATTCATTTTGATTGTGCCATTTGGACTCTATTTCTTGTTTAATCTGAAAAAAAATATCTTTAAAAATTACTTTTTTATACCTTGTTTGATATTCCTGCTTATTTCTTTACCTTTCTTGGCTTATGTACCTTACCAGATAGATGTGCAACATAAATTTATAGATTCTAAATCTGACCTGAGCGTCTTTAGCCTGAAGTTGTTTCTCTTACAATCAAGTACTGGTGTGAGAAATCTTATCTCAGGAAACTTTTTTCATATTTTTTTAGTTCTGTTGGGCGTCTTAGGAATATTTGTTTGTCTTTTTAAATTCAAGAAATATGGATTCCTGGTTTTATTGTTTGCAGCCATGTTTTTCATCTATAACCTTTGGAACCGGACTGGCCAAACCCGTCATTCGGTTCCTGAACTTTGTATTTTTTGCATATTTATTGGTTGGGGGACGTCTTATATGCTGCGAAGATTATCCGCCATTATCAGGACTAAGTGGATCATCAAGTTGCTTCCTTTTGCTTTTGCTATCATAGTTTTGGCTATATTGCTTCCCACTATTAATGCTACAGTTCAAAAAGCAAAGACATATCATGTATTATTGGCTTCTTTACCTGAGCATCTTGAAAAAACCATTGATCCGGATTGTTATATTATAGTTGAAGAACCGATGATCTTGTCAAGTTCAACAAAATTGAAAATAGTATCTCTTCCTGATTTTCTAGATAATACTGATGATATGATTGATCATCTTTCTCAAACAAAATGTGTTTTGTTTTTTGAAACTCCATATTGCAACAGAGGCAACTGCGAGAAAATTAGAAAGAATTATAAATTGGGTACAGTTTCAGGATTCAAACGAGGTGTCGAGAAATGGACTCTTTATAATATCTCATTTTCAGGATCGGTGGTGTGAATGACATACATTTTAAGCATAAGCAAAGTAAAGGGAGACTATTCTAAAAAAGGCTCAATGTTTTACTCTTTTCAGCATGAGCATGCCACTGCTCTAATAAAAGATGGTAAGCTTGTGGCTATGGCAGAAGAGGAGAGGTTCTCAAGAGTTAAACATAATTTTTTCGTAAATCCTGACAAAGGTTATAAAATAAGTGAATCAATGGAATTTTGTCTGAACTTTGAAGGTATTACTGTAAACGACATAGATTATTTTTCTTTTGGGAAGATTATTCCGCCTTTTGATAATACTTATTCCAAGACCATTAAAAATAAGCCTCCTAAAATTATCCGAAATAAGAATATGTTCTTCATACCCCATCATTTGGCACACAGTGCTAGTACATACAGGGTTTCCCCTTACAAATCATCTGCAATATTGAATATTGACGGTAATGGAGACAGAGAGACTGCTTCAGCTTTTGCCGGTGAAGGCAATGATATTAGTTTCTTGTGGGATATTCTGGATCATGATAGAACCACATCTATAGGTAGTGTTTATGAAATTGCCACCATGCTTTTAGGATTAGGTCAGTTTGGGCAGGGTAAAACCATGGGTCTCGCTTCCTATGGTCAACCTTCAATAGATTTTTCTAATTTCCTTAATATAAAATCTATTACTGATTGGAAAATCGATAATTTAGGTTTACGTCGACATTTTATTGATCTTATGCGATCTAAAAATGCTCCTTTCTTAAATAAACACAAGGATTTTGCAGCAAGCCTTCAAAATGCTCTTGAGAAATCTGCATTGAAACTTGCAGATGAATTATATAGTTCATATAAAAATAAAAATCTTTGCATGGCGGGAGGTGTTATGCTGAATTGTAAAATGAACAGTACATTGCTGGAAAAATCTCCTTTTAAGAATATTTTCATACAACCTGCTGCACATGATGCGGGGTGTGTTCTTGGTGCAGGTATGGAAACTTATGCGCAGTTGGGTTATGATTCAAAATTTATAATGGAACATCCTTATTTTGGTCCTGAATTTACAGGCGAACAGATAAAAAAAGCACTTATATTGGCTAAGTTGGAATTTGAAAACCATAAGTCTATTCCTGGTGTTGCAGCAGAACTGTTGTCCAAGGGAAATATTATTGGATGGTTTCAGGGAAGGATGGAGATTGGCCCTCGTGCATTGGGTAATAGGAGCATTCTTGCAGATCCCACCTCGATTAAAATAAGGGACAGGGTCAATAAGCTTAAGGGTCGGGAGCTTTGGAGACCTCTGGCACCATCTATCTTAGAAGGGAAAGAAAAGCTCTATTTTGAGAACCCTTATCCTAGTCCCTTCATGCTTCTTAGCTTTAAAATAAAGGATGACAAAGCCAAAGAGCTTGAGGGCGTCTGCCATGTTGACCAGACCACAAGACCCCAGACTGTATTGAAGAAGACAAATCCAAAATATCACGCCTTGATAAATTACTTCAATAAAGAAAAAGGGACGCCGATGGTGCTAAATACATCATTTAATACATTCTATGAACCTATTGTCTGTACACCTCAAGATGCTATCAAGACATTTAAGGAAATTGGTTTAGATTATTTGTGTATAGGCAGCTTTTTAGTAAAGAATCCTAAGAACTAGACAATAGCTAGGAAAAAATCTTTCTAATGAATTGCTTAAACACACTTTGCAGTATTCTGTCGGTTTTGATGCTTTGTCTGCTAAGCATGAAATTTTTTACGATGTTTATGATTTTTACAGGATGATATGCCAGTTGATAGGTCAGGAAGGTCCGATATAATTTAGTTCTAAACTCAATAACCTTTTTTTTATTAGGATACCAATCAGGAATCCTGCCAGTTATGAGTTCTTCCCATTGATCAAAATCTTCTTTAAAATAAAATTCAAACATTTTGGCAATCTCAGTAGCAGGATATGGTATGACAGGGAACACCCCCAACTCATCTAATCCTTTTTTTGCTAGCTGCTGAACATATTTGAGTGTCTGCATATCATCCTCTCGGGTAGTGCCCAAGGGGCAAATCAGAATATAACCTGCTGTTTTGATATTTAGTTTGTTGGAAATATTTACAATTTTAATGATCTTATCCAGGTCAATATTTTTTTTATAGATCTGCTTCAAGACACGCGGAGATCCTGATTCCGGCGCTACAGTTATGTGGACGCATCCTGATCGTTTCATCAGCTGCAACAATTTTGCATTTATCAATTCAGGTCTCAGACCTGATGCTGCAGACCATTTTATCTTCAAGCCCCTTTTAATGATTTCTCTGAAGATGAGTTCAGCCCTTTTCTTGTGTAGAGTCATATTATCGTCTTCAAAATGAAATTCGCGAATACTTAATTTTTTAACGCACATTTCAATCTCATCAACTACATTTTTTGGACTCCGTGCTTTCCATCTTTTTTCCCAGAATACTGCGCTGGCACAAAACGTACAGTCAAAGGGGCAACCACGAGATGTGATTAACGGTGTAAATTTATCATTTGATGGAGAATGGCCCATATTAAGCTTGTGATAATTTTTTAGATTTAGGAAATTACGATCAGGGAATGGTAGTTCATCGATATTTTCATAATGCTTTTTCTGTGTTTTGATGATCTTGTTTTTTCTCACGTACGCAAGATTATTTACTTGTCTAATAGGTATCTTGCCTGCTAGGTGTTGGCATAATTGGTGTAATGCGTGTTCACCTTCTCCCAATATTATAAAATCTGCACCCTCTCTAAAAAACAGGTTGAGATTAAAAGAGCTATGACAACCGCCTAGAACTATTGGCACTTTTAAACAAGCCTTAATTTGTTTTATAAGTTCAATGATTATATGGTTCTGGGGAGAAAATATGGCGGATATAGCAATAAGATCTGTATCTTTATGTATTCTTTTTAGGATTCCCTTAATATCTAGACCTCGAAGCAGATACTCTCGTTTATAGGGTTTTAATTGCTCAATTCCTTCACCAGGAGAGTCGATAAAATTAACTTCTAATCCTCTCTGTTTGAGAAAGGTTGCTAAGTAGGTTATGCCCATTGGCATGGTAATTGCAGACGTAATGTTTCCTTTCCTGTCCACCATGGGCGGATTTATTAAGGTGACTTTCATTTTTTTACATGGTCATGCTTTCAGAATAATACATATGGAAATAGCCCAGCATATACCAAACATCCAATCCTGTCATTAATCCTTTTGTAATATATACAATCAGGTTTATGAAATACCTGTGCTTCTCTTTTTTTATGATCCTGATAATTCTTCTGAGCATAAAGTAAGCGTACACTTTTTTATGGAATTTTTCTACATAACTGGTGGTCAGGTCATTGCTTTCAATGGTTGCCCCAAACGTAAAGTTATCAATGGCAAGGCTTCTTTTTTGATCGACAATACTTTGCTCATTTTGGATTTTTTTCAGGACTTCAGTTGTAGGTAAAGGTGTGAAAATAAAAAATGCAGGTCTTTCCAAATCTAGATCCTTGGCCAGCTGAAAGGTCTTGTTAAGAGTCTTTTTTGATTCGCCAGGTCCTCCAAGCATGAAATACCCTGTAACTGCAATTTTATATTTTTTACATATATTCACTATTTGTTTTACCTGCGATGTTGAGATTTTTTTTTCATAGACTTCGTTACGAATTCGTTCATCACCTGCTTCTATGCCAATCCTGACTATTTTACATCCACCTTCTGCAAGTGTTTTAATTTTATCTTCATCTAAGTTATCTGATCTTGCAAAAACAGAAAATGGAAGTTTTCTTGCAAGACCTAGTCTCTTATACTCATCACAGAATTCAGTCATCCATTTTCGATCAAAGGTGAAAACAGGATCGAAAAGTTGGGCAAGCCTAAATCCCTTGTTTTTATACTTATCCCATTGGTGTTTTATCTCTTTGGCATAATTTCTGGCGCTTTTTGCCCTGAAATATTTTCCAGGAACAGCGTTTCGTATGGACTGTTCACCACAGTATGTACAGTTATATGGACACCCTTTCATACCAACGAAATATATCATGCCCAAAAAGAAGAAGTATTTGTTCAAATCCTTCCATCTATTCCAGTCAGGGATTGGAAGCTCATCAAGATCCTTGATCCTCTCCATTAAGGGGTTTTTAATTATTTTTTGGCCGTCCTTATACCAGATACCCTTAACTTTGATTGGTTTTTCACCCTTTTCTATACAATCAAGATACTCACTTAGAGCATATTCTCCTTCACCTATACAAACAGCATCAAATTCAGGCAGTATAAGGGTTTCTGCGGGTAAAAGCGTTGGATGCCATCCGCCCAGGATAATCTTAATGTCTTTCCTTTTCTTGATTTCCCTTGCTATCTTTCTCGCATAAGGGACATAGAGAGAACTAGATCCAATACCAATCACATCTGGGTTGCTCTTTCGTATGGTTTGCCACAGATGCTTTTTCCAGTTCTTTCGCTGGAAGGTAAAATCAAGGATTCTGGCCTCGTGTTTGGTTTTCTCATTTATAAAGGTTGCAAGAGCTGTTAAGCCGATGCACATAGCTGAGAAATCCCCTCCCAACGTTGGATTCACCAACAAAATCTTCATTGTCGAGGAGTAGTATTTCCGCCTATATAAACTTTATTTTTTTCTTTAGTTGAAATTGAATAATCTCTTGATTAATCTGATCATACAGAAAAATATTTAAGCATTGTATTAATTGTTAAGAAGGGGGTATGTTATATTATATTAATGAAAAAGAAAAATTTAGTCTGGACAGTCAGTATTTTATTACTCCTGGTAATTTTATTTATTAGATTCTTGTCTATTAATGACCTTGATTGGAGTCGTTTATCAGACCTAAGTCAACATTTTATTATGTATTATTATATTTACATATTATTATTACATCTTGGGCTTATAGTATTATTTATCGTACTTAACTTCAAGAAAATTGTAGTTCAGTTCAGTACGATTAAAAATAAAACCTGGATATTTTTAATCCTGATTTTTATTTTTGCAATTGTTTTACGTTTCACTCTTTCTCCTATGGCTGATTCATATCAATCTGCAGGTGGAGAGTATATGTTGAGTGCAAAAAGCATCTTGGTCCATCATAGGTATATAGGTTGTGATGAAGGAGGATTCTATAATTGCAAGCAAGAGATTACACCTCCCCATCCGGGAGGATATCCTGTTCTTTTAAGTTTCTTTTATATGACATTTGGTGCTAGCCTCCAAACAACCCTTATTTTCAATATTTTATTCGGGGCCCTCACAACTACAGTTGTGTTCCTGTTATTCTATCTTCTATTCAGGGACGAGATAGGTGCCCTTTTTGCTGCTTTAATATTGGCGATACTTAAGTCACATATCGTATTTTCAGGGACTGCTGAAGCGACAGTTCTTAACTTGTTTTTCATCACCCTGACATTTTTCTTGTTAATCCTTTCTTTGAAAATCAAAAGTTATAAAATTTACACTCTTTTTCTACTTTTATTATTTTATTCTGTTCATATCAAGACAGAAAATCTGCTCATATTCCCCTTTATAGCGGTCTTTTTGTATTTGTTTAGGGAAGAGCCAAAAGAGCTGAATTCAAGGAAATTACTCAGGATACAGAAGAAAGAATCCCCTTTTTTTAAGATATCAATTCTGATATTATTATTCTTATTATTTAGTGTTTCTTTTTTCATAATCTACCAAAGCAACAATCCAGCTTTCAGATCAGATGATAAAGAAACCATGCTCTCTCTCGGCCTTTTTAATAGAGATAAGCATCTGTTCCTGAATGAGTTAGGTAGATTTACCATTCCGTTTATTTTATTGCTGGGCTGTGGTTTTATTTTCTGGAAAACACATAAAAATAAGATTCTTTTTTTAATTATCTGGGCCTTATCTTTCGGTCTGTTCTACACTTCTTATTATGTTGATGATATTCAACGATATATCCTTACTGCTTATTCAAGCTTTGCAATCTTGATTGGGTTAGGCATATCTAATATCCTCAATTTTGTTAAAAAAAAGAAATTGGTTTCTACTAAGCTAGTCATCGCTTTATTATTTATTATATTCATTGTCTATCTGATAAAAGTTAAACCTGTTTCGGATGGTATGATATCGGAAATCGGTTCTGCTGTTGAAGCGTTACCAAAATCTAGTTATATCCTTGTGGCCAACTGGAATGACAAACAAGTCGCTCAATTTTTATCTTCAAAGGATCAAACAATATTATCTGCTGATTATATTCGGAAGTTAAATCCGTCTCAATTAGAACAACTTATTCAGGGAAAAAGAAAAATTTTCTTCCTTAAATCTACTGGCCGTTGTTTTACTTCCCAGAGTAAAGACTGCGAATATTTTGAAGAATTATTCAATTTAAAAGAAATAGACCTAATATCCTCGAAGAAATATGATCTTAATTCTTTAACCATCTATGAAATTGAGGGATTGAAATGAAAGGTACACTTACATTCTTATATAGGATATATAAAAGTCACAAGACTGGCAGTCCATATAAAATCAATTTTGCAATCACCTCTAGCTGCAATTCAAGATGTAAACATTGTAATGTATGGAAAAAGCAGACTAGAGAAAAAGAACTTTCATTTATAGAGATTGACGAACTATTCAAAAAACTACCTTCGACAATACAATGGCTGAGTATTAGTGGGGGAGAACCCTTTATGCGGAGTGATCTTGATAAAATAATTATTTCTGCAGAAAAAAATATCAAATCACTTAAACTCATTAGCATAATTACAAATGGTTTAGACAAAGAAAAAATATTGTCTGTATTAAAGAATATCAAGAAGGTCAAGATTGATGTATTTATGATGTTTAGTTTGGACGGGCCCGAGAAAGTCCACGATAAAATAAGAGGCATTAATGGAGCGTTTAAGAAAACTTGGAGTAATTATATCCTTTCTAAAAAAATCTTGAAGAAGAATAAAAATTTTAATGTGGGCTTGGAAACAACCATTTCTGATTTGAATATACTCTCGGTAAAAAGTTTCATCACAAGACTGTCAAAGAATGGCCATAAATTGACACTCACAATAGCACATAATGCTTCTTTATATAAAAATGAAAATGATAATATCTTATTGGATGACAATGCTGCGCATTTTTTACCATCAATTATATCTGAAAAAGTAAAACATATTAACTTATTGAAACCGAACGAGATTATCGAGTACTTTTATCTTGAAAAAACCCCGTCATATCTTAAAAACAGACAGAATATGGTGCTGCCCTGTGTTGCTCTAAAGGTTTCGCTGGCTATAAATCCCTATGGTGACGTTATTCCTTGTTTTATGTGGGATGAACCACTTGGTAATCTACGAGATTTTGATTATAATTTGTCAGAAGTCTGGAATAATAATAAAAGGAGGGATGCCAGAAAAATAATTGTTAATGAAAACTGTCCAAATTGCTGGACTCCTTGCGAGGCTTACCAGACTTTAATTGCTCGATTATTTTTATTTAAATAAAATTAATAATAAATAAACGAAAAGTATAAAAACTAAGGATTTATAATCTAGGAAAGGGGGGTGAAAATGGCAAAAAAACGTAAATCATCAGCTAGAAAGACCTCAGTAAAAAAATCTCCGACTAAGACTAAAAGAAGAAAAACGAGGTCTAAACCAAAAAAGAAAAACATGTTCTCAGCATCCAATATAATCTTGGGAGTGATTATCCTGGTCCTGGTTATCAGCCTATTTGTAGATTTCTCAAAAAAAATGCAAGATGGCTTTACGCCAGATGATGGAGCGACCTGTCCTCAGGACATACCTGGCATAGTGGTCACTAATGTTGCTTATGGGAAAGGCGATACTTTTTTCGACCCAGATAGATGTTTTGGTGAAGAAGAGGTTGAAGGTAATGCAACAGTCTCCTTGACAGTTATCAATCGAGGGGAAAAACAGATTACGATCTCAGCCCTGCAAGTAAATCCTATACATCTGGGACAATCAGAACAAAGGGATATTGATGATATTGTGGTTAAACCTGGAGAGAGAAACGATGTAGTCTTATCTTTGGAAAGCTGTGATATCCATAAGTTGGATCTTTTAACCTACGATCCTTGTGATGTAATCCGGATTTGGCACGATCATATTGGTCATGACTATGATTGTGAATAAATTAATTTTCTTTTTTTGATGTTCAATGAAAAATATTTCCAAATATAAACTTTTTTTATTAATTATTATAGTTTTATTGCTGATTAAACTAGTATTCTACAAAGGTTCTTTATTTTCTGGAAAAGATTACTACGATCCCTCAACCTTGAATCAATTCCTTTTTTCTGGAAGTGAAATCAACTATCCTGGGAGGATATCGGCTAAGCCTGATAGCCAGAACTTTGCTGAGAGTTTTGAGCTGAAACAACATTCCCCTGATTATGAGTTCCGTCTTTTGCATGTGATACTTTATGACTCTAAATATGAAAGTTATATCGATACAGAAACGTTCCAGATAAGACTTGAACAACTAAGCAGGATTTTCTATCGAGAGTCATTAGGCAAGATCAATTTTTCAACTGAATTGGTTTTTCTTGACATAAAAAATATAGGCTTAAAAGAGTTAGACTATTCTAAATATGAGGTATACCAATGGCTACATATCTTGGATGATTATTATAAATTCCATAAAGATTACAATGTCCTGATTTTTTCACCTGTTGCAGATATGAGCTGGTGTGACGACTCCCATTCCATAGGCTATAATATTCGAGATAAAATAATGATCTGCCAGGAATACTCCAGTCCATATTCAGATGAAGAAAACCGGCGCTTTATTGCTCTTGCAGCCCATAAGATCAGTCATGGAATGGGTTATAACCATATTGACCAGGATAATGTGCAGATGATCATCATGGATTGGTATATGGGGCTTCCTGAGACTAATGGCTTGCCGTTTTCATCTTTTTCAAGGTTCCCCGGTCTTTTCTTTAATAAGCATTTTTATCAAGTGCTTGAATTGATTCCTTCTCAAGTAACAGAATTTCCTTGTTTGGATAGCAATGGATTTATTTGTAAAAAGAAAAACGTGAAGTATTGTGAGAATGCTTGGGGTGCCTATTGTTCAGATTCTGACCGAGATGGGATATCTGATGAAGATGATGACTATTTTCTTACACCTCCCGGATCAAAAACCAATCAAGATGAAGATTCGGACGGGATCCCTGATGATTTAGATCTCTGTCCATGGAATGATATTGTGTTGACTGGAAATCTGGATGAAGATAAATTCATATCTGTTATCGATGCAGGGAAACAGGAGTTGACAATTAAGAGTTCGTTGAATATAACGCAAGTTGAGATTCTTCCCTTAAAAAATAATAATGGGTTTTGGTACTTTTCAGAAGATGACTCTAGGAATTTCGATGAGACTGTCTTTCAAATAAACGCATATGGGAATAATTTTTGGAGGGTCAGGATACATTATGTTCATGAAGGAAAAGAATATGCTAAACCCATCTACCTGGCTACTGATTCGATGTCGCATATCAATTATTTTTATGAGGATGAATGGTATTATTTTAATCGTTTCGGTTGTGATGTTCCTTTGGCTATCGACTTGAATAAAAGTAGCTCATATGACCTTGATTATGACGGATTTCGGGACTCAGAC
>CAZYIM010000036.1:0-17285 GCA_964647565.1 uncultured Methanosarcinales archaeon
AACATCTAGCTTTTGAGCGCAAATACAAGGCAGCGGATATAAGCCCTCGCAGCCCAATGGGTTTTTTTTACCACTATCTTGACAGGGATGATTCTTTCTTTCCTCTAGATATCATCGTATGCAAGCTCTTTGAGGGGGCAAAGTGTTATGTCTATTCAACTAAAAAATATTCATACAATATTATAACCAAGATTCCGAAATATCCGCAAATAGACAGAGCAATACTTACCCATCCAGTATATAAACTGCCGAATGACAATCTGTTGGGGAAACTGAGAGGTAATCTAGATGATTATTTCAAAGTCGGCATAAATCCTGCCAAAATAAACCTCAATATTATCTTCAAGAACACTAGCAAGAGAAATATCTTTAGTCTGTACATACCTATGACATCCAAAGATCCGAGGCTACAATACTGGAAAAAATCAGTCAGTAAGAAGATCAAGTCACTGATGGATTGTGCAATCGGGCATGTTTTTGTTATTCACAACAAAAAAGAGTCATTCAATATGTATTATAGGGATGGTTATATGTCAGAGCGGACATTTGAATCTGGTCTGAAGACTGCAATTACTTTATTTGGTGCAATACCATGAACAAACCCATCGAAGCAGGAAGTGGAAAGAGAAAAAAACAAAAGAAAGTGTTAGGTTATACCAAAAACAGTACATTTTATTCGCTGAAAGATTATATAACCTCGGATATTGCCAGTGGTTATAATGCATATGATACTCAGGAAGTACGACTTAGCCAGATACGTAAGTTATTATATAACCACGGACTTTCAAAGAATAAAAACTTTCAGGGAATGAAGCCTGGCCTTGAACGCAGATATCCTGGGCTTGTTAGGATAGATGAATTGGCTAAAAACCTTTTTTGGGAAGGATTTTCATATTCTACCTATGATGCTAAGTGTGAAATGAATCGTTTTTGTATAGATGATATCCCTGAATTTAAGGAAGTATATGCTGTGGAACTTTCTTATCCTGTAAACTCACCTACTAAGAATAAACTAGTAGACTTTGGTAATACGCCCAATAATCCCTTATCAACCTACAATACTTACGATAATATGCAGATGGAGATCTTCTTTAAACAGGCAAAACTGTTTAAAGGTAAAAAAAGATACAGTCTCTTAATCCCTGCTACTAACAAGCATTTCCTGATTCCAAAAGAACTAAGAAAACATACTGGTCATGTTTTTAAGATGACATACAGAAATGAAGATAGCGATATGATGGGTGGAATAACAGTCAATACAATCAACTCCAAATATTTAGGCATCTACAGGTTCATGTCGAATATGGAATCTGCCTTGAAAAATACGATGCTAAATTTCAGGGGCGGCTGGTGATGAATCAACCAATCGAAGCAGGAAGCGGAAAGATAAAGAAACATATCAAATCACTCTCTGTTAAATTGGATGAGAAGAGTCTGAATGTTTTAAAAAGAAAATTCAGATATCATGATCTTAGGGCTCCCCAAGCACCGCAATATGCAATTGATTTTAAAGAAGCAAAAAAATCAAAATTAATACATGACTTAGAAAAACTTAGAGTAAATAGATGTGTTTTTTTTAGACATGTGCATAGAAATGAGATAGCGCCGATTGATGTTATTGTTGATCAATTATTTCCAGGTGCAAGACATACCAGATATTTTGATGATCCTATTGAGCATTGGAATTTTATAAAAATCCCTAATTACCCTTCCATTGAGATGGCAAGATTGAATTTTCCGCATTTTCCTCCGAAAGGTGAAGGTGTGAAAAAAGAATACCCGATTTATTCTGAAAGAGATTATCTAAATGGAGGTTCTCCTAGCTTGAAAATGGGACTTCATATTGTGTTTAAGGATGTTAAGCAAGATAAACTTACAAAACTTGTCCGAAAACCCTTTAGGCTTGGTATTTTCATACCTCTTTGGAGTTACCCAATATTTTCATACCATTTTTCTTTTGTGATGAAAGATTTTCCTCGAGAAAATGCAGAATTGTCAAAAAAAGCAACAGGCCATATTTATCAAACCAAGCACTATGAAGCTTTTAAAACATCTATTTTCTATCAAGATAGCTATTTCTCTGAAAAAACTCTGACCAGGTCTTTAACAAACTTAATAAATCGGTTTGAAAAATTCAAAAAGCTGTATTTTCCAATAGATTATTAAAATATTATCTCTTTCTACTACCATGGGTAGTTTAGATTATAGCTCTTCTGGTGTTGATGTTGATCTTGAAAGAGAAGCCTCTAAGATATTGTATGAAGCTGCCAAGAAGACATGGAAAAACAGGAAAGGTACATTAGGAGAGATAGTAGAGTTGTTTCCAGACTTCTCAGGGGTCAGAGCTATCAATGTAGGTAACCTAGCTGACGATGCTTATATGAACCTGGGATTTGATGGTGTCGGCACTAAGGTTGAGATTGCAGAGAGGCTTTCTAAACACTACTCAGTAGCCTTTGACCTGTTTGCAATGGTCTGTGATGATGCAGTAATCCGTGGAGCGGAACCAGTTCTGATAGGATCCATCCTAGATGTGAAAACATTAGGAAAAAAAGATCAGGATTACCTTGGATTCATCAGGCAGCTAGCCAGCGGTTACATACCTGCTGCAAAAGCAGCCAATGTCGCTGTAATAAATGGTGAGTTGGCAGAACTGGGTGCAAGGATAAACGGCTATGGCTCTTTTAACTATAATTGGGGCGCTTCAGTGGTCTGGTTTGCAAGAAAGTCCAGAATGATAACAGGCAAGGACATCAAGCCAGGAGACTACATCGTAGCCCTAAGGGAAGAAGGCTTTAGGTCTAACGGTCTTTCACTTGTAAGAAAGATTCTAGAAAAGGAATATGGCAATAACTGGCATGAAAAAGACAAGCTTGCTGATAAAGTGTTGAGGCCCTCTATTATATATACTAAAATCCTGACAAGCATGTTTGGTGGCTTTGACAAACAACCTCAACTCAAGATTAACGGAGCAGCACACATAACAGGCGGCGGCATCCCTGAGAAGCTGGGCAGAGCACTAGAACCCTCTGGCTATGGTGCCATCATAAGCGAACCCTTTGAACCGCCTGGGATAATGACCTATCTCCAAGATTTGGGCAAGGTCTCAAATCAAGAGGCTTACAGGACATGGAACATGGGCCATGGCATGTTAATCATCACAGAAGACTACCAAAAAGCCATAGACATCTCATCTTCTTTTGGAATAGAAGCTAAAGTGGTTGGTGAAATAAAAAAAGAAAAAGGAATAAAAATTAATTTCTAAAGCAATCTACAATATCCCCTTCGCCAGGCTTCGCCTTGCTTAGACATTTTAGAGTTGCTCCTGACATACTCTTTGGCCTGTGATCTGTTGCAATGGCCGCTATTATTAGTACAGCCTGTCTGCATATAATCTGGTGCAAGAGCATACCTGATGTCTTGGTTGGTCATAGTAGGATCTAATAATGGAAAAAGATCCCTTCTTGGCGTATCCCTACTAACCATCAGTGTTCCTACGACAAACATGTTGTCAATCGCCTTTCCTATAAGTTCTTTCATTGTATTACCTCTAAGAAAATCATATCATCTCATATGGAGTGAATCCCTTGCAGCAGCCATCCCCTCTCAATGCCTCTCTTGGCCTGTGGAACTCTGGGCTGTCATAGATCTGTTTCAATAGTTTCCCCCGCGTTTCTGGTTCAGCAAGCTGCGCAATTGCAACAGCTTTTTCACCCATACTTAATCCTTCTGGATCAACAGCTCCAAATTCAGTCACTAAAATTACAGGATCAGCTGCAATGCCTGTAGCTGTTATACCTGCAGGTGACATATTATATATCTTGGATACATCTTTGGCAGTTACTGAATTCAATGCTATTATTGCTACCCCGTTACCATCCTCTGACAATACTGCACCGCGGATATAATCGCACTGGCCTCCAACACCACTATATATATCCCTTGCTTTTAATGAATCTGCCCAGATATTGCCATGAAGATCTACTCCTAAAGCAGCATTAACTGAAACCAGGTTGGGCTGCGTCGCAATCCTGAGCACATTGTTGACATGGTCAGTTGACCTGCTCTGTATAGAGCTGTTCTGGTCAAGGAATTTATAGCCTTCCCAACTGTCTGCTAAGAATATTCCTGAAACAGAAAAATTAGTGTTCCTATATTTGTTGGTCACAATACCTTCTTCAACCATTGCTCTCATAGCATCTGCAAAGAGTTCTGTATATATTCCAAGATCCTTAACGCCTTTCTCAATAACAGCGTTCTTAAGGGCTTCAGTCACCTTTCCGATGCCTAACTGAAGGGTAGAACCGTCCTTTATATATAGCTGTGTGATTATCTCTCCTATCCTTCTTTCCCTTGCACTGGGGGGTTTTCGTTTGATCGTCGGCAAATCGTAATTTGTATCGACAAGAAAATCAATATACCTTGGCGGTATAGTTGTTCCCTGGACAAAGGGCATCTCAGAATTCCTTTCAGCGATGACTATACCACCTCTCTCCTTGACATCAAGAAGTGTGGGTAAGACAGCCTCAACAGTGGTTCCCAGGCTATAGTTGCCTCCACGGTCAGGACCGCTGACAGTGAGCATGACCACATCAGGTTTTATTTTCTTTTTCAATTGCCTGGCGACCTGTGAAAGGTGCATTAGTTGGTACTTGGCAAGTCCGTGGTTGACAGCTTCCCTTGTGTATTCGCTGTTAAATATGATCCTATAGGTGACTCTATTGCATACATCAGGTTTGAACGCATCCTCAATATCTCCTAATGGAAGCACACTCAAGATCTCAATATCCTGTATTGACTCATCGCGTGCTATCTGATTAAGAAAATCTTGCGGAGTGGCAGCATTACCTGCCATATAAATCACACTTCCTCTCTTCAAAACCTTTGAATTTATTGCCTCTTCCAGAGTAGCAACCTTCATAATCAAAGAAATTAAATTAGCTATAAAAAGCTTTTGTTTAAATCAATAAATTTGTTAGTAGAATTAGATCATATCAGTGATATGGTGGATCTCTCTTAATATGGTCATGATGTAATGAATTATCAACACTTCAGCGCCCTTGACCCTTCTGATCAATGACCTGCAATGCTTCATGGTCCAGAGCTCTTTTTGGTTCATGGCCACAAGCTGTTCATTATCGAACTTATAATATAGTTTATAGAATGCATTGAAAACAATCTCTGTATCTTCCAACTGGGTTATAACATCCTTAGAAAGAGGTTGTTTGTTCTCAACTAAAACCTTGCATAGATCCCTCATAGCATCTGCTAACTGTTCGAGCTGGCATACGACATAGAATGTGGCTGTGGTCTGCCAGTTCTCTGGAAATCCGCGTTTATTTACTGTTCGCTGGCAGAAATTAACCAATTTGTTGTTGATCTTCTCCATCTCAATAACGCTTTCGAGCTCATTAAACTTGCCTGTCTTTACAGATTCCAGCATCTCACTGAAGTTGGTTTTTAACATTAGGAATATCCTTTTGATGATAGTATCAAATTCAGACTCCATTGCTACAGCAACATTCTTCAGGATACAATAGGTCCTTCCTTGCTCGACAATCTCGAAGCCCAATAGATTCTCAGTTTCTTTTTGGATCATGGGCAGTACAGCAGAATCCTTGAAATTTATCTTGATCTCATCATGTCCGTGCCTGTATCTTACATCTATGAATCTTCGAAGAAACTTTTCCGGGCTCTCTATCTCAAATTCAATGGCATCTGGTGTGACATCTTTAGAAGTTGAAAGCACCAAGTTCCTGCCCTTGACTTCTGCTTCCACCTCGTCACCGCCACTAATCTGAAACTTGCTGGTCCACTTCCTTGGCAGTGTAATCGTAAGAGTATTATTACCTTGTTTTATAACTTTCCTACCCATATTAACTAGTAATATATTGATATTTATAAATTTTTTGGAATACTATTGTTTCTATAATAAATATATTGTTGTTTTTATTAGAAAATGGTTAAACTTTGCAATTTGAACAGGATTTTCAAAAATTTTATTAACAATAGACAGTTACTACTATGAGATGTATTCGGGGGTATCCTATGCAAGACCATGAAGGTAAAGATATTGTATATATTGAAAATCCTCTTAAGAAAAAGAAAAAATCTAACTTCTGGAGAAACTTCGCGATAGCATTTGTAGGAACCGCCATATCTGTTGTTGCGTTTATAGATAACCTTGATTACAGTAACAGAAACAAATCTATACGTGAAAGCTACCAAATAGGCAACTATCAAAAAGCAAGCCAAGAGTGCCTAAAACAGTCTGAAAATAACTTACCCATAAACCTTTTCAATGATCGAAAAGATGCAGATGAACTAAAGCAGGCTTCAAAATTCCTAACTGCACTTGAAGATACGACATTTACAAATAATGAGAAAAGAAAACTCAAACAGAATATAGAGACATTAATAGCTTCAGGCACCCAAACAGATGTTTTAAACCTTGTAAAATATGTCGGATCGTACTCAAAAGATATAGATTCTCTTGCGACTTTACCTGAATCCAAGCAATATCTTGATAGAGTAAATTCAGCAGCATTTAGCATGGGAAAGATAGTAACCAATGAGGAGAAGGCTTTTCTTGTTAAAGTGCTTTTACAATATAAAGATAATATACCTGAAGAAAACAATAATGACGTTGATTATGTAGATTATTATGAAAAAACAGGCGAAAGCATGTTGTACAGGGCTGCAATTGCAGATTCTACAGAAGACCAGAACACCTATTTTAGGAACTCAAAAGGAGCCTATATACAGGCAGTAAACTACCTGATCAATGAGATGGCACAGATGGTTGATTATGAACAGGACCAAGCAGAGATTGGCAGTGATGATATAATCAATCTCAGGATACAAGAGTTGAGCACAAAACTAAATAGTCTAGGAGATTATGTACTAATACTTAAAAAATGTCAAGATTAAATGTACTGCTTCAACAAGCAGAAACACAATGGGATCTGAATAATATAGATTCAGCCATATCTACCTATCAACAGGTCTTAGACTTAGAGCCAAAAAACCATATGCAGGATAAGATCCATTACTGCCTAGGTATGCTTCACTATCAGAATGGCAATATGGATGAGGCAGAATCCAGTTTCCTTAAATGCAAAGATACAATTGACAAAAAACAGGCGTCTGAAATATATAACTATCTTGGCACTATTCAGAAAGCTAAAGGCAATATGGGCCAGGCAGAAAGCTATTATTGGGATGCCCTATCCAAACAAGGCAATAATGTAAGAGTATTGAATAATTTAGCTAACCTGATAATCCAAGGTAGAGATATAGAAAAGTTAAGCCAGGCTGAAGAATTATTAAATGAGGCGATGGAAATAGAAAAAAACAATCCAGTCCCTGTTTTCAATCTTTTGACTTTATATGCTTCGCTAGGCAAGCATGAAATGAGACGGGCAGAGCTAGAAAAACAATACCTAAATACTTCACTTGATATGATACATGATCTTGAAAATGGGAAGGAGTTGAAATATAGGGTTACCACTCCTCATGGCGAGACTGTTGTAGAGAAATATGCGAAAGTCATAAAGGCAGAAGATGATGCTGCGAGATTAGAGCTATTGAATGAAGTGCTTGATGAATGTAGGGGTATAGAAGATCCTCGCGGGGATAAAAGAAAAGCCCTGGGCTCTATATATATGAGACTGGGCAATACACTCAACAGCATAGGGCAATATGAATCTGCCATTAAAAATTTCAATTTAGCTATCAATCTTCTCGGGGAGAGGAAAAGTCTGATAAACAACAGGGCAGTAGCATATAATAAAATAGGTGAGCCAGGAAAAGCAATCAGAGAGTTCCTGAGTATAAATACAAAAAAAGGTTTTTCTGCAATGGCTGCTAACTGCAATCTGGCCAAAAAAGCCATGGATGAACAGACTCGATCCTTGTTTTCTCTAAAAGAGCCAAAGTTCTACTTAAGAAAGGTCATGAAAAACCTGAAAAGATCGAATTTCCAGAAGATAGATGAGAGCTCCTATGAGGTTTCAGAAGCAGTCATAGCAGGTATGAGCATCCACGAGGCCTATGTATTCAGGAGGGCGCCTCATAACAAGGAGACTACTCAAGTATTTAGGAACGAGGCAGAGATGATACGTAATTTCCATAGCCAAAACGCCTATGAGTGGGACCTTAATGTTGTCCGATGCCTTGACTGTGTCGAGAACATACACGGATATAATAATATCGTATTCTTGAGAAGCACAGGAGAGACCCTATTTGATACGCTATTGAAGCTTAAAGAAGAAGGTGATCAGGACACTATTGATATGATATATGACAAACTGGCAGTTGATATGGTCAAGATACGGTTGATCGGCAATCTGGCGCCAAAAGCGCTTTTAGAAAATATGCATAGCAGCATAAAAGAGAACAATGTCCAGACATATATCAACAAACCCTTAAGCAAGTTCATAGGCGAGCCAAGCTACCCTGGAAGCCTATATAATGCAAGTTCCAGGGCAGATGATGTCAAGAGGGCAATTGAGAATAATTATGAACCTATTGCAAGGATACTGGCATATCTCAATCCTGATCTCTATAAGGACCTGTCAACAAAAAACATACTCAACCTGGGTGATTTTGAATTCCAGCATATAGACTGGGAAAGACTGAGAAACTTACCATTTGTCTTTGATATGTGTACAGTATTTAACATGGGCAACTATATCAGGGAAAAGGACAAACTCTTCAAGAAAATATTTGATCTGAACAACGAGCTGATACAAACCAAGCCAGAATTCCAGGCTATAAACAACGAGGATTTTTTGAATCTTGAGAAATTCATGATTGCTGGCCATGCTGCAGGAGTTGAGAGAAGCATGGCTCACCACGCCAGCTGCACAGACTGGCATAACAGGCTTCATAAAGAGGGCTATGACGAACTTGCAAAGGAATGTATCCGAAACGGACTTACAGACCTTGCATGGCTTAAGGATAATGGTCCATTCGCTCAGGATGGAAAAGATAAAATAAAACGATTGGAGGATGCTTTTACTTTAATTAGCTAAGGATAAAATGAGATTCAAAAAAACAATAGGATACTTGTGCATGTTCACTTGCTTGACAGTTGGTGCTGACTATGCTTTAGGTCAGGCAAGAGAGCAGCAGAAAACCCGAAAAAAACTAACCAAGGAGCAGATAGAGCACAGAAAAGAACACAGGAGAGCCAAAAGAGAATATTTTCGTAAGCTTCTGCAAGAAAAAAGTAGGCTAAGCGATAAAATCATATCTGAAGTGGTTGAAGAAGCTGAAGAGAAGGATACGAAATTATCTGATCAGTACGGGAAACTCGAAAAGAAATTAGAGCGTGTACCTCCAGTTATTCACGGGGTAGATTATAGCAAGAAAAGAAAGGGTCTTGAATACCTTACCTTTGAAGAAGATATTGGTAATGGAAGAGAAATCTATATCCAGTCAAGACCAAGGAGACGAGGCAAGACCAGGAATGGCACTATTATGATATATAATAAAGATAAAGAAACCTATGAGTATATACTTGAATTCTGTGTAAAAAATAACTATTTTGAGATATATAATTCTGTCATAGACACAACTGGCCAGGAACCTATTGCACAGATAAAAATGATGCGAGATGACTTAAAGGATCTTGAAACAGCTGCCGAACTGCTAGAGACCTGGGCAACAAAAGGCTCCAAAGGAACATCCAAGATGATATATGCACTATTTGAAGCCCTAAGAGGTTGGGATAAGTTACAGGAACAACACAAACGCGGGCTTCCTCATATATATCAAAGAAAAAAATAATTTTTCACTTTAGTTATTTTTTAAATAAAGACACTATTAATACAATACCGCCTTATTCTAGACATGGTAAAACCTTAACTTGTTTTCTGCAAATTACTAGTATTGATGGTTCAAAGGCTGATGGGACAATATTGTTCTAAGCCTCAAAGACTTGGAGGTAATACAAATGAGTAAATTGGTTGAGAAACTAAAGAACAGCAGACTCGCAAGAGCTGGTCTGACAACATTATTGGTTGGGACATTGGTTGCTACTCCTTTATTGGCAGATAGTGCAATAGCCCAGGATAAAAAGCAAAAAGCCAAGACTGAATGCAAAGAATGCATTGAAGAGAAAGTCGAACAGGAAGAACATATGCATAAGAGAGACAGAAGAGGCCAAAGGGGTAAAAGAAATTCGAGAATAACATATGATGGTGTCGAGAAACGGGTGAAGATCGCTGTTAAGGCAGGTAAGATTACAGAAGAACAAGCAAAGGAAAGGCTTGAAGCTTTTAAGGAGCTTTCTGAAAAAGGCGAAAAAGGCCGAAGAGGTCGAGGCATGAGAGGCAGGATGCATATGCGAGGGCATAAGCATTATGGTTTGAAAGATCATGATGGCCATAAAAAACCTGGTATGAGATATCGTGGACATCGAGGTCATGGAATAAGAGGTCATTATGGACCTGGATTAAGAATGTATAGCTTCAGAGGCTACAAGCCAGGACGGTTTGGTCCAAGATTCAATCAGCAATGGCTGAAGATCTACAACAGTCCAGAGTTCAAGGAAGGTATAAAAGAGCTCAAAGAGAACATGGGGCAGCTCCGAAAGGATCTTCACAAGCATGGATATGAGACTCAAAAAGAGATGCAAAAAAAAGGTCGTGAAATTCGAGAAAGATTGCATGAGAAAATGAAAAAACTCGAGGAAGTACAAAAGGACCTTTACCATAAATAAACGGAGGCAAAGAAAATGAGTAAGTTGGTAGAGAAATTGAAAAATAGCAGGCTTGCAAGAGCTGGTCTGACAACGTTATTTGTTGGGACCTTGGTTGCTACTCCGATAGTTGTAGATAGTCTATATGCGCAGGACAAGCATCAGAAAAAAGAATGCATAGAGCAGAAATGCGAAAAGGATGGAGAGAAAGACATTCACATAATAGGAAGGGCCGGTGCCCGTAATAAAGCCCGGGCCGCATACATGTTTAAGATGCAGGAAAAGAAACAGAAGATCGGCTATGTCGAAAAGAAGACTGACAAGTTTGTGATGGGCAGGGCAGTCACTCCAGATGGTGTGATTTCATATCATTTCCCTATACCTGAGTCTGGCGAACTTTCTCAGACTGCAAAGCAAGAGATGGCACGATTCCAGGAGACAGTCGCAAAATACGAACTTAAGAAGTTTGAAGAAAGGAAAGGGCATAAAAGTGTCTCCACAATGTATGGAAAGAAACCTGGTGATTTCAGGCGAAGATTTGGCGGAGACATGAGAAAGCTTAGAGAAGGGATCCTAAAAGAGTATCGTGGAGGCTTAAAAGATCTTCAAGAGCTGAAGAATATAAAAGTAGAGGGTTTAAACGGCCTTGATGTACATATTGACTTTGAGGGTTTCTTAGAAGGCCTGGAATACCAGATAGGAAACATCTTAACAGATGTCGAAGAGGTTACTTCAGATTGGGAGAGCTATTCCCCAGAATACTTCGAAGGTCCTGAATTCAAGAAATGGGAAGGAAGCATGGAAGCTTGGGAAGAGGAAGTTGACCAATGGGCAGATGGAATCGGTGATTATGCAGAGAAAAATATCAAGTTCCAGCATAAGACATCTCCTGAAGGTGGAGTGAGCATATACATCAAGCTGGACAAGGATTTGTTAGAGAACTACAAGCCATTTCCAGTGATGCCTAAGATGCCAGCACCACCCCTACCACCCCCGATAAAGGAATAATTTTTTTATTGTTTTTTTTATTTTTTTTATAATCAAGGAGGTCTTGAGCAGCAAGCTGCTGAGACCTCGCTCGTACACTCGGAAATGTCAAATTTCTGGTGTGCTAACGCTTAGCGTTTCTAAGCATAACTCGGAGGCGAATAAAAATGAATATCAAACTGGAGGAAAGATTACCACACAACAGTCCGCCCTATAGTCCGAATATCGAAGCAGCACTAAAGAACAAGCCAAAAGAGCTAGTTATTGATATGAAAGACAAGAGGCTTTTATACGTGAGCGAGCTTAGATATTTTCAGAACCTATATCATAAAGTCAAAGAATATGGTGGCAAGATCAAATTGACTAATCCATCAAAGACAGTAAGACATGAATTTGAGATTCTGCATTGGGACAAGCCTTTTGGCATGGAACCTGAGCGTGCCTATTAAAAGATTGTTTTAATTTCCATAGTCAACAGGTTCAACAGGCCTGTTGATATATTTTCTGCCCTGTCAATGACATTGACATGATAATCGTGCTTTTGGGCATGGATCCAAGGGATCTTATGGAAGTATTCTGCTCTTTGCACGTCATTAAACTTCTTATCTGGCAGAGGCTTGCCATCCTCAAAAAGCTGCATGTTCGTAATTCCCTTGTTATCGCCATAATCTCTTGACCAGACAACAATACCGCCTTTATTATAATCATAATAGCAGCCTCCTCTGGGAGCCAACACTGGTTTGTAATCCAATAGTTGGCCTGTAAATTCTGCCTTTGCATCCCATGATTGAAGAGCGTTGCCTTTATTATCATATGCAATGGCATGATAGGTGTAATCCCCTGGTATATGGTTCTTGACATTAAAGACGTGGCCAAACCGACTTGGTGGAATATTAAGTTTTGTCGCTATCTTCTTCTTATTTTGGTAAAGTTCTACCTTATGCACTAGCCCACTAACATAGACCGGCACGTCAGCTGATATACCTGCTTTTGGAGGTAGAACACGAACAGCATCTCCAGGAAAATAAAGCTCGTTGCTTTCTAGCTTTGCCTTCAATATACGATACTCGAGTGGTTTTGCCTGTTTCTTTACATCCTGTGCACCAAGAGAATCGCATGTAACGACAGTAGCTAGAAATATAATTCCCATCTTTAACCGGTTTTTGAATTTCATTTTATGAATTAAAGATAAACTGGTATTTAATCTTTACTATTTTTGGCTTTATTAATGTTATAATCAAAAACTTTGAAAAGTTACAATATTTACAATATTGCACATATCATGAAAATTTGTAGAAATAGTAACAAATTTTTAGGACATTACAGAAACAAAGTTTCTGGGGTCCTAGAAATGCAATGCATTTCTATGATGCCAAAAAACTCCTAAGGAGGTTTTTAAGCATGGCACAACTAATGACAAAAAGGATACCCTTATCTGAAGATAGATGGAAACAACTTGGAAGAATAAAGGAAGCAGGACAGACCTATGACGCGCTCATCGGTGAATTGATACAAGCACACAACAGACGGGAACTCGCGCAGTTCGCTAGGTCTGCAAAGTCAGGGAAAGGCAATTGGCATAAGCTTGAGGAAGCATGAAATTGTCTAATGATATCCTTCTATCTGAAAAATCTATAGATTTCTTACAGTCTCTAGATGATAAAAGCAAGATCATTTGCAAAAAGAATCTTCAGAAACTTTCACAACCCTATCCTGGACGAGGAATAGGGGATAAAGAACAACTGGTTGTTGTAGGAGAAGAAGTATATCGGCTTCATATAAGAAGAACATACACAGCATTTTACATTATTGATGAACAAGCTAAAATTGTTCGAATACTGGAAATACTGACTATTAAAGCAGCTCATAAAAAATATGGTTTCTGAATAACAATCTTTAATATTTATCTTTCAACTCTGCCTTTTTCACCACTAACCTTGCTGTGTTCTCATTCTCTTCAACAACCTCAGAATCAGTTATTGCCAGCTTCTTCTTGAACATGGGCGCGTCAAGCACAAGTGATTCAAATTCTCCTCCTTCGCCAGCAATATTAACACCCAGCTTCTTATTCAACAGTCTCAGAGAATCTACATGTTTTTGGGTTATTTTTGCGCCTAACCAGCTTTCATCTAATCCCTCAGCAGCTATACTGCTAAATATAAGCTCATAACCCGCATCAAGAATTGCACGCATCTCCTTTTCCTGGTCCATGTGCCATAAAGGGGAATAAACTTTCAAACCAAGTGAATCTCCAATGATCTCAATCCGCTCTCTTTGATAGTTAGAGAATAAGGCGCCTGTAGCAACACCCTCTATCTTGTATTTTTCTTTGGCAATGAAAAGGGCTTCTTTAAGATCATCAAGCTCCTTTTCCTTTTTACCTGCTGTTTCAGCCATTATTAGAGGTATTTCCATGGCCTTGGCCTGCAGCTCGGCCATATGGATGTTTGGTGTGTGGAACATATATGAATCCGGATTTTTACTTCTCAATGTTATAAGGCAGTTTACTTTAAAACCTCTATTGATCATTGTTTGGAGTGCAAAGCAGCTGTCCTTGCCAGAACTGAAAAGTACAGCAATATTAGGCATCTGGCTCTTTATGAAATCAAACTTGTACTTAAAGCCGTTTCTTTTTGCAAGCCTTGCAATGGCCCTGTCAAAGTTGCTGCCATACTGGGCTGCTCTTTTCTTCCTGTAGGCAAATTCTTTTGGTAAGCCCATATCCTCTGCAACCATTCTCAGGATCAGCTTACAATTCGTATCATTGATCTTGTATTTGGCAGGGATGCTCAGAGCATATTTAACCAAGCTGATATCTAAGAATGGCAGCTTTATCTCCTGACCAAGATCTTTAGCAAGCGCAAGATCTCTTGAAAGGTCCCGTTCATAGATGGCTTTCAAACCCTTGACACACTCCTGGTTGATATCCTTGCTGTTCCTATGCCTTTCATAGCCCGCAAATATCTCTTCAGAGCCAAGACCTGAGAAAACAGTCTTTATCTTATCATCTTTAGCCTGCTTCATTGCAAAATATAGAGGCAGGGCAACGCCCACTTTAACTACATTTGCTGTCTCTATTATATTGGTGACTTGCTTAACTGCAGCTTTCACACCATCCATATTAAGGTTTGACTTCCTTAGTTCAAATCCAAGCTCTTTTGATACTTTTTCTGCCCAGACAAGATCCTCAGGCTCCTTTAATGAGGCTGCAACAAAATTGGCAGTATAACATGTGAATTCATAGCCAAGCTTCTTACAGATGAAAGCAATTAGTGTAGAATCAATGCCTCCTGAGAACAGAATGCCGAATTTCTTGTTTTTTGGCACTGTTTTCTTTATGGCTTCGACTAACAATCTTTCCAATTCCCTCTTAATTTCAGGAAGCGTCTCTTTGATTTCATTTGGAAGCTCTATGTTTTCATATCTTTCTGGATCCATATCAAATAAGAACCTTAATTCATTTAAAAAGTTAGTCAGAAACCCACATTCACTCAAAGAAAGCAACACAAAATATAAATAGGATATATTGAAATAGAGATAGATAGTAATAAATAGGGGTGTATGCTGGTGAAAAATAAACTAATATTTCTGATAACATGTACATTGATTTTCTTCATCTTTATGAATTTTGGTTATGCATTCTGCGCTTGTATAAACGCAGATGATCTGGCACCGGGATTATCTTGTGTTGAACTAAACGGGAGCTGTGATTATAGCATTGACAGCAGTTCAATCTTGTATAAAAACATCAAGCAGTTATGGCATGGTAATGTGCTCGCAGCCAGGAGTTCAGGATCCTGCAATATCCCTGATGTAACAGTCACACCTATTGAATCCACATGCTGCAGTGCATTGGGTGGCCCTGATATTGATGCTAATAACCAATGTGACTACGATCCAAATATCTATGTCAATGCAGGCTGGAATAGATTGGGATTCAGGGTTGCAGTAGAACAACCGTTTGTATATCAGATAGCGGGTGATGCTATATTCGTGATTGCAGATGATGATTGCGACGGTTGGCAGGAACGTTTGATCATTAATTTAAGCGATTATCGCAATCTAAACAATTGCACATGGACAACTCCCCAAAATATATCTTTTAATTATGAATGGGCCCTAAATGTCACTGTCGCCTTGAATTCCAGCCAGCAGCAGGAATTTGATATGGGATGTTCAGTCGATGCAGACTGCCTTGATATTGTAACTGACAATACATCCTGGTCTCTTCCAAACGGTGTCAGCACTGCTTGTTCAGCAGATAATATCTGTAGCTATGCCCTGAACACGACTCATGAGATCTATGGCAACCTTAAACATCTTTGGCAGGGTAATATTTTGGCAGCCAGGAGTTCAGGGACCTGTGAGATTCCAGATATAACAATAAATCCGATCGAAGCCACTTGCTGTCCTGCTTTGGGTGGACCTGATACTGATTATAATGAACTTTGCGATGCAGATCCTTTAATCTGGCTTACTCCAAGCTGGCTGCGCTTAGGATTTGCAATACCTGGCGAGCATGAATATGTATACATGGTTGCTAATGACGAGATACAGGCAATTAGTGACCGCTATTGTGATGCAACAAAAGAAATCCTGGCAATTAACCTTAGTGA
Organism: uncultured Methanosarcinales archaeon; assembly: GCA_964647565.1. Classification (GTDB taxonomy): domain Archaea; phylum Nanobdellota; class Nanobdellia; order Woesearchaeales; family CAZYIM01; genus CAZYIM01. The sequence goes on from CAZYIM010000036.1 coordinate 16,309, forward strand.
TTATTTGATCCAGGAGTCTTGCGGCTGGCAATCACTAGATGCGATTGAGTATAAATATGGCAATACCAATCTGTTCAACATCAGCCTGACTCTAGCTCAAGAACCTGATTTTTCAGTTGCTTGTTCCCAGGATTCAGATTGTTTTGATATAATTGACAATGCCTCCTGGTTCCTTTCACCTGGTATTAGCGCTGCCTGCGGGGCAAACAATGTCTGTAGTTATGCATTGAATGACAGCTCTGAGATCTACAAGAATCTTAAGCATCTGTGGCAGGCTAATGTGATGGCTGCCAAAAGTTCAGGCTCGTGTGATATTCCAGATGCTTCTTTTAGACCAGTTGAATATACCTGCTGCAATGCTCTTGGAGGGCCAGATATAAACGGCAACAACCTCTGTGATCATGATCCTGCAATTTGGACTGACTGGTGGTGGATGCGTTTGGGATTCATATTGGAAGGCGAACATGCATATGTTTATGGAGTCCAAAATGATGGAATTTCTGCATTTAATGACGTCTATTGTGACGGGACCTTAGATGGTTTTGTAATAAACCTGACTGAATATGTAAATCAAGGCAGTTGTAATTGGACTAATTTGGATCATGTTGAATACTTTAGTGGCTCAAACAAACTCTTCAATATCAGCTTAACATCTGGCCAGCAGTCAGAGTTCTCTGTTGCCTGCGCCCAGGATTCAGATTGTGACGGCATTGTTGGCCAAGGCTGGTTCATGCCGCCTGGAGTGAATGCCAGCTGTGAAGAAGCTGATTCGATATGCAGCTATGAGCTTCAGACAGGTACTGAGGTAAAGGCCAATCTTGAGGACCTCTATTTAGGTTTTATGGAGTCGACTCAAAGCTCAGGCAACTGCAGCCCGCCATCCAACCAGGTCACGCCTGTTGAAGCTACTTGTTGTGCTGCGCTTGGAGGTCCGGATATAGATCTAAACAATATGTGTGATGTAGATGTATCTGTTT
>CAZYIM010000036.1:17385-24605 GCA_964647565.1 uncultured Methanosarcinales archaeon
GCAGGTTATTATTAAAACTTATCGGAAAAAAAAGAATTAAAAAAAGAATTATTTGACAAGCTGGGCAATTTCTTGGACTTTTTCCTTTGCATTACCATTTCTTATGGCATCGTATGCTGTAACCTTGGTTACCAGGCCATTCTGTACATATGTCAAAAGACCAACTTCGAGGTTATCGCTCTGATAGTTTGCCAATGTCTGGATCAAGTCAGGTGTCCAAGCAACTGGTCCTTGGAAAGGTACGTCAGCAGGGTTTGCAACCTTGGACTCTAGTCCTGTGTTGTAGTTGGGATCTGGTTCTAAAATCTGAACTTTTGAAACATTCTCATACATAGAGAGTGGTCCAAATCTCCATCCCCAGACCTTAAGTCTTGCTCTGTAGCCTTCTTTGCCGGTCATCTTGTTTTGTACATCAGATGAGTTGAACTTCCCCAAAAATAAGTTATCTGTATTCTGGTAGACTCCGTCTTCAGTAAAAACCAGATATTTCTGATCTCCGCTTGCGCCTTTCTCTGTAAGACTCTTTATGGTTGTTTCCTGCCATCTGCCCCATCCTTGGTATCCAACAAAAGCCAAACCTGCTAAAAGAACAACTCCTGCGATCTTGACTTTTGTCCCGAACTTCGATTTCGGAATTCCGAATCTTCTTTTCTTGTATATGCTTTCCATTTTCGGCAAGAAGAAATGTATTACCCTTTATAAATATTATTGAATTATTCACTGAAAAGTAGAAAAAATAAACTAGGCGGGACTGCGGTCGACTTTAGGTCTCTCGCTTTCCCACCAGTCATGTTGTATATGAAAAATGAGTGGACTGGGCGGGACTCTCAAATCATGAGGAATATCCTCTTTGATATTTGAACCCGCAGCCTCCGCATCTTTGGTCACATTGATGAAAGCCAATGCGGCACGATACCGAATTTCGCCACCAGCCCATTGTTTTGATTTTTGGTATGGGACTGAGTGAGTGTAACGAATGAATGTCGCACTTTCCCCATCAAAGCTGAAAAGGTTTGCCGTGATTTCGCCACCAGCCCATCTAAGAAGAGAAAGATTTAGTTTATTTATAAAATTAATCAATTTTCTTGACTATTCCAGCATCTGCATCGACTTCAACCATATCGCCATCCTTGAAGATTCTTGTGGCGATCTTGGTACCGATTACACAGGGTTTTTTCATCTCCCTTGCTACGATTGCTGCATGGCAGGTGATTCCGCCTTCATCTGTCACAAATGCAGCCGCTTTTTCCATTGCAGGCAGATACTCTGCCTTGGTTGACTTAGCTATTAGAATATCTCCTTTTTGAAAAGAATCGATATCCTTCTGCCAGTTGTTTATAGAAATATGCTTAACCTTACCTCTTACTTTTCCTTTATTGGCGATCTTCCCCTTTACAATGTTATTAACATTTAACTCTGCGTCTAGAAGAGCCTCTTGCTTAAGTTTAGTGTTTATGCTTGAAGTGATAAGTTGTAGTTGACCATCTTTAAGCAGGTATAGAAATCTGGACCTTGACTTTGTTTTAAGTTCCAGATTCATGCATAATGCATGTACTATCTCGCTGTTCAAACTTGTAAGTAGGGTTTTAAAGTCTGTTGAGAGCTCTTTTAAAATGGCATTGAAAAGAGGTCTAATCATATGATATGCTCTCCTTCTGCCATCATCCCTGGTTTGTCTGAGGTGGTTGAGCTGGTTGACAAAGATGAAGAGTTGCCGGTCTACTTGCGAGGGATTTATCTTTTTTATTAACGAGTTGAATTTCTCATAATTGTTTTTTATATCCACCTCAATCTTTTTCAGCTCAGATCCCGGATCCTCAATTTTTTTGATCCTATTTATATAATAAGAGAGAGGATATCCTTCTGAATTTACAAATGAACAAGACATCCAGGAATATTTTTTATGATGAGCTTTTAATCTCTGGGGTGAGAAGTTCTTGGCTGTCCTAAGCAGGTCGATATATTCTCTTTGCAGCAAAGAAGGCTTTATAGGTGTTGTCAGGATAATCCAGTCTGATTCATCACACCCGTATTTTCGCAGTCTTTTTTTAGCACAAGGGAATAGCTCTTCTTCACATATGACAGGAAACCAAATGACCAATTGGTAATCTCCGAGCTTTTCAAGAAATTCCAGATATGTTTTGAGGATCTCTTTGCTAGATGTGACTTTTCTTTTCTTTATATTCGCTGTGAACTCCATAAGCTCATCTTTTAGTCTTTTCAATAATTGAAAAGGGTCTTCTTTTCTCGATAATGAATTAAAGAAATGATCCAGAATAATATCTCCAAAATCCCTTTTCATCTGGGTATCAAGATACCACTGGGTTTCGAGACCTGAGCCGCATACCAGGAAATTCTTTGTATCATAGCCAAAATGTTTCTGGAGTGCTTTTCTTAAAAGCATCACATAGATATCTGCCTTTAATAGAGCTCCCCTTCTAGTTGCGAACTTCTCCCAAACTACTTTATTCACAATCTCACCCGAGTTTTTTAATATTATAATCCAGGGTAGAGAGATTAAGATTGGCAGTTTCTGTAGATGATAACGGCTGGACCCAAACACCTTTGTAGGGTGCAGATTCTGCTGAAATATCCAAATGACCTGTAAACATAACTGTTTGTCCAGACAATAATGTTGCCATATCTGCTGTATGCTCAAGCAGTTGTTGGTTTTTGACCTTTCTCTTGACCTCGAACATATGTGGCGCGGGATTTTCATGTGTCATGATCGCCAGCTTTCTAGGCTTATGTTTGCCCAACAGCGTACCAATTTCGCTTAGTTTTGTTTTTGCTGTTTCTACTTGTTTAGTATATGGTAAAAACAGTATAGCATCCAGATCATAAATATCTAGCTTTGGTTCTGTTATCAGCTCGAACTTACCAGTACCGTGAAGAGCTTCGAGGTAATTTAATTGATCTGAATAACCTTTTTTGGCCAGAAAATCAAGCACAATCTGATAATCGTATTCCCTGTTACCTGTTATAGCCTTAATTACTGGCAGATCAGAGTTTTTCAGGAATTCTGTTGATTTCCTTATGATATCTGGCGCAGCTCCGTACCTTTCCAAGAACCCATCTTTATAACTTTCAAAAACAATATCTAGCTGTTTATCTAATGTCAGTTCGAGAATTGAAGGCGTTATCAATGCAATCTCTTTAATTTTTGTCTTGAAAAAACTGTCTTTTCCTGTTGTTTCCTGTTTCCCAGTCGGTATATTATCTCCAAGAGATATGATGTTCTCCAGATGGTCTAACTTATACTGTTTTTCCAATAGCTCATATTTCCCGTCCCATTCATTGTCTGTTATTATTTTCATTTGATTTTTCATAAATAATCACCTCTTTTTTACTATTAAGTAGTTATAGTATATAAATCTATGCTGAGGATTTTTCCACAACATTTATATATTAGTTTATCTTATTATCGCTATGGACATCACTCAACTGGAAAAAATAGGATTGAAAGAAAAGGAAGCAATAGTTTATCTGGCGCTTCTAAAGGAAGGCCCGAGCATTGCAAATCATATAGCAAAGAAAACAAGCATTCTTAGATCTTCAATCTACGATTACCTTGATATATTATTGGATAAGGGTTTTATCTCGTATATAATAAAATCAGGAAAGAAATTTTTTCAGGCTGTACAGCCAGAGAGCTTGATAGATAATTTTAATGAAAGGAAACAAGAAGAGGAAAGAGCTCTAAAAGAACTCCTGCCACAACTTTCTGCATTGCAGAATATTGCAGAAAAAAAGGCGGTTGTAGAGGTCTTTGAAGGCAAGGAAGGTATGAAGACTGTGCTTTCAAGAGTACTAAGAGAAAATCCAAAAGAGTTCTTAGCGTATGGATCTTCGGGAGTTAGCTACAAGTTATTGCCATACTTCATGAAACATTGGCACGAACAGAGGATTAAACAAAAGATGTTATTACGAGTCATATATAATGATTCGCCAGAGACTAAAGAAAGACTGAAATTTGGGCCTCCATTAAAATATTGTGAAGCAAAATTCCTGCCAATAAAACACTTTTCTTTGACAGGTACAATAATCTATAATGATAAGGTTGTTCTTACTATGTGGAGCACTGAAAATCCGATTGCAGTATCAATTGAAAGTGACCAGATGAGCCGTGATTATAAGGATAATTTCGAGGTACTTTGGAAGATTTCAAAGTCTTTCAAGAAAAATTAACTATACTTGCTTTCCAATTGCCCATAATAGATTAAAATGTTTCTTTTGGGCTTTGGCAATATCCTTGCTTTTTATCAGGATGCCAAAAGGTTCCTTGCCCCACATCAGGATAGAGACTTTGTCTCCATAGATATTGGTGGACGAGTTGGCTGTGAATTGCTTAGGAAGGATTCTTATTTGACTGTGTTTGAGCTTGCCAAGTTCTATAGCTCGGGTTCTGAGTTCTTCGCTAAGCAAAAGCTTCATAGGTATCTTTTTTTCTTCGCGTATTTTGTGGAATCTGGGCAGGTTGAATCTGAGTTGGTATTGGAAACCTTCTGCAGTTATGTCTGAGGCGCCTATACTTAGCAGTTCTTCTTCTCCTTCTAAGATATCATCCATCAAAGCACGTATTCCTTTGTTACCCTTATAGATTGTCGTCTCCTGGCTCTCTTCAGTTGCTTTTTTCATGGCTTCGAGCTTAGGCAATATCTGCTTGAAATGTTCTTCCTGCTTCTGGATTTCTTCTCTTTGCTTTTCAAAATACTCAAAAAACTCTTTTGGATCAGAGGCTCTAAAGTATTTTCTCTTGGCCTGTAATATGAATGAAACAAGGCCTTTATCTATCAATAAGTCTAATGCGTCATAGATCAACTGCCTGTGCAGGCCTGTTTTCTCGATTATAGCCTTGGCTGATGTAAGTCCTATATCTAACAGGGCGATATAAACCTTAGACTCATTTTTGTTTAGGCCTGTTTTCTCTAAAATCTCTTCCATTATATTATAAGTATATTTTCTACTATTTAAATGTTTCTATCATCAGTTAAATGATGACAAAAGCTTATATAATTATTTTTATTTTTTAAACTAAAATGAAGTCAGACTGGATACTTAGATGGGAAGCAGCACATCCTTTTTTCAGGTTGGATGCATATTTCAGAGCTATGCAAGATAGGTTGGTCATGGGAACAGACTACGAACGAATGCTGTGCCTTTCCAGAAACCAGAAATTGCAGATGTACTATTCAAAAAAAGATCTTGAGAGGATCTCAAGAGGATCATTAAAGCTTCTGCTTAATAGAAAATCTTTTGATGATTATGCTTGTTTGACCATAAACATATGCAATGAGCTTTTAAAAGAGATCAAAGATGCAAGAAAGGTGCTAAGCTTCTTGTCAAATCGAGAACTAGCCAAAAAATATGAGAGTATAATAAAAAAACATATGATTCTTTTCAGCAGCTATGACTTGTCGAGACCTGAGTATGTTGGAAGTGCAGGAAAAAAGATTAAGCTAGTATTGTTAAAAGGCGCAAACCCCTCTGAGCTGGAAGAATTATTTGCGGTTCTGACTTCAATAACCAGCTTTAACATCCTTGATCATGAGGAGATTGACTGGTTAGAGATATTGTTTTTGGCTAAGACTGTAAATCCGAATAATCTCACAAAAAGGCTTATGATACACCAACAGAAATATGGTTGGATAGGTACATCTGAACAAAAGCAGGAATGGGATATTAAGCATTACAAAGAATTGCTTAATAAAGAACAGGGCCAATCCGAAGAACAACTGTTGGATCAACTCAAGACCAAAAAAGAGAAACTAATTGATCTGCCAGGAAAACAAAGAACGCTTGCCAAGTCTCTTAAGCTTAATAAGGATATACTACATCTTTTGAAAGTTATAAAAACATTATCTCTGATTCGACTCAACACGCGGTTTACATGGGTTAAGAGCGGCTATCTTCTTGAAAAGGTGTTTGATGAGATCAGCAAAAGAACAGGTCTGGAAAGAGAGTTGATTTATTACTGTAATCATAAAGAGATATCTAATATGTTACGAACCGGAAAGCTACCAGACCCGGAAAAACTAAAACCGAGAGAAAACTTTGCGTTCCTGCTTGATGGAAATCGATTGAAACTTTTCACAGGTACAGAGCAGCTAGATCTTCTTGAGGCACAGGAACTCAATCAGACAGACTACAGAAATATTAATGAGATTAAGGGTCAGATTGCAAACAAAGGATATGCGAAAGCAAAGGTAAAGATAATAAATGCATTCTCAGCTGATCAGGAAAAAGAGATTCAAGTGATGAAACCTGGGGAAATCCTGATGACAAGCATGACACGCCCCCACCTTATTGTTGCTATGAGGAAATCCTCTGCAATTGTCACAGACGAAGGCGGCATAACTTCTCATGCAGCTATTGTCTCAAGAGAACTTAATAAACCTTGTGTGATAGGAACAAGAATAGCCACCAAAGTGTTTAAAGATGGAGATTTTGTTGAAGTTGACGCAAATCAAGGCATTGTAAGAAAGCTCAAACAACATTGATCTGCACTTTCTTGGAAATATCGTTGAAAGGGCCCCAGCCCTTGACCTTTAATTTGCCAATGACATACCATTTGGTCACTGTCCTGCCTCCTGCCAGGAACTGTGCGACCTTAATTACTTGTCCCATGGTCCCATCTGGCATCTTCTGGGCTGCAAACTGGGTGGGAATCTTTAATGAGAATTTGTAACTCGAAGGCTGCGGAGGATATGTCTTCTCCCTGTCTAAGGGCAGACTGAAATCATAGAGAGTCATATAACGCGTGCTAGTTCCCTTTGAGGTGTATCTGGTCTGTCTCTGCTGTGCAAACAGCCTGATATCAACGCCTCCTGCCTCTACAGGCTTCTTCAATGTCATAATTAAAGTTCCTTTGATCTCTTCTCCTGGCTTAAACTGGTATTTATCCAACTGAAGTTCTATCTTTCCTTTTCCTAAACCAAACATCATTATCACCTCATGAACTGGACTGGCTGGGATTCGCACCCAGAGTCTCTGCCTGTTTCTGCGAATGCGTGCGAAGGCAGCGCGATACTGTTTCGCCACCAGCCCATATCATTCTATTAAAAACTAATCGATTTATAAAATTAATGTAAAAAGAAAAGGTTATTCGTTAAAATCCATATTCAACTTTTTAGGAATAATGTCATTAATTGTAAGATTCTATCAAAGAACTTTTTGAGCTGTATTATTCTAACTTCTTAAGATTTATATCAAGTTTTTTA
>CAZYIM010000037.1:0-19287 GCA_964647565.1 uncultured Methanosarcinales archaeon
ACTGGAATGCATGTTGCAAAATGGATCTGGTGCTATGATAAGTATCATTCTAAACGGACAGAGTGGGGAAATGAATTTCAGGACCAGAAGGTTGATCTTCGGCCTAAAGACAAGACAGATTTCGAGACCCTAAAGGAGCTGATAGTTGAGCATCAATATCAAATGGATTATTGGCGAAAGTCTGAGGTCAAGCCATTTAAGGGCCAGATTGATGACATCTGTCAATATCTTAATCAGACAGGAGAATCTTCTGTTCCCTTTGATTTTGGAGTACTTTATGAGGATTTTGTTAAGGATATCGGCAAATTCACATTTATTGATATGACCAATGGTTACAAAAAGTTCTGGCATGATGCTTTGAGGATCAGCCAGGATGACAAAAGTATAATTGAGATCGATCTTTGGACTGGCAAGGCTCGTGTCTTTGAAGGTCCTGAAAGGGATGATGTCCAAGAGATTGCTGAAAAATTGGTTGCTAAATACAGAAAGCATATTTCTAAAGGCACAAAAGACCTATTAGAACAAACCAAGAGAGAAAGAATTACATGGCTGGAAACTCAGAGTAAACAGGTGGGATTCTGGGGGCCTGGAAGGCCTGCATGGGGAACTGAGTTCAAGAGATCATTTGATGATTATACAATCAAAAAAGAAAGTGATTTTCAAAAGATTGGAGATTATGTCTCTGATCTGGAAACTAAATTAGAATTATGGAGACGTTCTGATGCTTTATCATTACAAGCAAAATCAACAGATATTGTCCAGCATCTTAGACAAATCTGTAGTAAGGATGATAGGGTTTTTGGTTCGGTCTATCAAGAGGTTGTTCAGGACATCGGAGTATTTGCTCTGCTTGATATTAAACAAGGCTTTGAGCAATATTGGTTTGATGCTTTACGCATAAGCCAGACAGATGTTGGCTCATTGGATATTGATCTTTTTACAGGTCATGCAAGACCATATCTTACAGAAGGTATGCAAGACGCACAGAAACATGCTGAGAAGTTTGTTGATGAATATAGATCCCGGATAATTACTAGGCTTGAGCAACTGTTAGAGGGTGCGCGGATAAAGGAGCAGTTCGAAAAGATTAGTGTTGCTGGAAGGCCTGAATGGGGAGCTGAGATGAAACATCCTGGAGTTGGTTTTTCAATTCCTAAACGGTCTGATTATTCAACGCATGCTGCGTTTGCAAAAGATGCTAAAATAATTATCAAGCTTTGGGCAGATGCAGAGAAAAAATCACTGCCCGAGCAACTGCAATATATTGCAGAGTTCCTTGTCATGACACAGTCCATTGACAGGAAAGAGGGTGCTGCGGATATCTATACGAGTGGAATCCCGGGCGAATTTGCACTTGAGGTCATGGACTTCCCGGAAAAATCAGGATTCGGACTTCTTGACAGGATAAGATTGAGTATTCTTACACTTGATGCTCATATTGACGTTGACTTTGTAACAGGCAAGGGCCTTTACTTTGGTAAGAAGGAAGATGCTGAAATCCAGGAGATCATCGGACAGAAGATTACAGGATATATGGCTGCAAAAAAGGCAGAACTGAAAAAGAGCCTTGATGCATCCAAGAAAAAAGAAGATGAAAGAGCTCGAAGGTTGAGGGCAAGACCAACAAGACCTAAATCTAAACCTAAGTCAGTCTTGCCTAAGTTCAAGCCGAAAAAACGAAGCACGCCAGTTGATCCTGGTGCTGTAACCCGGTACTGTGTAATGGTCAGCGGACATACAGAATACAGGCACAAAGAGAATCTTAGGGATGTCTTTAATGTAGTCACCAGGGAAGGCTATTTGCTTGATGATGTCTATATCCTGAATTCAGGCACCAACACACCTCAGAATGTAAAAGAGGCCTATAACAAGGCAGGATTGAACAGGAATAACCGGACGAATGCTAATGAAGCAGATGTCTATGCTGTTCTTGAAGAGATTAAATCAAGGATTGATTCTAACGATATATTGTTCTTCTATGCGACAAATCATGGAGGTCGTTCAGGAAGAGAGTCCTATATCTGTTTTACAGGTGATATATACGAGCATGAGCTCGAAGAGAAAATGGAGGACTTGTATAAGCGGCTTGTAGATGGCTACATCATCCAGTTTCATGATCAGTGCTACAGCGGTGGTTTTCCAGAACGTTTCAAACGAGGTCATCACATAGGTTTTGCAGCCTCTAAACCTGGCAAATCAAGTGTTAATCGTGGCTTTCCAAAAGCATGGACAGAGGCTTATTTGGTTGCAAGAGACAAAGCTGACAAGGATGGCAATGGAATCATAACCCTCAAAGAAGCATATGACTATGCAGTCAAGCATGATGATAACAAATCTAGCAACACTCCTATCTGGGTGCCTGGACCCAAATATAAACCAGGGAGGACCCTATAATGAATCATACTCACCTCGGTTTGAGTAGGGGCCCTGCAAATGCAGGTCCCTTACCTTTTATTTTTAAAAAAAGAGTTGAACAAGAATGAAAATCAAGAATAGAACAATAAGAAACACAGTATTGGGCGGGTTGACTGCACTCCTGTTGGGAAGTGGAGTAGCAAACGGCCAGTCAGGTAAGTTTGTTTCGTTAGAATCACCACCAGAGATTGCTGACAGCATTAAAGAGAGCATCAGCTTACAGGACCCGATTCCCAGAGGAATGAGTCGGGCCCTATATACGCAATGGAAATCTGGCGTGGAGACCATTATTGAGAAAAAGGCAATGATGGAAGTCTATAGGACAAGCGATGATGAAAGTTACAATAAGTACTACAATCAACAATTGCCTGCATATGCAGAAGAGTTCAAGCAGTTCATGAGTTTCATGGATCATAACAAGCTTTGGCCTCATGAAAAGAATCCTTGGTATTTCAAGTTTGAGAATGCAAAATTGGAATATGTCAGGGACATGACACCTATGAAAAGCAGTGCAATTGCATATCATGAGAGAGTCATTGCAGAGGCAGATAAAGTATTTGCCAAGATGCATGCAAAAGAAGAACTGACCAGGCAGGAAAAGGCAGTTTCTACTCACAAATTCGACTATGCAGGGGCTGCATACAGGCTATCAAGCATGTACAGCATTATAGGTGCATTTGATAAATTTACAAGCAATAAAGCTTTATCAGTTGCAATCAAGGGCTTGAAGAGGATACAATCAGGTAAAAAGACACTTTTAGAGCAGGCCTTGCGTATCAAGATAGCAAATATTCTTCATGTTGGTGGCAGGTTTGATGAAGGTATCAAATACCTTCAATATGTGCATACAATTGATACAGACAATTATTCTGAAAACAGGCAGGATTTTGAGTTGAACATGACCCGGGCATATGAAACCTTGGGAAATCTACATGATTCAAAAGGAGAGAATGATGATGCCCTGCTTGCATATAATAATGCATTAAATTTTACTAACCCCCAAAGAGCAAGTTGGTCATCACTTAAGACCAATCTTGCAAGGGTGTATTCAAAAGAAGGCAATCGTGTGGAGCTTGATTCGATTGTTGATGAGATTGAACAGAACTCTCCTAAAAACCTTATATCGACATACTTGATTGTGGGTAATGAATTTTATAGTAACAAGAATTTTGAGTCTGCTTCTGAATTCTTTTTAAAAGCGTTTTCCAGTGCCAAATTTGACGCGAGGGACAAAACAGAAGCTATAACCAATCTTATAAGATCCTATGGAGAGATGGGCAGGCCTGACTTTATTTTGGAGCTTATGAGGACTGCCAAAAAGGATCCTATAGTTTTTAATAATGATGAAGTCATGCATACTTACTGTAAAACCCTTGTTGATGTCGGTACAGAGATGCGTGCACAATATCTTTCTGAAAAAGAATGGAAACCCTACTTTGAGGAAGCAGAAGGTATTTTGAAGAAAAGATCCTTTGGAAAAACCCTGGTCAAAGACAGCTATGCAACCAAGTCTGTATTGATTTTAGGTGACCTATATATAGGTAAGCGTGATTGGAAAAAAGCAATAAAAGCATTTGAATCTGTGTTAGCCAGTAATCAGGCACATATTAAGGAGCCTAAGATCCGGCAGCAGTATCCTGGTGCAAGATATACTTCTAACCTGGTGGCTTTAGCAGAGATTGGTCTTGGTTCTGTAGCTCACAGAAAGGGCGATAAGCATTTTGATGAAGCAGCCAAACATTACAAACATGTTATCCAGAACTATTCATCTGAGCCTGACAAGACCTTAAGCACACATCAGAATCATCAGGCTCTTGAAGCAGGTATTGAATCAATGTTGCGAATCGGTAGAAGACATAGACAGATCGGTCTATATCATAGAGAAAAAGAGAAGGGAGATAAGGCTCAAAAGAGCCTCAATTCTGCATTTGAAGTTTATAATTGGATATTTGAACAGGGCAATCTATCTGTAGACTTAAGATCTACTGCAGAGTTTGAGATGGCTAATGTGAATTATTTCAGAGGCGCCAGGCAAAATTTTATTGACGCCCTTGCTATCTTTGACAGGCTTCGAAAAGATGATTCAAGCATCCAACAAGACAAGGCCTCGATCATGGCAGGTATGTGTTATTACAAGTTGGGATTCTTAGATGAAGCAATGGATATCTGGGAAGATATGTTCTCAAGTCATGTGTTCCAAAAAGATTTGTTTGAGTTCCTGACAGCAGAAAATCATATTCACAACATCACAGAGTTTTCTGAAAAGCTCTATAACAAAGGTACCAAGAACAGAGCCATAGGCCTGCTCGAGGGCCTGCGTGATGTCATTAATCAAGGTAGCATTGTTAGTGCAGATAGGCCAGGGTTATTATACACCCTGGCCAACTGCTATATGACGCTGAAGCCTGATGAGATGCCCAAGCAAGAGAGATGGGACAAGGCAGGCATTGTTATTGATGAATATTTTGCTGATAGATACTCTACCCTGAATCCTTGGATATATATCAAGACCGAAGGCTTGCAGATAGATCTCTTGTTTGAAAAAGGTGAATTGACAAGAGCAGATCTAGACCGGGCAATAACACATCTTGAAAATCCTGAGATGGGTAAGGGAGAGGTCAAGGATTTTTTCAAGAAGACTTCACTTTTCAAATCCCAGGGAATGTCTTTCAAGGACCAGACCCGCCATAGGCTTGCCAGCTTGTATAACAAGAGAGGTTACCTGAACTTTTTGGATAACAGATTCTTTGCTGCTATTGATGACTACAATACAGTCTTCAAGAGATATAAGGATATCAAGGAATACGCATCCAGTGCGCTCTATGATATCGGCATTACATATGTAGAGATGGATGAGGTTGATAAGGCTATCAATAACGGTTTTAAGAAACTGCTTGAATTCTATCCAGAGACTGATATTGCAGAGGCAGGATTTGATAAGATATATTCAATGGCATTATATTCAACGTCAGAGAAGCTGAAGAGATGGAGAAAGGTCACTGAGGATCTTTACGAATACACACTCGAGGCCAGACCTGCGTGGGCTTCAGCATTCGGACAACTGATGTTTGATCTTTCTGAAAGGAATATCTTGACTGAGAACCGTGCCATATTAAAAGAGGTAAGGTACGGGTTCAAATGGATCACTGAGCAAGACGCAGTCAAGGATAGTGCTGTGGTTGTTGCGAAAAATCTCCAGGACCAGTCAAGAGTCTTGCTAGGAGATGCATATCTTCATGATGATGATTTAAGAGATGGTTCTGCCTATAGGATTGAAGGTATCCGGTTGTTCCCTAAGACAGGAGGTAATACTAAGAAAGCCATCAAGGCATATTCTCAGATTGTTGATGATCCTGAAAGCAGCTATTTCGGAGCTTCCCTTTCTAAATTAGTCAGGGCCCATTTTCTGAAGGGAGATTTCAAGAAGGCCAGAAAGAGAAGCTATATCGACATGATGGATGAGAGTAAACGGGTAAATACGACTCTTGAGCAGTATGTTGCAAGGAGATTGTATACGATCATGACATATCATGCAATGGGTGACAAGGAGACTGTTGCAGGTGAGTTGAGAAACTTGCTTGAAGAGACCAAAGGATTAGATCTTGATGCTTACATGACCCGTAAGATCGGAGAGATAAGAAATGAGGTCAAGGCATTGAATCGGTTGGAGAAAATGAATCTCAAGACTGATCCATTATATTTTGAAAAACACAAAAAAGGTGCGTAATAAAATGAACTTAAGTCCACAACAACAGGCAGCCGCAATGTTTGCAGATGCACAGGCTGCTGAGGTTAGAACACTAGATAATCTTACAACGCATAATGTGCCTGCAGGATTGAGGTTTAGCACTGACCTGGATTCTCTTGTGCGGGTAGCTAACTTACAATATAAGAATGGCCAGTTTGATCAGGTCAAGTCGACTGCAAGGATTTTGATAGATGAAGCCAGCAAGCAGACTGATCCCTTGATGAAGATTGCTGGCGAGTATCATGAGTTAAGGGCTAATGATGAGCTTGGAACCATGAATATGGCTCATATTGATAGGATTTTGGAGCATAAGGAATTGATAGGTGATGATAGCAATCTTGGTGAGATATATTTCAGGGTTTCAAGATTCAAGTATAAGCAAGGAGATATAAGAGCTGCTAAGAAATTTCTGAAGAAGGCAAAAAAATCTCAAAGTGATCCTTTCTGGACTATGGAGATTGCTGACTTTGATAAAGAGCTCAACCCTCCAAAAAAAAGGTTCAACATTGTCAAATACATGACAGGATACAAGATGAGATCCTTCAATAAGATAGAGGAACAGTTGGAGAAGGTCAACTTGGATATTGGAGCTCTACATTCTGGTTCTGAAGATAAGATTGGAGGTTCCTTACTTGGAGTTGCAGGCAAGTTTGACAGACACTCAGCCTTTATGGGATATTTTAATGGTCTTAAAGCACTTAATGTATTAACGATAGGCCATGATTTCTTCAGGGATTTCATGCACGAAATAGATTTGGACCTAACACAGGAACTTTATGAAACGAATGGAAATTATCCAGGCGGAGCAGTGTCTATTAATGATTTTAAATTTATTGGGCGACAGAAGATTGGAAGATTCTACTTGGAAGGTGGAATTCACAATTACGACGCATACCCTAATGTACTTAATAGCATGCTTGAGTACACGCAGAATCAAGATGGAAGCTGGAATTTAAAAGAGTATCATACTGATTGCAAAGGCACTATTCGCCTTATAGAAGAAATTCACTCAAACATAGAAAATAATGCTGAGAGATCTGGTCAGCGAAGGGCCTGGTTAGAAGGTAATGGTGCAGATTTATGTTATTCTTACGGTGCAGGCATCCACAATATTATCCTTAATAAGAAGCTGGGCTTTGGAATAAACTATCTTGGGGTGTCTGTCAAAACCCATGATGATGGAATCAATATCAGTGCTGCAGGCTTTGATGGTAATAATACTTTTGATGTGGATCTATTTGATATGGATTCAGGAATAAGATCCAAGACAGTTTCGATAAATGGTGAGCTGGATATAGTCAACAAACCATATGTTTCTTTGGCACTTCTTGGAAAAATACCTTTATCATCAGACTTAGAGGTATATGGTCTTGAAGTAATGCAGGACCTTTACAAGAATTACAATATCGATCAAACATTAGGTATTGATGTGCAAGGAAGGATTCCGCTCCCTTCGAAAATGCGCCTGAACCTTAGTGCAACATACTTAGTAGAGCGAAACTTGCATGGAGCTGTTAAACCTAAGTTCCTGGTTAGAGCAGGTATAGGTTTTATTCTGGGGGAATTATGGTGATGCTCACAACACAACAGGAAGCTGCTCAGATGTTTGCTGCAGAGCAGGCAGCTGAGGTAATTACACTTGATAATCTTGCAGAACATAATGTGCCTGCAGGATTGATATTCAGTGCAGACATGGATGATCTGCTTAAGGTCTCTAAGGACCAATATGCTAGCGGTGAATTCAAGCAGTCAAAAAAGACAGCACTGTCTTTGATTGAAGAAGCAGGAAGACAGAAAGACAAGAGGATGCTTGTCCAAGGCCAATATCATGTTATAAGGGCAAGTGCTGAGCTTAATCAGCTAAACAATGCCCAATTTGAGAGGATCTTTGTACATAAGGATCAACTGGGAGATAAGAGCAATCTTGATGAGCTTTATTATCATCTGGCTGGCATGAAATTCAAGAAAAAAGATAAGCTGGCTGGATTTGAAGCTCTCAAAAAGGCTGAAAAGCATCTTGCTAAGGGCTCTAAATGGGCGGATGACATCCTTATGTTGAGAAGTGAGCAAACAGGCAATATAGATGAGCAGGTTTCTCTATATAAGAAGATCATGCTTCAGCATCCTGATGATGGGAAAGGAGACCTGGTTGAGCAGGGCAAGAAAAGAGACAATCTTCTGGCCCGATATGCTAAACTTTCTTCAAAAGAGGATATGAAATTTGTCTCAGATCCTTCTTCATTTGCGCTCAAGAGCTGCAAGTCATTGAAGAGTATTGCTGAAAAATCTCTTAGAGGAGATACAGAGTTGGCAGATAATATTGCAGATTGGTTTATCAAGCATGCTTACGAAGCTCCGCTTCTGAATGAGAATCAATTGAAATGGGCAAAACAGATCAAATCGCAGGTCAAGGGACAGAAAGAATCAGATCGTGCAGACAGGAAAAGACGAAAAGAGCGGGATAAGAAATATAGGCTGCAAGAGTGGGAAGCAGCTTATGAGAATCTACCTTGGTATCAGGATTATATGGGCCTTGCTAGTCTGCATGTTTCAAATATAGGACCTACAATAAAGTTGTTGGATATTGGTCATGGTCGTTTCAATAGGCATAGTTCTATACTCGGAGGAGGTATTGATTATTCATTTAACAGTGCATTCCGGGGAGAGTTATTTTGTGCAGATTTTATTGGCCATTATAAGGCAAGACATTGGAAGGTTGAGCCTGGTGTTGAGTGCCTGGTTCAAGAGACCATTCCATCTTTTAAGGGTCATAAGATGATATATCTCAGTAAGATACTTAATGTTAAGGGAAGAGCCAAATTCCTTAAAAGTTTCTATTTTGAAGCAGGCGCAGGAGGACAGACCCTTGAACCTTGGATACAGGTTGAGTATGATATATCGCCAGAAGGGATAATGACCTTTCAGGATAAGTCCGATGATAATGAATTTACCCGGCAGGTTATTGATCAGTTCACCACCCACTATAATATCCAGACTTTAACTGAAAAGACCAATCAATTCGACTTGAATGGCGATGACATGAGCGTAATGTATGAAGTTGGAGCTGGCATCCATAATATCATCCTTAATCCTGGTGCTGGTATGATGGTTGACTATGCAGGTCTATTATTCCAAAGCTACCAGTGGGGAACAGACTTCTGGACAAAAGCTCCAAACGACCTATCTTCTGATGGCATGTGGGTAAAAGGACCTTTCATGAAGACAAAAGAGCTTTGGTTCAATGGGGAGATGAGCCTGATCCAGAACAAGAAGTGGAACATCGGTGTGTTGGCAGAACATAGGCTTTATGACAATACCGAAATAGATGGCGTTCCTGTCCTAAAAGAGCTTTACAAAACAGCACAGCCAAAAGGCAATTATGGTATTGATATCCAGTTGATCCTTAAAAATAAGCCGCATAAACATAACTTGATTTTACAAGGTACTGCAATGATCAATCTTGATAGCAATGACAAGACACATCCAGTATTTGGAGTTGGACTTGTTTGGGATGCGCATGCATATTAAAAGGAGGAAATAAAAAATGAATTTTACACCACAACAGGAAGCAGCTCAGATGTTTTTCACTGAACAGGCTGCTGAAGTGATAACATTAGATAATCTTACAACGCATAATGTGCCAGCAGGTCTTACATTTAATACTGATTTGGATTCTTTATTGGATGTCACATGGAAGCATTTTGCAGCAGGTGATTACGAACAAGCTAAACAATCTGCTCGTAATCTAGCTGATGAGGCTGGCCGGCAGAAGAATACAAAGATGCTGATCGAAGGAGAATATTATTTGATAAGAGCAAGTGCGCGACTTGGTGATCTTACTGCAGCGCCTATTGAACAGATACTCGTTCATAAAGAAAAAGCTGCTGACAAATCACATCTGGCAGAATTAAATTATCAGCTAGCTGCTTTTCGAACAGGTCAGGGAAGAACTACAGAGGCCTTAAAAGCATTGCAGACAGCAAAAAAGTATGTGTCAAAAGAACAAGACTGGAAAGATGATATTCTTTTCTTGGAGGCACAACTAGTTAAGAAGTCTGATCCCATTAGGGCTGCAGACTTGTATAAAGAAGTCCTGTTGGGCTATCCTCATGGAGGTGAGGGGGACTTTGGATTGCTTCCTTCTGAACAGAGTGTATTGAGCCAGAAGTATAAGCCTCTTTTTAAAAAAGGTGAGACTTTTGATATTGGCAGGCCTTCATTATATTGCTTGGAGAGCTGTAAGGCACTAATGCAGATAACAGAGAATTTAAGCAAGACAAAGAGTTCACAACACAAACTTAAGGCAAAGGATATTGCCGAGTGGTTTATTGATAATACTGGTAAATCACCTCTCTTAAACCAGCACCAGAAAGACTGGGCAAAGGGAATTTATAATTCTGTATTGGCCTGGAAACGGACCAGAAAAACAATAGGCAAGTCTATTGGAAAAGCAGTAGGTTCTGCCTTTAGCTATCTTAAGAGTTATGATATGAAGTCATTCAATCATTGGGGTGACTTGGTTTTTCCTATCCAAGCATTGTCTGGAGCATACAGTACCCGGACTGGTATTGATTTTACCTTGATAAATATGGTGGGTAAATTCGATAATGACACTAAGTTTATGCATGGTAGAGGTAATAAGGACAGTTTTAATTTTGGTGGCGTAAAAGTAAAAACAATTGGTCATGATTCCTTTAGGGATTTTATGCATGAATTGGACTTGACTCTTATGGACATCTGGAACTTTGACTATAAGGATAAATATCCAACTTCTGATTTAGATGCCTCATATGTTGGAACCTCTCATGGACTTAAAGGCAGACAGAAGCTTGGAAGATTCTATATAGAAGCAGGCTTTGAGTTTGGCGGTATTGGGACATCAGAATGGATTCAATATAAGCAATTTGAAGATGGCAGCTATAAATATTGGACTCTTCTTGATGGAGAACAGTCTGAACTGGATATTGAGGGTAACCGGCGCCTCTTAGAAGAGTTGCATTCACAGATAACAGATAACAGTTCTATGGCTGGAGACAGAAGAATATTTTTCCAAGGTTTTGATAATTTTAATTATACTTTTGGCATAGGCTTGCATAATTTAATATTTGATGAAGACCTCGGATTAGGAATAAATTATGTGGGGATATCTTTGGATGATTCCAAAACTCATATTGGTACAGAAGTGGTTGGTAGGAAAAATGGTTCTTATAAAAATACGCTTTTGGACGTTGATTCAGGATTGAAGTTCCAAGATCTTTGGATCAAGGGAGAGGTTGACTTGGTAAACAAGCAAAATTTCTCAATTGCACTTATGGGTCAAATACCTATATCTAATCGCCAAGAGGATGTATATGGTTTGGATATCTGGACTGAATTTTCCAAGGCGCAACAAGTACGAGGAATATACGGGATCAATGCTCAGGGAATAATCAAGGTCTCTGATACTTCTGGTATACTTCTGAAAGCAGCATACATGATCGAGAAAGATGGACTTGGAGAATTCCATGATAACTTGATGTTTCAGACAGGATTTGTGAGTCAATGGGGTGGAGCAAAATGATGATTACTCCACAACAGGAAGCAGCTCAGATGTTTGTTGCAGAGCAGGCAGCTGAAGTTCGGATACTAGATGAGGATGCAATGCATCAAGCTAATGGCCCTCTTTTTGAGATATTAAATCTTGATTCCTTGTGTGCTGTTGCTCAGAAGCAGTACAAAGAAGGGAACTATGATGGAATCAAGAAGACTGCCAGGATTATAGTTGATGAGGCTAGCAAGCAGACTGATCCTTTGATGAAGATTGCTGGCGAGTATCATGAGTTAAGGGCTAATGATGAGCTTGGAACCATGAATATGGCTCATATCGATCGGATTCTTGAGCATAAGGAATTGATAGGTGATGAAAGCAATCTTGGAGAGATCTATTTCAGGGCTTCAAGATTCAAGTATAAGCAAGGAGATATAAGAGCTGCTAAGAAATTTCTAAAAAAAGCTAAGAAATCTCAGAGCGACCCTTATTGGACCCTGATGATTGCTGATTTTGATGAGAAATTAAATCCTGTAAGGGAAGAGATCACTCGAGAACCTTTCTTCGCATGGCCTCCAGGAAAGATGCTGGATAAACTTTTCATGGAAGAAGCAGGATTTTTTGGATTGGGGGGTTCTGTCAAAGGCAATACTGTTATTGCTAATTTGGGTTATATTCCAGGCAGATTCAACAAGAATTCTGGATTTGTTACTATTAATAGTATCAGGGGCCGTTCAGATTGGAATGCATTCAATATCTCGATGATAAACAACCCTAAATACGATCACCTATCCCAGGAAGTTGATCTGCAACTGTTTTCATTATATTCTATATCTACAGGTTATGAGTCATTGGATTTTTTTGGCTTGCATATAGGTGCCCATCACAGACAAAAGATAGGGAAATTCTATGTCCAGGCAGGATTTGATAAATACTTTGATGGTGCAAATGGTTCGGGTCAGTTCGAATATCTTTCTGATTCTGACTCATTTGAACAGAAATGGTTGTCTGATCTTGATAATGAGTTCATGCAAGCTCTATATGATCAGGTTAATGCAATCCTGCCGTTTGACTCAGAGGCGTCCTATAAGCGGAATATAACTTTTATAGATGATGCTGCGAATTGGGTTCCAAAGATTGAGTTTGGTATTCACAATAGGCCAATAAGTGCGAATGGAGCTCTGATGCTGAATAATTTGGGCATCGGGTACCAGAGATTTGTTGCGCCTGCATGGGATCTCGAAATAGAAGATCACGTGTCTGGATCTGAAGAGCTGGCACTTACTGAGACCATCAGAAATAGCTATTCTTCTGACAACCTGGTTATCAGGGCAGAGGCTGCCTTGCAATTTGCCAAATGGGCAACACTTGCAATGATGGGAAAACATTCTTTTTCAGTAAAAGAGGACAAGCAGGGAATCCCATTCTATAATACCCTACTTCCATCATTTCATAACAAGACTGTGCTTGCAGGCGAGCTGGAGCTTAACACAGGTTATGTTGGGGATTCATGGAATGGATATAGCAAGCTTCAAGTTAGACTAGGGGGGCAGCTAATACAAGATGCCAATAGTAACTGGCACCCTTCAGCGTACTTGACTTTAGGATGGGTTATGGGTGAGAAAAAATGACACTCTTGATGAGTCCACAACAGGAAGCGGCTCAGATGTTTGTTGCAGAGCAGGCAGCTGAAGTTCGAACACTTGATAATTTAACAACGCATAATGCGCCTGCTGGACTGACTTTTATAGATGATCTTGACCAGCTTTTGGGAAAAGCCAAATCATTGTATGCTGAAGGTAAACTTGATGAGGCAGAAGCTTTAATCAAACAGTTTAAGCAACAGCCTGATCTAGCCAAGGATAGACAAAGATATTTTGAGATGTCGCGGCTTGATATCATGATTGATATTGCACAGGGTGATCTAACTTTTGCCAAGGTTGAAAAGTTAAAAACCCAGAAAGAATCATTGAAAGATAATGGTTCAAGAGCAGAGATCGGTTATTTCACAGGCATGTTCGAAAAACAACAGAGGCGTCTTGATGAAGCTGCTAAGGCTTGGAAAAGTGCTGTAAAACATGCATCTTCTGGTGAAGCTGAGTTTGCTGGAGAATCTTTATTTGAATTAGTAAAGTATTTTCAGCTTAAGAAAAAAGAAGACAAGGTTGTTGATTGCTATAAGAAGATGCTTTCTATTGGTAAACATAAGAGAGTGGATTCTGTTGTAGATTCATTGTTTACGATAACTGATGATAGGAGACGTGAAAAACAAAGAGCTAGAGCGCTAGAGATCTATGGATTTATCAAATCAAGTTCTTCTACAGGCCTAAGCCAATCTGATAAGGAAATGGCAACTCTGAAATGGGCTGATACTCGTTTAGAGATGGCTGTCTTTGATGAATACAATTGGTCAGAGATGGGTCTGGATAATTTCTTAGGCGAGTTTGATAAGACAAAGACACATATCTTTGGAAAGAAACAAGATCAGTTTGAGAGAAACTATGCCAAACCCTATGTCGCGATCATGAGAAAAAAGACAAGCGAACATGTCAGTGCTGCTATTGAAAAATTATGCAAGGCATATTTAATTGCAGAAGAGGTGCATGTAGCAGGTAAGTTTATTGATAATATCCTTAAGGAGAAGTCTTTGGTAAATAAGATTTCTGAGAATGACAGGATACAAATTGATGGTTATCGATGGCTTGCAAATCATGAGCAGATAACTTGGGCTCTTATGGATGAAGATTTCCATAGATTAAGATTTTCAGATGAAGACTATAAATCAAGAACACGTATTATTCTAAATGCAGTAGAAAGAAAGAAGCATAATGTGCTGAATGAGAAAAGTGTTTTTGCTGCCAACCACAAGTTAATTATGCAGCAAACTCCCATGGATCAATATTACGACGCGATGCCTGATTTTCAGATGAGCTATATGTTTAGAGGCATAACCAAGAAAAACTGGCTCTATCAGGTCCAGCCAAATTTTGACTTCTATCTTGGAGGTTTTAAGGAAGGATGGTTTAATCTGAACATCCGTTCTGCACTTAGCTATTCTATTAAAGGCGTGCCCTTGGCAATCGGTGTTAGCATGTGGGAGCCTTCTTTGAACAAGAGAGGTTTTGACATTAAGGTTAAAGACCGATGGTATGAGATGGGCTTTAATGGCAAACTTGATGTTGACGATGCTGATAGTGATGTCAAGACTAATATTCTTAATCAGACTGGATTGCTCTTCCCCTCTAACAGTTGTGGGTGTGCTATTGCTGATGGCGTACTTGGTCCTAACCGACAGGCATTTGCAGGTATTGGTCTTAACCACAAGCTGTTCTCATATTTTCTTCACAAGAGAGAGAATGCTCTTGTAAGAGGTTTTGATTCAAGAGATATTGCACTTCTTAGTGAAATGGTGCAGTTCTACGAGGAAAGCGGTTTTGGGCGCAATCTAGATCTGTCTGAAGTTGACAGAGATCATGTGGACTGGGCTTTGAACCGAGGCGAATTCCCTGACAATTTTACAGTTTCAGGTGTTCGATCATTGTATAACTCTGTTGGTCTTGCTGCGAGATTTGTGCCGGGAATAATCCTAGGCGCAGAATACGGAACCCAGAAGACTTCTTTTAGAGATAGGCTTAAACAGACCGTTGGCAAGACAGAGTATAATTTTTCTTCAATCTATTATGACCAGAGACTTGGCGCTGACAAGACCGAGGATATACTTACTCTGCATGGAAGACTTGATTTCCAGACAGGAAATTGGAAGTTCTTTGCAGGAGGATCGCTCACTAGCGTGCTTGACAAGAATGTCTCATATGGAATTCTTGAGGCATGGATGACTAAGACTTCTTCTGCCCATTGGAGTTCTCATGATTATGATGGTTGTACAGATCCTAAGATAGAGAGGGAGCTAACAGATCAACAGAAAATGCTTGCAGAAGCTTTCATGGATCATACTGGCCATTCAAGACACAAAGGGGGAATTTACTTGGGCTTTGAAAATACCAATAATTCTCTTGTCCTTGGCTGGGGAGTTACTTTGAAGTATGATAATATTGCTGGCAACGATGTCTACAGGGCAGAGGTTTCAATAGCCTCCAAATTAGACGGGTTGACAAGAACATTGCTTGACCTGTTGCCAATAAACAGAGTAGATAGGAGGTAATAATGATGATGTTTACACCACAACAGGAAGCAGCTCAGATGTTTGCTGCAGAACATGCAGCTGAAGTTCGAACACTTGATAATTTAACAACGCATAATGTGCCAGCAGGTCTGGCATTTGAAGATGACCTGGATGTACTTTTGAATGTTACACTGCAATTGTATGATGCTGGGAACTTTAAAGCAGCAAAGGCATCTGCCCAAAAAGTCATGGATGAGGCAGTTATCCAGAAGAATATGCCTATGCTGACCAAAGGGGAATACCAATTTGTTATTGCAAGTGATCGATTGGGTAGTCTTACAAAGGCTCAGGTTGATAGGTTCAGGACGCATATGCATGAGCTTGATGATCATTCTAAGGATGGAGAAACATACATCCTCCAGGCATTGATAGATCTTGAAAACAAAAATGTTGAGTCTGTCAGGCAGAATCTGAGTCTTGCAAAGAGCCATATGGCTCCTGGAGAGAAATTGAATTTAAATGATGATCTCCTATATATAGAATCTAAAATTGTGGAAGAAACAGATATCAAGAAAGCTGTTACATTGAGACAGAATCTTTTGTTGGAAAGTCCATTGGGAGGACGTTCTGTTGGCAATTGGACAACAGCCGATAAGCAGGCACTAATTAAAAGATATTTTGGTTTTACAGAGGCTATTGATCAAAAGAGTCTTACCAATCCTTCTGATTATGCTTTGGCAACTGTTGAAAGCCTAAGAGATATTACAGATGCTCATCTAAAAACAGACCCGAATTTAGCTTTGGATATCTGTAATTTCTTTATTAACAATGAAGGCAAATCCGCTCTTCTGAGTGGCAAGATGGCTGACTGGGCAAAGAGCAAGCTACCGAGTCTGAAGGAATATATTCAACAGAAGAAAATTCAGGAGAAAAAGACTAAACAGGAAAAATATGATACCTGGCTCGAAGGCTATAAGAAAATGCCCTGGCCAAATGCGTACTTTTCGATTGATATCTATGGTTCAAGTTCCTCTGAAATAGGTTTTAAGGGAGGAAATTTATGGTTTAACAGGTTTGATAAGCCAAATTCTTTTTTAAGACTTGGCGGTAAATTGGGAGAAGAGGTTCCAGTTAGCGGAGATATCCTATGTGTTTCATCGATAGGCAATCCAATTGCTAAGGATCGTCAGTTTCTGGGAGATTTTTATCTTATGAGTATGAGGCCAGTTAAGCCTGTGGATGGATATGATATGGCAACATTAAGTACTAGTAAACTTATTGGTCGATGGAAACCCAAATCAGGATTCTATCTGGATGCAGGATTGATGTTTCAATCGCTTGATCCATCTATATATGATATGGGTTATAGTTATGCTGAAGACGGTACTATTGATTTTGCAGATGAGAGAAATGATTCCGAACTCATGAGGCAATTTATCCAGGAGTTCCATGATCATTATAAACTTAGATCTTTTAATGGCACTAATCAATTGGAGTATATGACTAGTTCTGCGTTTTCTTCACTTAGTTTTGAGATAGGTGGGGGTTTGCATAGTGTCTTAGTCAATCCAGAATCTGGCATGATGTTGGATTATATGGGTCTTGCAATTATAAACCGGAATTGGACGAACTCTTATGATATTGAGATCGATCCTGATGAAGGAGATCGGATGGATTTTTTCCCTGGCAGGGATAAAGGGACACCTGAATTGAAATCCACTGAATTATGGCTCAAAGGAGAAATGAGTTTGTTTCAGAACATGAACTGGAATGTTGGAGTGTTGCTTGAGCAAAAACTCTATTCAGACCAGGAATTAAAGGGTTTACCTTCGATGCAGCAGCTGTTTGAGGCAGGCAACTATAACGGGAAATATGGCCTGGATGTAACATATGCTGTGGGTGAATTCAAGTTCCAAAAGAATTTCTGGGCTTTTAACGCGTGCGTCATGATGACGCTGGATGGATTAAACAAGCTTCATCCAGAAATAATGGGCGGTATTAGTTATTACATAAATAAGGAGTAAGGAGACAATTAAAATGATGATGTTAACACCACAACAGGAAGCAGCTCAGATGTTTGTTACAGAGCAGGCTGCTGAAGTTCGAACACTAGATAATCTTACAACGCACAACGTGCCAGCAGGTCTGGCATTTCAGGATTCAAAACTGGATTCTTTGCTTGATGCTGCTCAGAGGCAGCAGAGCAAGGGTGATTATCAAACCAGCGTTGAGACCTTAAAGAAGTTTGAAGCTGTACCTGGTTCTGCTGATGATGCTGAATTAGTAAGGTATGAATACTTAACGCTACGCGCTAGCGATGTCTTGAAGACATTCACAGTTGCCCAGGTTGACAGGATTGTTGAGCATAAACAGGTGCTTGATGATCAGACCAATCTTGCTGAGATATATTTTCGGGCTGCACGTTTCAAGTATCATGCTGATGAACTTAAAAGTGCAAGAAAATATCTAAAAAAAGCAAAGAAATTTGTTGAGAATGAGCCTGAATGGGCAGATGACATTGCAAGGCTTGATGCTCTGCTTAATCCCCGAGTCTCTGTTGGTGACAAACGCTATGACATTTATAATATCAATGTACCTGGCAACAGTCTGGATTGTATTAATGGGGAATATGCCTTAGGTATAATGGTAATACCAGGCAGGTTTGGTAAGAACTCTGCTATAGCTCAATTGGGTGGTAGATCTGTAGGTGGTTGGTCTACAGGTGTTGCCAAAGCTGCTGTATTTAATTTTATTGGCCATCATTTTCTTCGTGATGTACCACTTGAATTTGACGCTAAATTTGTGGAGATGAATCCTGCAAAAACCCTTAAAGGTTATGGTAGGTTGCCTGAATCAGAGATGTTTACACTAGGAATAAGAAAAAAATTCCCTCTTTGGTATGTTGAAGGTAAGGTTGGTGGCAAAGGTATTGAATATTCCAAGAATGCTTCTTTTACCCAGAAGGAGGATGGAAGCCATACTATGAATGGCGGTGACGAACTTTCAAAGATATTTGCCAATCAATTCAAGGAGAAATATGGACATGAGATTCCTGCTGGCTCAAAAGTTGATCTGACTATTAGCGATAATGATGCCTCGGGAGGCCCGTTCTACTTTAATGTTGGAGCAGGTGTGCATGGGATAATGCTGGACAAGAGATATGGCACTATGCTTGATTGGGCAGGACTTTCTTTTGAAAGATTTGTCCGTGAAACTTCTGGAATAGTTATGGATCTTAGCACTCCTGACAATAGTTGGGCTGGCTATAGCACTGAAGAACAGGATATAGGCCATATGAAAGACAGGAAATCTAGATTTGAGTCATATGATCTTATGCTAAGAGCAGAGGCTTCGTTGATTCAGAATAAGAGATTTGATCTTGCAGTCCAGTACAATAGGATGCTTGCTGACTTTGTCCAGGATGATAAAGGCTTGCCATTTATCCAGGACTTGCTTCAGGCCCAAAGGACCAAA
>CAZYIM010000037.1:19387-24219 GCA_964647565.1 uncultured Methanosarcinales archaeon
GGATGATAAAGGCTTGCCATTTATCCAGGACTTGCTTCAGGCCCAAAGGACCAAACAGTCATTTGGTGTCAATGTCATGTATATGCCGCCGTTAAGCAAGCGTTTGCTCATACAGGGTTATTACATCCATGATACGGATCCAAATGATAATGGTCATCACAGATTTAGTATAGGCCTTAACTATCTATTTTCTCTGAATGAAAGTTGCAGAGATGGAGGGATTGAAAAATGGTAATCTTTATGCCTCCTGCAATGCCGCCTCAGCAGCCAGCTGCTATTGAGATGGTAGTGCAGGACACTGTTAAATATGATTCGTTGCTGACGGATAGTCTAGTAGTTCCAGGCTTAGTTGATTCTCAGGTATTGCTGTCTGATAGTCTGGTAGTTCCAGGCTTAGTTGATTCAACAGCATTGTTACCTTATAGTTTGGTAAAACAGGATAAATCTACTGTCAAGGATCTGCTTAGGCAGATTGAGACCTCTTTTGAAGTTGGAAATTATGCCAAGACTGACTCTGTCATCATGCATTACTTTTCAAGAGTGGATGTAGATGATAATATCCGGATCAAAAACAAATTCAAATTCTGGAAACTGAAGCTTGACAAGGAGATTGATCTGCTGGAAGAGACAGAGCTGACTGATTTAATCAATGAGAAAGAACAGTATGGTGAGTTGGATAATATTGCCGAACTATACCTATACCAGACAGAGATGCTTCTCCAAAAATGCGAAGAATACAGAGGAGATGGTAATCCTGATATTAAGAGAGGGATTGTTAGGAAAGCTGATAAGATATTGGAGAAAGCCAAAAAATACGTTTATTCAAACGATCCATTGCTGCAGGGATACCATAAATACCTTGAAGGTCTTAAAGAGACTAATATTTTCTGGATAGCACTTTATGATGGTGATCTTGCAGGGCAGCTAGGCAGTGTCAAGAGTGTCTGGAAATTTGCAAAAAAATATCTTAACGATGCTATCAAGGCTCACAAGAAATGCCTGACAGATTATTCTTTCATTGAGGATGATACAGGAATGTATTTCTCAAAACATGCTTTCTTTAGTTGGGGCGGCCTTGAACACATTACTAATTATGATTTCGAAGAAGTTCCGTTCATGCAAAAAGACTTGCAGAAAATCACTGACAAGACACTGAAATGGATGATGAACTGGAAAAAGAAAAATAAAGACAAAGAAGGAATGATTGCGGCAACTGCTGCCATCGAATATGGAAAACGAGATAAAAACAAAGAGTGAATAAAAATGATGATGTTAACACCACAACAGGAAGCTGCTCAGATGTTTGTTGCAGAGCAGGCAGCTGAAGTTAGAACACTTGATAATTTGACAACGCACAACATATCAGGAGATATGTTTGTTAATCAGATTGCAGATCTGGATTCTCTTCTGAAGGCAGCTTGGCAACAGCAGCAAGCAGGGGATTATGAGTCAAGCTTTAAGACTCTAGAGGATTTTGAAGCTGTTCTTGGGTCTGCTGATGATGATACCAGGTTGATAAGGTATGAATATCTGAAGCTTAGGGCTGCTGATGAACTTGGTCGTTTTACTATTGTCCAGGCTGATAGGATTGTCGAGCACAAGAAGGTGCTAAAGGACAAGACCAATCTTGCTGAGATATATTTTCGGGCTGCAAGGTTTAAGCATAAGTATGATCGAATTAAGTCTGCAAAACAATATCTAAAAAAGGCCAAGAAGTTTGTTAAAAATGAGCCTGAATGGGCTGATGACATTGCGAAGTTAGATGCGATCCTAAATCCTAAGATTGAGATGAAGCCAGAGGACTATAAGATAGATGTTGGGGACAAAGCAGGCTTTTCTGTACTTGCTAATAATGGTACTTATGGAGGTAGCGTGTTCTTTGCTCCTGGGAGGTTTGGCAAGGACAGTTTTATCTTCAAGGCGATGTTAGGAGATCTTAAAGGGGATTTCTATAGAGGAGGAATTATAGTTGCCAAATCAATAGGCCATTATATGGTTCGAGATTGGAAGGTAGAAGGTGATTTTATATTTATGGAAAGCCAAAAGGTGAATAGCCTTGAACATTATGGTCCTATAAAAGAGACTATGGCTCACAGTGCCGGCGTCAGAGTAAAGCTTCCTTTTAGTTATCTTGAAGCAAGAGGTGGACAAACAGGATTGATCTTTGGAAAAAAGGTTAATTATGTTCACAAGGCAGATGGCAGTCATGAGTTTAAGGATGAACTCTCAAGGATTTTTGCAGAATCAGTGATAGAAGCCTATGGGCGTGAGATAGCTGATGGTTCTGATGTTTCTATGGAATTATTTAGCCATACTTGTGGCTGTGGAGGCAATGGATTCTTTTCTTTTGGTGCAGGAATTCGTGAAATCCCAATAATTCCGAAGCTTGGTATGATGTTGGATTGGGCAGGCATCTCTTATGAGAGGTTTGCCAGAGGCGGCCAGGAAATGTCAGTTGATATTAGTTCTGTCCACTCAGCTTACGATCAGATGGGAGAAGCATTATCGCCTAAATTAGTTTCTAATGATACCTGGCTTAGGTCCGAAGCGTCTCTTATTCAGAACAAGAAACTTAATCTGGCAGTCATGTATAACAGGTTGCTTTCAGAAGATATCAAGAAAGAAAAAGGAGTTTCTTTTGTCATGGATCTGATGAAGGCAAACAGGTTAAAAGAGGAATTTGGAGTCAATCTGATCTATCAGCCTGCATCGACAAACAGAGTTCTTTTCTTTGGACATTATATTAATCAGTTAGATGATAATTCAAACAGGCATCATCATTTTAGATTAGGTATGAGTTATGTCCTACCTGGCGGAGATTAAATAAAAATGATGTTTACACCACAACAGGAAGCTGCTCAGATGTTTGCTGCAGAGCAGGCAGCTGAAGTTAGAACACTTGATAATTTGACAATGCACAATGCGCCAGCAGGTCTGGCTTTCCAGGATTCAAATGAGGATCTGAAGGCCATGATAAATCAGGTCAAGGAGCAATATAAGCTGGGTAATTTTGAAGACGCTAAGAAAGCTGCACAGAAGCTTATTGATGAGGCTGGCATTCAGGGTAACAAGAAGTTTCTGGTTGAAGGTGAATATCATTTTATCAGGGCAAGTGCTAAGCTTGGCGACCTTAATGCTGCTTTGTTTGATCGTATACTTACTCATAAGGATGAGATGGATGATGAAAGTAATCTAGGTGAGATTTATTTCAGGCTTGCAGAGATGAGCTTTGCTAAACAAGACAAGATCAGAGCTAAAAAGGCTCTTGACAAATCCAAGGATTATATTGATACTGAACCTTTAATAAGAGATGATCTTCTTGCACTTGAATCAAAACTTGCTTCTAAGGACTGGAAGAAGAAGGTCAAGCATGCAAAGACTATCCTGATTAGCCATTCTCATGATGGAGAGGTTGATGGATTATTGTCTTATTCTGAAATAACAGCTTTACTTGAGAAGTATGATCAGTTCTGTAGTGATCAGGAGTTGGCATCAGTCGGTAAGCCCTCTGTGTATTGTTGGCAGAGCATTGCTGACTTTAGGGACATTGCACCTAGACTTGAGAAAAACAAAAAGAAGAGTGCAAAGAATATCTATAGTTGGATCATAGCAAACCAGGGGAAATCTCCTTTGCTTAATCAGACCCAGACTAATTGGGCAAGAAGTAGATTGTCAGCACTTCAGCAATCTAGTTTTAAGGAGATTTGGACGAGTATCAAGCAGGATTATATTGGGATTGCTTCTTTTGGAGTGAGCACCAAAGAAGGCGTTTATGCATCTTTTTTAAATTATGATGGATTGTATGGACGGATGGAATGTGTGCGATTCGATCCAAATTTTTTTAATGATAGCAAGACCACAAATTTTGCTTTTGTTGTTTGGGATTTTATGGACCGACCAGGAACATTTGGCCAAAAATTGGAATACAAGTTCATTGCTACTGAAGGTGTGCCTGTAAGAACTCTGGATGGGTTTAATTATATGAACAGCAATCACAGGATGATGGATGTGGGATTGAAACAGAAATTCTTGGAAAATCATGTCTATGTCAAGTCTGGTTTCTATTGTGGTGGTTTTGTGAAAACTAGCAAGGCATTTGAGGAAGAATATGTTAGTCATCATGTAAATCCAGATAACACAGTTGAAATTGATTTAGAGTGGGATCCTGATGATGAGCAACATACGAAATTCATCGAAGAAATTACTGCTTTATATCCTTATGAAGCTGGAGAACAAAATAGATTTTTACATGAATCTGAGAGTGATGCAACTGACTTCAACTATCATTTTGGCGCAGGAATAAGCCATTACGGACCTCTAACTTTTTTAGGCTATGAGTTTGAGAGATCAGTTATAGCTGGAAACGGCTGGTGGCTTGATAGGGATTTCTCCAGCGATGAAACTGGTTTGGAGACTGATCATGAGATAGTAGGGAAGATTGTCTCTCCTGATCATTGGTTGAAAGGCAGGTTTGATTATATTAAAGACGAAAGTTTCAGAGCTGCATTGAGTTTCAAGGCATTGTTGGCCAGCAACCCTAAAGAATCTGGACCTGAAACATTGTTAAAATACGCCAGGGCAAATAGAATGACCAATGAGATAAAGCTTGAAGCATTCTATACGGTTCCTGTATCGAAGAGTTTTGGGATTGTGTTCGAGGGAGAATATGCACACAGGATATTTGCAGACAAGGGACACATGGGTGACCTTAGATTTCAGATGTTTCTATCGATAATGACTGACAAGAATAAGACTGATCTATGGTAATTTGAAGGAGGATAAAAATGATGATGTTTACACCACAACAGGAAGCGGCTCAGATGTTTGTTGCA
>CAZYIM010000038.1:0-24056 GCA_964647565.1 uncultured Methanosarcinales archaeon
GGGGTCCGCCACTAATATGTTTTTCCAAATACCAAGAAGAAGGTTTACTAAGCCGTCTCAAACTATATACTCCCACTGAATTCGGTTTAATCTTAGATTTCAGACCTGTCAACACAGGGTTAAACCTTTCTACAAATGCACATCCAATATTCAACTTCGACTTACAAGCATGATTCTCCATACGATATGCGTCATCAAGTGAACGGGTCAAAGGCTTTTCAATCAAAAAATTTTTTGTCTGGTCCTTGTATTGTAAGAACATAGAATAATGCGCTGATGTAGGGACACAAATACTGATAACATCATAATTCCTATTATTATCGTCCCACTTGAAGAATTCCATCTTTGACAATGCTGACTCTTCAGATTTACCCTCTTGCTTAATCACAGGATCAATAACATCAATCTTTGAGACCCTGTCATCAAGTGCATACATCTCAGCATGGGTTTTACCCATCAATCCGTATCCAACCACACATACTTTCAGATTCATTTTTTTCACCTTTGAGCATACGAAAAGGTGCCAACAACCTTGTTGCTCAGCACCTGCATAAGTGGACTTTGTCGCCTTCCTTCAAAACATGCTGCATATCCACTTTCTGACCTGCATGTTTCACACTTTCTCCCCACACCTTAGCATATTTGTATCCTGAGGATATCTGCTTGGCCATATCACAGACTCTAGATTTATTCTTTTCAAGTATAAAAGGTTCAGAATTTTTATCTTCCTGAGAATATACTCTGATGATACCCAGACTATTATAGAACGCATCTTTTACATCTTGAATCTCATCTGCATGTACAAAAGGTATGCCTATGTCAAACAGCTCCATATCTCTGTATATTACAAAAGAAGGCAATCCCTCAACGTTCTTATCCTGATAAGAAGCAATAGGAATATTAGCATTTGTCAATTCATCCAGGACAACCTCAAGATCTTCTTCACTTCGAATCATAATGCTTGCGCTTCTAGATCTCTTGATCAGCTCATATTTCTGACCGTTGGTTTGATAGTCACCAGAAAAAATAGGAGGCAGCTCAACCAACTGGATTGAGACATCCTGGTATTGCATCATGCCCAACTCCGGCTTGAATGTACTATAGGGATAATCCTCAACAACTGCTTCGGCATCAGAAAACTTGTTCAACAAGGTACTCTTACCAGTGTTAGGTGTTCCAATAATCATACTGCGTAGTTTATAGCTGGGAAACTCATAGAGGCTTTTAGAAGAAATCCTTTTGCTCGAATTTTTCTTTTTTTGCAGAGTTTCTAACATGTTACGAAATTTCTTCTTCTGACTAGACAAGCCCGGAAATTTAGGATTTAGCAATAGCAGTTCCTGTATTATCCTTTCTTTCTCACTCTCACTAGACGTAGGATCCAGTTTCTTCAGCAGGTTCCTAAATTCAACATTATCTGTCATTATTATC
Organism: uncultured Methanosarcinales archaeon; assembly: GCA_964647565.1. GTDB lineage: Archaea > Nanobdellota > Nanobdellia > Woesearchaeales > CAZYIM01 > CAZYIM01. The sequence goes on from CAZYIM010000038.1 coordinate 1,432, forward strand.
ACCTAAGATATTGTTTTTCAACTTTTAATACTGCTTCGCATATCTGATCAAGATCCTGTCTTTCCAACACAGGATCAGTGAACAACGTCATTATCCTCTGAGTTACAGACTCAGTTATAGGACAACGAACATCTTTATTGAAGCCATTAAACACTTTAGCCTTATACAAGGGAGATGGATAACAGATGTCCATGGGCACATTCTCAGCCTGAACAGCTTTGACAAATTTGTCTCTAATATTCTCAGAACCCTTTGGTAAAAGAACAGGATAGTTGTGAAAGACATGATCAACTCCAAAGCTAGTTTCTGGCAGCACGAGTTTTGAATGTTTAAGCATAGCTGTATAATAAGCTGCATTCTCCTTTCGCGCAGTATTAAAGCCTTCTAGTTTTGAAAATTGTCCCAGGCCAACTGCTGCCTGCATCTCAGTCATTGCATAGTTGAATCCTAACTCATCATAGATATACCAAGTATCAGGATTCTTTGGGCTACCATGTTCTCGTTTTAATCTTGCTTTATGATCCAACCAATCATGATTGGTAACAACCATACCCCCTTCACCACAGGTCATGTTCTTGGTCTGGAAAAAGCTGAAGCATCCACAATCACCTAGGCTGCCAGCAGGTTGATCTTTATACATAGCTCCCTGAGCTTGTGCAGCGTCCTCAATAACAAAAATACTGTAAGCATTTTTTGAAATATCATTGATATAATCCATATCTGCAACATGACCAAAGATATGGACTGGAATAACTGCTCTAGAATTTTTAGTAATTTTACTGAACAAGTCTTCAGGGGACATACAATATGTGTCAGGATCAATATCAACGAAAACAGGTTTGGCACCCTGTTGAAGCACTACTGAAGCAGTTGACACAAAAGTTAATGCAGGAACAAGTACCTCATCACCAGGACCTATGCCAAGAGCTGAGACAGCTGTATGCAAGGCAGTTGTGCCAGAGGTTGTTGCAATGCCATATTGAACTCCGCAGTTCGCTGCAAAGGTTTTTTCAAATTCAGTCACTTTTGGCCCGCCTCTAAAGACGGAAAGTCTGCCAGAATCAAGCACTTCGAGCACTTGCTTTCTCTCCTCATATCCAATCGTGTTTTTCCACTCAAAGGATTTGTCCCTAACAGGAGTCCCTCCATCTATTGCTAGTTTATAATTCATTTTTCAAACCTCCATATACGCTCTACTGGTCGATTATTACCAATCTCCCAAGCATAATCAGACAGTCTCTGCAAATATCTTTGATCGTATTGTGTCTTGTAGATAGCTGCTAAAGACACTTTGCGATCAATAAAACCGGAGATATCTATTAACTCAGAACTCATACCTTTTGTTTTATTGTTTAGCTGTAACTCCAGTTCTTTTTCTGAGAGCTCCTTGGTATAGGGCAAATCTTCGTAGAAATCAATGTCCCATCCCGTCTCAACCAGCTTCTTACCTATGTTATAGAGCATTACATGATCAATTTGATTGCCAATAGATACTGGAAAGAAAATTTTGTCAGAATCTAATAAGGAAAAACAATTTAAAAGAGAGTTTTCAACATCTGTAAACGCAGGATCTTCAGAAACATCTCTCACCTCAAAAGCATTTTCATATCCTCGTTCCAAAGCCTCAGGAAATCCCAGGAATTTAAGTTCTGCATCGACCAGTTTTGCATAGAATTCCTCTTCAAGATTATTATAGAATGTGACCTCCCCAGCAGTATTGAGTAGTCCGTTAAGCATTACACTAGTAGGACAAGAACTAAACACATTGAGAATGGAAAACTGCTGATCGGACGATAATATGTAACCGCCTAAAGATAAGGCAGCATCATCTGAATGTGCAGCAACAATCACATTTCGTTTCTTAGATCTGATCTTTCTTGGAATGTCCTCTACAATAACAGAGTCATTCAGCAGCTTTGATAGAGAAACATCCTCATTTGGCTCTTTTTGCTGACATATGGCTTGTACAGCCTCAAGGCACTCTGACTCTAACTCAAGGTTCTGTCTATATAAAAAAGTCAGCCCTGCATCATTCAATTTATAGTGTGGTAATAGTTTGTATTTCATTTTGCAGCCCCTACAATTATATCAATGGCAACATCCATTGCTTTTTTTTGTGTTTTTCTTGATAATTTTTTACGCTCATCAATGATAGCAAGCACAGCCGCAGCCTTATAGCCTCTTGCCTGTGCATATGCAAACGTAGCAGCACATTCCATCTCTGTGACAACTGCGCCCTGTTTTACAGCTTCCTGCATCTTCTTTTCAAGGCGTTCATGTCCAGGAAATATATCCTTATGCTCCATATATAGCAGGTCTTTAGAATGCACTGTTCCTTGGACACAAGCGTAATTTCTTGTCTTTGAAGCTTCAAAAAGCTTACAGACCATTTCAGTATCAGGTTCTGGTTTTACACCTTCAGGAAGCATGTAACTAGATAGGATCTCATCTGAAACCACCTTGTTCGGAATAAATAAATCGCCTGCTTGCACAATAGGATACATTATACCTGACGTGCCAACCCTAATAAAACTTCTCGAACCACTCTCTGCCATCTCATGCAAACCAATAACCCAGGAAGGCCCTCCCATGCCAAGACCTGCAAAAGAAAAATCAACATTATCCTTTGAAGCATTTCCAACTATTAATCCTCTTTTATTCGCTAAGACTGTATAATCATCCACAAGTTCAAATACCAATTTACATCTATCAGGATCACCAAATACAATTGCATCCTTATGCAAACTTCCTCGCCTGCATCCTAAGTGATACATTACTTCATCCATTATCAACCACCTTCTGATAATAAGCATCATGCTCTTTGATTACCTTGTCAACTCTAAAATCCTGCACAAAATCAAGAGCATTCTTAATAACTTGTTTTTTCAAAATAGAGTTCTCTTTTATCTCTGAAATAGCATGTTCTAGAGCAGAAGAATCTCCAACTTCGAACAGTAATCCTGTCTGCCTATCGTTAATCACATCTGGCAATCCAGCTACATCTGAAGCAATAACAGGAACACCTGATGCCATAGCTTCAAGATTGACATATCCAACCGCTTCATATAATGAAGGGCAAACTAGAACATCAGCAGCCTTATAGTACAAAGGAAGTTGAGTGGGTACTACTGGATCAAATGCAAATACATTACCCCCTAATTCAACTTCAGTCGTGTCTTGTCCTGAATTTGCTCTGACAGCAGGTACATAAGAAATCCCCTGTCCTTGTTTTTTGAAGTCTCCCATGACCATTAATTGCATAGCTTTCTTTTTTGAGAGATTATTATAAGCTTCTGCAAGAACTGAAAAACCCTTCAACACAGTGGGTCTTCCAAGAAAAAAGATAGTAAAACTGTCAGGAAGACCAAGCCTCTGTCTTGCTTCTTGCGGGGAAATATCAATATTAAAATGATCAACATCCACTGGCAGTTTAAGAAGTTCGGGCTTAGCGCCAAGATCCTCTAACTCTTTCTTATGGAATTTGCTGTACACCACCAGATTCTCTATTTTAGGATAATGTTTGGATTCAAAATAAGAGAAGAATGATTGAGCTTGATGTAATTCTTTAATTTCAGCATCATCTTGAGTGTCATTAGCAGCAATCTCAAACTCTTTTGAGAACATGCAATGTGAAGAGCAGACAGTATGACCTCCCTGCTGCTGTGCAAAGTACCCGGGCAATAAGAAATGGCTGTGCACAAGATCCAATCCATGTATTTTCTTGGAGCTAAACTTGAAATCATAATAAGTCTTCAGGAAGACAGGATCATCATTAGGAAAAAGAACAGAGTCCTTTGCATAAGTCACGTAATGCTTATGTTCAGAATTTTTCTGAAGTAGATCAACATATGTTTCAGAGCCGCCATATTTCTTCTGCATGTACTGTATGTGTCTTATTTTCATTTTTTGAACCTACTCAAGAATTTTTTTGCTTTTTGGTTGTTAAGAGACGGAACTTTAGTTATCTCATCCAAAGATATCCAGCCATTAAGATACTGACTGATCACCTCGTAATGGTTGAAACAATCAATACATTCTTTCCAGACGCCTTTTTTTCTAAATGGAAACTCTCTTAGCTTGGATACTGAATCTTTGTATATGTTGCCAAGATTTTCATCAGGACCACAGGGGCACAATTTTATATCTCCCTCAGGGTCCACTCCTACATTGACAAGCGGCACATTACAAGCAGTTCTTCTTTGTCCAGTCTGGAGAAAAGTTACTAGCTCCTCAAGATATGCTTTTGGGGGAAGATGGTTGGCAAATCTTTTGATGTTTTCATTCATTGAGTTTCCAAATTCCTCGATTTGTTCATCAGTTGGGGATAAATCCTGGTTATCCTTACCAGGAAAAGGTCTGACCGCAAAAGGAAAAATCATGACATTACCATAATGATACTGGCTCATATACTCCAAGAAGTCAGGAAATCCTTCAATATTATGTTTGGTCAATACAGAGTTTATCTCAACAGGCATATCAAATTTAATTGAATAATCTATGTTAGTCAGTACTTTATCTAGTAATTTTTCAGAGTAGCCTCTTGCACCATTGAGAGCAAGCGTATGACCATCTAAAGAGTAACAAATACTAAGCCCATCATATTCAGCCAACCCAGATAATGTAGGTCCATTAAGCAGAGTACCATTGGTTATGATCTGCCAATTAGTATTCGCAGCCAGGTTAAAAAGTTCTGGAAAACGATCATAAAGGGTGATCTCCCCGTATCCAGATATCTTGATTACGGCAGGATTAAGATGCTCCAGAGTTCTCTTTAGACCTGTATTAATTAAGATAAAATGTTCATTAAGGGAAGTTTTGTCAGCTATAATAGGTTTATCACGACAATATCCACAAGCTAGGTTGCAGTACTCTGTGATACTATAATCCAAGATAAGAGCTTCACCTTTCTTAGGCATATTGTTTACCTCGTCCCCACTACCTTTTCAAAAATATTGATGAACTTTTGTGCAGCGTATGTAACATCATAACGCTCAGCCCTTTGCCGAACATATTTAGATTTTTCTTCATAGAAAGGTCTATCATCAAATAAACGTTGAATTTTCTGAACCAATTCTTCATTGCTACCAAATAAAAGACCACTCTCAGCACCCATTAGTTCAGGAAAACATGCGTAATTTGGGCAAAGGGTAGGTACATAACAGGCCATAGAATCCACTACACTCATGCTCCACAACGCAGAAGGTTTCATAGGTCCTATTGACAAATATGCATCTGCCACAGTCTTATAGTAATTATCCCGTTCTATTGAGTGTTGAACCTTGACAAAAGGAAGTTCAAGTATTTTCTTCTTGTTATTATCAACAGTTGGATCAAGTGCATCTCTTTCTTTTGACCTATTGGCGGTGGGATTTGTCACAATTATCTCAAAGTCCTGCCTCACCCCATTATAGAAATCAGTCATAGCCTTAAAGAATTCATTAGGGCCATAATGGTTGTATAACCTATGGTTGAATAAAATGCGTTTTTTACCCCCCTGCTTAGAACCATGATCTTTTAAAGAGGAATCGACTTCATTTAACGATACAGGGGGAGGTATGGCTTTGAAATCTCCAGTTGTAGATGAAATCAATTTTTGAGCATTTCCAAGCAAGAGGTCTATACCGAAATTGCTACATATTATATTATAATCACTAACATAAATAGCTTCTATCTGACGCATGAAAATTGGCAACCCAAGTCCCTTATTATCTAAGGTGTTGTCAAACCTTAAGCTGGATGGATATCGGGTCTCTTCAAGATTCACAAGCATGTCATAGTCCAGTCCAATTCCATTCACACTAAAATGAAAGTGAGAAGGTTCAACAGGAAGATAATGAAAGTATGAGACTATTGGAATCGTTTTTTCTGGTAATAAGGTAGCTTCAAGCGCCCTGAAGTTTGATGCCTGCTCTGACTGGTTGACATAGATCATGTCAATGTCAGCTATTATCGGTTTAATCTTTGATTCTAGCTCCTTCCAGGGAAAATTAAACCTAGCTTCAAACTTGTTATGGCCGTAGTCTAACTCAAGGTTATGTATTCGATCATCTATTTTAGGCGTACCTGGGGGTGATATATAATAAAAATTCCAATCAGGCCTCTGTTTAAGTATTTCCCCCATCAGCAACTTCTGGAACACATAGCCACTGTCAGATTCCAGGTTGCTGAGATTACTGACATTCAGCAGGCTCAATATGTTCATATCGACGAAGAATACTATTAAATTTATAAAGATTGCCTTTTTAATCACTGAAAAGTCCTAACAAATTGGTGATTTCCTCGCCTGGCAAAGAAAAGCTTATATAATTCTTCATATTTCTATTTGTCATGGTGTTAGAATTAGCCATAATGAACGAAGTTATGGAGGCCCAAGCTTACAATCTAGATGGTGTTTCAGCAGAAGAAGCCCAAAGGTTTGGCCACTATCTAGCAAAGATAACTTTCACCGAAGATCCGGTTACAAAAGAGGAGGAAAGACTCTCGGAAAAGATTATGAAGCTATTGAATGAAACTCCTTCTACCAAGTTCGAATTATTAAAAGTACAAAAGGAACTCCTCGAACTTCGCACAAAAAAGGACTATAACACCAAGCTTCATGGCATTTGGTTTGATAAGGATGATGATTTAACAAAAAAAAATCCCATGAATATCTCAATGTGGGCGGTGAGTCAAGTTGAGCATACCCCCATCAATCTTAAAACAGATTCTACTATTGGCGAAATTGTCTCTGGAAATTGGTTGTTTAAATTATATGGCAAATTTGCAAATTATGAAGAAAAAGGGAGATCTGCAATTAGGAAGGGCAAAGGTTATCCTATTGAACGAGTCCAAATTCCTGAAAAATCAATTGAACTTGATTTAAAGATACATAATCAATTATATCCCACACATTTCTACGTCGGAGATCTTAGTGATCAGTGTAATGAATGCTTAGTCTATGCACAGGAACAGTATGTTGATGCTCCGGGCGAATTTCACCAAATGGTTGAGCACAGGGCAGGCTTCTTTTCAATTTTGAATATCAAAAATAGGCTTTACAAAGATTGTTTAAGGGATATTGAAACCATTAAGCAAGAGATGGTCAGGTTAGAGAAACTAATCAACTAATTTTCACCACTTCTAAGTAACGAAAAACGAAACATTTATAAAGGTTAAAATCGATAATTAGTATATAATGTCTGATGTAGCTATCTATGTAACTCATATGGCAGAAGGTGTAACTAATATGCAGTACGACCAGGGAACCCTAAAAGAGGGCTTATCTAATGTGAAAAAACTCCTAAGAGTTGCAGCAAAGAAAAACATCCCTGTAATCTTCAATGAAATGATAGATAGTAAAGGTAAGCACTGGTCAACCAGAAGAGATATCTATCATGACATACCTGATTTGGAACCCATCATACACCAAGCTACAGAAGAAACGTTCAAGAATCAACCACTTGATCCTTGGGAACTCTTAAAAAACAAGACCAAAACAGTGGTAGTAGTAGGTTATAACAAAACAGACTGTACTAAATGGTTGGCAAGAGCAGCAAACAAACTCGGTTATAATTTTGCAACGACAGACCAAGTTCTATTCAGCAACCAATACCATCAAAGCTTCAGGGAAAAAATGAGAGCTTTTAGATTCTACCATAAAAAAGGCAAGCTCTATAAGACTGTGGACGACTTGATTCAAGGGGAAATAAAATAAAAATTAACTATAAACTTTCCCTGTTAGAGCATCCACAACAACAGTCTCAAATGAACTGACATCTACCAAATGGTCCTTAACAGGACATTGAAGATGCACTAGCCAAACATCATCACATTTCTCACACGTGCTATCAAGCCCTATTGGTAGATCTGAGGGATTCTGTGTTCCTTTTAATATCAAACTCGTAGTATCAATCATGTCCTGTTCACAGAACTCCATCCAACTGTAATACATCTGAAGGTTCTTGTCAATACCAACGCCATCTCCCTCGTCTATACCAGAATGTATGTTGTCCTTTTCTGTTATAAAAAAGTCAATGTTCTTCTTCACAGTCAAAAATGCAGTTCCTTTTTTGCAGTCAATTGTGTTCTTGGAATTTGATATCCTTGCTGAAAAAACAATGCCCTTAGCAGTATTCAAATATTTCAAATCACAACCAAACCCATCAACTATCTTGGCCCAATCTGATTTATACTCCTCCTCGATTTTCTGCACAGCCATCTCCCTTGTGGTGACAACCGGTTCACATTCACCACAATCCACAGGGCATTTGGAACAATCTTCAGAAGGCTGACAAGTATTATCGCCACACGTAACAACAGCTTCTGCCTTGACATCGTCCGCATCACAGATATTATTACTGTTCTGATCAAGACAACAACTAGTGCCCATTTTCATATATGGAGGATTACAGGTAAGGTCTTCAGGATCCACACTCTTCTTGCAACCTACAACTAGAATTAACATCAATATCATAAAAACAATTATTAATTTTCTCATAAGTTCACCTCTAACAAAGAACTAATTAAAAAAACCTATTTAAATGTTGTGGAAACCTTATATATATCATCATATTCCCTTTTTTTAGAGCAGAAAATGGACTCAAACAACCTTCCAAGCATTGTTTCCAAAGAGGATATCCCACGACTTCTAGATGATGGGACATCCCATAAGATTCACCATATAGGCTACTTCAAAGCAACCAGATACAATTCAGAAATCCAGGCCAATGAAACCCTGGAGAGAGACAAGAAAGAAGTCAGAGAAGATGTCATCAATCTTGGAAAAAAAGCAGGTGGAGACTTTATTGTGATTGAAAAACAATTCGACAAGTTCTACGACAGCAGAAACCAGCACCTTAGGATTATACTTGTCTATGAGAAACTGAGATGATTATTTCTTCCACACCATGTGCTTTCTAAGGTAAAGATCTACCTCTCTGGTCGCACGAACATCTGCAAAAGCATCATGTGCCCCCTTTAATTCTTTATCAAACATCGCTTCATAAACAATTCCAAGTTTATATTTCTCAAGTTTAAAAGGCAGCATATCATGGGCATCTAAATATTCAACAGTCATAAGAGGGTCAATTCGCTTCCAGTAGTTGAAAAAACTTCCAAAGGAAAATTTATCATTGTTCTTATTAGGATCGTACATAAAGCTTCTTAAAAAATCCTGGTCAAACCTGATATTATATCCACCCATCTGGAATTTGTTCTTATCTGCTTTTTTGGCATATCTATCAACAAATCTGCTAAGAAATGAGATGAGCTCTTTATGCGCCTCCTGTGGCGGCATATAATCCTTGATCACCTCAAGCTTAAGATCATTTACTTCTAATGCTTCCTCACTTATATTGTCATAGTTAAATGGCTGCATAAACCATTGTTTTTCTTCAACGACATCTCCATTAATGTCAATTATGCATGCGAGTTGCAAAATATCATTCAAATTAGGATCAGTCCCAGTGGTTTCAGTGTCGAACCAGAATATCTTTTTATCAGTAGGTTTGCCTATCATTTTATGTCAGAGAAAGTATTCTCCCCTTAAAAATGTTCTCATTTCACTACTTTAAAATAGTCATTTATATATGAACAAACTTTATATATCTAAACAAATAATAAGGCTGTCATGGTAATAAAAATAGCTAAAAGAAGAGCCTATGGTGCAAAGCCAGAAAATACATTAGATTCATTTAAGAAAGTACTGGAGCTGGGTGTTGATATGATAGAGTTCGATGTCTACAAGTGTAAAACAGGCGAACTGGTCATCATACATAGAGAAAGTGAAGGCATAGCTTTAAAGGGCAGAAAACTGATAGAGAACAGCGTCTTTAATGATATAAACACCATGTTTGGTCTAAACAATGAAAAGATACCTGAGTTAGGAGAAGTCCTGGATCTTATAAACAGGAAAGTCAAGGTAAACATAGAGTTAAAATGTTTTAATATGGCTGCAGATGTAGCACTAGTGATTCATTCTAAGATGAAAAATAATGGCTGGACTTACGATGACTTCATAATATCTTCATTTCTCCACCAAGAGCTTGTTGACCTTAAAAAAATTGACGATCAATTGAATAGAGGCGTATTTATCAGTTCGCTGCCAGCGGATCTCACAGAAATTCTACCAATAGAACCTTTTTCCATTGAACTGCCAGGAGAGTTTGTCACAGAAGAATTCATAGAAAACGTTCACAGCAACGGCATCAAGTTATTTGTTTGGTCCATTGATGACAAAGAACAACTCAATGAGATGGAAGCATTAGGTGTTGACGGCGTCTTTATCAACTATCCTGAAAGACCTACTAAATAAAATGTACGAACAAGAAGCTACAGTCAAGAGCAAAATTGCCTCAGTTTTCATCATGCCTTTTATCTTTCTGATTCTAGTCGTGATATCTGCTATCCTGCGCTATAGCAAGCTATTAAACAGCAACACATCTACTCTTCTTGGAGAAATACTGCTCTGGATAACAGTTTTTGGTTTTGGCATAAGCGTACATGCATTCATCAAATTGATGAGCAAAAAGACATAAGCTTACAAGATTTCCATTTTTCCGTTTCTACCAGTTGTCAACTGTATCTCTCCCTGCCACTCATTGACATAGCCATCAATCAGATGCACTTTAGCACCTGCTTTAACCTGGTCAATCTGCTCATTCCAAAGTGTTAGAACTATCTCAGCTCCTGACTCATCTTTGGCCTTGGCCTTGGCAACACGTCCTGTCTTGCCAAACTTTGAGAACTCCCTGACCTCTCCAATCTCTGAGACATCAAGAACAATATCAACACCCGACATTCTTGGTTGTAATTCATTCACTAACATTTTTACTTCACGATTAACAGAAAAAAACAGCCCCTATTTAAAGATTTCTAAACTTAAGTTCACCTTTTACCAATCCAGAAAGTACTTTAGAGACATCTTCAATCTTGATTCGCTTCTGCTTCTCAGAATCACGATCCCTTATGGTCACAGACTTATCGTCCACACTATCAAAATCCGCTGTAATTGCATAAGGTACGCCTTCTTCAGCAGCTCTCAAATATCTTTTTCCAATAGAGCCTGACTGATCATATTTCACTAAAAACAACTCCATGAGCTCATCATAAATCTTCATAGACGTCTTAAGAAGCGGCTCTTTTTTAGATAATGGAAAAACCGCCGCTTTTACAGGCGCAATGGCAGCAGGGATTGCTAAAATAGATTTACCCTCGCCAATATTCTTCTTGACATAGAACAAGTCTAACAATGCAAATGTAGGCCTATCAGTACCAAATGCAATCTCAAGCACATGAGGTACTTCTTTACCACCCTCCTCTTTTAATGCCTCAAGCTTAACACCTGAGAATTTTGCATGTTGGGTAAGATCATAATCTGTCCTGTCATGCACACCGCAGACCTCAAACCAGCCAAAACTTTGGAGCCGCAGTTCAATATCCCAAGCATCGTCAGCATAGAACGCTTTTTCATCAGGACCATGCTGCCTTAAGCGGATCTTATCAGCAGGAATACCTATTGTCTCAAAAAGATGATAGGCAAGATACACCATGTAGGCATATGCTTGATTCTTGAAGAGGCCCTTTTTCATCGCTTCTTCAACAGACATCATCACAGGCTTCTGTTGCTTATCCTGAAGCTGCCAAGACCAAAGAGGCACCTTCTTTGCCTTGATCCGTTTATATGGTGCATAATCGTTCTTTTGCTCCTTGAACAGGAATATCTGTGCTTCTGCCTGCGTAAACTCTCTACAGCGCATCAGATGCTGTCTTGGCGAAAGCTCATTCCTGTAAGCTTTTCCAATCTGGAAGACTGCGAATGGTAGTTTTTTACGGAAAAAATCATAAAAACGAGGATAAGGAAGATATGTTGTTGTGGCTGTCTCAGGTCGATTATAAGCCTCTATATCCATACCTACAGTGGTTTTCATCATAAGATTATGCTGTTTGATATCTAGCTTAAAATCCCCTTTACAGCTAGGGCATTTAACATCCTTTTTCTTGATAAAATCCAGGTATTCAGATGGCTGGACACTCAAATCAGGAAAAAGATCACCTAAAAGGTTGTCCACCCTAAATACTGCCTTACATTTAGAGCAGGCTATCACTGGATCTGAAAACCCGCCCAGATGACCCGAAGCTTCCCAAACAGGCTTAGGCATGACAGTAGGACACTCAACCTCCCAAAAATTGTGAAGCTGAAATGTTCTTCTAATCAAACCCTCAACATTATTCTTTAGCAACTTTCCAAGCGGAGCATAAGTATAGAATCCTGCAAGACCTCCATAAATCTCTGGTTCAGGCCCCCATATAAAGCCCTTTTGCTGCATAAAAGCCACAAGCTCCTGTAAAAACTTAGTTTCCATAGTGAAAAGAGAATACTCAAGATTTATAAATTTTTGTCAAAAAACTCGTAATTATCAGCGGTCAAAGACCATTAGCACTCGCTTTTTAAGCACAGTGTATAACACTTTGTTCCACCAGTAAAAATTGGCGGTATACAAGGCATCAAAAAATAACTATTTTCTCAGCCAGGCTACCTCATCAACACCCAACTCAAACTCTTCAGCCAACGCTCCAGCAATCTGGCTGTTTCTCTTAAACATCATCCTAAAATATGGTAGCACATCCTCGCTCACTCTCTTAGCACTCGTATGCGTATTTTCAGCAATCTTCTGCACAATAGCCTTCTTCTTCATCGCCTTAGAATTGGCCATCCATATCTTAAGTAATCGCTTGGTTTGTTGATAATTTGCCATCGTATGATATTTCTCATCCTTAGCAAGAGCAATTCCAGCACTTAATAAGTCATAACAATAAACATAGAAGCGATAGTACTGCCATCTCCTAATCCTGCCATAATATACATCTGCCAGAGACAAAGCGTCAAAGGCCCGCATAAGGTCTTTAGGCTTGGTATACTCATAAGGAAGATTATGTTCCATCCATAAAAATATCTTATCTAAGTCCTCATTTACATCATTATACGCAGATCTGGCAATATCAATGTTTAGGGTTTTAAAAACCCTGACTAGAGCCTGCATAATAGTCTCTGTTTGGTCTCTTTGAGAGCCCGCCGAGATAAATTCTTTCTTAATCTTGGAATGTGCTGAAGCAGTCTGCAAATCATTGATAGCAGCCCTCATATCCCCTCCAGCAGACCTGGCAAGGGTTTGGAGTGCATCATCCTCATACTCTACATCTTCTTGCTTACATATTCGTTTTAGATTCTCCTTAATATCAAGGTAAGAAAGCTGGTTGAATTCAAGCATCTCACTTTTCTTACGTAACGGATTGAATTTCTTCTCCCAAGGATCATTGGCAATCAACACAACAGGAAAGCTGCTCTTGACCATACAATCAGCAATCGCAGGCACCCCACCCCTATCATATCTGCCAGAAACTCCATCAACCTCGTCGATAAGAATGATTCTCCCTGTAGCAAAAAGAGACATCTGGTTCAAAGCAGGACCTAAAGCAGTTTTAATGCCTTCTGCATTCCTGACATCAGAAGCATTTATCTCAAGCACATCAAAACCAAGTTCTTCAGCAAGTGCATAGACAGAAGCAGTCTTACCAACACCTTGGGGACCATAGACAAAAAGCACTTTCTGACCTTTTTTGTAGCCTTCAACATAGCTCTTCATCCTCTGCAGAACGCTATCCTGTCCAATAACCTCAGAAAGCTTCTTAGGCCTGTATTTATATATCCACGCCTCCATAAATAAAAAAGAAAAAAAGATAACTTAAAAAGATTATCTTTTCTTAAGTTTTATCAGCGAATGTCTTTATTATTGGCCAATCTCGTCTATGATATGTATCTTCGGTTAATAATAAATCGGATAAATAAGCGATTTATTATGCAGTACGAGCGCCCAATAAAGACATAATTCGTCCTATTTTTTCTTCATATGCACATCCCTCTGAGGAAATGGGATGGTAATCTTGTTCTTATCAAATTCTTCCTTAATTACCTTGGTGATCTCAAACTTAAAAGGCCAAAACTCATCGCTCGAAACCCAGGCTCTTAAAGCAAGATTGACTGAAGAGTCCGCCAGTTCTTTAGCCACAATCTTGGGTTCAGGATCTTTCAGCACCCTTTTATCTTTCTTAACTGTCTTGAGCATCAATTTCATAGCTTTACCAATATCATCAGAGTATGCAATGCCAAAGTTCTGGTCGAGCATTCGAGTTTTGTTTGCAGAGTAATTAGTTATATTGCTCTGCCAAATCACTTTATTTGGAACAGTGACTTGAATACCATCATAGGTCTTTAAGACACAATAACTAATCTCTATCACCTGCACACTACCCTTCACACTACCAATGTCAATAAACTCGCCCACTTTGAAGGGCTTATGGATAAATATCATAATCCCATTGACAAAGTTCTCCAAAGTATCTTTGAGTGCAAACCCTAACGCTAGGCCAGCAATACCCAAACCCGCTACAAAGGGCAGGACATTAACCCCGAAGATACTCAATATAATCAAAACAACCACAATCCATAGTACAACTTCTATCACATTATCGAGAAAATCCTTAACTCCATTATCTTTAAGGTTTCTATCGCAAAGAGCTCTGAAAGCTTTAATAATCAATTTGATTACTATCCAGCCAATAGCAAAAACTAAGATAGCCCAAATGACTTTGTTAAGAATAGGAAAAAATTTCGCATAATCTAATGCAATATCAACACCAAAAATCGTTACCATTTAAACACCCCTAAACTCAAGAAAAAAAATTCTATTAATAAATTTTATTATTTATTTTCAGCCTACTTCCAGAAATAATTCCGCATAGCTTTTCATACCTGTCAGAAACTGCTTTGGGTGTTTATCAAGGGCCTCCAAGAGCTCTTTTTTTGAGAACCATCTTATTTGGGTGACTTCCTCTTTCTGAATCTTAAAGTCACTAGTATCTTTGTCAATCACGCAGCTAAACCACTGTGTAAAATGTTTATGTTTGCCTTCATACCAGATTTTTGGCTCCAGTTTAAATCTAACATTACATATCCCCAACTCTTCTTCAGCCTCCTTGGTAATATTATCTTCATAGCTCTCGCCCTCTTCAACAGTGCCTGCAACTGCAGGACCCCACTTGCCAGGATCATGAGTCTTGTCAAAAGCTCTTTGTGCCAATAAAACCTCTCTCTTTGAGTTTACCACCCAAAGCGCTGAAACACGATATATTAAGCCCTTATGATCAACAACATCCATACTCTCTGCGCCTATGATTTTATCCTGTTTATCAACAACAATTATATTCATAATCTATAGAGAAGGAAATACTTTATAAAAAACTTTCATTTTCAAAAAAACTTAAAAACACATCCCCTTTCCTCGCTTCTATGATAATAGGGGTTGTAGGTAAGGCCAACGTCGGAAAAAGCACATTCTTCAAGGCAGCTACACTTATGGAAGTAGAGATAGCCAACTATCCCTTCGCAACAATTAAACCCAACCATGGTATAGGCTTTGTCAAGATTGACTGTGCAGATAAACATTTCAATGTTCAATGCAATCCAAGGGTTGGTTTCTGTGTAAACCATAAAAGGTTTGTACCTGTTGACATGATTGATGTCGCAGGACTTGTGCCAGGAGCTCATGAAGGTAAGGGCATGGGTCTTGAGTTCTTGAATGACCTTAACCAGGCAGATGCCTTGATTCATGTAATAGATGTTTCGGGGGGCACCAATGAAAAAGGCGAACCCGTAGATCCAGGAAGCTATGATCCTGCTGGAGACATCAAGTTTCTAGAGATTGAACTTGACCATTGGTATTTCAACTGCCTCAAAAAGGGATGGGAAAAGTTCGCCAGACAAGTACAGCAGGAGCACAGAGATATAGAAAAAGCCCTCCATAAACAGCTCGCAGGACTAGGCGCCACAGAAGAGCTTTTAGTCCTACTTATCAAAGACTTGAATCTGAATAAAGAGAAACCTACATCATGGACAGATGCAGATCTATTAAATTTTGCTTCTGCGCTTAGAAAGAAGACCAAACCCATGATAATAGCAGCTAACAAGATAGATGTTCCTGGTGCAAGTGAGAACCTAGAAAGACTAAGAAAAGAGTTTCCAGATCATATAATTACAGCGTGTAGTGCAGAATCTGAACTTGCATTGAAAGAGGCTGCCAAGCATAACATGATAGATTATATTCCTGGAGATGCAGACTTCAAAATTTCAGGAGATCTCAATGACAAACAGAGGAATGCCCTTAATTTTATTAGAGATAGTGTTCTCAAGAAATTCGACACCACTGGCGTACAAGATGTTCTGAATGATGCAGTATTCAAGCTACTCAAATACATCGCCATATTCCCTGGAGGAATCAACAAGCTTGCAGACCAACATGGTAATGTACTTCCTGACTGCTTCCTGCTTCCGGAAAAATCAACTACCCTTGATTTTGCATTCAAGATCCATACAGATCTAGGAGAAAAATTCATCAGAGCAATAGATGTAAAGAGCAAGATGACTGTTGGAAAAGATCATCTACTTAAAAATCTGGATGTAGTTGAAATAGTTGCAGATAAATAATCTACACTTCTTTTTCTTCTAACGCCTCTTTTTGAAGTTAGGAAATCTATTAGGATTTCTTTTTCTTCTTAGAACTTTTCTTTTTCTTAGGTTTGGACTCTTTTTTCTCAGGAGACTCATCTTTTATCTCCTCCTCAGGCTCTAGCATTTCATCCACAGGCTTGACTTCCTCACCCTTCTTCTTGATTAACCCATATTTCTCTAGAATATCCTTATACATCAGGAAATCAGAAGATTCCTTGAATTCCTTGATTTTAGCGGGTGGCAGCTTCTCTATCCACTTATGTGTCACCTTAAGGACTTCCTTAAGATCTTGATCAACACCAGGACCATCCTCTCCATAGAAATGAACATGTGTAGATTTGCCAAAAGATTGCTTAAGTTTCTTGAAGATGGATCGCTTTTTACCCTTTTTCTTCAGCTTAGGCTCTTCATCCTCATCAAAGACCTCTTCATTGGAAGTTTCAACCTCCACAGCATTGCCTTCATCGTCGACAAGAATCTCATCCTCTTCATCAGGTTCCTCTTTCTTATCATATTTCACACCAAGAAGCTTGTCCCAAAATGACTGCTTCTCGTATTCCACATGAACTTCACCCGTCTTCATGTCAGGCACCTTTTCCTCAGGAAACTTCATATTCAAAGCAAAAGGTTTTTTCTTTTCAGCTGTTGGACCGAGTTTCTTTTTTCTCGTGTCCAAATATTTTCCCATGTCGTCATTAAAAGTTCTTGGTTTAATATAGACCACCCTTGATTTTTATAGGAAAATTTACAGAGCTGTAATATATAAAAGTTTTCTTTTTGAACGGAGCGAAAAAATAAAACTCGAGGGGTAACAACGACAGAATTTTCTTTTTTTTAAATAAGAACCCCTCAGGAGATAATACTAATATTTAAATAACTTCAATAATAAAGGATGTCATGCACAGATTCCATCTAAAAGTACCATATCTACTTAAAAAAGAGATTAATGAGATCTATCTAACACAAGCCATAAGGTCTTTTGCAATGTCAACCATTGCAATATTTATACCTATTTTTCTGTTAAAAAAAGGTTATTCTGTCTTTGATGTAGGCACCTTCCTATTTTTCCTCTATGTTTTCTGCATCATTTTTTGTTATTCTGCCTTGAAATTTGCTGCGAAGAAGGGTGTGAAACATAGTATGATCTTCAGTGTGCCAACCGCGGTTCTTTTTTTCTTAGCACTCTATAATATCGATATTATAAGGACAGTAACTAACAACTATATCACCATATTAATTATAGCCCTTCTTTATGCCATTACATCAGCGTATTATTGGATGGGTTTTCATATTGAATTTGCCAAGTTTGCAGGAATAAGGAAATCGATGAAAAGGGTGGGAATCAGGAATATTTTAACAACTATAGCTTCAATACTGGGGCCTCTTTTTGGAGCCTTAATCATCACAGGGACATCATTTAATGTGCTTTTTATTTTAGTTATGATACTTATAATAATATCTTTAGTTCCATTATTCTTCTCAAAAGAAGTCCATGAATCCTTTGAATTTAATCTTAAAAAAGTGCTGATGTCCCAGGGAGATGAAAAAAGCCACCCTTATCTAGGAGAGGGTGTAAAAGATATGGCAGCCAGACTTTTATGGCCGATATTGCTATATATGGTTTTTACAGGATTACATAACATAGGCATCATTTACGCAATATCCAATACCATATTGGTGTTTTCAACCATTTATCTTAGTAAAAAGAGCTCAAAAAAGCATAAAACTAAGCTGCTTACATTAGGGGTTTATTTTCATTCTCTAACTCTGGTAGTCAGGACTTTGATAAAGACCTTCTCCATCCTAACAATAGTACAAGGATTTGGGGCTTTATCTTGGACCATGGTTAGTCTACCATTCCAATCAATCTTCTATAATAATGCAAAGAGGCAGGGTATAGCTTATGGTATTTTCTTCAGAGAACTCTATCTAAATTTTGGCAGGATGGTCGGAGCAGTACTTTTAATGTTGCTAATCCTGTTCTTCCAAGCTCAGACAGCCATCGTTATCTGCATCATTATTGGTGCTATTGCAATGATCTGGATGACCAAGCTAAGAGAAGAGTTTAAAAAAGTCCCAAGTTAACATAATAGAAAAATATGGGGACGCGGAGACTTTCAGCCCCTGAGAAATTCTCAAGGATATTTGAACTCCGATCTGCTGGTCTCTTCCTTGAAGCGTAGGCTTCAACAGACCAATAGCTTAATCATTGCTACAGTAAACTGCAGCTCATCGCTCCAAAACTGGAGCCAGCCATTCTAGCCAGGTTATACTACGCCCCCATAAGCTAGATGTTAAAAGAACTTTAGAATATTTAAAAAGGCTTCTATTTTTTCTTCTTGGCTTGAGCTTCTCTTGCCCTCTGTGCTTCTTCATATTTACCGTTCTTTCTTGCAAGTTTCCAAACCAATAAAACAATCTCGTACAAGATTAATAACAACAGAACGATATTGGCATACCAACAGTAGAAATCAAATTTTTGAAAGACTGTTCGCTCAGGCAGATTCGTCACCTTAAGTAGTATAGGCACCCCATAAGTCTTTGCACCATATGAGTCCACAGCAGCAATAATTAGTTCCTGTTCGCCAAAATAATCCCTTTCTGGTGTCAGTAACAAACTATCTCCTTTAATCTCTGCTCTGATCTTATGCAGAGGAATCATCTCGTAGTTCAAGATGTCATTATCAGGATCATAGAAGTAATATGAGAGATTTATCTGGTAGGTATGATCTTCAGGCCATTCGTGGTAAAGTCCGCTCTGATTCAATGGCAGCTCGCCATAAACCTGAGGAACTCCTTTGTAAAAAAAGATAATGTAAAATAAAACCAATAACAATATGATGAATAGAACTGCTACTGTCAATACCAGATATCTAAGGGACCTGCCTTTTACAGGAGGTATAAGCATCAATATTATCAATAAAAATAGGAAAATTATGCCTAAGATGCAAAATGTCAATCTACAATTGGTGCCTTTTATAAATTTCCATGCTTTCTCACAGAAATTATAATCCCTTAGGGTGACCTCAACAATGTTGCTAAAGCTCATATCCTTATCTGAATCAACAAAGATATCTAGATTATAAATTCCTGTTTCTGTTCCATCTTCAATATTAAACAGAACAGGTATGGTCTTAGTCCAACCAGGTTCAAGGTAGAACAGGGTATATTCATCATCTATGGTCATCCATTCTTGAGTAACATAAGACAGACTATAGGTAGCTGCCTGCTTACCAGTATTCTTAATCTTGATATACCTTTCTGATGTGCCAAAGGTCACTGTCATCTTCTGCGTGTCAAAGTTAACTGTGTGGCACTCTATGTCGCTAAATGTATGTAGCATAAATGATTTCGTAGTATTGATCATAGGCTTGCCATTAATTACTGCAAAGATAGAAACCTCATGATCTGTAGTCTGGTCATTTGGTACCTCTACTTCAAGGTTTACTGTTTGTCTCTCTTGGGCAAACATATCCAGGCTTAGCGAGGTTTCTCCATCTGGAAATGAGACTGAGGAAGGTGCTGTCAAAAACAGTTCTATAATTGATTCTGCGCGGGTATTACTGAAAACCTCAACCGGAACAGTATAATCACCTTCACAAAAATCATAGTACGCATATGGAACTGAAAGCTGAACATCATAGCAAGGCCAGATTTTCAACGGCATTTCGTATGTATAATCTGCAGCTCCAAGAAATGAAGTTATTCTAAATGGAAGTGTATAGTCAGCCCTAGAATTCCTCGGAGGTTTAATGACAACATAAAATGTCTTCTCTTCGTTTCCAGCTAGTTTCACATCCAATTGATCTTCAAACTCCACAAAATAAGGTTTAGTTTCGAGTAATATGGAAAAGTTGTTAGGTAAAGCTATATTGTTCTTCAGAGTAATTGGAACTATCTGCTCGTCAAGTTCACAGACAGCCAGATTATCCTCAAATAAGACTTCAAAACTATAGTTTTTCTTTATTGTGAGATCATGATAAACTCTTGCTTCAAGCTGATTCTTATTCGCCTTGACAACAAAAGGAATGGAAAAGTCCCCATAAAGATTACAGGGTATGGTTAAATCGATCTTAACGTTGGCTGTTTCATTTGGCCGAATAAAGATGTTATCTGCTGAAATGCGGGCATATTCTGCATATTGAGGCATCTCTACTGTATATCTCTCAATAAAATTGCCTGTATTTTGGATAAATAGATCATAAGTAATGGGCGTACATGGCTGTAATGTCTCATTTAAGGGTGATGATGCAGTCAGCCCTAAAAAAGTATTTTGACAGTGTTTAAGCTTAATAGACTTGCGTATTGTTTGTTCTTTTCCATCACTAAGGCTCCTTAGTTTGATTTTCAGGGTATAACTGTCAGGAGGAGAATAAATAAATTCGTCAGGGCATAAGGGACTCACAAAAATAGGGATATCCTCACTTTGCCCAGGCAGCAACTCCAGACCTGTCTCTGCAAGAACAACAAAATCGAGATTGTCAGAAAACTGGAAAAAATCAGGCCTATTGCCTGTGTTAGTAACACGGATATGATCTATGGCTGTTGTACAGCGACAGAGAGTTATATCCTTATCATTGTATTCTGCTAGAAAGTCTGCAAATACAAAGTTAGATAGAACTATTATAAGAAAAATAAGCAAACATGCTTTCAAACTGGTCTTCTTCATTGTAAGACAAGCCCATTTTTTCATAATAAAAAATTAAAAAAAAAGAAAAAAAAGGAGAACCTATTTAGTAATAGGTCTGCTCTTCTTCGTCGTCTTCCCTATTGCCTTTAAGCTTGTTAAATCCAATTATCAAGCCAAGGATTATCAGGATAACGACCAAGACAATCAGAGCAATCTCCAAAGCTTTCCTAAGACCTGTGCTACTACCTGCAACTGCAGATCCGCTGACAACATTTGCTGTCAATGCGACATCGGTGCTCTTGGTGTCTGATTCAACATTCACCTTGAAGACTCTCTGGCCTTCAGGAGCATCGTTGTTTGCAGTTACGTAGACATAAACAGTCTCAGTTGTTCCTGCCTTAACCATCACAAGTGAGGAAGGATCTAGCTTTGCTGTTCCCCAACTAGCAACACCTGAAACAGAGACCACATAGGTCTTTGAGTACTTTCCTGTGTTGGTAATCATTATTGGGAATACTGCTCCACTACCGCCCTTCACAACATCCTGCATACCAGGTGATGTAATGGTAGGAGTCTCTGCTTTTTCAACGTTGCAGGGATCAGGCTCTTCAAGTGGACTGCAAGTCTCACCTTCAACAACTACGATTTCCACAGTCTCTGTGGTTGATTCGTATTCGTCGAACTCGACTTCTACTTCCACTGTGTAGGTGCCTGCTTCTGCGCAGTCAGGTATCCTAATAAGAAGCTTCTCAAAAGTTTCTGACTCATCAGGGTCCAATTCATCAATATACTCTGTGTCGGTAACTCCCAACTCAGGAACTGCAATTGTAACCTTGATGTCATCAAGCTCATCGTCTCCAATGTTCTTGACCTTTACCATTGCGGTAAATGCTCTTCCAGCCATAACTTCGTTTGATGGGTTAATTGATACATCCTTAATCATGATTGCATCTTCCTCATCAACACCAATGATGTGAAGCTCATAAACGTTCTCGTATGATGTTCCGTCTTCGTCTCCAACTGTCACTCTTAACTTTGCGTATTTCTTATCCATCTTTGTTGGAATTTGCAAGCTAAGCGTTTTATATGTTGTATCATTCTCAGCAAGATCAAATGTTCTTGTAACATCTGAAACCATATCGCCTTCGTAGTGTGCGTATCTGTATCCAAAGATCTCTGCTCTAATCTGCACATCTTCTACATCAGCTAAAGCCTTGACTTTCATTTTCAAATCAAGTTCTTCGCCTCTCTGTACTTCGAGGTTATCTGAATGGCCTGATGCCAAACTTACTTTTTCGCCGTTAACCCTTAAAAATTCAACATTAAGGTTAACTGCGCTAACCATGCCGACCATCAATATTGTCAGCAAAAATATTAACACAACTTTTCCGATATTCATTTTGTTTCAACCCCCGTATATATTGGTTTCTTAATTATGTGTCCTGTCGTTAA
>CAZYIM010000039.1:0-22634 GCA_964647565.1 uncultured Methanosarcinales archaeon
AAAGTTTATAAATTTTTTGAATTACAAGTTACGTGGAGGGTTTTCTTATTAAGTGTAAAAAAACATACCTAAAACAAGAGGTATGCTTTATTAAATCAGCTTTCCAAATCAGGTTTATTTTTATCGATATCAAGACAGGCGCCATCCCGGCAACCTTGTGGACAGTCATGATCTGTAAAACCAAGAGTCCTTTTATCATCGTTGCAGAAGACTTCTCTTAGTCCACAATCAGGACCTTCACATGGTTCGTCTGTATACGGTAGTTGCCAGGGCTGGTGGGTTTGAGTGTTCTGACAATAATCAGTATAAGGAGGTGGTGCTAAAAAATCCAAGAATGTAGTAACAGTACCTGCTTCATACGGGTTGTCGCCATTATCTGTATCGTCGCAATAGGGAAACTTCGCCGAGCATGCACCCTCATAACAATAAGGCTTCCCACCAGAACATGTAAAGTCCTTAAGACGAGGCATTCCAATCTCGTCACAATAAGCTTCCCTCAATATATGGGCATCTAAAAAATCACAACTATCAGGCGCACCATGACCACTCCACATGCCGCCTAATTCAAATTGATTGAATGCTTCACCAGGAATATCCGGATAAAGACCTCCATCTGTGTCGTTACATAGCATAGGTTCGATTGGTAGAACCTCAAAGCTTTCTGAAACCTTATTGTTTGATTTATCTTCTTCCTCTATATAAGGGAAGATAACTGCAGTTATCTCATAAGTTCCAGGTTCTAAAAAAATAACTGAGAAAACTTCCCAGCCGTCATTCTGGTAAGACGGTACGGGCGGGAAAGTCTTCACTCCCCATGCCACCCCATCAATATAAACAGTAACATTAAAATCATCGATAGATACAGTACCTTGCAACGACTCAACAAATGTGTTTATAGAAATTGACTCTTCTCCATCTTCATTATAAAAGTGTGAGCCCTCAATCTTTAAATCAACGATTGCAAGATCAGGAATTATTTTTTTATCATCATCTTTTTTATCATCCCATTGTTTAAAATATTCATCACAAATCTTTCGAAATTGTGCGGGTGGCTCAATGTTTTTATTCCAAAAAAACTTGCAAATCTTTTCATTAGAGTCAGGATCTAGATGATTAGATCTAGCAGCTTCTCCACCCAGATTAAAATCTGAACTCGTATTTGATATAATTACAATTATAGCTGTAAGTGCCACAATCATCACTATACCTAATAAATAATAATGCGTCTTGTTTTTGTCAGAATAATTTTTTTTCTTAGCCATGATAACACCTCAAAATATAATTGTTAACTTCCCAAAAAGAAGTTTATAAATGTTTCGTTCAAATAAAAAGTGTTAAAGGGGTTAATAATCCGCGTTTAGCTGACTTTTCATTGTGTTCGTTCAACCATGAAATCAGCAAAGCCATTAAAGAAATCATACTCGTCTTTTGATAGGTTGGCCTTCAGGAGATGTTTCTTGGCTTCATCAATCTTATTGTTTGCTAGTTTATCAACATAATTAATCGCACCAGAGGATTCCAATAGGTCGATTGCTTCATCAATCTCTTTATCAGTTGCATCACTCCTGCCAAGCACGTTGAGCAGTTTTTGCTTATCAGGCTCTTTAAGCCTTTCTAAGGCCCTAATGATTATTAGGGTCTTCTTGCCTTGTCTGATATCCGAGCCCTTCTGACGGCCTTTTTTGGCCTTAGAGCACAAATCCATAAGATCGTCTTTCAACTGGAAAGCAAGTGCTGCATTCATTGAATATTGGTCTAAGCTCGTTAATTGTTGTTCAGAAGCACCTCCAAGAATCCCGCCTATCCTTATTGAAGTAGCAATCAGAGCAGAAGTCTTTTTCATTGCCATATCAATATAATACTGCTCATCTTCAGAAGATTTGAATTCGAGAAGGGTATCCATCAATTCCCCTTGGTTAACAACAGCATAGCACTTATGATACTCTAAAGCAGCCCTGTTAATAAGATTTTTATCTAATTTAGAATTTATCAAACAATCTGCACCATACGAATATAATATATTTCCAAGAACAATAGCATTGGATACACCAAATCTGGTTGACAGCTTAGAGAAAACAGGTCCGGAATATGTTCTATCTTTAAAAGAAGACAAGAACTCTTTTTTCTGCTGCTGGAAAATCGTATCTCGTCCTCGTCTCTTCTCATCTTCATCTATAATATCGTCATGGATCAGGCTGGAGTTATGAAGGAACTCAACAGATAACGCTTCCCTGATTATCTGGCCTTTACCACCAACACCCATATAGGCCATTATTAAAGAAATGGGTCTTAACTTTTTACCACCATCCTGGCCAAAACTCTTCAATAGATTAAGATAAGGCTCAAAATCAGGGCTCTGAAGCATCTTTTCCCTAAATAAGTACTCTATTTCCTTATTGAGCACCCTTTGATAGCTCAACAATGTTCGAGTGAAACCAGATTGCTTGTCAGTCAATTTAGCCAATACTCTTTCAATGGTTTTTTCAGGCGTGGAAGCTCCTGCTGTTATGCCAACAATCTTGCCCATGAACCATTCATCTTTAAGCTGATCTGCTTTTTCAATCCACCGGGTCTCAACAATAGCTTCACAAAGCTCATACAAGCGTTTTGTGTTTCCGCTTGTCTTGTCACCTATGACTATCATAAGATCGACAGTTTTAGCCAACTCCTGTGCGGCATTCTGCCTTTCAATAGTTGAGTTACAAATGGTATCATAAACATTCAATTCATTTACCTTTTTTCTAAGGATCTTCTTGATGATATCATAGTCTTCCAGAGACTGTGTAGTTTGTGAGACCAACACAGCTTTTTCCATCTCTGGTAAGTCATCAGCATCTGTTTCACTTTTAATGATAATTGGATTTTCACATCTGCTGGCAATAGCCTTGATCTCTATATGTTCCTTATCACCAAAGATGATAACAGGATATTCCTGCTTGTCAAACTTTTTTACAATATCGTGAATCTTCTTAACAAACGGACAGGTTGTATCAACAACATTCAATCCCTTTTTTTCTGCCGCTTTTATAGTAGAAAGAATATTTCCATGAGCATTGATGACCAATGTCCCCCTCTCAATCTCAGATATGCTTCTGACTGGGCTGATATCCTGTTCTTTAAGCTCATCAACCACTTCCTTATTATGGACAAC
Source organism: uncultured Methanosarcinales archaeon (assembly GCA_964647565.1). Taxonomy (GTDB): domain Archaea; phylum Nanobdellota; class Nanobdellia; order Woesearchaeales; family CAZYIM01; genus CAZYIM01. The sequence continues at coordinate 3,152 of CAZYIM010000039.1, forward strand.
ATGACCTAATGTTTTAGCGCCCTTCTTACCTTTTGCAATATCCACTGCCCGCTTGACTCCAAAGCAAAATCCGTGGTTTTTAGCAACTTGCAGTTCTTTTATTTTATATCACCCGGATATGTAATCTTTATATTGGATCTTTCACCAGATATCATCTTCACCTTAACACCCAGCACCTCTACTAAAGAGGAATCATCATCTGCTTTTATTTTTTTCTTCTTGGCCATTTTATGCGCTAGTCGGATAAGATCAGCATCAAAGATCTGTGGCGTCTGGGCAATAAACACCTTGCGCCTGTCGATAGTCTTCATTGTTTTAGAGACGTGCTTGACTGTCTCTTCCACAGGCAAGGCCACAATCAATGCCTGTTTGCATTCGACAATGGATTTAGAGATTAGTTTTTGGCTTACAAAAGGCCTGTCAGCATCGTGAATAAGGATTTTATCAGCATTTTTTACAGCATCAACACCTAAGGCGCTGGATTGCTGCCTGGACCTGCCTCCATACACAATCTTGGCTAGTTTGCTATATTTTCCACTGCATAAGGTTTTAATGCGGCGTAAGCTTTTTTTGGATGTTACCAGGATTATTTCATGAACATCAGGATTCGTTTCAAACTTATGAAGAACAATCTCAAGAACAGTCTTCCCAGCAAACTCTGCAAAAAGTTTATTCTTACCAAAACGCTTAGATTCTCCTGCTGCCAGAATTACGGCACAAATAATTTTTTTCTTGCTCATAGAATTCCCAGCTCTTTCTCCCCGAAAACCTCAGCCTGGAACTTGAAAATCTCAACATCTTCATCCCGCCAGGCATTAAATGACAATCCCGCCTTCTGGCAAAGGCAATTTAGGAATTGCATAGGGGTAAAACTGTTTTCAGTAGCAACTTGAGGAAGAAGCAGCCCGCTCCTACCCTCTTTATCTTTAATAATAAGGCCATCCTTACCAATATTTATCCTCCTGGAATATTCCTCTGATTTGGCCACTACCAGCTTTTGAGGCGCACTAAGAACAGATATCTCAAAATCAATAAGTCTCAACTCGTCCTTGGTAACAGCCATAAACCTTGTATCATTGAATGCTGCAGATTTGGCAGCTTCTATAATAGCCTGAAAAAGAGGCATAATAGGATAAGGAAATCCAACACAACCCCTAAGATGGCCGTGCTTGTGAAGCGTGACAAACACTCCTTGCTTATCCTTAAAGTGAGTAACATCACTAATATTGGGACCCTTATTCTCAAAATGTGTGGCAATAGCCTCCCTGGCTAACTTAAGAAGCAATATCTTATCTTCCTCATCCATAAATTCCGGGCAGAAAGAAGTATATTTAAAGCTTTTCATTTGATTCCAAACCAATAAATTTTTATACATGCTACTTGAAATGTTGTTCAAGGTGATATCATGCAGCTGACAAAAGATGAAAAAATAATGATTAAGTTTCTTCTAGAAAAGCACATCAAGAAGTTCAAGAATGACGAGCATATAGTCTTATGGGAAGGCCCAAGATTACTGGCTGCAGAAGTAAAGAATGAAGAATTCCTTAAAAACCTGTTAAAGAAGTTCAAATAGACTATAGACCTCAGGAGAGGTTAAGAAATTATTAAGTAATTTCAGTAACCTTTATAAATCCCCTAAATTTCCAAGAGAAAATGGTAACTAGAATCGGTGGGTCAAAACATGGCTCAAGACAAAAATTTAAAAAATACTATCGAACCAAGGGTAAAGTAAGCATAAAGAAGTTTTTACAAACCTTTGATGTGGGTGATAAAGTCTGCCTAAAGGCTGAACCAGCTGTACAAAAAGGCTGCTATCATATCAGATTCCACGGCAAGATAGGTCAGGTTGCAGGCAAGAGAGGATTCTGCTATTTGGTTGACATTAAGGATCATACCAAGAAAAAATCCCTTATTGTTCATCCAATACATCTAACAAAGGTCATCTAAAAATGGTAAAACCCGAAATACTTGAAAAAAAATCATTGAACATGGTTGAACTAAAAAGTGAGCTTAACACAATACAATCAAGAGACGGTGAGCTGACATTCAGAGGAACTAAAACTATTGAACATCTAAATGATTTTGCCCGGTTAAGCCAAAAGGAAGCTTCAGAAATATTCTCCAAGCTTGAACAGCTCGGCGTTCCAAGGTTCAAGGATACCCATATGAACAAGATCATTGATACGATGCCCAGTTCAGAAGCTCAACTCAAGGTAATTCTTCAAGGTTATAATCTTGCCATAACAAAAGATATGCATTCTAAAATAATTAATATATTGAAGGACTATATTCCTAAGAAAAAAGAGTCTAAAAAAGTAAAAGAACCCGCTAAAAAAGGGAAATCCAAGAAATAATTCAGTTCTATTTATTCATCTCTGTCAAGAATGCTTACGCAGAGAATTTTCCCGTGCTTCGTGCCCATTATGTTATCGGCTGTAAATCGATTCTTTTTGATCAGATCCTGAACAGTTGGCTACGCTAGGCAGAAAAAATCCTCCTTTCTGAACAGAGCCATTTATACACAAATTTTAAAAACACTTGCTCTTATCCTTCCAATTATGAGAATCCTTAAGATTAGCTTTGACGGAAACCCTAATGTCGGACTTTATGGTTATGCCACAGATAGCTATGTTTTGATCGGCAAAGAGGTGCCTGAAAAACATATAAAGAGCTTAAAAACTGTGTTCAAAATTCCCTTGCATAGTGTAAATGTCGCAGGAACAGGCCTATTAGGCGTCTTTATTTCTGGCAATAAGAACGGTATTATCTTACCAAGCATCTGTTTTGAAAATGAGCTTGAGGAATTTGACAAGCTAAAACTTAAATATTCTATTCTTAAGACCAGACTTACTTGTCTTGGAAACAATATCCTGGCCAATGACAAAGGAGCCCTGGTAAATCCTAATTTTAGTGATTCAGAAATAGATTCCATTAAAAAAGCCTTGAAGGTGCCAGTATCAAGGATGATGATAGCAGATATAGAGACTCCTGGTTCTGCAGTAATCTTAAATGGCAACACAGGTATCATACATAGAGATGTAGAACCAAACGTCAAAACCAATATCGAAGAGTTCATGGGCGTGAAGTTGGAAGAATGTACAGTTAACATGGGCAATCCTTACGTTAGCTCGGGAATATTATGCAATAAATATGGCATGATCATAGGCGGATTATCCGGTGGCCCAGAGATTGTATATGCCAGCCAGGCTCTTGGATTCAATAAAAAAAAGAAGGGTGATTAAAATACGAAATGTTAGGTTAATCTCAGGAAGCTCTTGCGAGGAACTATCAACCGAAATCTCTAAAATTCTTAAGATCCCACTCTGCAAAAGAGATGTTAAGAAGTTTGCCAATGGAGAGATATATGTTCGAATAGGTGAAAATGTAAGAGGAAGGAATATCTTTATCATACAATCCTTATGCAAACCTATCAATGACTACATCATGGAGCTTTTGCTGCTCATCGATGCAGCTAAAAGGGCCTCAGCCAACAGGGTGACTGTAATCATACCCTATTATGCTTATGGCCGACAAGATAGGAAGGCTAAACCTCGAGAACCGATCAGCGCCAAACTCTTTGCCAACATGCTGACCGAGGCGGGGGCAGACAGGATCATCTCTGTTGATATGCATGTCGATCAGATCCAGGGCTTTTTTGACATTCCAGTGGATGATCTTTGGGGATTATCTGTGCTTGTCAACTACTTCATAAGGCTTAAGCTAAAAAACACAATAGTTGTAGCTCCAGATGCAGGAGCAATTAAAAGATCAAAGGTATTGGCCAAGATGCTTGAAGCCCCAATAGCCTTAATAGACAAGAGAAGACCCAAACACCAAATTGCTGAAGTTATGAATATCATAGGTGACGTCAAAGGCAAGAACGCTATCATAGCAGATGACATGATTGATACTGGCGGCACCATTATCGCCTCTGCAAAAGCAATTAAAGATGCAGGTGCAAAAAATGTCTATATCTGCGCAACTCACCCCATATTCTCAAAAGATGCTGTTAAGCGGCTACAAAACAGTGCTGCAAAAGAGGTTATTGTCACCAACTCCCTTCCATTCAAAGGAAATGGCAAGGTAAAGGTTGTAAGTTTAGGCAAGCTCTTGGCAGAGGCTATTTATAGGGTAAGCCATAAAAAGTCTGTTTCAGGCATTTATGGAAAAATTATTAAAATAAAACAGGGTTTCTGGAAATAAAATGGATAGAAAAAAGATCGTTGAAATGCAGCTGATGGAACAGCAGTTGAAGCAAATGCAAGGTAATATTGAGAACATTGATAATCAGATGAATGAACTAAGATCACTTTTAAGCAATCTTGAAGAAGTTTCAAAGATGAAAAAGGGCTCAGAGATCCTTTTCCCAGTGTCAAATGGCATATTTGCCAAGGCTGAAATCAAAGAGATCAAGAAATTAAAAGTAAGTGTCGGAAGTAATGTGGTTGTTAACAAGACTGTAGACAGCACAAAAGACATGATCAACGACCAGATCATGGAACTGATGAACTATCGCAATGAGAATCTCTTGAAATTTCAGGGCTTGATTGAGCAAATTCAAAACCTGCAGGTCGAGTTAGAAAAGGATGTAAAGACAAAATAAAATGTTTGGATTTCTAAAAAAGAAGCTACAAGACGCGGTCTCAAAGTTTTCTAAAAATGTTGAAGATGAGGTTGAAGTAGAAGAGGTTACCAAGAAGGTAGACGAGACAAAAGCAGAGAAAAAGAAGGAAGAAAAGAAAAAGGATAAGCCTAAGAAAGAAGAAAAAAAGAAAGAGGAGAAACCTAAGCTTAAAAAAGAACCTGAAGAAAAAAAGGAAGAGAAACAAGAGAAACCTGAAAAAGAGCCAGAAGAAAAAAAATCATTCTTATCCAAGATCTTTGGCAAGAAAGAAGAAGACGCAGAAGAAGAAATACCAATTCCAAAAGAGAAGAAAAAAGAAGTAAAGCCTAAGGCCAAAAAAGAGGAAAAACCCAAGACACCTGAGCCAAAAGTTGAGAAAGCCGAAGAAAAGAAAGTTGAAGCTAAGAAAGAAGAGAAAAAAGAACCTGAGAAGGTAAAAGAAGCAGTCAAGGAAGAACCTGAACCTGAAAAAAAAGAAAAGAAAAAAGAGACCGATGCTAAGAAGGAAGAAAAGAAAACAGAAGAAAAGGAGCCTGAACCTGTAAAAGAAGAAGCTGAAGAAAAGAAAGAGCCTCTAAAAGAAGAAAAAGAAGAGATCGAAGAAGTAGAGGAAGAGCCTGAGATTGAACCTGAAGAGGAACCCAAGCCAGAAGTTAAAGAAGAAATAGTGGAGCCAGAAGAATCAGAAGAAAAAATTAAAGGCGTCAAAATAACTTATTTTGTTCACGGAACCACAACTGATAATGAAGAAGGCCTAGCCACGGGCCATGAACATGGAGAACTTTCTGAACTAGGCATAACACAAGCAAAAGAGCTTGCTAATCAAGTCGATGTTGAAAAGTTCGATGTCATGTTCACATCTGACCTGAAACGAGCTACTGATTCTGCAGATTTTGGATTCAAAGATAAACTCAAGATAATCAAAGACAAGCGACTTCGCGAAGTTGATTATGGAGAATTTACACTTAAGCCTTGCAAGGAATTCAAGCCGAATATGGCTGATTATGTTGACGAAAGATTCCCCTCTGGTGAAAGCTATAGGGATGTAGAAAAAAGAATTGCAGAATTTCTAAACGATATCTTGAAAAAATACCAGGGCAAGCATATCGCAATAATGGCACATCACGCTCCACAACTCGCTATCGAGGTTTTGGTGGAAGGCAAAACCTGGGAACAAGCTATTGCAGATGATTGGCGACCTAAAAATGCATGGCAGCCAGGATGGGACTATTCAATGGAGGCAGAGGTAGACGTGCCTGAGATAGAGGATACTGCAGCAGAAGCTGCTGAAGTTCAGGAAGAGGCTCCTGAACAACAAGAAAAAAAATCATTCTTATCAAAGATATTCCACAGGAAAAAAGAGGAAGAAGTAATCGAAGAAAAAGAAGAGGTTGAGGAAGAGAAAGAGGCTGAGCCTGAACCAGAAGTCCCAGAGGAACTTGAAGAGATCAAGGAAGACATAAAAGACGTTGAAAAAGAAAAAGAAGTGATTGAAGAGGAAGAAAAGGTAGAAGAACCCAAAAAAGAGAAAAAAGAAGAGGTTGAAGAAGAGCCTGAAATTTCTGAAGAACCGATAAAAGAAGAAGAACCTGAAGAGGAACCTGCGGAAGAAGCTAAGCCCAAGAAAAAGGGATTATTTTCATTTGTCACCGAGCGAGTCACTAAGTTTAATATTTCTGAAGAGAAGTTTGAGGAGATGTTCTGGGATCTTGAAGTTGCATTACTGGAAAATAATGTTGCCGTTGAGGTCATAGAAAAGATCAAGGAAGATATGAAAGAAGAGCTGACCAGGGAAAAGATCTCAAGAAAGAAGGTCATGGAGGTCATAATCAATAGGCTTGACCAATCTATTAAAGAACTCTTTGATGTTGACCAGATAGACCTGATGAAAGAGATCAAGAAGAAAAAGCCTTTTGTCATCTCTTTTATTGGAGTCAATGGATCTGGCAAGACCACATCTATGGCCAAGGTAGCCAAGAATCTTATGAATCAGGGTCTATCAGTCGTGTTTGCAGCAGCAGATACGTTTAGGGCGGCTGCAATCGAACAATTGCAGGAACATGCGGACAAGCTTGGTGTAAAAATGATCCGTCATGACTACAAATCAGATCCTGCCGCAGTTGCTTTTGATGCAGTTGAGCATGCAAAAGCCAAGAACATAGATGTTGTCCTGGTTGACACTGCTGGAAGGCTTCATTCAAATGATAATCTGATGAATGAGCTCAAAAAACTTGTCAGGGTAAATAACCCTGATCTAAAGGTTTTTGTTGGGGAAAGTACTACTGGTAATGATTGTGTAGAACAAGCCAGATTATTTGATCAGGCTGTTGGTATAGATGCAGTAATACTCGCAAAAGTGGATGTTGATGATAAAGGCGGAGCTGCTATTTCTATTTCTTTTGTGACAAAGAAACCGATCATCTTTATTGGTACTGGTCAGAATTATGAGGATCTTGAGCCTTTTGATCCACAGATTGTTCTGAAATCACTTGGCCTTGAAGCCTAGGCTTGATTATCTTTTTTAAGAATCCGATCTTATCTCTTGCTTTAAACAATAGTGGATTTGTTTCTCTTGTCAAGGTCTTTTTAGTTGCAATATCCAATCCATACGCAATAAGTGGACCTGCTGTCCATGACAAGAAATCTCCAGGATCATAGGTTCCGCTGCAAATGCCAAAATATTCAATCAGTTCGTGACCATAACCAACTGCAAGCCAGAGCAATGCATTTGCTTCTGAACTAAGATGGTCTCCAAATCCTATTCTGACCAATTGATAACCTACTCCTGTTGTTGAACCAGGTCCAAAATAACCATCTCCAAAGTGGCCAAAGGCAGTATTAGAGGTCATAGAAATAGCTCCAGTTGTTCCAAACATGGTCATGTAGCCCAGATTCTTGATCCTGTCAGGAACGCTTCTTACCTTATCAATTAGTTTAGACATTTTTAGTAGCTATAATACTCTCTAGAAGAAAGAATTATTTATAAATGTTTGGATTATAACTACTGAATGGTGATAAATATTTAATCCAGATTCTTGCCATTCACCCAAAGATCAATGCCAGTCCTTGGAATATCCTGGTAAAGTACACCATAATTCCCATGCAGGCAGTCATTGACAATCTCAATAGAGTGTTCATAATTATTTGCCCAATGCTTCCTAAAGGCTTCGACAGCTTTGTCAGGATTCATTTTCAGGGCCTGCGCATTATGTTTAATCCTGTTAATTGTTGGAGTGTACATCTTGATCTCTAAGAAATGTAGTTTTGGCAAAAAGCCATCAATCTGGTAATCCATTTTTTCGACAAACTCTCTTACAGTCGCAGGATCTGGATTGATAATATATGGATAGATATCAACACCGCTATTGACTATATCCTTGAAAGCAAATATCTGATCTTCAAGCGAAAGCTTGGCCTGGACCAGACTCTGCACACCAAAATCATCAGTGCCCTTAAAGCATGAAAGGATTTTGGGTTTGTATTCTGCAATCCTCTCCCAGACATGAGTGGGATATTGACCTGTGACTTCTAATTCTCTGACCAAGGCCCCTGATGTTAGGTTGGTATCTAACTGAAGTCCCACTTTTATGCCATGTTCTTGTCTAATTAGTTCGGCTAGTTCTAGATTAAAATCCATCCAAAGTGTTGGTTCTCCACCACTAGACCTTATATGTCTCAAATCACGACCTGCCTCACGAAATTTATCCATGTGATATTCAAAACTGGAAAGAACTGAATCTGCTGAAACAAAACTGCCAAACTCCAACTGGCCAGAATTGCTTTTATTGTCTACAAAACAAAACAAGCAACCGCCATATTCATCACCTAAATGGAAATTGCATCCAACGCCCTGGAATATGAAGTTGAAATTAAAGTCATTCATCATTTGAATTGGATATCCTTGCTGGACCCTGAACCAATCAATTATGTCAAAAGATTTGTTAAGGGAATCTCTGACCTGTTTAGGATTGTCTGTATCAATAGGAGGTATGGTTTTTATCACAGCAATCTCCTTATCCATGTCCTTGCTGTTGACCTTGGCTCTGTAGACATTATCACCAGTCACAATATCCTCCATGATGGGCATGGTAATGTCTCCCTTCTGGTCGGTCTTGTCAAAATCTACAACACATAGTTCCCGTTTATTATTTTCAGGATTTGTCCGTACCAGTTTTTCACGAAGATGCTTGCCCCACTTCACAGGATCAACACCCATAGCAGCGTTTTGCCTGCTCTCCAGAATTGATTTAACTAACCTTCTCTCTTTATCACTCATAGATTCCATAACTAACCACCTCACTGATTTACTCACTTAAGTTACAAAAAATATTTAAATTAGTATGATGCGATATATTAATGACGAAAAAAGGGGTATAATGAAAAAACTATTTATCAGTCTAGTTATGATTATCTTATTAGCTAATTTTTCACACGCAAGCCCTGTCATTTCTCACATCACAGAAGGCATCACAGGATCAATAATCAAACTGGATGTCGAGGATCTTGGCCAGGGCAGGGAAGTCATAGTCGGAACATCCACTGGAGTTTTCATCTTTGATGGTAAAGGAGTGCTGATCAATCACTTCCCCACCACCTATCCGATTACAGATCTATTATATGTTAATGACTTGACTGGGGATGGTGATAGGGATATTGTTGTTTCAACCACAGACCAGGACTTTCCTAATGTTCAGATGTATAATAGTCGAACAGGAGAGCTCATCTGGACTTTCAAGCCAACAATACCAGCATATGACCTTGACTTGATGTGGATAGACAAAGAGACCAAGACCTGGGATCTTGAAATACTTCCTGACATTAACAGCGACAATCTTGATGAGATATTGGTGGCTTCAGGAAATAAGGTTTATCTGCTCGATGGTAAGACAGGCGTAGCAAAATGGGCATTCAATGCCACAAATGATGTGTGGAACGTAAAAAGTATTGGAGATAAGATACTGGTAGGCTCGCAAGATGGAATATTATATGCATTAGATGTTCAAGGTTCTTTGATGTGGCAAATAGAGCTGATAGCTCCTTTTGAGGTAATAGACCTCTCAACCAATAACCCTGTTGGTAATGTAAAACGATCTGTCTGGGACATAATATTGACTCAAGAACAGATAATCACTGTAAGCGGGGAGAACGGATATATCTATCAAGTAAACATTGACAATGGAAACATCATTCAAGAAAAACAGATAATAGAATTTGATGATAATCTATTGTATGCCTACTATGGAACTGATAAGAATCGCTTATTGCCTTCGGGACCAAACACAGATAACTTCTTTAACTTAAGATTAAAGAAGATTCCCGATCTTAACCAGGATGGTATTGATGAAATAATTGCAACCACATTTATGGGTACATCATCCTCACGAAACCAAGACCAGAAAGGCGGATACAGCTTAAAGAACAAAATTATCCATTTGCTCGATGGAGACTCTGTTGAAGAGATATGGCACACCAAAGAGATAGATATAACAAAAACAAAACAGTTCAGCACATATATTGACAATGACAAGAAGATTGTTATACCTGAAGGTAAGAGAGGTAAGACAGAATTGATCAAGACAGTCAATCTTGAAAAAGAGATTGTTAATATCAATTTCAATACCACAGCAGTATCAGGTGGATCAGGGAATTTCTATTTTATTGAAAACTATGATGATTATCATCTTATTATGGCTTCTGACCAAGGCGATCTGACCCTCATAGATACAACAGGCAAGATACAATGGGTATATCCAAGATATCAGGAACTAGAGATCAATAGTGTAGACCTCAACTCTGATGGAACAGAAGACATTTTTGTGCGTTCTGTTGAAAGAAAAGAGCGAGAAAAAAAGACAGAAGAGGGCAGCACACGAATGATGTATATGCTTGATGGAACCAGCAACAATATGCTTTGGCTATATAAGATGGGTTTTAACGAATATTACCTGACTGGCGGATTGAATAATATCAGGATAATAGATGATGTCAACAATGATAATTATAGGGACATAATGGCATATGTACAAAGAAAAGGTGATTGGGATCGTGGAGATTCTAAAGGCCTATATACAAGAATAATAGTTTTTGATGGAAAGTCAGGAAATGAGATCTGGAAGAAACCAGTTGTTGAGAACACATATTATGGCGTTTATGATATCCTATATAGGAACATATCACTGATCCCGACCATGTTTGATTATGATGAAGATACAATAACACAACTTGAAATTGAGCGAGAGTTTGCCCAGAGAAAACTTCAGAATCCTGACACTTTGGATTATGACAAATGGCAAAGATATCTAGAGGAAAGAGAGCAAGCGATAGAACGTCAATATAGGATGAGGGATCAGATAGACCAGTTAATGGGAGAATTACCTCAAAGGAAAGAAGAATTCAAGGTAAATAGGAGGATCATATCAATTGAGGAAATAGAGGACCAGAATTCTGATGGTGTAAAGGATTTGATAGTGAGCTGCTGGTACGATGTCTATGTCATAAGCAGCAAGGATGGAAAATTATTATGGTTAAAAACACGGGATGCATATAAGCATAAGGATCCTTTTGCCTCAGGAGAAGGCAACAAATCCCTTGAATGGAGTTTCTTAAAAGATGCAGACAGGTCAAAAATAAAGGTAGTTGAAGATATCAACGAAGATGGAATCCAGGATCTTCTTGTCTTCACGCATCGCAGAATCCTTTTGGCACAGAGCGGGATCAATTATACCCTTAAATGGATGTGGAAACCAAGTTCTGGAGACTATGACCAAGAAAACCTGATGATGATTGAAGATGTTAACGGTGATGGTATCAAGGATATATTTATCGATGTTTGGAGTGAGGATGGCCCATCAACATACAAGATCCTAAACAGCAGGAATGGCAAAGAAATCATGCAGATAAACAGGGATGGCACTATGATGGATTGGAATGTAGCTGACCTTGACGGCGATAATCATAAAGATTCTTTGATATTTAGAAAATGGAGTGATTCTGGACCAATATTAGAGGTAAAAAGCGGCGATACTGGCCAAACTATATACACCTATGATGGTATTGATGAGACATATATGCTTGAAAGCAGGCATAAATTTGCACATATCATGCCCGCAGGACCAATAGATGATTTCAACGAGGATGGAGTAGATGATCTGGTCATCATAAAAAGCAGGTTGTGGCAAAAAGGCATAGAGATAATAATAATTGATGTCAAGAACAATGAACAATTGCAAAAAATAGAATATGATGTTGCTGAAACTGAAAATGAAGACTATAAAAGATACCAGCCAGCAGTATGGGTCAACACTATCAATGATCTTTCTGGCGATGGTAGAAAAGAGATTGCTATTGTTGGAGTTTTTACAATTGAAAATGAACAAGAAGAAGCAAAAGTTATAATTTTTGATCTTAATAAGAAGAGAGTGCTTAGGGAATTCAAGGTTAAGGCTGACAAGGTTTTTAGTGTTGGTAACAACAAGAACATCTATATAACAACTGTAAATGGTGATGTCTACCTGATTGACAGCAGCTGGTCCAATCCAATTCTTGAACCCTTGAATGATGCAGTTGTTCAGGATGAATTTGAATTGAAATGGAACCAGGAAAAAAACACTCTTAATACCATATTCTTCAATAACCAAAAGGTCAAGGAAGTTGATGGTGATAGTCATGTCTTGAATATTAAGGGCGGCAAACACGAGATAGCCCTACAGACCAAGGATAGGCTTGGAAACACAGTATTTGACTATATTGAGATAAAGGTGAAAAGAAGTACTGTCGCAACCACCTTGATTAACATAATCATTCTCTTCGCTATTATTGCATTCATAATATATAATATAAATAAGCATAGAAAAAGAAAGGGTCTAAGTCCAATATGGAAGAAGAAATAATGATCAAGACAGAGAACCTAAAGAAATCATTTGGTAGCGGAGCTTCTAGATTCAATGCAGTCGATAACATAAATATTGAGATAAGGAAAGGCCAGATCCATGGTTTTTTAGGACCTAATGGCGCAGGAAAATCAACAACCATCAAGATGCTGGTGGGAGCGATTAAACCCACTTCAGGAAAAGCGTATATCAAGGGTAAAGCAGTTGGATCTGTTGATGCAAGATGGGTGATGGGTTACTCACCAGAAAGGCCATCGTTCTACGAAAACATGACTGCAATGGAATACCTTGAATACATGGGCATGCTTTGCGGGCTGGATTCTCAAGAAGCCCATAAACGTGCAGAAGAGCTCATGGACTGGATGGAACTTAAAGATGCCAAACACAGGGCAATTAAGGGATTTAGCGCAGGTATGAAACAGAAATTAGGTCTTGCTCAAGCCCTGATCCATGAACCCCAACTGCTTATTCTGGATGAACCAACAGCAAATCTTGATCCGATTGGAAGAGCAACGTTAATTGAAAAGATCAAGGAACTGGCAGTCAAGCAAAATATCACTCTTTTTGTCAGCAGCCACATATTGCCTGAGATCGAAAAGATGGCTGACTATGTAACAATCATTGATCATGGTAAGATAATTCTTGAAAGTGATGTCAAATCCCTAAAAAAACATTTCGAGGGCAATCATTTTATAATTTCCTGTTCAGACAATAAAAAACTAAAAAAGATTCTCCAAGCCAGGAATTATATCACTAAGATATGGGATGATGAGGAACAACGGATCAATATAATTGTTAAGGATGAGAAAAAGATTAAGGACGAGCTGCCCATACTTTTAGCTAAAAACAAATTAGCTTTAGAGCATTTTGGCCAGCTTTCATTGTCACTTGAAAAGATATTCATGGAGGTTATCGAGGAAGAAGATGGAAAAGCCTAGACTATTTGTAATTATTAAGAAGACTTTGATAGACTTATTCACTATCAAGACTACAGGTCTTTACCTCGGCTTAATGCTGCTGCTCCCTATCCTGTTTGCCATGATAACAAAATCTGAAAATCTCTTAGGTTTAAATAATATGACTTTAGAGATGCAGGCGGCGTTCATAACAGGCCTGTTTATAGTGATGGCATTCCTTTGGACTGCAGGATTCCCTTTGGTCTTGTTCACTTTCATCAAATGTGCGGGATTTATCTCTAAAGAAGATGCAGACGGCACCCTCCTGATACTGGTAAGCAAGCCAATCAAGCGATCAAATATACTACTGGGAAAATTCTTAGCATTCCTGATTTACACATTAACACTGCAGTTAATAGTCCTATTGTTAATACCCTACATCTGGACGCAAGTCTATGGCCTGGACCTCTTTGTTTTCAGCAGCCTGCTAAAGGTAGTATTGCCTATTTTCATTTATTCAACTTTTGTGTTGCTTATATTTGGCTCAATAGCATCCGCCCTTTCGACTGTGACCAAGAACTCTGTGAAGATAATCACTATCCTTGTAGTTTTGACCATTTTCTTGTTTTTTGGATTCTCAATGGTCAGGAATTTCACAGTCTCAACAGGATTGTATGAACGATATAATATCTATGCTTTTGACATAAATTATCATCTTGGCAACACCTATGATTTTTTCATCGAACAAAGTAATATCAAGATAATGCCATTTCTCCAGATACCTTTAGGAGGCTTTTCAGGAATATATGATGTAAACCAGCAGTTCATAGATTTTGATCAGGGCATAATGGCACCATCTCTGCAAAAATACAGCTATTTTTCTCCTATTTATTCTATCATCCTATGGCTGGCACTGGCATCAGGACTGGTATTATCTGGCATATTTTTATTAAAAAAGAAAGAGATATTTTGACATACTACCAGTCCTTCATTCTATGCTTCACATCCTTTAGATACAGATCAACATCATCTGTAAATTCAATTATCTCATTGGGTGTTGCATGAGGATCACGAAGACGGACAGCTTCCTTTATGATATTTCGCTTTCTCTGCTGCATCTCCTGAGTAAACTTAATATGAGACGGATCATATTTAAAATCAGATTCTCGATCACTTTCAATAGTGCTTAATTCAATAACGTCCTTAGGAAAATCCTGTATCTGAAACTTAAATGTACCCTTTCTTAACTGTTTAATCTCGTTTTCAATAAGATTGATCAATGAATGGGCTCTTTTTTTCAAATCTTTTGCCTTGTTTTTTAGTTTCTTCTCAAAATCAAAGGACTGTCCCCATAAGCGTTTCAAGGTGGCCATATCCTTCAAAAGTTCACTTGCAGCCCGATCTGGTGATAAGGCCTTGAATAAAACATTGAATCCTTGGCAAAGGGTATCTTTTTTCTCAGCTAAAATCTTGTTCATCCTTGCTTCTTCAAAATCCACCCTGAACTGAGAACCTACAATACCAATCAAACCCACATTTGAACTAATTATCCTTGATTTGGTAAGAAACGAGCCAGTAACATAAAGAGAAACAAGGCCTTTATTTTCAAGATCCTTGATTGTAAACTCTGATATCTCCTTGATTATCTTCTTGATCTTTCTTTTCTCAGCAGATTCAAACGGCCACATATCTGCTAATATGAGATAAATCCTATTTAAAGATTGTGATGTTGTTTCTCAGATTTTCTAAGTACGCTTGACTTGAATTTTGTAGGCTCAAGAGCTTGGTCATCTGAAAATCGGATTATTTTAGCAGTCAATCCCCTCGACTTTAGTTCTTTTTCCAGAACTGCCTTGCCAGGCGCTTGATCATAACCCATCGCAATGATATCTGGTTTAAGCTCTTCTATGATTTTGTAAAGATCTCCTTTATTACCAATAATCGCCTCAGTAACATAGGGAAGATTTTCAACTGCTTTTTTTCTTTCTTCCTGGTTATGAGTAGGTTCTATATTCTTGATTTTAATGACATTAGAATCCCTTGCAACCACTACATAAAGCTCATCCCCAAGCTTAGAAGCCATCTCCAAATAGTGCTTATGCCCCTTATGAAGATGATCGAATGTTCCTGCAGCAAGAATCCTTGTCATTTTAGTATTGAAAAGAGCTGCGAGTTAAAAAATATTGTGTTTGATGCACAAGATACGTGATAAAAAATTGCTGATATCTCTCCTTGTACAAAAGCACTACCACAGGACAGGGATGGCCAAACAATATTTAAATGTTTAAATAGTACCTATTCACATGATTAATTTCCAGAAAGAATCTCATAAAGATCCAGAAATCCATAAGGAACTGAATGGTTTGGTAAGTCAATGGTTTAAAAACAAGTTCAAGACTTTTGCACCCGCCCAGAGATATGCTATCCTTAATATCCATAGGAGAGAGAACGTCCTTATCTCTTCACCTACAGGCTCAGGAAAAACACTTTCTGCATTCACAGGCATTATTAGCGAGCTTGTTGGTCTATCTGAGAAGAATCTTTTAGAGGATAAGGTTTATTGCATCTATATCAGCCCGTTAAAAGCACTGGCCAATGATATTGAGCGCAACCTTAACGAACCGCTTAAGGAAATCCAGGAACTGGCAAAAAAGCAGAATAAAGAGATAGATGTTAGAGTTGCAATCAGGACTGGAGACACAACTCCGTATCAAAAAAGCAAGATGCTTAAAAAACCTCCTCACATCATCATAACCACCCCTGAAAGCCTGGCAATCATGCTGACCACTATTAAATTCAGGGAAAAACTAAAAGAAGCAGAATGGTGTATAATCGATGAGATCCATTCAGTAGCTTCATCGAAAAGAGGCGCGTATCTTTCACTCACACTTGAAAGATTAAACAATATTACTGATTTCTGCAGAATCGGCCTCAGCGCGACTGTAAGCCCTTTGGAAGAGGTTGCCAAGTTTCTTGTGGGTCTTAAGGAAAAGGATTCAGATGAATACAGGGACTGCAAAATAGTTGATATACAATATTTGAAAAAATTGGACCTCAAGGTTTTAAGTCCTGTTCAAAACCTTATCACCAGTGATCATAACATCACATATAATAAGATGTATGAATTAGTAAATCAACTTATACAGAATCATCGTACAACACTCATATTCACCAATACCCGATCTGCAACTGAAAGAGTTGTCCATCATCTCAAGGAGAAGTTTCCGAAAAACTATCTTAAGATCGATGAGATTGAACAAGAAGTGGATGACGAGGAGGCTGACACCAAGAGAAAGGAAGCTTCATATATAGGGGCACATCATGGCTCATTAGGCAAAGAACATAGACTTAATATCGAGACTAGATTGAAGATGGGACAACTTAGGGCCGTAGTCTCATCAACCAGCCTGGAATTGGGCATAGATATAGGATATATTGATCTGGTCATCTTGCTGGGCAGTCCAAAGAGTGTTGCCAGAGCCCTTCAAAGGATCGGCAGGAGCGGCCATAAGCTTCATGATGAAGCCAAGGGCAGGATAATTGTCCTGGATAGGGATGATCTTGTAGAATGCAGCGTACTATTAAAAGCAGCACTCGAAAAGAAGATCGACAAGATTGACCTGCCAACAAACTGCCTCGATATAATGGCGCAGCAGATATTCGGAATGGCGATTGAAGAACCTAAACATATTGATGAAATCTTTAAGATCATCAAAAAAAGCTATTCTTTTTCTTCAATCTCCTTTACAAACTTCAAGGAGATCATCTCTTATTTATCAGGTGAATATGTGTCATTGGAAAATAGGCATGTCTATGCTAAAATCTGGTATGACCAAGATACTGGCATGATCGGAAAACGTGGCAAGATGGCAAGGGTTCTATATATGACCAACATAGGCACTATACCTGATGAGACCCGGGTTAGGGTGAAGATTAAATCCCAGCTTATAGGATATATTGCAGAACCCTTTCTTGAAAAATTAAAGAGAGGGGATGTTTTTGTTTTAGGTGGAGAGACTTATGAGTTTCAATATGCCCAGGGAATGACTGCATTTGTAAAGGGTAGTGTAAATCGGCCCCCCACTGTTCCATCCTGGTATTCAGAGATGCTTCCTCTAAGCTTTGACCTTGCAATGGAGATACAGCACTTTCGAAAGCTGATGAATGAGTATTTCGAGAGCCATTCGACAAAAGAGAACATACTTACATTCATCAATGATTATCTGCATGTTGATAAATATGGTTCCAATTCAATCTATGAATATTTTAAAGAGCAATATGACTATGCAGAAATACCTCATGAAAAAAGAATCATAATAGAACATTATTCAGAAGACAACGCCAAATACCTGGTCTTCCATACTCTTTTTGGCAGGAGAGTAAATGATGTACTTTCCAGGGCCATAGGCTTTGCTGTGTCCAAGATATTAAAAAAAGATGTCGAGATAGGCATAAACGATAATGGGTTCTATATCCGTACTAATAAGGGCGTACAGGTTTTGAATATTGTAAAATCCCTAAACAGCGGGAATCTTAGACAGATAATTGAAATGGCACTAGACAGAACAGAAGTTCTTAACAGGAGATTTCGGCATTGTGCTGCTCGGGCACTTATGATCCTTCGCTCTTATATGGGCAGAAAAAAGACAGTCGGCAGACAACAGAGAAATAGCACTCTTTTGCTTAGCTCAGTCAAGAAGATATCCCGTGATTTTCCTATTCTTAAAGAGGCAAGAAGAGAGGTGCTTGAAGATCTTATGGACATTAAGCATGCCGAGATGGTATTAAAAAAGATTGAAAAAGGTGATATTGATATTACTGAAATCTTCACAGAAATTCCGTCACCATTTGCGTTCAATTTGATTTCCATGGGTTATGCAGATATCATGAAGATGGAGGACAAGCAGGAGTTTTTAAAAAGGATGCATACAATGGTCCTTGCCAAGATAAGTCTTCAGAAAGGAAAGAAAAGATAAAATTTATAAAAAACTTAATAACCAGATTTAGAAGGGGGTATTTATGATTAAACTAGGAATTATAGGGGGTACAAATCTTAAGGATTCTGATTTCTTTCAAGATTCTAAGAAAAATAAGGTTAAGACATCATTTGGTTCCGTCCAGGTTATGCAGAAAGATAATGTCTATTATATACAAAGGCATACAAAAAAATACCTGCCACCCCATATGATAAACCATAGGGCAAATATCGCTGCATTTGACAAGTTAGACATAAAACACATCCTGGCAATCAGCTCCGTAGGAAGCCTAAAAAAGGATTTTATTCCTGGCAGGTTTGTTGTGCCTCATGATTATATTAACTTCAACAAGATGCTTACATTCTTTGACAAGGAACCGGTCTTTACCATACCATCTGTCAGTTCAAGCATGAGAGAAAAAATATTTGAAATCCTGCCTAAAATCAAGGATAATTTTATTAAGAAGGCTATTTTCATCCAAAGATCAGGCCCTCGTTATGAAACACGGGCTGAGACCAACTTCTTTAACAAATTTGGCGATGTAGTTGGCATGAACATGGCTCCAGAGGCTACCCTTGCTAAGGAACTTAAAATGGAATATGCTTGCGTCTGTATGGTAGACAATTTTGCTCACGGAGCTGTTGAAGAAGAATTGACAGAGGAATTTATCGACATAACCCAGAAAAAAAACAAGAAAAAAGTGCTGTTATTTTTAGAAGAGTTCATTAAAAAATGGAACGGCGCTCCAGATATAACAGAAAAGGATGATTAATGTTTTTCGTGGAGTTTTCTATGATGATACATCAGTATCAAACATGCTAATAAAGATCCTAAGAGATTATATACCAGGTCAATAGCATTGTTCATGTAATCTCCCACTTCTTTTGCAGCTCCAAACAATACTACTGCTAACAGTTCTATGATCTCGTTTATCGCACCTACACCTAACGCTATAAGTATAAGAATTACTGAAAGAACAATTTTGTTGAGCTTGATTTCTTGGGACTTCTTTGTGGGAACGGACAAAGTCTATGGTGACAATGATAAGTACGAAAACCCCTTCTATACCAGCCTCAAACCATGGAACAGAAAGGCATC
>CAZYIM010000040.1:0-21765 GCA_964647565.1 uncultured Methanosarcinales archaeon
AATCAACTTCTCTGCAGCAGTATTATTCACAACTATTATTTCGTCACCAATCAAAGGCAGGGGCTCCCTGAAAAATACGATTGCAACTGCAATCAGTGCGAGAAGAGTAATAATGATTAGAAATTTATGCATTAGATTTTTTTTAACAGGCTTTTTTGAGGCCTTTTTGGTTTTCTTTCTCTTTTTGCCAGTTTTTTTCTTATTCATTGTTCTTATATAGTGCTCTGTTTTTAATCAGGACTTTTTTACTGAAATCCTGCATGAACTCATAGTCCAGTTTAAATTCTATAGGCATACCTTTTTTAGGCTTATCCAATTTACAGATAAATGCGCATAATTGGCTGGAGCATTCATTAGTTTTACATTTATTGTCGTTTAGACTCATTTCAATAGGTAAACTATCTGAATCTTCATTGCAATTTTCTGTAGGGTGTATTACGCCCTCGCTGATAATCCAGGATTCCAATTGAACTGTCAAAGAAGTATTACCACCTGATACCTGATTTATCTGGAAACGAACAGGTGCTCCACTTAAAGAGAAATTGCATATATATAAATATCCTTGTGACTCGCAAATCGTTGCGTCTGCGCACGTTTGGTATGGATAACAAAGCCGGACCTTTGAAGTAAGAACCTGTTCTTTGGTCTCGATCTTTTTGATTTTTGCATCTCCAAAAGAAAGCACATAATTGTCAAACTCAGGGACGCCATCAGTGATACTTACTGGGAAAAATTCATGGGGAATAGTGAGGATGTGCTTGTTGGATATAAAATCATCTGAAGCAAGATCGCCCATAAGCACTGCTTTTACAGAACCTGAAACAACCAGATGATCTCCCATGTTCTTGACAGGGACCTTAACTGGAAAGAATTCATCTGACCAGATGAAATCAGGCGGGGCATCTTTTGAGAAATCATTGAGAAAGAGGCCTGGAAGTGAAAATACTGGAGATTGAGTGATATCCTCTGGTTTAAACAGGCTCTTGTCTGGTTTGGCGCTAGGCCTTATGGAAGGTTGATCGCTTAAGCAAAGGAATACGCTGAGATCCTCATTTAGGGAGATGTGCTCACATTCTGCAATTTTTTCAAGGAAATTCCTTTGGTTCCCACAATTTTTTTCATTTAGGTACATATTGAAAAGCCTACAACCTCCATCATTATTGGTATCGACAACAATGATCATGTTATCCTCATAACTATCAATAAAGCTTTTTCTAACAGGCCAGATATTCTGAGCTGCATAATCAGAGTAGAACATGATTGGGAATGCGTTTGATGTTGTGAGTATGAATGTGTCAGAAGATATGTTTTTTGTTTGAAGAAATCCAATAACATCTAATATCCCTTCAGAACCAAATGTAGTCCTGGCTCCAACAATATCTCCAACCAAAAAAAGATCATGAGCTGGGCGGGTCTGGATAATAGGATTGGGTATTATCAATATAACCGCGGTACATAGTAATAACATTGCTATTACTGCTTTATTTCCAATTATTAACATTCTGTACACAAAAAAGGCAGCAAATGTAATAGTCGGAATTAGCAGGGATAAATACAACTTTTCATTGAAAGAGGTGAACGGTACCAATAAGGTTGGCACGATCATGAAACAAAGCATCCAGATCAATAATAGATATCCTCCTTTAGTTTTGAAATCAAATAGCTTCTGTACTGGTTTAGGGAGTTTAAGATTCTTGAGTGTGGCGGCTAGAATTAACAGAACTATCCCTAATAGCATAATGAAAAAAAGCCAGCCTTGATTGTTTATGCCTGTAAATGGATAGAAGAATATGTCTGACTTATTCATCACATGCCAAAAATGCCGGATGGTGGGTTGGAATGGCATCAATTGGAAGAATCTTGTATAAAGTATCCAGGGTAAACATCCGATGATCAGAAATATCAGAGATATAAGAAAACTCTTTCTAGTGAAAAACTTAATGTTATCCTTTTCACAAAACAACATGTAAAGCAGTAAAGTTAAGCAGAATGTGAAACAAACTAGTATGTTGGTATAAAATAGGCCGAGAATCATCACTGCAGATAACAAATATTGGTGGAATTTTTTTTCCCTTACAGCACATATGAAGAAATAGCTGCCTGCTGCAAGAAAGAAAAAGACCAATGAATAATATCTGATCTGGCGGTGATAGAATAACATCACCTCATTGATAGCTAGAAAGAAGGTCGATAAAAGGGCTGTACCTTCATTTAAAATCCTCTTGATAAAAAGGAAGAAGAATAGCAGGGAAGCAATGCCCAATAACGCAAATGGCAATCTTAAAATGAATTCTGAATTTGAAATATCTATGAAAGGTGCCAGGAAATAATAGGTCAGCCAACCCTTTACTGTAACATAATCTGTGTGGAGATAGTTAGTTGGTTTGTACTCATAGATATGGCTTTCGGATTCTACCATAAATGCATTTTCATAGAACTGCACCCGATAAAAACCTCTTGGAACGCCCTCTTTTAGGATGTTCTCTGATAAGAGTACTGTCTCTGCTTCATCGACTGAAAGAGTAGGAAACCCCAGTGAATAAATTCTTAGGAAACCTCCGATCAATAGGATTAGTATCAGAATCAACATTCCGTGTTGTTTCAGAAAACCACCCCTTTTCTTTGAAACCATCAAATGTTCCACATGTAGTAAGATATATAAATTTATTGTAGAATGAGGCTATTATGAAACCCTCTGGATTTTTATGTTCGTCTGTGCCATTGTTGTCATTGTTTTCGACTGAAAAGGAGAACAACAATGGCAAGGCCAGACGTAATCGACGAGGTTAAGCTACAAAGTGGCTTTGTTCTCGTCGATGTAGTAGGACATAAAAATCCTAAAAGACGTAAAGGGTTTCATAATAGCCGTAGAATGAGCTTAAGATACTGGATCCAATGCTCTTTTAATATCAATATAGCCATTTAGAGCTGCATTGATAGCATCCGCAACTTCTTCAACAGAGATCTGTGTCATGCATTTTCTATGATCGCATTCATCGGACTTAGTATCTGTGCATGGTGCACAATCAACATTCTTATAGATATTAATGTTATTATCATACCCCCATACTTTAGGCGTGGAAGCCCCAAAGAGGATAACCCCTTTGGTGCCCACAGCCATCGTTGCATGATTAAGGAAAGAATCAACGCTGACTAATAAGTCAGCATGCTTTAGAAGGGCAATAGCTTGGCGGACAGTAGTCCTGCCTCTGAGATCCAAGCAACCTTTGATCATTTCATCTTCCTCTAAACCCAGCTGTATGAATTGAAATTCTTTGAACTTTTTGACAATCATCTCCCCGTTTTTTTTATTCCATTCCTTGTTGGATATCTTGGTGCTTGGATGCAGTAGTATAGTTTTTTTTCCATTGGACTTTTTCAGAGTATCCAGTGCAAACTGTTCATCATCCTCCGATAAGAAGATGTCAGGTTTCATATCCTTTAACTTCACATCCAGCATCTCTCCAATTATATCTGCTGCATGACCCATATCGCTGATTCCGGGATTAAACCTTTTGTAGCTCGGAAAGTATTTTCTTTCCCAAAGCTTAATACCCTTGAATGCACTTTCGTCAGGAGATACTGAGAGTTGGTCGATGTATGGATTAGTCTCTAGCAGGTTCTTGTGATTTTGATTACAGACAACCATGATCTTTCTTTTCGGGTTTTCCTTTTTTAGGGCTCTTATGGCTGGCGTCATCATCAGGCAGTCACCGATACCACCCCAGGTCCTGATAAAAACTCTTTTCTCTCTTAATTGGTTATTGTCCATCTCTGCTTTTAGGGCAAGACATCCGCCTTGACAGGATCTTCGGATCTTATATTTGCATTTTTTACATTTTTCAAATGTGTTGACATCCCATCTAAGTTCTTCTGTCTGTTTGAGGAAGAATTCTGAGATCTCTTGGAGGTTCTCGTATTTATCCATGATTTGGCTCTGTATCCTAGCAAGTGGCAGACAATAATACATGGTCAGGTCAGGATTGATGTCTAGGGCGGGAGTGCAGGTGGTCTGAATCTTCCTGACTTTTTTCTTTATGAACAGCCATTCTTTTTCACTAAACATGCAATAGGGGACACAGCAATCCCAATCTATATGCAGATCTTGGTCTGAAGCGCGTTTTATGAAATCAAGTACATGTTTCTTTATGCTTAATAGGCTCTTCATATCCATGTAGTTATTTGAATAAGCAAAATCTGGTGAAACCACTGCACACCTAATCTTATTTATATCGTATTTTTTACAGGCATCTAAAAGAAACGTACAATCCTTTGATTCTTCTGTTATGTTATAGCTGAACTTAATATCCATCTTGATTTCTTTTTTTTCATTAAGAGCAATCAAGGATTGGATATTCTGATCCAGTAATTTCCATTGGTCTTTGGTATATTGATCCTGGGGATTGTAATTTATTATCACTGCTCTTGCTGCTTCATTTCTAAAGCCTTCCAAAGCATTATTGTCGAACAAGCAGTTGGAGAAAATGATGCCCATGATATTTCTTTTGTGTAAAAGATTAAGGATTTCTTTGAACTTGGGATAGATGGTGGGTTCACCGCCAAGCAAACAGATTTTTTTGGGCTTGTTTACAAAGGACTCAGAGCTTTCCAACCAGTCAAGAAGCCTCATAAAATCCTCTAGTTGTAATGGTTTCTTGAATATAGACTTTTGATGAAGCGCAAAACAGAAATTACAATCTCTGTTGCACTCATAACTAAGCATTACATTTACCATTTTATTCTGGGCACCTGATAAAACTGCATAGGTTTCTGACTAGATATCTGCAGCCCTTGCAATTATCGAGCAGCTTTTTATCTTTTTCATTGTCCTTGAAGAATTGGCTAAGCTCATTTTCATCTTTTAGTTCAGAAAGCTCAGGTCCTTTGGTTCCATTACAGAAAAAGACCTTGTTGTCCTGGACTCTGAAGAGCTGTAGACATTCAGAACAGTTGGTTGGTAGATTATATTTAGCAAATATTTTCATATAACTTAATCCAAATATACAAGGTGGTAAAGGTCTAACAATCCGGAAATCTATCTTCTTTTCCTGAAGTGAACAAAGAAATGTTTCTATCTGCTTGCCCGCCTCTTTATTCAGCTCATTGTCCTTTAATGCAATGGCGATTAGGTTGTTGCCTTTGGCAGCTTTAAATTCCTTTAACTTATTCAATGTTAACTCTTTGATTTTGCCTTGTTTGTCCGGATCATTATAGGTTTTCTTTATCTCTATTCCTCCATAGATGCAGACTTCTTCGCAGCAGTAGCATTTTATGCATTGGTTTTCATCTATGATAAAGTCTTGCGAAATAGCCTTCACAGGACAGCTTTGGATACAGACAGTGCACTTCTTGCACTTATCCTTGTTAATGAAGGGTATAATATCGACTTCTTTGAAGCACCTCTTTGTTTGGCACTTATCTGAATATAATGGGTGCTTGATGAAATTGTTGATTCGAGCCTCATCTAAGGATGTACCCAATACTTCGATCTCTTTGATACTGCCGCATCCAATATTTTTTTGGTGTGCATATTTTGTAGGAGGAATGCTCAAAGCGCCGTGGCCTGTCAGCTCTGCTAAAACTGCATCTACAGCCACCCCGTCTTCGCCAGCAACTATCAGACCATATTGTTTTGGCGGGCCCAAAGGCCTATCGTGACCTCTTGCATCAAGACAGACGATACCATCAACGATGGTCAACTGAGGCATTATAGCTGAGTAGATATCCACCAGAGCTTTTGAGAAATCCTTATCATCCAGCTTGTGGGTATTGGTCCGGGTCTCAAAACTGGTGCAGCCGAACATGTTCTTTATTGCACCTGTAATATAGGTCTTGAAATGGGTTTTCAGCTTAGGAAGGTTGATGATCACATCAGCTCTTAGAGCTGCCTCTGCAATATCTATTTTTTTAAGTACAGAACCTTTAAGGATAGCTACAGCAGAGAACTCCTGCTCCTGCAAGTTATGTATTGCAATTGTAGGATCAAGGATACTGCTTACACCACATATATCCAAGCATTCTTTGGTCCTGTTTCTGAAGTTGCCAGCTGCCTGTTCTCCAACCCAGACAGAAGCTCCTTGCTCCTGGACAAGCTCAGCAACGGCCTTAATAAACAAGGGGTGAGTCGTAACTCCCTTTTCTGCTTCAAAAGGATCACAGAGATTTGGCTTGATAAGAACGACATCGCCCTTTTTGACAAATCGTTGGATACCTCCTATATGCTCGAGACATTTGATTATACTTGTCTTTACATTGCTATAACTCGGTTCCTTAACGATTGCAACCTGGGTTATCATTTGCCAGCACCTTCGATATATCTGCATGCTTCTCTAAGTCTGTATTTACAGTTCTTGCAGTCAGGACCTACATCCTGGATGTGGTAGCTTTTTATCAGCCCAAAGTACTCCTTTATCTGGTCCAGATTGTTCATGTATTTTAGCTCGGGTCCCTTAGCTCCACTACAGAGGATTATCTGACGGTTCTTCACCCTGAAGAATGCAGGGCTTTCTTCCCAGCTTTTGGGAATCTTGAATTTCTGGATAGTCTTT
Organism: uncultured Methanosarcinales archaeon; assembly: GCA_964647565.1. GTDB lineage: Archaea > Nanobdellota > Nanobdellia > Woesearchaeales > CAZYIM01 > CAZYIM01. The sequence goes on from CAZYIM010000040.1 coordinate 6,549, forward strand.
TCAAACTCTGCTCCAAAAAGGCAGGGAGGCAGAGGTGTGGTTAGTTTAAACTCGATCTTGTTTTTAGCCAGTTTGTCAAAGAACTCAATGATCTTCTTGCCTGTTTCAAGATTGGTGTCTTTTTCCTTTAGTTTGATATTGATCAATGAATGGTCGAGTTTATTGATGCTTTCCAGGTTTTGGATATAGATTTCCTGTATCTTTGGATTTAATGAGTCCTTTGGAATCTGAGGAAGAGACTCTATGAGATTGCCTACATACCTCTGGCAAAACATAAGTTCATCAACATCATTATCCTTGTATTTGGCAGTGGTTGGAAGAGTGTCCTTAAAAAGGTGCCAGCACTGGGGATCTGGAGCATTGATAGAACCAAAATATCCATAAGATACACACCTACCGCTGCCTCTGCATTGGTTAAAATAAGTGCACTCAAGACAGTCCTTGCTCATGTTGGCAAGGTTCTTGAGCTTCCACATCTGGTTGTTAGAATAATAGAGTTCAAGAAAATTATTCTTAAGGATGTTTCCTATCTTTAGAGGCATCCGTCTGCAGGGAATCACATCTCCGTTGGGCAAAAGGGTGAATACATCAAATGGTGTTGAGCAGCCATGCATTCGATGTTCTGTCTTGACAGTCTTGAACAGACTATCAGCACAATGCACATCTACCTGGAAATTGAGGCCCTCTCTTCTGAACTGCTCGTTCATCCTGATGATATTTTCATACATCTGGCGGGTTTCATTAGGGGTTAGCATCAGTTTTCTCATCTGTTCCCCTCTTCCCAAGGGAACTAATCTTCCTACACCCATGCCTGTGATGCCCATCTTTGCTGCAAGCCTGGCCAGAGGCTCGATCTCACCTACATTCTTTCTTGTAACTGTGAGGGAAAACGAAAGAAGCATCTTGTTCTGGATTATGATCTCAGCACCTTTCATAGCCCTTGCAAAGTTGCCTTTGCCCCTGATTTCATCGTTGATTTCTTCTAGGCCTTCAATACTGATCTGCATATAGTTGACACCTAAATCCTGATATCTCTTTATGATTTCATCTGTTACTGTAGAGCCATTTGTCATAATATAGAACCTGTCGAACAATCCCTGGCTCTTGTACTGACTGGCCTTCTCAAGGAATTTAAAGAAGCCAGGTTTTAGAATGGGTTCTCCTCCCGACATAGTCAGGTTTCTATGCATCTTGATGCCCATCTTCTGAAGGTAATCAACCCACATGTCTAAAACATGTATCATCTGCTCTATTGATAGTTCATTCTTCAATAGTTCTGGATCCATATAGCAATGAGTACATTGGAAATTACATTTCTCTGTTATGTGCCATTGCAGATGGCAGGTCTGTGCTTTTGGTAGATAGCTCATTTTAATTAGTCCCAATGTTTATGGCTTTTGCTCTCTGGATCATTTCATCATTGAGGATGTTGTGAGGTGGCTTGTATAGAACCGCCTGGCTGTACTTTTTTAGATATGAGTTGTCAACTTTGATGTTCTCTTCTTTTTGCAGTTTTTTGAACATTATAGCATGCCTGAAAAGCTCAAAGTTGCAGAAGTTGGCCCTTTGTGTAATATATTGCCTATTCTTTTCAATAAAATCCATATTATCCTTTACAACAGCGTCGGTCTCGCCTGGATAATCATAGATAAAGTTAACAACGGTCTTGATATCAACTTGTTTGCAGTCTCGGATGATCTGTTCAACCTCATCTGGGTCGATGAATTTGTTCATTCTCTTTAGCATATCCCTGTTAGCAGATTCAAGACCGAACTGAATAAGGAAGCAACCTGCATCTGCCATCTTTTTTAACAATTCCAAATCCATATCCTTAGGTGTGCAAAGGCAGGTCCATCGTATCTTAATATTTCTCTTGACCAGTTCATCGCAAATCTTGAAAATAAAATCCCTGTCAAATGCCATGTTGTTGTCTTGAAACTGATAGTTGTCAGTCAGGGATTTATATTTATGATAGAGATGTTCAATGTCTGAGATGATTTTTTCAAATGATTTATGCTTAAATTTGGCCTGTCTGAAGTTACAGAAAAAACAATTGTTGTTACAGCCCTCAGTCATTATATATTGAATAGATAAAGGCTGAAGATAAAGCTCGAAGTTGTATCCGTCAAAATCAGGTTCTGGCTGCTTTTCTAGCGGGAAGTCTTCATATTGGTTATGGATTATCTTTTCATCTTTCCAATAGCTAAGATTGGGTACGTTTTCAAGTGTTTCTTTGCCTTCATAATATCTCACCAGCCTTAAAAGTGAGTTTTCTCCCTTGCCCCAGATAACATAGTCGATGAATTCAAAATCTTTTAACAGGTCTTCTGCATAATCACACACTCCTAGCCCACCCATTACTATTATCTTGTCAGGATAAGCCTGCTTGATTTTTTTTGCTATGATCAGACCAGGGATTAGATTTTCTGAAGAAAGGATAGAGAAACCGACAATCTTTTCGTCATCCAGCCTGACTTTCTGGAACAGTTTATCAACAATGTACCGAAAATAGGGTGGTGCAGTACCTTGTTTTAGATATGTTTCACATTCTTTGCCGTTCTTGAAATGGAAGAGCTCTAGTTTAAGCCTTTTTTTTAGATTGAGGGAATTGCACTCTATATCCATATCCTGAACAGAGATTTCAATACCTTTCTTTCTTAGGTAGGATGTGATAACAGCCATACCAAGGGGCATTGAGTTGTATTTTTCCTGTCTTCCTAATGGAGGATATATAAGTTTAACTTTCATTTTAATCAATTTTTCAAAACCAAGACTTAGCAATTGTCCCAGCCATTATCAGGTCTTACCCAGCCGTTGGCGGTCTGTTTGTTAGTCCTTAAGACGAATTTGTGAGGATCATTCACACAATCAATCTCCACACAACCACTGCCAAGCCTTAGATCTGTGTTTAAATTAGCAAAATTGATATTTCCCCCGGGAGTATAGTTTACACCTCTTGCAACAAGGGTGATGGGTGAGGTGGATATATTATCAACTGTCACGATTAACTTGTTGCCTTTTTTATCATAGAGCACTTTCCTGATGACAAGATTAGGTTCAAGTGACCATACCCCTTCTTGAGTAGAGGCAGGGTTCACTTGTCTTGTCATAATTGGAGCATTGCTCGGTTCGATTATCCAGTCTGGTTTGTATCTAAATAAGGGATGTCGCTGGTCAACTTGAGTCTTGACCAGCAAATCAAACTTTTCAAATGAGTTTATCTTTTCAGCCATTCTTTATTTTTTCTTTTTTTCTTTATGCTTAGGTTTTGGTGGTGGAATCTTTTTCTTTTTCTTATGTTTGGCATTCGCTATGATTTGAATAACCAGCATAAGCAAAGCGATTAAAAGTACTGCCACCACAAATTTTACTAATGCAGGAGAGGCTGTTCTTTTTACTGCAGCCTTGTTGGTATCTTCAGCTCCATTAGGTTGATCTTCAGCTATAGGTTCAGGAGTTGGATTGGAACCAGGTGCTGAAATTAGTTCTGGCGTAGGATCGCCCATATCATCTCCTGATGCAGGTGGTTGTGCGGTTGTTGGATTAGGTACAACATCTTCTGCACAATCAGGATTGTCATCTGGGCTTGTACATGCCACTATGATGGGGTTCATGCCTGTGCTATGTACATAAAAGGAACCCTCGTTAAAGTATAGCTCAGCTTCTGAATCCGCTATCCTGCCTTCTGCTCCTGAAAATTCCCCTGTTTCAATATTAAGATATGTGTATGTGCTGTTTAGGCTAGCACTTTTTTGGAATGTTGCAGTTGGTGTTATAATTTCTAGCTCGATGTTGGCGGTTACAGGATTCACTGCTGTTAAGGATTGGACTGTGATGGTTGCCTGGCCAAGCTGGTTATTACACTGGAAATCAGAGCACATGTTTTGTTGCCATGTTACTCCCCTGCTAAGTTCTAACAGGTCGGTCCCATAAGATTCTGCTGCTGAGACAGCATATGCTGATATCATTAACAATATCAGTCCAATTAACAATATGTTTCTTGTTCCCTTCATTTTATTTTAGCACAAAAATTGTTTGTGCTTTCTCACCCCCTTTTTGTTGGCTTCCTAACTGGAAGTACGAATATATTTGGATCTGTGATCTTTTCACCCGGTACTGGTTTGAACTCGTCAAAGCCTCTTTTTCTTGGATATTCAATCCACGGGCCTTCACATATTGGATAGTATCTGCACTCAGGACATAGGGGTCCCTTTTTTTTCGCAACATTCTTCCGTGTATATTCATAATCGGGATCCATATGATCAAGGTCCCTGAGTTCACTTTTCGGGATCCTGAGCTCTGATACAAGACTTTCATTGCCTACCATGAAACAGAACGGTATGGCTTCAAAGGTAACTTGAACATCATTTTTTTCAGCAAGATTAATTGCTCTATCAACAAAAGGTTTGATCTCGGTATAAGTAGGGACGCAACTGTCAAAATTGAGCATGGCATTGCCCATGCCATGAGGGAAAGCAACGTTCATATAGCTGACGCCTAAGTCTGAAAATAATTTGACAATCTCGGGGAGGTGACCGAAGTTTTTCTTTGAAAGCACTATCTTACCTCCCACTTCTTGGCCGTGGCTTATCAAATTCTTGATACCTTGCACAGTCTGCTTAAAACTTCCTTTAACTGCAGTGATCTCGTCATGTATCTCAGCTATTGGAGCATGTAGTGCAATGACATAGGAGATGTTGGCTATGTCAACCATTTTTTGGCAGAAATCATTATAGAAAAACATCCTGCCATTAGTCTGCATGTTAATAGACATATCCTTGTCCTTGACATATTTGACAATCCTGAATACATCGTCTCTTATGGTTATCTCTCCACCAGTTAATACTACCCTGTCAGAGCCATTGAGCTTGGCTTGATCAATCTGATGGAAGACATCCTCTGTACTCCTGTTTATGGGTTTGCTTTCAGTTTTCAGAGTTCTTCTTTTATCTGCAATAACACAATGGAAACAGTCATTATTGCATCCATAGCCGACTTTAATATCTGCATATTTTCTAGTTGGGGGCATTTTTCATCCTTAATCTATTTTTTCTTCTGTTGGGTATTGCCCAGTCAAGAAGGATCTCTCTTGCTTGAGGATCATAGATGAGTTTTTCAAAAATGTAATCCATCATGGCTTTTCTTATCTGGCATTCATGATCAATGGCTAGTTTGGGCGGGATATTGCCTTGTCCTTCATAGGTTCCGACAGCACAGATGCCGCAGAACGGGTGATAGATACACGCTTCACAAAGCGTGTTGACTCCGCAAGTATGACCTAGTAATTTTCTTGATTTCTTGATAATCTCTGCATAGGTGTGTGTGTGTACATTGCCTACACAGAATAGGTTCATGGATCTTGATTCATCGCATACATGAATATCGCCGTTTTCCTTATATGCAATTTGAGAGATCAGAGCTCCGCAAGGCGCCCCAAAACATGTGAAAGTCCTGGCCCTTGTTGTGACAATCCTTTGGACAATGGTGGCGATCTTGGTTTCAATAAAACGAGTGCCTTTCTTGTTGAGTTCCAGAATGTAGTTGAAGATCTCTTTCCAATACTTGATAAACTCTTCGGGTGTGTAGCCGAGCAGTTTCCATTCATCTTTTGCAAAGCCTGCAACATTAAGGTTTCTTGAGCTAATGTTGTAGAATCCTTGTTTCATATATTCATCAACGATCTTCTTGCCATACTTAAAAGATTTTCTTGTTGTAGTTGGCAGCACAGAGAAACTGACATGTTGTTTCATCTCTTTTATCTTTGGAATAACTTCGTCATAGGAGCTAGCATGATCATAATATTTTCTGTGTGCATCATGCAATTCTTTGGGCCCATCCAAAGAGCTGCATATGGCTATCTTGTTATCTAAGAAGTATTTCTTAATCTCAGGTGTCATAGCAGTAAGATTGGTTACCGCAATAAAGAACAATTCTTTCTTATGGGTCTTGTTTAGTTCGGTTGCATATTCAAAGATCACCTTTATTATTGGAAAATTTAGTAAGGGTTCTCCTCCCTGAAACTCAATAGTGTAATGCTGGCCTGGACTTTGGAATATGAAGTCCACCACTTTTTTGGCAGTTTTCTCAGTCATGTCAAAGCCTTGTTTATCAGGTGCAAAAGACTTGGCGTGACAATAGACACATTTGTGGTTGCATCTTAGTGTTGGCACAAGTATGTGTAGGTTTGCACCATTAGTAGTATGATGGACTTTTTGCCTGTAGCAATTCTTGATAAACTCTACATTGTCAGATGTAATTATGATACCTTTTTCAACCAGCAGGTCAAATAGATGTTTATTTTCATTGACTTTATCATACCTCAATAGATTAAATTCTTCCTTGTTGAGCACTACCCAGCCTCCATGATCTGTAGTTACGAGGATATGTTCATCATCAAATTTCTTGAACTGGAACTCATTAAGATAATAATTGGTGTTATCTGCGGGTGGCTGTGCGCCTTCATTGAAAAAACTTATTGCCATTTTATCTTACTCGCTCCCTTATTATTTTAAGCAGGTTGTCGCAAAATTCCAGGGCAGTTGTTTCATCTTTGGCAGTGATTTTTTTTTTAGAGATTATAACCTGCTCATCTTTGAGTTCTGCCTTGAATTTGTCTTGAAATCTTAAAATCCCCTCTTTTATGACATCTTGTGGATAAAAGGCAGGATTAAGCTTGATTATTAGTTGGTTGTCTTTCTTGATTATTGCCTTCACTTTAACGCCTATTCATATTTAACCTTCTTTATACCTTCAGGATCGTTGGTTTCACAACCACAAGAATCTTGCTGTGTCCGATTTGGAGGTGGATTTGACGTTGGAGTATTAGGTGTGTTTCGCAGGTTGCCAGAAATAGCGTTTTCTACAATAGCCTCTCGGATCCTCTGATTCCTCAGCGCCTGGACATTATAGACTGAATAGTTCACCAACTCATCATTGAATGCATAACCGAGCTCTTTTAGATCAAGACTCTTTTCCTTGGCTCTTAGCTCAACCAGGATTTCTGTAGCAGGATCCCCGTCGATAAGTACATGGACTTTATCAAGCAGTGAATATGCTGCAGAGTAGATTACACTAAGCGGATATAGCTTAGGATTTACAGATATTATTAAGAAATCTTTATGGATTTCAATATTATTTAAAACACTTTCTTCCTCAACCATTTGCAACCCCCAATTAATGACTTAATTTGAAACTTAAGATGCTCTTAAATATTTTTTGGTTTTATTTTATTTAGAAATTATCAACAAATACCTTTTTTTAAACAATCAGTAGTTATCTTTTAACTTTTTTAATCACAATGGCATTTAAAGGGCAGATTTGAGCAGCATCTTTGATTTCATATATATCGTCTAAATAGTTCTTTTTTACAAATATTTTGTTGGCTACAATGCCCAGGAGATTGGGGTGCCTGCTTACACAAAGCTGGCAATGATCACAGCAAGCCTTGATAGATATTTCGTATACCATTTTCTTAGTTTCTTATAGCAAGAGAGTGTCTTAAGGTGTCTAGCACCCTCTTGAGATCTTTATGGGTGACCTTGTTCCTTAAGCTTATCCTCGCATTTGCCTTTACCATACGGATTATTCCCAGGACAAGCCTTGGGCTTACCTCAATTATATACTTGTTCTCGTTGTTCTTGACATCCCTTACAAATTCGATTATCTCTGTCTCTAGATCATGGTCAAATTCTACATCTATTTTTCGTGAGAAATCAACATAATCTTTTATGAATTTGTAGTCTGCTTTATTTTCCTCAACCTTATCCTTTCTGATGATCTTCTTTGCAATGTTCACAAACTCTTCTGTGCCTGGTTTCCTGATAAGGAATACCAGGTGGAATCTCGATATCAGGGCAGGATCAAACGGTAGTTGTTTTTTGATAAGATCTGCGTTCTTGCCTATGAATTTGTCCCCCGTTGGATTGGCTGTCGCTAATACGCTGATTTTTGCATCCATCTTTATGTGAGTTGTGCCCTTATCATAGGTCACAAATCCTTTTTCCATTGCATTTAGCAATGAGCCTCGGTCCTCTTTTTTCATCAGGTTCAGTTCATCGATACAGCAGATGCCGTTGTTTGCAAGAGGTAATAGGCCCTTGATGACTGCTTTTCCCTGTTTGATAAGGCTAAGACCTGCACCAGATGTTCCTGATCCTAGGCCAAATGAAGATATTGGTGACATTTCATAGATACTTCTTAGGATATCGGTTTTGCCTGTGCCAGGATCTCCCAATAGAAGTATATGGAGGCTATCGTCTGAGAATAACTGTAGGGCTGCAGCCTCTTTTACCTCATCTAAGCCGATGATATTAGGAGCAATAAGTTTTATGATGTTGGTTTCAGCAATTTCAGAGAATTGCTTAAAGGCTTCTAATTTGAATTTCTCTTCGATAGCCTCGTTCCATTCCTCAACAGCATTCTTGATATCTTTATCATCGATTTTAGCTTTGATAAATGGCCGGAGAATGTCTTTAACCAGTTTTTCGCTGATGCCGAAACTCTTGTCAGTAAGCTGGATTTTCTTGATCTTGAGCAGGTATTTAAGCTTAGAGAAATCTCTTTTTTCGAGAATCTGGTCGACTTCTTTTAGTAGATGCCTTTCTGAATTGCTCAAGGATCTAAAAACCTTGAAAAAATCCCCTATGTTTTTATCCATACAATATTATTCGAAAGAGTTGTATATATACTTTTCTTATTTTCACTAACTATTTCGAAACATTACTGAATTATTTCATAATTCAGAAGTTTTCGTTCTGTCCTAATGACATAACGAAAACTTTTTAAGTAGATAATGCTATACTAATGTGGGGGTGACTAGAAACGTTCACTTATCTCAGTTGTTTGAACTTTACTAGCCATTAAAATGAACGAGGAGGATTTTGAGGAGATAATGCGGATCCAGAGAATGATGGCCTCCAGGATAGTTCAGGAGGACGAAGTAGACTCCAAAATAAAACTCTTTGACATCATTCGAGGCATGGTAACACCTAAAAAGAAAAAAATCCAGATAGAAGAGTTGATTGTCGAAGCCAGTCTTGATGGGATGACAGAGACTGATGTCGACCGACTTCTTGATAAGCTAAAAGAAGACCATATGGTTTACGAGCCCGAACCAGGTTATATCCAGCCTGCTCGATGAATTTTTAAAAGAATATTTAAATTGAGATATCTTTACACCTGCTATGCTTATTTTTAATAACAGTAAATATGAATTATTCTTCAGCAATAATCTGCCTCCCCTGATTGCATTAAACTATGCGGATGAATTATTTTTCAAAGAATTTGAACAACTATGCGGTGTAAGGTACAGGATACTTTCTATAATACGGTCTGGTTGGCAGCAAAAATACGGCCTTTCTGAAGATATTGAGAAACTCACTACAGTATTTGAGTCAAAGATGGAGAATGAGGTTTGGGCATCAAGTCTGTTAAAAATTTATATCGAAAAATCTAAGATGTTGAGAGAATTTTTAGAATCGTTATCATTAAAGGTCTATTCTGGTGTTGAGGATTCTGAACTAATCTTAGATATCAAAGAAGTAAGACGGCAATCTTCAAGTTTAGATGCGATGAGCAACATGCTGCACTTGTTTAGTTCCTTGGTAGGCTACCAGTTTTTTGAACTATTGCACACTTATTCTGATGATAAAGACAAAATAAATCAAAACTTCATCTTTTATACACAACCTATACAAGAAAGTCGATTTGCAAAAATTGAGATTACTGAATTGCCTGATAAGATTGAATTGTCAACAAGAGACGCAAATTTTAGCAGAATCTTAAGAATCGGCGCATTTGTGAAAGATGATGTATCTGAACTTCTGGATCTAAGAAAGGATATGATGGAAAATTTATTTAAAGCTGTTGCTGGACGCATTGGCTGTAGTGCAGAGGATCTTGAATACTTGCAGATATCCGAAATTGAAGATTTTTTATTAAAAAAAGAGTCGCCTTCAGAGTTGATTGTGCAAAGAAGAGTTGTTACTGTGCTTTTTTATCCTGAAGATAAGTTGGCGGTCTGTGCAGGTGATGATGCAGAGCATTTCATAAAGGAGGCTAATATGCGGGAGCTTGTTGAAACTAATCAATTTACGATTCTCAAAGGACAGACTGCTTCTTTGGGCAGTGTGACTGGTAAGATAGTGGTTGCTAATAATAGTGGAGAGGCACTAAAAAAGATGAAAGAAGGAGACATTCTCGTTGCACCCTATACTGCTGTTGAATATGTTCCCGCAATGCAAAAAGCAGCGGCAATCATTACTGAGACAGGAGGCATAACATCTCATGCTGCAATTGTATCTAGAGAGCTGAAGATTCCTTGTATTATTGGGGTGAAAGATGCAACAAAAGTCCTCAAAGATGGTCAACTGGTAGAAGTGGATGCTGACAATGGGTCTATAGAGTTAAAATGATAATGTTTCTTCTCAATAGTTGAAAAGATTGGTCTGAGTGCTGTTCATTATTATATCATCAAAGTTCTGATTGTAGAAGCAGAGCACAGCATCTGCAATTGGTTTGATTTGTTTCTCTATATAATGCTCATAGTCTATCTGATGAGTCAGTTTTTGCAGGGGTTCAGGACCTTCGACAGTAAGATAGTACTCGATTATGTTGCTCTCGATCTTGTCAAGCAGTCGGGCAGCCTTGACATGAGGAGGAGTGGTCTTGGTATATGCATCCAGGTCCTTCCTAAGAGCCTTTCTATATATTAATAGATCATCGAATTTACCATCCTTTAGCTTGTCAACAAAGTCCTTGATGTATTTGGCAACCTCCTGCTTATGGAATATCTTGTCAAGCAGCGCCATCTGGAATTTCTTTGAGACCTCTGTCCAATCGCGTCTGACAAACTCAAGGCCTGTGAAATCAATCTTTTCATTACCTTTGTCATCCAGTAAAAGTCCTGCATATCTCTTTTTTGAACCTACCTCGCTGCCCCTTACCTTAGGCATTAAGAATCTTATGAATGTTTTCTCAAACTCAAGCTCCATGAAATTATCCCTTTTGTAATCTTTCTTGACCATTTCTTCAAAAAAGGCATTGATCTTTTTCTGGAGTTTCTGTCCGATCTTTTCAGCATCTTCCGTATTAGCTGCTTCAGTCTTGATGAAAATAGAATCTGTGTCTCCGTAGATGACTTCGTAGCCATCATCTTCGACCTTTTCTGCTGTTGTCTTGAGGATATATTGTCCGAAATGGGTTATTGCATTGGCTATATCGTTGCTGTAGAACCTGCAGTTTGGATTTGCCAAGACCCCGAAAAAAGAGTTCATCAGAATCTTAATAGCATATCTTGCCAGCTCATTCTTGTCTTTCCTGGCCTTGTCTCTTGCGTCCCATAGTTTCTGAATCAGCATTGGAAGAATGCCATCCTCATTTCTGAAATTAGCTCCATTTGGCGCCTTTACAAGATCCTTGCCTTTTTTGTTTGGAACATAGGAATATGGATCGATATTGAAAGTCCTGATGATACTTGGATACAAGCTCTTAAAATCACAGACAACAATGAAATCATAGATTCCTGGAGTTGATTTCATCACATAACCCCCTTTTATCCGTTCTTCCCTTTCATTGAACTTGGCCGAGGGTGCAACCAATTTCAGCTGTTTTAGCTCCCTTAGGTAGAGAGAGTCTAACGATGCTATGCTTGCCTTTACCCTATCCAGGGGCATGCCTGTCAATAGGGATCTCTGTATGGTTAGGTTGAGTACTCCAATCTTTTCTAAGATCTTATAGACCAATTCTGCATCCTTAAGATTATAATCAACCAGTTTCTGTGGATTTTCCATGAATAATTCTTCGATCTCTGCACCTTTTCTATTACTGCTGATCAGCTTTTTCTCACCAAGGAATTCCTGGGCTGCCGTGTCAAGCTTATAATCATCCAGTTTGATGAAAGAGGTCTTCAACAAGTGTATGCCGTCCAATACCATCCTGCCGATGAAATTAGCCTTGGAATCCCTGAAAAAATCTGTGACAATCCTTAGTTTTGATTTCTCTGGGCTTCTTCCCAGATTAAAATCAATCTTGTAAATCTTGAACTTTTCCTGGAGCTTGGCCAGGTCAAAGTCAATCAGGTTCCAGCCGACCACAATATCTGGGTCAATCTTGAGATATTGCTCCTTGAACTTGTTAAGCAGCTCTTCTTCATCCTTACAGCTGACTGCATTCTTCAGCTTCTTGTCTGAGATGATAAAGGCTTTCTGGAAGTCTCCACTATATATAGAGATAGAGTAGATGTCCATTGCTTCTGAATCTGTTTCGATGTCAATAGAGGCGATCTTGAGCTTTGGGATGAAACTGGCTGGTTTTAGCTTAGGTTTGTTGTATAACCTGTCTACATATTCATCTTTTTCAAACTCTCCTTCTATCTCAAGGCTTCCCTTTAGGTCTAGGTCCATCATGAACCTGTAGGCAAACCTGATGTCAGCCTCATAACATTCAATGCCCTGATCCTCGAATGATTTCCTGAGGTCAGGTACATGGCCAGGAACATCTAATATGATCTTAACAGTATCATCGCCACGGAAGGTCTTGAATCCTGATTCTTCATCATCGAATTTTTCAATATCCTTGATTCCCTGGGCTTGTTTTAAGTCATTTTTCCTGATATAGAAGTAAGGCCTCAGATAGTTGATGGTCTGGAAAGTTTCTCCGTTCTCCAGTTTTCCATATAGATGGACATAAGCCTTGCCATCAACAATCCTATATGTTGGATAGAGAATGAAACCTTTCATAGGAGTCATAAGTGATAGAATCTATTTAAAGATTTTTATTTAGAAAAAATTTGAAAAAATATATAAATGATATAATCAAGGAATAGCTTATGGAAAAAAGAGGTCTTGCTGTAATAATAATCTTATTCCTATTTTTCATATCCTCTACTATTGTCAGTGCAGATCCTGTAGAAGGAAAATGTCCTGGTCAAGGGAGATATGAATGTGGTTGTTATAATGATAATTACTGCCGGAAATTTGGGACTGTTGATTCCAATGGAATCTGTGAATATGCAAGTAAAAACTGCCAATATGATTCTGATTGTGATATAACTGATGATCGTTGTCGGCCGGCCTGTGCCCTTAAACAAAAAGGAGATCCTTGTAAAGCAGGTTATGTCTGTCAAAATGGTGCCTGTGAATTTGATCCTAACCAAGCTGTCGGTGAGGATTGTACTACTCCTGAGGATGAGGATAATGATAATGAAGGCCAGTGCGGCGATACAGATTGTGAAGGTCTACAATGTGATGCGGGGGATGCAAGATTCATTTGCCAGAACGGCCAATGCTTAGTAGATCCTGATTTTGTTATGGAATTGGGTCATGTTTATGGAGATCTTCAATGGGAGTCCCAGAATGGGGCTGCAGGAAATCATGTTCATGAGAATAATGCGCGGTTCTTCAAAGCAGGAGGGCTTACAAGTACATCTTGGTCTACATGGGTGTTTATATTCAAAGAAACAAAGCTGAAACTTTTCTTAGGAGCAGATGATTCTGTTGAACTCAAATTCTTAAAGGATGGAAATGAAGCTGCAAAAGTTTCTTACAACTGCAATCCTAATTGTGCTGGCAGGAGCCATGACAAGGATAATCCTAAGTATACCATAAAGACAACAGATGCTCTTGATCCTGGTTGGTACAAGATGGAGATGACCTATTCTTCAGGAGGCTCTCCGAACTATCTAAATGTCAAATTACAGCAGACAAGCGGCACAGGAGATATGCCTCTTAAGGAGGTTTTTCTGGCATTTAATTCGCATAGTGAGTTATTTATAGATGGAGACTTGCTCAACTCGACCTGCGATCTTTTTAATCACGCTGCTTGGAACGATACAGTTGATGATGCAGTCCCTGGCAAAGGCTGTTGTGGAGATGATACTTTTGCAGATGTTGGCTTTCCTGATCCTACTTTAGGCGATATATACTGCTACTATGATGGCAACAGCTATCATTGGGGATCATTTACAGGTGAAAATGGTGTATGTGCTGTCCAGCTTGGATTGCCTTGGAACGAGCAGGTCTATGTCCCTGGCCAGCACTCCTCGACAGATGGTCATGACGGTTGTTGTGGTGATGATGATCCTCGGGTAACTAATGGATTATGCCAAGGTGGGAGCCTCATAGATTGTGTTGGTTTGAGTCCTTGCCCGGTTGATTGCACATTGACTCCTGTGATAAAAGAGAATGAGGTCTATATTGATAATTATTGTGAGAGCTTTTCAACGACTCGTATGATCGGGATACGTTCTGAATGTGACTCCAGCCATTACTGCGAGACTGATGATGACGATTGCATAGAAGAGCGAAAATATAGTTCTGATGATAATGATAAGAAGTCTTGCGCCACAGTATACAGGAATGAAAAAAATGATATTCACGGTAGGTCATTGGTTTTTAAGAGCCAGAGATTTAATGACAAATGCTTGTCAGGCGCTGAGTGTGTTGGAGAAACATCAGCTGACTGCGTTGGTAAAACATATTCTGAATGCTTTGCTGCATCATCAATTGGTTGTGAATGGCAACCCTCTGGAGACGTCTTTTTATCTGATGGACTAAAAGACCTTGGATTCGGAGGCAGCAACTCGCGTTATCTCTGTTTAAATGATCATGATGCTGGTTCTACTCCAGATATAAAGCTCAATTCAGATTGGAAATGGTGGGATGCCAAGCAGCAGACTAATGCTTTCCTGATACACACTGTTTCTTTTAATTTGAAAAAATATATAAATGTGGTATTCTAAGGATAAGATAATGAAAAAAAGAGGTCTTATATTCTTAATTGTGTTCTTATTAGTGATTGCCATTGCATCAGCAGATGATGCTATACCTTGTGTTGAAGGGGATGTCAGCCCTTCTTCAAGTTATGTATTGCCAGCAAATAGACCTGATTGTACTGTTATGTCTTCAAAAGTTATTGATGTGGAAAATAAGACCTATTATTTCAAGACATTGAAGATCCAAGATGGCGCTAAGTTAAGATTTAAGAATGCTCTGTATGGTTCTAAATCATGTGCTGCTGGCGGTGCTGGTGCTAGTGGTGGCGGTGGAGATGGCGGTGCTGGCGGCTATGGCGGTACTGGCGGTTGTCCTGGTCAGTATGGTTCAAATGGGCGTTATGGAGAAGAAGAGAAAAATAAAGGTACAAGCGGTTCGCAAGGCGTAAGAGGTAGTCCTGGAGCTGTCTTTACTATCCAAGCTGTTTCGATTGAGATTAATGGCAT
>CAZYIM010000041.1:0-20346 GCA_964647565.1 uncultured Methanosarcinales archaeon
CGAATACTGGCGTATATTTTTGGATGGTGAATTTTGTTTCAAGAATTATGTCACCTATATCTATTCCTCTGTGTACCCAGTCTTTATCTGCATGATTATCTTTTGACCAATATAATTCTCCTCCATCAAATGTTCCTCTAATTGTTCTTTTAATGTTTTGATTATCATTATTTTCAAGAAGAGTTTTTTCTTTTTCAGGGGAATAATCTTTTGCATCTATTTCGATAATATTTCCAACATCTATCTTGAGATCAGGTACAAGATCGTAAAGATTAACAACATAATTAAAATCTCTCGGAAACCAAAGATTTACATATTTTTCATTCTCATCAGATTTATCATTTATAAAAAATTTAAGTGCATAATCAGGACTAGGAAGTGTAATGTGATTTTTCCTCATTTTTTTCAATATATTCACAATTTCCATATTATTTTCAATTTGTATAAAATCATTCAGGTATGTCATTCCTAAGTACTTAGATTTGATTAAAGCAAGGTTGGTATAATCATTAACCTGCGTTTCTTTCCAACCAGGTGTTTTCTCTTTGATTGTTTTCCTGAGGTCATTTGCTTTTTCAGAGTTGGGTCTGTTCGTCAGGATTTCACTGCCATCCTCCATTTCAGTATATTCATCTACATCCCATAATGAGATATAGTAGAAATTTCTTTTCATCTTTTTGAACTCTTTATTTCCTGTGATTCGCTCACTATTAAGAAATTTTTTTATTGTCTTCTGCCAATTCGTCATTTTGCTTCCTCTTTGAAATCAATCTTCAGCTTGTCAAGAACCTGCTCGAGCTGAGGTGTGTGTTTGTAGGCTATTATCTGTGTATTCATTTCCATCTTAGCATATTTATTCTGATGTACTTTGCCGCCGTCAAAATCACCAAGAACCCTCCTGAACACCTTGTCTGCTATATTCTGGCTAAATTCATTTTCAATGGTCTGCCAGTCATATTCAGTGGCAAGCATGGTCTTATTGGCAGAATATACACACTCGACCTTAAGTTCAGGAACCAGCTCTTTAAGCAATAAAACCTCATCAAATGTCTTGTTTACACAGATCTCTACATATTTTCTATCATCTTCTCCCATGGGATCTACATTGAATTCAATCGTATAATCATCAGTCTCTTTGAATGCATGATGCTGTCCCCATGATCCTTGCGTCCATTGCTTATCGCCTTTTTTTGGCAGTTCACGATTTTCAAAACTTAAATGTTCAAACTTTAGGAATGCCAGGTTGACATAGTCATCCACCTTGTCTAATTTTAAATCCCAACGATGGATGTCAGTCTCTAATTTGTTTCTTATCTCTTCCATCACTTTCTTGGATTCATATGAATTAGGTTTCCTGACTAGCTGCTTGGCCAAGTCAGTATGCATCTCTGCTCTTGATAATACGACCTTCAAGAAATCTTGCTTTCTCTTCCTAAAAGCAAACCAGTTCTCCATCCTTTCTCCGTCTAAAAACTTCTTGATATATAGCTTCCAATCAGTCATCTTGTTTCACCGTCTGTACCAGGTTTATATCGAGTTTATTTACAATTGTATCGAGAAAGGGGTGGTATTTGGTTATAATCATGTTGAAACTGAACCTGTTGGATTCTGTTGTAGGATATTGCTTGAAAGATATTCCATCACACTCATATTTAAGCTGCCTTTCTATCTGTCCGGGGACTGCATCTGAAATCACCTTGTTTACTGCCGCAGGATCATATCCTTGTGCGTCTGATGCATCGTTATAGCTGAAATGGGAAAGGATTTTCATCTTTGGGAAAAAGTCTTTGTTTTCAAAAACCTTCTCAAAGGTGGTCTTGGCACTTATCTCAACCTTTCTTGGATTATCTTCGTGGTTGATATAGAAGCTGACCACAAAGTCCTCAACAGTGCTATAGAAATGTGTTTGAAATGTTTGTGCACAATCATAACGCTTGTTTCCCATAAGTTCATGATCCATATAGTCCATGTTGGCAAATCCAGTTAAATCTTTGAATGCATGTTTTCTTTGTTGGTCGGTCCTGCCCTGCAGATTCAAATTATGTGTTGCCATCAGATTCTGGGAGTTGGCCTTGTTTGGCTTAGTGACCAGCATCTTAGCATTCTTCGGATCCATACCTACATACTTCAAGGTTTCTTCAACAAGCATTATTTTCCTTTTCCTGAAAGCAAAATAGCCTTCCATACGTTCATTCTTCAAGAATTTCTTTATTATCGGATACCAGTCTATTTCCATATTAATCACCTTAGCTCCCTAAGATCTATTTCTAATCTTGAAAACATCTCATCTATCCTTGGCGTATACTTAGTAAGATTTATTTCGAGATTATGCATAACATCTGGTTCATAATCCAAAGTATCATCATCAGAACTATTTATAACTGGAATTGAGACATTGCTATAGTCGATTGAACCGCCCTCGAAATTATAGTCAATAGTTTCTGCACCAAGATGTTCTACAACATTCACTTTACCATCGAGAATTGCTTGCCTATCATATCCCTCTAATGAGAATTTTTCTTTAAAGGACATTGCCATCTCGACTTGTATATCTGGGAAAGCATCTGCAAGCTTTTTCATCTGATCAAATGTTCTTGTGGTCTTTAGCTCAATTTGATGCCTGTTCACTCCCTTAAAATTATATACTGAGAAGGTCATGATATATTCATCATTTGCAAACTCGACCTCATTTCCAATGTGTTCTACTTCTCCATCCTGAAACTCCCTATAGAGATAATCTATATTGGTCAGTGCATTTATTGAGTCAAAAGCGTTTGTGAAATACGAGGGTTTAGCCCCTGTTTTTTCCTTGAATTTCTCAATTAATCCAACTGATTTGGCTGATCGCGGAGAATAAGCTAAAATAAATGAATGTTTCTTATCCATTTCAACTTCCTCAAGCAGATATTCGACAACCTGCTTTCGTCTCTTCATATGAGAAAACCAGCTTTCAATCTTCTTATCATTTAAAAAAATCTTAATTATATCATCCCATTCCATTGATTACCCCCCTTCTATAATTCGATTCTTTTCAAGATCTCCTCTACAACAGGAGTATATTCTCTAAAATGTAAACTAAGTTCATTATTACCTTTTTGATGATTATTATATACTAATGAAAAACCTTCCCCCTCATGATTAATAGATCCTAAAGTCCTCTCATCAAGATCAGCCTTAATTAGTTTTCGAACAACCTCAGGATCATACCCTTTGGCATCATATGTATCATCGTGATTATATATTACTCTGACCTTCATATTAGGTATAAATTCAGCCAACTGTGTTGCTTCCTCCATTGTCCTATTGATATTCAGATTGACATATTTACCAAGGAGCTTATCAAATACTGCCAGGCCCAAATCAAGTTGATAATTATTCGTTTCTTTTTCAGTTGCCCAAATAGTTTCATCAAAAACAGTATTATTTTGCTTTGATTCGTATCCAAACATCTCATGATGCATATAGTCGATGTTAACCAGTGCGGTTATATTATCTATGGCTTGTATATCTCTTGTTTGAAATCCTGAGTCCCAATTACTTAGATATTGATCAAACACTTTTTTTGCCTTAGCAAAATTAGAAAGGAAAGTTGCATTGAACAGATCCTGTTTTGTATAATCTACGCCTGCACCATCCAACAAAATTCTTACAACCTTCTGTTTTCTCTTCTGGAAGTCTGCCCATCCATCAATCTTTTTATCCTCTAGAAAATTCTTTATAGCTTTCTTTAAATCAGTCATTTATTAGCACCTTGTAAATTAATTCCCAGCTGAGTAATCACTTGTTCAGCTTCGGGAGTGAACCTGTGGAGAGTTAGAAATAAATCTTGTCCCTGTGTATGGAAGTTATCATACTCAACTTTGCCTCCATCGAATTGTAGATCGAATTTATACGAAATCTTTCCAGGTATAGAATTTTTCATAGTTTCTGTTGCACCTTCAAGATCTGTTTTGGCAGGATTCCATTCAATTTCATTCTTAAAATAAGATGTGATTTTGATATCATCATATATCTCGCCCAGCATTACAGCATCTTCTATCTTGCAAGGCATTCGTAAATATACGCGTTTGGGGAAATCATCACATACCAAGGCAAATTCAAGAGATATTATGTCATTAATTCTTCCTTTTGTACCATCCACGTAGGTCGGGTCTTTTCCTTGTTCTGTAACGAGCAGGGCCTGTATATAATCGATATTGGTAGCGCTGTTAAGATTATCCACTCTTGGGATTAATTTATGGTCTGGTTTCTTCCTGACTTTCTCTTTTATATTCTCTCTTAACTTCTCAGTTATTCTGCTGTTGGAAAAGTATGTCAATTTCAATACGCCTTCTTTTGGCATATCCAGAGTCTCAAACAAGTTATTAATAACTTTCTTCTTCCTTTTATAGAAATCTTTCCTTGACTCTAGCTTCTCATCTAAGAGAAATTTTTCAATAATATCCGACCAGTCCCGCATTTTCTAGTCGTAAATCGAACTAACTTTATATACTTTTTCATTGAAAAGTAGTAATATTTAAATAATTGTTTGGAATTTCATAAGTCATGAATATAAATAAGAAAACAAAGATATTATTAACGTCTTTAATAGTTCTTGGCATAGGTATATACAGAACATATGATGTTAATTTTGTCAAGCCTTTAAATCAAATCGAACAGAAAGTCAACACAGTATTTACAGATTTAGATGTTTCTTATATAGGGCGCTATAAATTTACAGGAGACACACTCAAATTTCATCCAAATCGTTATATAAGTAAGCCAATTAATGAAATATACAGAGAGGGAATATCTGAAATAAATGATGTTAAAATGCCATTGTTTACAGATGATAGTCTTAAACGAATTCAGCTTAAAGATGATTTGTTTGAAAACCTTGCTAAATATCTAGAAAATAAAGCTCTAGATCCCTTTTTCCAAGAGAGAATTAATGACAACGACATCCGAAGAATAGGGGCTATTTTAGATACATTCTCAACAAAATTTGCAGTTGATTCTAGGAAAATTTACAATTTGAAGGTAAAACTGCTTGAAAAAGAAATCCGATACATTCGTCCTGGTTCTGATGCTTACAGGTCTTCTGAATTCACTCGATTTACTAATATTTATTCGCGACCCCATTTTGAGAAAAGAATAGGATCTATCTTAGAAAATTTCAATAAGCTTAGATCCATTGATAATTATTCGTTACCTAACACCCTTGATTCGCTTGCGATAGAACAGAGTTCTAAATTGCTTACAAAAGTGATAAAAAATAATCTAATGCATTTCAACTCAAATTACAGGATGTTGGATAGATATGCAACTGGCATTGAGAAAATACTACAAAGAGAGAGTCCTCCGGGTCTTCCTTTTTCATTGCATTTGATAAGTGATGCTAAATACCTACAAAAATACCTGTATGGTCGGAGAACTGCTTTAGCTAAAATAGAGATTGCTTTTGCATATTCTGAGTTTATGGGTGCGCCTTTGGACACAAGTTTGACATTGGAAGATCCTCTTTTTAAAACAATTTTCAAAAAATCCACGAGCATGGATTTAAGAGAGCGTATTGATAACGCACATACTGCATGGCATAGTTCTGAACTATTTCTTTATCCATTTACTTATATCCTTGGAGAAAGACCAGGATTTCAAGAATATTTTGATATTTTGCCATATGATGAACAGATTTTTAGGAATAATATAGACTCAATCAAAATTCAACTCAAACAGCAATTTAGCAAACAACAATTTGTTAAAAAGACTGAAATTGAATGATTTCTTAAACAAACTGTTTATCAGAGTTGAAAAAGAAATCTATGATTATAACGGTCATCTATTAGGTTCTGGCGGATAATACTTAAGAGAAAACTTTTTATATGTTCTATTCAATCAATCTTATTATGTCAATTGAAAAAACAATAGAGAAACTAGCACTTAAAAACGCTGTCAAGTATGATGGCAAGGCCAATCCTAATGCAATCATAGGCGGGGTCCTTGGAGCGCATCCTGAGGCCAGGAAGGATGTAGACAAGATCAGGCCTTTAATCCAGAAAATTGTGGACAAGATCAACAAGCTTTCCCTTAAAGATCAAGAAACTCTCTTAAACAAGATAGAGCCTAGAAAGGAAAACATTGTCAAGTCCAAGGAAAAGCTGCTCAAAGACATGGATAATGCCAAAAAAGGGAAAGTTATCATGAGATTTGAGCCAAGCCCAAGCGGACCCATGCATATAGGCCATTCTTACTCATTATCATTAAATTTAGAACTTGCAAAGAAATACGCTGGAAAACTTATCTTGCGAATCTCAGATACCAATCCAGAGAATATCTATCCGCCTGCATATGAACAATTGCCTAAGGATGCAGACTGGCTAACCAATAACAGCATTTCAGAGGTGATGGTCCAATCAGATCGCTTGGAGCTTTACTATAGCTATGCAGAAACCCTCTTAAAAAAGGGCAATGCATACATCTGCAACTGCGATCCAGAATCATATAAAGCTTTAATAACCAAATGCAAGCCATGTCCCTGCAGAAACCTTTCTCCTGATGAGCAATTAGGAAGATGGCAGCATATGCTTTCAGACTGGAAAGCTGGCGATGCAGTGATGCGCATAAAGACAGATATCACACATAAGAATCCTGCTATGAGGGACTGGCCTGCGATGCGAATCAATACATCTAAACATCCAAGGCAAGGCACCAAGTACAGAGTCTGGCCATTGATGAACTTTTCAGTCAGCGTAGATGACATGGAATCAGGAATGACCCATATTTTAAGAGCTAAAGACCATGCTGACAATGCATTGAGGCAGGAATGGATGTATAAATACTTCAATAAACCAATTCCAGAAACCTTGTTTGTTGGACTTATCAACTTTTTAGGCCTAAGACTAAGCACATCCGAGACAAGAAAGAGAATTGATGCAAAGGAGTTCAATGGCTGGGAAGATATAAGGCTTCCTTACCTTCAAGCCCTGAGAAGGAGAGGCTACAAGCCAGATGCATTCATTAAATATGCTTTATCAGTGGGCGTTACAAAAAACGATAAAAGCGTAGATATCAAAGAGTTCTTCAAACAGATCAATGCTTTTAACAAGGATGTAATAGAGCCAATATCCAACAGGTACTTTTTTGTTGAAAATCCTGTGAAGATAACCATTAAAGGAGCACCTAAACTAAAGGTAAAAATGGAACTTCATCCAGATTTCCCTAAAAGGGGAAAAAGACTCTTCCATACAGATGCAGAGTTCTATGTAGCAAAGCAGGATTATGAATCATTTAAGGATTGTGAGATGATAAGATTAATGGACTGCCTGAATTTCAAGAAAGAAAAAGACAAATTCATATTCATTAGCACAGACTACGAGGAATATAAGCAAAAGGGCAAGAAAATCATTCATTGGCTGCCTAAGAACAGCAACCTAATAAAAGTTAAGCTCTTAATGCCTGACAACAAGAGAGTAGAAGGTCTCGGTGAAGAAAAGATCAAAGAACTCTCTTTTGATGCTGTAGTACAACTGGAACGGGTGGGCTTTTGTAGATTGGATTCATTGGATGAGAACAGCGTCACATTCTGGTACGGCCATAAATAGCTACCAAGGCTCAACTGCAAGCGCTTCTAGACCTGATTTCAATCCTTTATAGAGATCATTGTCCTTAAAACCAGTCAGTTCGATCTCAGCCATGAACGGGCCTGAAGGAATCAAGTAATATTTGTAACTAATTGTGCCTTCACCCTCTATTTCATATTTCGCTCCCCTGGCTCCAAGCACACCACCCATCATGCTCTTTAGGTTGCCATGTTCCACAATATGATCAATAAACTTAGCTTTATTTGTCTTTAAAACAGCTTTTATCTGTCGTTCATATTCCTCTGCAGCAAAAACATTGTCTGGATCATTTTCCTTCTTAAAATATAACTTTTCCATAAGAATAAGGTAATTTTCCAAAACATAAAAACCTTTCTAAAAAAATTACCGCAATATTTATAAAATAAGGACTAGATAAGATTAAAAGGTGATATTATGTCTTTAATAGTAAAGTCAAAAGTGAAGGAAATAGTGAAGGAGATTGCAGGAGAATTCAATGTGGCTGAAAAATTCGGGGATGCGCTGGATGCAAAAGCAAGAATTTTAGTATCTGATGCAATCAAGAGAGCCCAAGCCAATGGTAGAAAGACTCTGATGCCAAGGGATCTATAATTACTTTTTCAGCTTCCTTTTTTTAACAACCATCTTTTTCTTTGTTACCCTCTTTCGGGGTGTTATCTTCTGAAGATAGTTCTCATCCAGATGTTGTTTTAGGGCCTGTAGCTTGGCAACAATAATCTCTTCTTGTTCCTCGCCTATCTCTTTCTTCTTGACTAAATCTTCATAGACATTTTCAAGGTGAGTAAGTTCAGATTCCATGACTTTGACCTTAGATCTTACTTGTGTATGTCTTATTGGTTCTCTTGCCTTATCCCTGCAACTTATACAACAGGCAATATAGAAATCCTTAAGCAGGGAAAGCCTCATTTTTGGAAGACAGATTGACCTTTTTTAGTTGGCGGAGGAGGAATATTAGGCAGTGGCCCAGGATCCCCCCCTAATGGAGGGACCTGGTCACTGGTTTCAGGTGGTTGTTCTTCTAGAATATTTGTAACATCAGGTGGCAAACCCGCATTTGAAGGCATTGGTGCATTAGCTGGATTGAATGCCTGTTGCGGCGCAGCTTGTTGTGGTGTTGGTTGCGCCTGCGGCGGATTGCTCAGAAAACTAGGATTTAAAGATGAATCTGATGGTTGTGGATTAAGGAATGGATTACCCATATCAGGAGGTGCTGCTTCTTGTGCTATTTGCTGTGTAGCTGGAGGCTGTTTTTCTGCTTCTTCTTCATCTGCCTTTTGTTTAGCTTTTAATGCTTTCTTAGCCTTGGGTGTAAATTTCTTGGCAAAATCATCAAGTTCTGACGCAAGCTCTTCCTTGGTATATTCTTCCATATCCTGGACAGCTTCCCTTGTATCTTTTTCAACAGATTCAAAGTCAGCTTCTTGTTTCTCTCCAAGATCTTCGAGCTCTCTGAAGAAAACCTTTTCTTGTTTTTTGATAAGATTAGCCAAGGCCACCATACCCTGTGCAAGTTTTTTATTCTGATCAGAGATCTGTCTTAATAGAATTGACGGTTTATTGTTGAAATATTCATCAACAATTTGTTTCTCAGCAGCGTGAAAAACATCCATGAGCTTCCCAATGTTTTCATTGAGCCTGTCGACGGCAACTAATAGGCTCTTGCCTTCTTCTTTATCGCCAAAAGGATTTCTCTTTATCTCTTCTATCTCCTTGCGCATTTTATCAAGCGCCTGATGAGAAACTAGCTCGTAATCTTCAGCATCCATAACACAACACACCTCTTTTAAAGGCTTTAAATAACTCATGATATATAAATTTTCCGAAAATAGTCACCGATAGGGGAACATTTAAGTATTAAATCCTTTAACACTCCTCTATGAATATCAGAAATCTGACTTTCAAAGGCAGACTTGCACTCGCTCCCATGGCAGGTGTAAATTGCAAGGCATTTAGAGTGTTATGCAAGGAAAATGGTGCTGATCTCATCTATAGCCAGATGATTGATGTGGATGAATTTCTAAAAGCTTATGAACACGATAACAGAGCTGCTTTTGAACGATTCCTGGATATATCTGCAAATGAAAAACCTATTGCTGTTCAGATAGTCGGCTCAAAGCCAGAGCAGATGGCAAAGGTGGCAAATATCATCTCAAATGTCGCTGATATAATTGATATAAACTTAGGCTGTTGTGAAGGCCCGATTTTGGGTAAGAAAGCAGGGGCTTACCTTATCAAGCACCCGAACTTGCTTAAACCGATCCTAGATGCTGTTGTAGAGGCTTCTAGAGTTCCTGTAACAGCCAAGATACGCTCTGGCTGGGATAATGACTCAATAAATGCTCTAGAAGTAGCTAAAATCATAGAAAATTGCGGCTGTTCAGCTATAGCAGTCCATCCAAGGACCAAAGCTCAAGGATATAGTGACAAGGCTGACTGGAATATAATAAAACAGGTTAAGGAAGCAGTTTCCATACCAGTTATAGGAAGCGGAGACATAGCCAAGCCAGGCAATGCCAAATCAATGCTGGAACAGACCAAATGTGACATGGTGATGATTGGTCGTGCTGCTAGAGGCAATCCCCTGATATTCAAAAGAACAAAATACTTGTTGGAGAATGGCAAGAACTTACCAGAACCAAACAATGATGAACAAAGAGATGCATTTACTAGGTTCTTACAGCTCTATGAACAACAATTGAGACAATCTGCTTCTGAGATCAGGGATCATGCATTGTGGTGTGTCAGGGGAAGCAAAAATGCTGCAGTATTGAAACAGAAATTGATTAAAGCAAAAACAATTGAAGAGATAAGGAAGATTGTTGCTTCTTTATGATACTTTTTTTTATAGCTTCTTAAAATCATTCAGTTTTTGAATGAATTCATCAATTTTCATATGATACTGTTTGTCAGGCAATAAGCAGTCATCCCTGAATTCTTGCAGATCTTTAGCAATAGTATCGAGGGTCTCGTATCGCTTTTCTTCCTTAGCATCAAATCGTTCTGCGGATTCAACAAAGTTATCATATTTCTTGAAATCCTTTATGGCTTCATCCTCTCTGCCTTCTGGGGTATTATAGAAATAAAAATTGTCCATCCAGGGACTTTGTAAGGAATATCCTATTGTGTTTCCAAATTCGGCAGCAAAATCATCATTTACATCCATTTCCTTATCCTGGTCAAGTCTGACTTTTAATCGTACCAGAATGATTCCCTTTGCATACACAGGTTCGTATTTGTCCATAAAAAGAGGGAAGTTGGTATAGTATTTAATGGTTTCCAGAATTTCGATTACCGATATGCCAACCTATATGTTTTGAGATCTTTGAATCTAGTTTATTTATGGATTCTTTAATGTAAAAGGAATAGCCTAGGTTGGCAATCAATAAACCTATAACCAGGGTCTCGAATGAAAGGCTTCCTCCGGTCAATTTTCTCAAAAGCTCAAATATGATATAAATCATTAGCATTAAAAATAACCAAATTGCGATTTGTTTCAATAAATCCAGTCTTTTCTTAATAATCTTAACCACCCGAAACTTTTATTTAAAACTAAATAATAAGTAAAACAAAAATAATGATCATGGCTATTGTCACAAAATCAAACTTCTTGATTTTCATACGATATTTCAGGCAATCTCATTTTAAATATTTTATGATTTTATCGTCGGAAGATTTCCGATAATCAACCACAAACATCAATCTTGTATTTGCCTTGCTCCAGCTGTCCCATGACCTTCTCTATGTTGCAGATCTTATTTTTAAGGAACCTTTTTCTATCGATGTGGTAATTCACTTCTGCAGCATTCATGGTCTCCATTGTGCTCCACCATTTGACCTGCGGTCTTATAGGATTATCTTCAAGCCTCAACAGATCTCTTAGGCAAAGATGTCTTATATCATATAGGTCTCCGATTACATCACCTAACTGTTTAGGCTTTAATCTCATCATTTCGTATGTCTTCAAGTGCTCTTCGTCTTGCAAGGCCTCGAGTATGCCCAGGTTCTCTGCATTCTCAACCTCTATCAAGAGGTATTGCCTGTCCCTACTATCCTCGATAAGCTTTTTTAGCTTCTCGGATTTCCCTATCCATTCTGCTGCGCTATTGCATAGCTCGTATAATTGTTTTTGTTTCATTCTGCCCTCCTCTTTTGTTTTTATCTCATTATGTAGTCTATTCCTGCATTCTTCATCTTTTCTGCAACTATCTTGATGACATCGTATCTCTTGCATTTGTTCAGCTTGTCGATGTGGTTGCTTAGTATCCTGTCTCTATCTTTCATGTTGTCCATCACTTTCAGTGCGACTTCGTAACATGCCACTTCGAGTAAGATTTCTCCCACTTCTTCCCTTAGCTTACCGGGCAGTTGCCTGTAGAGGCCGTTGCAGCCCGCTATTAACTCGTTCAACTTGACTCTATCATCGTTCTTTACCGCATTTATCTGGTCTTTAAGCTGATCTATGTTTGCTTTCAATATCAGCTGATCGATGCTTACCTTCTTGGGTTTGTTGAAGTAGTCTGGGTTGCCTATTAGTATTGGTTTTGGTTTTTGGTTGTTCATTTTGTTTCACCTCTTTCTTTTTTTTATAGTTTCCAGTATGCTTTTCGTATTGCTTTTGCAAGTTGTTTTGCTATGTATTCTCCGTTGTTTACAAACCTTAAGGTCTTGTTTATCTCAACCTGTATTGCGTGGTTATCTGTTTTAGCGTGGTGCTGTATCCCGTTATTCTTGTCCCAGGCGGGTTTGTAGCTTCCTATCAGCGCCCTTAGGCCCATGTTGGTTTTTAGTTTTGCATCCAGCATCCTTCGCATTGTTTTTGTCATCTCGAAGTTAGCTTGTACTTTTCCTGTGTTGGTTCCTGCCTTTGGATGGTATTCTGCTCCCTGGTACTTTTGCTTCTGGGGGTTCCATTTTACACCTATTCCTATGTCTACTCCAAGGTCGTCCCTGTCTGCCATTCCATGTACGTAGACTATCAGAGTTCGTTTCTTTCCTTTGTGCAGCCCTTTTGCGTGTTGTTTTGCCTCTTCTGCGAGTTTGTCTATGCAGTTGTAGAACTCTTTCATCGGTTTTTTTCCGTTCTCATCTTGTTTTTCCATCTGTCGCAGGTCGTTGAAGTTGTGCTTTCTCTTATGGTGTATGTAGTTTATTACCAGGTATGCGCCCAGGTTTCTTGCCAGTTCTTCAGCGACTTGTCCTGTGTTCATGTCTGGCCCTGCTGCGTGTGGCGCTACTACAACAATGTTGGTGTGGCCTTTCCTGACTGTGCCGAAGAGTCTTTGTATTTCGTTCTCCAGTGGCATTCAATTCACCTCCGAGTGTTTTTACACGAGGGGTGCCAGCAACTTGTTGCTCAGCACCTCCTTGTTTTTTTTCTAAGCTCTGCCAGCTCTATGGCCAGCTCGTACAGTTTGATTCTTTGGTTGTCGTCCATTTTACTACTTATAAGTAATTATAATATATAAACGTTTGTTGTTGAAGTTTCTACAACAATCTAATCAAGCACAAATCTACTTTTTTATCGTAATAATCTTTAAATAGAGCTATTCATTCTCACTAACCAATGAAAATCAAAGAATACCTCGAACAGGAGAAAATTGAGGACCTGACAACTTCGGATATTGGGGATTTGATCCAGAACGCCTTAACAGAAGAACAATATGAAATCTACGACAAGATGCACAATACCTTCTGTGATGACAATAATCAACCGAACATTATAGAATTCTATGAGCTAGTTGCAGAATTTGAATTGATGAATATTATGCAGAGTTCATTATATAATAGAACTGAGACTATATCCTCTCTCATTAATGAACATATTAAGGATTCAAAAAAGGTGTTGGATATTGGATCTGGAAATGGACTGAAATCAGTATTCTATGCCTTAAACCATCCAGAGACACAATTTACATGCCTAGATTTATCAGAAGCAATGTTAAAATTAGTACAAAAGCGTGCAAAGAAAAATAAGTGTAAGAACATAGAGACTCAAGTTGCAGATATGACTAATATGAACCTTGAACAAAAATATGATTGCGTCATAGCAGAACACAGCTTACATGAAACTGCAGAATATGTGATGAATCCAAGCACATATGGATTTGAAAGTAATCCCCTATTCTGGGTTAAGTTTGACCAGATATATAATGTGATGGACAAAGGTAAAATAATTATAACCCTGACGCCTAATCATCCTGAATTTCTTAGGGATGAAATAAAGTTTGAGATGGAAAATGCAGGATTTATCCACAAAGAAACCCAAACACTCTACCACCATAATAATGGTCAAGAAATATTAGATCTATTATTTGTGGGTGAAAAATAAAAATCTGACAACAATATTGAAAAAATATTCGGGTGTGGGCTATAGACATCTAAAGATTATTTTTGCTGATTGCTTTAGTCAAATATTTAGGAACTGACAATCCAAAAATATTCTTGAATATCTTATTAAAAGAATCTTTCTTTCTGTAGCTACATTTGAATAAAGCTTCATTTTTATATTTAATGTTCTGCCTTAAAAAAGAGTAACTTGCTCTCAGCTCTATAAATAATTCATCCTGGTCATTAATTACACCATAGTTTAGCTTGGCCTTAACAATATCAGGCCCGTTTTTCACGAAATCATCTAATGAGATTATCTTGTGGATTGGATCACTCCAAATTTTTTCAGGTTCAAGGCAATCCCTATGAACCAGTTTGCGAGCGTCCTGAATCTTGGAATCCCAAAGTACTCCTAACAATGTATACATTTTATCAGAAGGCTCCCTATAGCCAAGTTCAAAAGAAATAGGTTTAACTTTAGACATCCTTGTAACCCGCCTTGTTTTCCGTGAAGTCATGATATGAATCGGTAATAAACTTTGTTTTTTTTGCAAGGATCATATTTTAATTGTTAAAATCATAAAAATGGTCAACACCTTCTCTGTGAATGGTGTTGGGCATATCTATCCTGTTTTCAATAGGTTTGGGAGACCATACATCTCTTACCTGTTCAATTTTTAACTTCTTTCTTCGGAGTTCACCAATAACCTCAACATACCTAAAATAGGTCCTGCCATCAATTACACGCCTTTCCATCTCATGTGCATTTGCATAATCCAACATCAAGGCAACATTATCAGCCATATCTCCTGTGCTGTTTCTCTCTAATATTATTGTATTGTTCTCAAAATCCTCAAGAAAAGCTTTGATGCCGTTATCATTGTAATTCACACCCTTTATTGAACCTACCATCTTAATCTCTGGATAGTTATCCAATATCCTGGCTTCCTCTGCAGTCAGATAAGCATTCTTGAAATTTGCAGTATCATAATCTTTATCAAAACTGATCTCATGCTGTGCACTTTTTATTCTCCTTGAATCAGAAATTGAGTTAAGATTTAAAATACCTCCAAAAGAACCAGAGTAATCTCCGATAACTCTTGCAACAGTTGGTCGTTGGTTAAGCATGTCAATAATTGCAAGTCCTCTTGAGAATGCATCTCTTTCCCTGCTGCTTTGGCTGTTGGGCTGTTTTCTATAAACCAGCACATCATTACCCATGCCATCACCTAATACAAACGCCAAACCATTACCTTCCATAAAGCCAAAGATATTTCCTTTGACAGCTATATTGCCTATCAGGGTATCACCCTTAACAGCCATTTTTTTTAGCTGTGCTAGGCTGTATTCTCGGGCTTTTGGCCTGACCTCCATGCCCTCGAATAGATTGCTTAAATCCATGTTTTCATCAAGAATGATATTATTATAATTCAATCTCATGACATCGATATTTCCTTCATCAATGCTGCCTGTTACAGTCACATCTCGAGGTATCCTAAGAATTTCATTCATATCAAATAGTGCACCAGCCAATGTGGCTATCTTGGAATTGTCCATCAGTTTGCAATATGCCCTTTCGTTGGAGGTGTTTTCGATAAAGAATTTCAAACCTCCCTTGTAGACCTTGCCATGGGGCGTGCCTTGTATCCTTATAAGATGATCTAAGGAATCAGTAGCCGCAGTAGTGTCGTTTTGGACAAAAGTGGGAACCTCTGAGATCGGGATATCAAATATCCTGTAATTCTCTTGTGTTGCAGGGATCTCAGGAAGCTTGTTGCCAGAATTACATGCAACCCAGGTTGCTATAGAACCCGCTGCAAATAATGTTGATAATGCTAATCGTTTAAACCATGTTTTCATTTTGTTCACCTTAAGTTATCTTGTGTACGTTCGATCATTTTGATCATACCATTCAGATTTTGATCGATTACCCTATTACTCAATTCATCCACTTTATTATTGTTATATCTGATAAATCTATCTAAAAATTGCTTAACTGTGAAAGGGTCTGTAGGATTGAAGGTTTCATACATCAGAGAGTATCGTCTGTTCAAGACAAGTTCTCGTGGAAAAGGTAATAAAAGCGAAATCTCTCCTGTCGGCACTTCAAAAGTTGAAGTATAATATATATGTGTAAAACCTTCACCTCCATAATCAAAGTTTATCGACCCCGAATTTAATGATATCAATTTCGAATTTGGTTCTGTAATGTGGGAACTTCTCCAGGTTGTATCAACAACTGCTGTTGCTTGTGATTGTTTTTCAGTTTGATAATATGGTTGTTCAGGTTCATCATTACCGCATGCAAGCCATCCTCCAACAGATCCTAGCAAAACCAAACTGGGTAATACAATTTTCTTTAATTTTTTGTTCAATATATTCACCTTAGATCAGTCTGAGATTGTCCAATTTGCCTTATCATACCATCAAGATTGCTGTCAATAGGCCGATCATTCAATGCTTCAACTATATAAGTTCTATACCTGATGAATCTATCTGTAAAATTCTTAACTGTAAAAGGTGCTGCAGGATTAAATGTTTCATATTTGACATCATATCTTCTGTTTAATATAATCTCTTTTGGGAATGGCAATAAAAGGCTAAACTCTTTATTGGGCATCTTGAATGTTGCAGTGTAATATGTATGTGTAAATCCTTCATCACCATAAGCAAAATTGATTGTGCCATGATTCAACGAAATCAGCTTAGCACCAGGTTCATTTATGGTCTCCTTCTGCCATAATGAGTCAGGCACGACACTAGAGTGGGATTCGGTTTCCACATATGGCTTTTCAGCAGGTGGTGGTTCATCTTCATCACATGCCATCATTACAGCTGCTGAGCCTGTTAAAAACAATCCTGTTAGTAAAAGACTTTTTAGTGTTTTTTTCATTTTATTACCTTAATGATTCATATGGAGTTATATCCAATAAGATACCGTCGAGATTCTTGTCTAACACAAAATTAGGTGCAAGCTCAGGATTGCCGCAATTCTTTTTCTTTAAGAAGCGGTTTGCAAAATCCTGCGCTGTGTATGGTTTGTTCTTGTCCAGGACTTCATATTCCAATCTATGCCTTGTGTTAGGCATAAGTTGTTTTGGGAACGGAATGACAAGATTGATGCTCTCGTTTGGAAGTTCGAATGTTGCCATCTGGAACTCATGTGTATGTGCTCCGCTTCCGTACGAGTAGTTGATATTTCCTGTGTTCAGATAGGTGAACTTGGCATTCTCAATCTTCTCAATGTTTAATTTTGCCGCTGCAGCTGCTGCAGCCTCTGCTTCTTTTCTTTTTTTCTCAGGACAATCGCATGCCATCCATACGCCGGCAGATCCTAGCAGGAATAGACCGGTTAATACAGTGTGTTGTAGTTTTTTGTTCATTTTTTACCTCAGTTCTTCATGTGCTTTATGAGTTTTCAAAATCCCGTCAAGAGAGGGATCTAATTCAAAATCAGGAAAGACTTCAGGAACACTGACATCTTTATATCCTAAAAAACGAGAAGCAAATTCCTGTGCAGTGTATGCTTTTGCTGGATCGAGAGTCTCATATTCGATACTATATCTACGATTAGGCATTAGATGTCTGGAAAATGGAACAAGCAGATCAACTTCTCCATTAGGAAGTTCGAATGTTGCCATCTGGAACTCATGTGAAGATCCCCGTCTGTAATGACCATAATTAATTGTGCCAGTGTTCAAGTATAAAAATTTTGCATTATCTGCCTTTTCAACTTTACTGACAAACTTCATGGATACATATCCTAATGAGTCTGCTGCTGCAGCTTCTTGCCGCACAGGCTCTTCTTCAGGAGCTTTTGAGCATGCCATCCATGTTGCTGCAGAACCTGCAAGGAACAATGTTGGAATGATTATATTTCTTAGTATTTTGTTCATTTTTATCATCTTATTTTTTTTGTAAAACTTCCAGGTCAA
This sequence comes from uncultured Methanosarcinales archaeon, assembly GCA_964647565.1. Lineage (GTDB taxonomy): Archaea > Nanobdellota > Nanobdellia > Woesearchaeales > CAZYIM01 > CAZYIM01. The sequence continues at coordinate 17,861 of CAZYIM010000041.1, forward strand.
TGAGTATGCCATCAAGATTCTTATCAAATTCATAATTATCCTGGTCTACTGAGTAAGATTCCTTTACAAATCGTTTTAGATAATCTTCTGCAGTAAAAACCTGGTTTGATTGGAAAGGTTCGTAAATAACTTTGTATCTTTGGTTGGGAACCAAGACCTTGGGATGAGGTATTAAAAGCTCGATATTCTCTTCAGGCATTTGAAATGTTGCCATCTGATACATCTTGGATCTAGCACCTGAGTACCAACCATAACTCATGAGGCCATCATTATAATAAACAAGCTTCACATTTTCTAATGTTATATTCTCGATTTCTTCTACAGCTGTTGAGTCTTCAGGTATCGCGCTTTCAGTTGAAGTATTGTTTCTAACTTCATCTGAAGGATCTGGTATGCCTTTCTCGCATGCCATCCATGTTGCTGCTGAACCTGCTAGGAACAATGTTGGAATGATTATGTTTCTAAGTTTTTTGTTCATTTTTATCGTCTTATTTTTTTTGTAAAATTTCCAGGTCCATGACTATGCCGTCCAGATTTTGATCCAGTTCATAGTTTGGAATTGCTCTTAATTCTGAGAGTATAAACCTGTTTGCGAAATCTTGGGCAAGATAAGTGGACTTAGGATCTAATGGTTCATATTCCAGTTTATACCTTGTCTGGTGTGCCAGGTTTTTTGGATATGGAATCAACAAATCAATATGTCCCTTTGGTGTTTCAAAAGTGGCCATCTGATATGTATGACTCAATCCTACATTGCCTGAATAAGAGATTATACTCGCAGTGGTATAGCTGATAAGTTTAACATTATCTAATTGGATATTCTTGTTTTTCTTAACAACTGCTGTATCATGTGGAACTATTGCTGAATCTTCTTGTGCAGTGCTTTCAGTTGTATAGATGTCAGAGGTCTCTTTTGCAGGATCCTCAGTGGCCTCGGCACATGCCAGCCATACAGCTGCTGAACTTACAACAAACAGACTTTGATATAATAGTCTTTTTAGTTTTTTGTTCATTTTTTACCTCAGTTCTTTGATAGGTTTGATTTGATGTACAATGCCATCCAGGTTTCCAGATAGTCTATAATCAGGTAATGCTGAAATCTCTTTTTTAAAGAATCTTGCAAAGAATTTATGCGCGGTCAAACCGTGGATAACTGGCAAGGGTTCATATTTCAGTTCGTAAGATTTGTTAGGTACTAGAGACTCAGGAATCGGGATCAACAAATCCATCTCATTATTAGGAAACTTGAAAGTGGCCATCTGATATTGATGTGTTACGCCGATTTCATTAAAATAGCCACTGACAACGCCTGTACTGAAATACAGGAGTTTTGCACTAGGCACATCTACTAATTTAAGTCTTGATTCCCATTGAGCAGCCCTTGCTGAGTCTGCTGCCGCTCCCATCTTCCTGTTTTCTTCAGCAACGTCTTTTATTGTCTGGCAGCCTCCATACAATAATAGCGCTCCCGCAGTAATAAACGGCAGTGCATATTTTCTTAGTTTCATTTTAATTGTTTATATTCTTTAATGCTTGTAAGGACAGCATCCAGGTTTCTATCCAGTCTAATATTGTCCATAGTTGAATATGATTCGCTAACAAATGTATGTACGAATTTTTCAGCATTGAAGGCTACATCTTTGTTTATCATCTGGTATGAGATGTCATATTTGGTTTGCGTCATGAGAATCTTTGCTTGAGGTATCAAGACCTTGAGCTGTTCGGTCTGACTTATCTGGAAGGTTGCATATTGGATATGTCTTGAATCACTTCTGCTGTGCTTTGAATCGAATGAACCATATGATTTGCAAAAGTTCACATGACTGTCATTGTAACCTAATAATTTAGCACCATAAGCTTGATTAACCTTTTCTTGAAGCAATGATCCCTCCATTGCTTTATCGCTTTTGCTTTTTACAGCTTCAGTCCATGTGTCTACAGGTTTTTCTGGCTCTGATTCTGTGCTCTCAACAGAGAAAATAGGCTCTGCTGGTTTTTCCTGCGACTTATTAATTAACATGGAACCTGCTAAACCTAGTATGCTCAAAATTGCTGTTATTGTTAATACTTTTATTCTTCTTGCCATTTTTATCACATTATTGGTTTTATATTATCGATTATGCCGACGAGTTTATTGCTTAGCTCATAATTGTCTAGAGTGTCAAAGGATCGGTCGACATAGACACGAACAAATTTTTCGACTGTAAGCTTAGAGTTAGGCAATAATTTCCTGTAATCTAACTCGTAGATTGAGTTAGGTACAAGTGGCTCTGCCTTGGGTATCAAAAGCGAGACTTTTTCCTTGCCGATTAGGAAAGTTGGCATCTGGTAATGTCTGAATGGGCTGAAACTGTATGTTGCATCTTCACCTTCTTCATGTGCAAATGTGTAGCGAGCGTTTCCATCTGTTACACTAAGCTGTTTTGCTCTTGGAATTTTAAGATGTTCATCAATGGCTATAGTGCTGTTACTTGCTTTTCCCTTTT
>CAZYIM010000042.1:0-18628 GCA_964647565.1 uncultured Methanosarcinales archaeon
GCAAAGGTTTACGAAAATAACAAAACTAGTAAGACTCAAATTAATATGAGCTTGTTTAGAGTCCAAAATCAGCAGCAGGTTGAACTATATCTAAGTAATAAGAGAATCCCTTATATCAATCTCACACTAGAGAGAATTATTGAACTCGTAAATATTGAAAATCTAAATTTAATTGGTTTTTCCATTCTAAGTGTTGAATATCTTTTGCCTGCCTTATGTCTGAGTAAGAAGATTAAGGAAAAAAATCCAGATATTAAGGTGATATTCGGAGGACCTTTTTTAGACCAGAAAAAAACTAGCAAAGAGATCTTGAAAGATTTTGATTTCATTGATTATCTTGTAAGAGGAGAAGGTGAACTCGCCCTGCTCAAACTTGTTCATTATTTAGAAGGAAAAGAAGAACTGGCACAGGTTCCTAATCTAATCTATAGATCTAAAAATCAAGTTAAAGCTAACAAATCTGCCTGCCTAAATGCAGAGGAAATACCACCCCCTGATTATTCAGGTCTCAACCTTGCACTTTATGAAAAGGTCCCTTTTATCAGCTATTATATTGCAAAAGGCTGTATTAACAGATGCACTTTCTGTACTGGCTGGCTCAACCATAAATTTGAAAGAAAATCAATTAACAAGGTCATAAAAGAACTTAAGTTATTGAAAGAAAAATATTCTGATTATATCAATTTTAATGACAACCTGCTTAATTCAGATTATGACTATCTAACTGAGTTATGTGATAAGATGATATCAAACCATCTTAACCTGAAATGGGATTGTCTGCTTATGCCAAAAAATCTTGATAAGCCACTTTTACAAAAGATGATGGAGGCGGGTTGTCAGCGACTTCAATATGGTGTAGAAACCGGCAGTCCAGCAGTACTCAAGTACAAGGGTAAGACTTTTAAGCCAGAAGAGGCGACCAAAATCATTCGCTGGACGGATGAGGTCGGTATCTGTGGCACAGTTAATCTTATTGCAGGATTTCCAACAGAAACTGAACAAAACTTAAGAGAGACAATGAAATTCTTGAAAAACTCCTTATCTAATACCACACATATAACTATAAATCTTTTCATGTTCGGACTATCTAATGAGTCAATTATTGAAAAAGTGCCTGAACGATTTAACATCTTAATCAAACATCCAAAAAAACAAGGGCTACTTGGGAATTATACCACTCCACCTATTTATATTAAACCTGGTATTGGGGATCCCTACCCTCAAAAACAAGACCATTACAGAAAAATAGTTGAATTTATCAAAAATAATAATCTTAAGTTCCAGAATGCAGGAGATGTAAGACGTATGCTTGAAATGATTAATGTGGACAATAAAAGAGCAAAGCTTAAATAAAAGTCCTGTCATAATTATGTTCGAGAGGTGAGTTTAATAGAGTTTTTAGGCTTAAATATAAATCTTGAATTTCTTACAAGAATAGCCATACCTATAGCAATACTTCTTTTTACATTTATTTTCGCAAAGCTTGCAAATCAAGTGTGGAAAAATATCTTTCAAAAGAGAAAGCAGTTTGGAAAAATGGATAGCACACAAATTATTTTTGTCAGGCGTTTTAGTATTGCTCTAATCTATCTTTTAGGTATTGTTGCAGCTATGCTTCAGATACCTGCGCTAAGATCACTCTCACTTTCATTATTCGCAGGTGCAGGCATACTTGCTGCAATCATTGGTTTTGCATCGCAAAAAGCATTCTCAAACCTGATAAGTGGGATTTTTATTGCACTTTATGAACCGTTCAGGGTAGGTGATAAAATTCAGCTTAAGAATTATTTTGGTACTGTAACCGATATAAACCTACGCCATACGACAATGAGAACAGTAGACCATAAGTTCATCATTGTCCCAAACTCTATTATGGGTGAAAATGAAATTGAGAATTTTTCGATTGAAGATCAGAGAATACTGAATTTTGTTGATATTCCAGTAAGTTATGAAGCAGATATTGACAAGGCAAGAATCATTATAGGCGAAGAAGCTAGAAAGCACCCATATTTCCTTGATTACAAATATGAACATGAACTTTTAGGAGCTGAAGAAAAGGTAAAAATCAAACTAACTGACTTCAAAGATTCTGCATTGAATCTGAGGCTTTATATCTGGACTTCGAACTTTTCAAATGGCATCAAACTTAAAGAAGATTTAAATGAACACATTCGTAACAGGTTTGCAAATGAAGGTATTGAGATACCTTATCCTTATAGAAATATTGTATATAAAAGCAGTTCTGAAAAGAAAGGAAAGAAAAAAGCCTCAAAAAAGGTAAAGTATAAAAGAAAAAAAAGATAACCAGTATATATGGAAGCTTTTTCTAAACTAAGAAAAGAGATGGTAGATTATCAAATAAGAAATAGAGGCATCACTAATAAAGGTGTTCTAGAAGCTTTAGAAGCAGTACCTAGAGAGGAATTTGTACTGGATCAGTTCTCTACTGAGGCTTATGATGACGGTCCATTGCCTATTGATTGTGATCAGACTATCAGTCAACCATATATAGTAGCAATTATGACAGAACTTCTTGAACCAAAAAAAACAGACAGGGTCTTGGAAATAGGTACAGGCTCAGGTTACCAGGCAGCAGTGCTATCTCTATTGGTAAATGAGGTTTACACTCTTGAAAGACATAAATATCTTGTAAAGAAAAGTTCTGGACTGCTTAACAAATTGGGTTATAAAAATATTCATGTGATTGAAAGGGATGGCACATGTGGCTACAAGAAGGGAGCGCCATATGACAAAATTGTGGTAACTGCCGCCACAAAAAAAGTTCCAAAACCATTAATTGAACAACTTAAAGAAGGGGGGATTTTAGTTGCTCCCGTAGGAGGTTCGTGGAGCCAGATTCTTCAGAAAATTACAAAAAAGAAAGGGAAAATCATTGTTGAAAATTTACTCGGCTGCAGGTTCGTACCTCTTATTGGCGAGCATAGCTAGTGCGAGAAAGTAAATCTCGACTAGATAATAATTACAAATATTTAAAAATAGACAGATCTAATTTAAAATAATAGTTAAATATGGTTGGGAAATTGAGGTGAGATAGTTTCTCGGAGGGAATTGAATGGATAATTCAAATGAATTCATTTTATGGTTTGACCAGATAGGTATTGAAGATGTTGGTGTTGTTGGAGGCAAAAATGCATCCTTAGGCGAGATGTATAGAAATCTCACCCAAAAAATGGTAAAGGTGCCAAACGGATTTGCTATCACGGCTCACGCTTATCGTTATCTACTTGAAAAAACCCATGCTAAAGATAAAATTGCTGATATACTTAAGGATTTGAATACAAAGGACCTACACAATCTGGCTGATAAAGGCTCTAATGTGAGAAGTCTGATACGTAATCTGGAGTTTCCACCTGAATTGAGAGATTCAATTATCACAGCCTATAAAAATCTGGAAACCCAGTATGGAGAGAATGTCGATGTTGCTGTGAGGAGTTCTGCAACAGCAGAAGATCTTCCTGACGCATCATTTGCAGGTCAGCAGGAAACCTATCTAAACATCAAAGGCTATGATGAGATAATTGATGCATGCAAGAAATGTTTTGCATCCTTGTTCACCAATAGGGCAATCTCTTACAGGGAAGACAAGGGTTTTGATCATTTCTCAATAGCCTTAAGCATAGGAATCCAAAAAATGGTGCGGTCTGATATGGCATGCTCAGGAGTTATGTTCTCAATAGATACAGAATCAGGATTCAGAGATGCTGTATTTGTCACAGGATCATATGGTCTTGGAGAAAATGTAGTTCAAGGCGCTGTAAACCCGGATGAATTCTATATCCACAAACCTACATTAAGAGAAGGCTTCAGATCAATTATAATGCGCAAGATGGGTGAAAAAGCCATTAAGATGATTTATACACAGGATCACAAGCACCCTACTAAGAATGTCAATGTTGCCGCAGAAGACAGCGGAAGATTTTGCCTCACTGATGATGAAGTTCTTGAACTGGCCAGAATGGCTGTGACCATAGAAGATCATTACTCAGATAAGGCTGCACATTTCAAACCTATGGACATGGAATGGGCAAAGGATGGACAAACAGGAGAGCTGTTCATTGTACAAGCCAGACCTGAGACAGTCCAATCCCAAAAGGATGTCAATGTCCTAAAGACATATGAACTGGAACAAAAAGGAGAAGTAATCATAACCGGTAAATCAGTAGGTTCACGCATAGGTCATGGAAAAGCACATATTATCAAAGATGTGCATAATATCCATGACTTTCAAGAAGGCGAGGTGTTGGTAACTGACATGACTGATCCTGACTGGGAACCTATTATGAAAATAGCTTCTGCCATTGTCACGAACAGGGGTGGAAGAACCTGCCATGCTGCGATTATCAGCAGAGAACTTGGAATTCCTTGTGTTGTTGGAACTAACAATGCCACTGAAACAGCCCAAAGTAGTGAAGATATCACAGTTGACTGTTCACAAGGAGCACAGGGCTTTGTTTACAGAGGTATCCTTCCATTTAAGATTAACGAAGTCAAATTGGATGAAATGCCAAAAACTAAGACCAAAATCATGATGAATATTGGCAATCCTGAACAGGCATTTGAACTCAGTTTTATCCCAAATAAGGGGGTAGGTCTGGCCAGGGAAGAGTTCGTCATCAATTCATATATTCAAATACATCCTTTAGCTCTATTAAGATTTGATGAGCTGCATGATGAAGAAGCCAAGAACATAATACTGGAAAAAACCAAAGGCTATGAAAACAAGGCAGATTACTTTGTAGAAAAGCTTGCAGAAGGCATAGGTATGCTTGGAGCTGCATTTTATCCTAAAAAAGTAATCGTTCGACTGTCAGATTTTAAATCCAATGAATACGCAAGCCTGATAGGCGGTAAGCAGTTTGAACCAGTAGAAGACAATCCTATGATTGGCTGGAGAGGAGCCTCAAGATATTATGATCCGAATTATAAGGAAGCCTTTGGACTAGAGTGTAAAGCATTCATCAAGGTCCGAAACGAGATGGGCTTAAAAAATGTCGAGGTCATGATCCCCTTCCCCAGAACAGTAGAAGAATGCAGGAAAGTTATAGATACCATGGCAGAGTACGGTCTAAAAAAAGGAGAACATGGTCTAAGGGTGATTGGCATGTGTGAAATCCCTGCAAATGTGATTCTAGCAGAAGATTTCCTCGAAATAGTTGATGGTTTCTCTATCGGTACCAACGATCTCACCCAATTGATATTGGGCATAGACAGGGATTCTGAACTAATAGCCCACATCTATGATGAACGGAATGATGCAGTTAAAAGGATGGTTAAATGGGTCATTGAGACTTGCAATCACAAAGGCAGATATATTGGTATTTGCGGCCAGGCGCCATCTGATTACCCTGAGTTTGCAGAGTTTGTTGTCAAATGTGGTATTCAGTCAGTATCATTAAATCCAGATACAGTCATAAAAACAACTCTGGCAATTGCAGAATTAGAAAAAAACCTGGGCATTAATCCAGAATAAAAATCCATTTTAATAAATAAGGGGGTTGGCTTTGGAAAAAAAATCTAATAAACTGGATGAGGGTATAGAAAAAGAAGTCAATGACATGTCGAAACAAGAGTTAAGAGAGCTAGTTATGGTAAACACATACAAACTTGCCATGGCCAGAGCGCAGATTGAAGCAATGAAGGAAATTCTGATAAAAAAGAAAGTTACAACGTATGAAGAGATTTGGAAGAAAACCAACGAAACATTTAAGAATTCTAGTGTTTAACAGTCGAATAACATAAAATCAATGTTAATCTAGGGGGGAATATAAAAATGGTAAGAGTTGCAATAAATGTTCTGAGAAATAGAATTTCTGGAACATTTACCGCAACTAAGCATAATATAATCCCCGAACAAGGAGGGAATTAAAAATGGTAAGAGTTGCAATAAATGGTTTTGGCCGCATTGGTAGAATGTTCATGAGAGCAGGGATTAATGATCCTGAAATAGAGTTTGTTGCTGTCAATGACTTGACAGATAACAAAACATTGGCGCATCTTTTTAAGTATGATTCTGTACATAGGAAATTTGAGGGTACTGTTGATTCCAATGACTATGCTTTGATAATAAATGGAAAAGAAATAAAGGCTTTTGCAGAGAGAGAACCAGAGAATCTCCCTTGGGCAGATCTCAATGTTGATGTTGTGATTGAGAGTACAGGCTTTTTCAGGACTAAAGAACTGGCTGAAAAACACTTAAAGGCAGGCGCCAAGAAAGTCATGATCAGTGCTCCAGCAAAAGGAGATACTCCTGTAAAAACAATAGTGATTGGCGTAAATGAAGGAGATTATGACAAGGAAAATGATCATGTTATTAGTAATGCATCCTGCACAACCAACTGTCTGGCTCCAATGGCCAAAGTTTTGAATGACTCTTTTGGTATTGAAAAGGGATTTATGACAACAGTACATTCCTATACTGGAGATCAAGGGCTTGTAGATGGTCCTCATAAAGACAAGAGACGTGCAAGAAGTGCAGCCATCAATATAGTACCTACTACAACAGGAGCAGCCAAAGCTGTTGGCCTGGTTATCCCTGAACTTAATGGAAAGCTAAATGGCATTGCAATGAGAGTACCAACCCCTGACGGCTCAATCACTGATTTTGTAGCTTTGTTAAAAAGAGATGTCAGTACAGATGAAGTCAATGCTGCAATGCGAGACGCTGCAAATGGACATCTAAAAGGAATCTTAGAGTACAGCGAAGAGCCTCTTGTAAGCGTTGACATAATTGACAACCCACATTCATCCATCTTTGATTCAGGGCAGACCCTAGTCAGCGGTAACATGGTCAAAGCTGTCTCGTGGTATGATAACGAATGGGGTTATTCATGCAGAATGGTAGATCTTGTCAAGAAGATGATTTAACTATAAAATTATTTTTTATATTTTTCTTTAATATAATCATAAAGTAGCTTGCTGACTTCCATATGTGCAATCTCATTCGGGTGATGGTCAGACTTATGCACCCATAGTTCTTTATCTTCATACGTATCTAGGATATCAAGGCTGTTGGTATATTCTATATCGTTGACATCACAAAAATCAATTAATGCATTGATAACATTAGAATAAGGATAATCCTGCAGTTGTATGAGCTCTGGAAAGACAAGAAGAATAAAATCTGACCCATCTTTTATAATATCTTCTTGCAGGACAAGAATATCATAAAAATTGCTCATTCCTGTATCGAGTTCCTGATTGGTCACCTTAATGATCTCATCAGATACTTTTTTTGTCTTGACTAAATGCCAAAGATAGCGTCCAACAGCACTCCATTTCAGCATTTCAGGCGGATCAAATGCAGAGACATAGTTACCATTTATCAACTTGAGATGGGCTTGGCTTATTGAAGACACAGGAAAATCATTGGTATTCCATTGGAGAATCACTAAATCAGGATCAAGATTTTCACCATATTCCCTATAGGTTTGATGCGCTTTCTTAGTGTCCGCACCCGCCTTGCCTAAATTAAGGACTTCTATAAATTCAGAATCGAAATCCTCATTTTTTAATAACCATTCCAACCGTTCAACAAATGTGTCTTTCCTTAAAACACCCTCTCCAAATGTGAATGAGTCGCCAAGCACTATAATTCTAAAAACATTTTCGGGTTTAGTATAGTTTAGAGCAGGACTCCTAAAAAAATCAATATTAACAGAATGAGAAACACAATTATCCTTATCAAAGTATCCTCTTTCATTGCTTGAATAACAGTATTTGAACTGAGCAGTTCCATCTAAATAATCCTTACCATATATACTCCCCGCCCAAATAGTTTTTCTGCCGTTTACAATAAAAGTTCTAGGTTGAGACAGGGCGATGTCAAATATCATAAAAAATAAATTAACAATAATTAAGAGCAGGAATATGGCTAGAATTACTGTTAAAACTCTAAACATATAATATTTGGTAGATTTTTCTTTTTTTTGTTTTCTTTTGACCACTCTTCTAGTTCCCAAATCTGTATTATTCTTCAGTATTTATATAACTTTTTCTTCATTATTATGTCTTCTAGAATAACCTTTAAATAAAATGCCTCATCCCTGTTTAGTAGGATGATATTCAAGATTATGGCGTATAATATTGAAAGAGGTTTTCATACATGGGATCATGAACTAGAGAACAATCGTTTAAATGCGGCCCAGCAGGTTGTTAAGAATGTCAATCCAGACATACTCGCAATCACAGAGGCATGTTATGGGAGTCCTAATTCTCACAATATCTTAATGGATTATCAAGATCTCTTTGCATTTCCGTATGGCAAATATGGCTGCTATAGGGTGTTTGGGCCAAGAAAGGGAGATGAAGGGGGTAATTGCCTCCTATCAAAATATCCCTTGAAAGGTAAAACCATTGATTTTGAGTATAAGGGTGCTGTTAGGGGATTCATATCATTAGAGGGCAAAGTCCTGACTGTTGATGTTGTACATCCTTCGCATTCTGTGGATGATGCAGTAAAACTGGAGACCATAAAACCATTGGTTGATAATCGTTCAACACCATATATTCTTACAGGAGATTTCAACACAACACACCCTGATGATTCTTATGACTGGGAAAAAATAGCAGAGGAACTTCAGACATTTGACCCAAAAAAAGCGGATCATCTGATTGACAATTGGCAAAAAGCTGATCTGGTATCCTGGATTTTAGAACAAGGCCTTGAAGATGCGTTTCCTCTAGAAGCCAGACAGTCGACCCTACCCACTTTCTACACACACAACAAGCACTCACATGGCATAAGGATGGATTTCTTTTTCAAGTCCAGGGATCTGAAAGTCAAGGAAGCATATGTTCTTAAGAATGACCTTACTGAAAATGCATCAGATCATTATCCGATTGTGGGCATATTTGAAACTTAATCCTAAACAATAACTTTTTATATTAGATTTTTTAAAGTACAAATATGGTTCTTGAAAAGATCTATGCTATTGACTTTATGAAGAGGAAGAAAACTGCAGCATTTTTATTGGGTCTAGCGTATTCAATCTTTGGCCTGTTTGGAGCACTATTGCTGTATCCTGAAAATCCTACGTTCGTAGCCTTAACATTCATCACCATCCTGCTCATCCCTTCATTAGAAAAACTACTCTCAGAAGGTGAAGAGGAAAAATACGATTTTACTAAACTTTGGAGAATCCATACTAAACGTAAACATATTTTCAGAATTTTCATTTTCATTTTTCTTGGAATTGTAGTAGCATTTGCATTTTTTTCTGTAGTTATGCCCGAAAGCTCAGTCAGCCATCTTTTTAAGAATCAGTTAGATATCCTTAAATATTCATCAACTGACTATGTCGGATCAGGATTTGGCAATATTACTTCTATCTTGTTCAATAACCTTTCTGTGCTCTTGGTTTGCTGTATTGTATCGTTCATTTATGGAATTGGTGGTTCATTGTTTGTTTTGATATGGAATGCTTCTGTATTTGGAACCATCTTTGGTTTTGTTGCACGACATGGTGCAGGAGCCCTTCACATCACGCCTGTAACATACCTGATCATCATCTTAATAGCTGTGCTACCGCACATGATTCTTGAAGTCTTAGGATACTTCATGGGTGGTGTAGGAGGCAAGTTACTATCAGATTATATTGTCCAGAAAAAACTTACAAAGAAGACATTATCTACAAAGGTCATTACTTTTTTCACTTTATTCCTATCTGCAGTTGTGCTGATTTTTATCTCATCCTATATAGAAGGATATTTTGCCCCATTCATCATCAGGTATATGGTCGGCATTTAATAACAAAACCTTTATAAATGATAGATTTCAGAAGTTAGATTGGTGAATGCCAATGAAAAAAACAATTGTTATTCTTGTGGTTTTGATTTTTGTAGCTAGTCTGATAATGGGTTGTGTTTCAACAACAGGACAAGCCAAAGGTTGAAAACCCAAACCTGTCACGTACCAGTGTAACGACGGGACAGACAACGACGGCGATGGCACCTGCGATTTTGAAGGGTGTAATATAGGAAAAGGCAAGGACAAAATCCAGATGCCTGAGGATCCTGACTGTGCTAGTGCTGAAGATGACAACGAAGCACCTGAAGGACCAGTATGCGGAGACCAAAACTGCGAAGCAGGAGAAGACTGCAACAACTGCGAAGCTGACTGTGGAGCGTGCCCGCCTGTATGCGGCAATGGAGATTGTGAAGCAGGAGAAGACTGCAACAACTGCGAAGCTGACTGTGGAGCGTGCCCGCCTGTATGCGGCAATGGAGATTGTGAAGCAGGAGAAGATTGTGCCAGCTGTGTAGAAGATTGTGGTGAATGTGACTCATGCAGTGATACTGATGGAGGCATTGTTGCTGAAGTCCAAGGCACAATTTATGGCTATGACGATGGAACCCCTTATAATAGCACAGATTTCTGCTTGAATAATGCAACACTTATGGAATATTGGTGCAGCGGAGTTAATCCTTCAAGCACTAACATTACATGTCTTGCAAACATGTCACAGGTCTGTGTAAATGGTGCATGCGTCTAATTGATTTATTTTTTTTATTTTTTTCTTAATTTAACAGCTTAATTCTCAAACATAAAGTTTTTTAAATGATTTCTATATACCCTGCCTTATGACTGAGAGGGTTGTTGTTAAGGAATGTCACGAGTATAATCCTAAGAAGATTAAACCGCTATTAGTCCAAGCGCTCAAAGATTTGGATTTTAAAATTCCTGTAAAAAAAACCGTTCTAATCAAGCCTAATCTGCTTATGGACAAGAACCCAAATCAGCATATTACAACACATCCAGATGTTGTTGAGGCAGCATGCATGATCCTTAAGGATAAAGGCTGCAAGATCCTTATTGGTGAAAGCGTGGTTTTTGGGAAAAAAGATTTCCTCTTTGAAAGATGTGGTATGACCGAGGTTGCTAAAAAATATGGCGCCAAACTAGTTGCGTTTGAGGGGCAGGAACTAATAGAGTGCCACGGAGATTTCCTAAAGAAACTGTTTATTCCCAAATTGCTAAAGGATGTTGATCTTATTATCAGCATACCCAAGCTAAAGACTCATATGTTCACTGAGTATACAGGCGCTGTCAAAAACCTGTTCGGGTGTATACCTGGCAGCAAGAAATCCGAATATCACGTCATAGGTCATAACCAACGAAGATTTGCTAAGATCTTATATGATATTTGGAAAAATGTTAAACCTGGTTTGACAATCATGGACGGCATTGTTGGTATGGAAGGAAATGGGCCGTCTGCAGGAACTCCAAAACATACTGGTTTGCTTTTTATCGCTGAAAATGCTTATGCAATGGATATTGTCGGTCTTCAGACAATAGGTTTTTACCCAAAAGAGAATGCGGTACTAAAGATCGGACTCCAGAAAGGAGCAACCAGTACCCAGGTTGAAATTCTCGGCACTATCAAGGAGATCAAGTACAAGCCAGCAGGTATGGCTAATATTATCAGGGAAAAAATGCCAAAATTTTTAATGAAGATTGCTTATGATATGATCAAACTCAAGCCATACTTCTCTAAACGCTGTGTACAATGTGGCGTCTGCAAAGAACATTGCCCACCCAAAGCAATTTCAGAAGAATATAAGATTAATAGAAAGAAATGTATCATGTGCTATTGTTGTCACGAACTGTGCCCTCATAAAGCAATGGATGTAAGGCGTGGCTTTATCGGTACTATGGCACTAAAAACATATAAATTTTTCTTTGGAGGCAGAAAAAATGAAAACAATCACTGATTTCACATTTAAGGGTAAAAGGGTGTTGATGCGTGCCAATCTCAATGTACCTATTGACAAATCAGGAGCTATCACAGATGATATCCGAATCAGAAAAATGCTTCCCACTATCAAACAAATCCTACAGCAGGATTGTAAGCAACTGGTCTTGATGTGCCATTTCGGCAGACCTGACGGCAAGTTCGATCCTTTACGTAAAACAGATGTGATTGCTGTAAGACTTATGAAACTGCTGGGCAGAACTGTGGTAAAGGTAGATGACTGCGTTGATGTAGTTATTCCAGATGAAAAGATAGTACTTTTAGAAAATGTCAGGTTTCATCCAGAAGAGGAAGCTAATGATCCTGAGTTTGCTAAAAAACTGGCTGAACATGGCGACATCTATGTCAATGAGGCCTTTGGAGATTATAGGGCCCATGCCTCAACTGTGGGCGTCATAAAATATCTTCCAAGCTGTATTGGTCCTCTTTTTGAAAAAGAGATCAAACAACTGGATCTTCGTAATGCTAAGAGACCTTTTGTTGTTATTATGGGCGGAAGCAAACTGTCCACCAAGTTCCCTATCCTAAATAAGCTGATTCCTGATGTAGATTATCTTCTGTTAGGAGGTGCCATGATTTTCACCTTCTTTAAAGCCAAGGGTATTGAGATAGGTAAATCATTATGTGAAGATGACCAGATCATGACAGCCAGGATGCTGGCACATAACGAGAAGTTAGTCTTGCCTGAAGACATCGTGGTCGCATCAGAGATATCTGCAGATGCAGATATAAAGACATTAGCGTTCGATAAAATACCTCCTACATATATTGGTCTGGATATAGGTGAAGCTTCTGTTGAGGAGTTCAAGGAGATCCTAAAGGCTGCCAAAACTATTTTCTGGAATGGCCCCCTAGGATATTTTGAGATCGATCAGTTCGCCAAAGCCACAAATGAAATTGCACAGTTCCTATCTGGGCTCGATGCTAAAACCATTGTGGGTGGTGGCGACAGCGTCGCAGCTATCAGCAAACTGGATCTGGAAGACAAATTCGACCATGTTTCAACAGGAGGAGGTGCATCCTTGAAGTTCATTGATAAGGGTACTTTGCCTGTACTAGAAGCATTAAAAGAAAAATATCCCGATTAAAAAAAGTTATTTAGCTCTCTCTTCTTAGGAAATCTCCCCTGTCAAGAATATTTTTTACAAAAAGATCTTTTCCTTTTTGATATAATCTTCCATATCCAAGATTCTCATCATGTTCATTCTGGACCAATACCAATCCATCATCCACATTTTTCCTGATAATCCCTTGTTCAAACACATCTCTTCCACAAAGAAATAGCCATTCTGATTTCTTGTTAAGGAAAACCTTACGAGTACTTTGTCTTGCCAGTATCTCAAGCAAGGCTAAACTAGGTATAAAGTTCCCGCTGTCTTCTCCTAGAAAAACTCCTATGGAAAACAAATCAGAACTTATATTATCAGACATTACCTGCAATTCAGGAGAAACGTCATAGTATTTCCTGCCATGTTTAACAACATTTTCCATCGCAATATTCGCGAATATGCTAATAAACTCATTAAGTTTTTTCATCTGGTACCTCAATTCCCAATTCTTGGGTCAATTCCATGATTCTTTCCTTGATCTTATTTGGATCAGTTAACTCTAACTCTGTTTTCAGATTTTGTAACTCTCGTTCTAGAGCAACAATTTTCTGGTCAAGGTGCGCCAAAAGACTTTCTTCCTCTTCTATCTCCATAAGTATCATGTATTTTTTAATTTTTTGGGTTGTATCTTCAAGTTCAGTGTTTAATTGGATTATATCTTCTTTTTTCTTGGTCAAGAACTCCTTGTTAATAGACTTCAATGCGGCCCGCGTTTTTTGTTCTTTCTTATGATCAAGACCCAGTGTTGGAATAGCATCTTCTAATTTGGACAGAAGAGAAAGTATCTCCATATCTTTATCATTAATCAATGCTCTTAATGGACCATGAAGATAATCATCAACCAACTGTTCGTTCATGGATCCTCTTTTGTATTTCTTCATGGCTTTTTCCAAAGTTGAAAATAATAGTAGCATATCCTGAGCAGTCTTGTTTATTTGTCGAGGGATATCTTCTTGTTTCTTGAGAAGAGAGGTATATTCCTTCATCTTTGATCCCCCCTTTAAGCGAGATATTTTGTCTGAAGATTCGCTATGCTCCTGCTTAAGTTTTTTTATTGCTTCTTTGGATACTTTTACACTAACAAGACCGTCTTTTTTTGATAGTTTGGTTCGATGATACTTATCTAAAGCTTCATTTAGTTCCCCTAGTTGAGGTAAACCCATATTTTCCAGTCTTTTTTTCATTTTACTAAGATTATTCTCAATCTTTTTGATAGAAAGGGCAATATCTGATACTTCTTTGTCAAGAAACTCTTTTAGGACGAAATAATTCTTATGTGTCTCTTCACCTAGCACATCTAGTTTTTTTGAGAATTGTTCACTAAAATCCATGAGCTCATTTGGATCTTCAGGGATCTCTAAACTGTCCAGAAAGCTATTGACTTTTCGTATATAGTTTTTACGATGGCCTTCCATTATCTGCTTGACTCTTACAGGAATATCCTCGTTTCTTAAGGCAGACTCCTCGAGAAAATCGAGTTTCTTTTTGGCGTCTTTGACAATCAGTTTTATATCTGCTCTAGCTTCTTTACTCAGTTGTTCTGCATCACCCCAGATCTTATTAGACTTAACCCAGTCTGGAAGGTGCTGAAAAGATACTGACTGATTCTGTTTTTTTTTGAAGATGTCAAAAAATCCCAAACATATCCCCCAATTAAGACAACATAGGATAGTTTATATTACTTTTGATTTTGAGGTAGCAAACCGAAAAATAAAAAGTCAAACACAAAAATGCTGCAACTTTTGATTTTGAGGTAGCAAACCGAAAAATAAAAAGTCAAACACACAAAGTGACGCAACTTTTGATTTTATAGCATCATAAAATATTTATATCCTAGTCATATAATCTAATTATGGTTAAGAGAAAATACAGTAAAAAACCTCAAGAACAATTGGATATAGCTAAAAAAAGGATTTTAAAGTTGTTTTTACAGGCTGAACAGGTTTTCCCAGAGGATCCATTGCTAGCCAATAGATATGTTGAAATAGCCAGAAAAATCTCTATGAAGCTAAAGATGAGGATTCCTTCAGAACTAAAAAAGAGGTTCTGTAAGAACTGTTATTGTTATCTGGTACCCTCTGTAAACTGTAGAGTGCGACTGCAGGACAAGAAGCTTGTCTATTTCTGTAAAAATTGTAAGCATTTCATGAGATTTCCCTATAAAAAGTAGTTTTTTTGTATGAAAAAACATCATACCTTTTTTCAAAATCGTCCAAATTTGTGGTTTTTTACCCTTGATTTCGACCATACAAATATATATTTCTACTCCCGAGTAGTAAAAGAAACGAAACATTTATAAATAAATAATTTCTATACCACTTTAGAATAGTTAAATAAAAGAGGTGAGTTGATGAAACTCGAAAAAGAAGTCGTCAAGGTCAAAACATCAGAAAAGATGATTGATGTGGACTACCTTTTAAGTGGCTTCTAACTCAAAAAAAACTTAACTGAAGAGACAAAAAAAATGTTTAATGAAATAGATATAGAAGACGTAGAAAGTCAATTAGAAGAGATAAGGGGAACAAAAAAGAAAAAACATGATTTAAAGGATCTGAGTGATCCTAAGCTTTCATCAAGAGATATGGATGAGATATTCTGTGATTGGGATTAGAATTTAATAACTTTTATAAATATTCTAACAACACTTCTATTATGAAAAAAATCGGTTCCGGAGCTGAGGCCGTAGTCTATAAGGATAAGAATCAGGTTATTAAAATCAGGCCAAAGAAAGGTTATAGAATCAGTGAGATAGATAGTGAATTAAGAAAATTTCGAACTAGAAGGGAAGCTAAAGTTATAGAAAAACTACCCGTCCCGGGTCCAAAACTTATCGATTGCGACAGAAAGGAAAAGTTGGTAATGAGCTATATCAAGGGTAATAAAGTCCGAGATATACTTGATAACCAGCCCAAACTCGCTAGAGATATAGGTCATAAGCTCAGTCTTATGCACGATGCAGACATAATCCATGGTGACTTGACCACATCCAACATGATATTTGATAAGGAGTTAAAGTTTATAGACTTTGGACTCAGTTTTTTCTCATCCAGGATTGAGGATAAAGCAGTTGACATCCACCTTTTCAAGCAGGCCCTAGAAAGCAAGCATTTTAGAATTGAAAAAACAGCATATAAAGAATTTCTAAAGGGATATAAACGAGCCAGAGATTACGAATTGATCATCAGTAGGCTAGAAGAAGTAGAAGGTAGAGGGAGGTACAAAGGTAAATGAGAAGATTTATCCTCTTTATGTTGTTTTTCTTGATTATCATATCTGTACCTTGTGCGGCAACTAAAAAAAGCATAACTCTATTGACAATTTCCAAATCGGACGACGATTTCATCGGAGGAACTGCAGAAATGATTCTAGAGATAAAAGCAGGTTCGGGAAGAATATTCATTGATTCATTCCCCATCTCCAAGATGGATACCCAAATTTCTACCAGATTTGCAAATGATATGGCGTGCAACTTCCTCGAAAGAGATTGTTCTGCCTATGATTTTTTCTATACTATAAGGGCTAACAGTAATATTGTTGGCGGACCCAGCGCAGGAGCCGCCACAACAGTACTTACTATAGCGTCACTGGATAATTTAGATATTCAGGAGAATATAGCAATCACTGGCACAATTAACTCAGGCGGGTTGATTGGGCCTGTCGGAGGGATAAAAGAAAAAATAGAAGCTGCCAAAGATGTAGGCATGGTTAAAGTGCTTATCCCTTCGCTAACCTTCCTGAACGATACCAATCTCTCTGATGTTGAGGATATTAATATAATAAAGGTGGGTAGTGTAGAGGATGCTGTTTTGGAGGTTACTGGTAAATTATATCCTAGTCACGAAGATCAGGGCGTATCCAAAGCATATTCAGTTAGAATGAATAAAGTCGCATCTGCTATCTGTGAAAGAACAGCTGGCCTCAAAACGAGACTATTGAATATAAATAGTTCTGCCTATAATGCCTCTGATGACAAACTAAACCTTTCAAGTCTTGCATTTGAAGAAGCCAAATACTATAGCGCAGCAAGTTATTGCTTCTCTACTAATGTCAGATTCAAGGAAAAAATTGTAGAGCAACTTGGCGAAGAAGAATGGCTCGATACAAAAGATAAAGCAGACACCTCAATAAACGCCATCAATAAGTGGCTTGATAAGAAGAAACTGGAAACTATTCCAGATCTGGAAACCTATATGGTGGTCAAGGAACGACTTAGTGAAGCCAGAGACACTCTGAATAATACGAATTCATCTAATAATTCAACTTACGACATTGCTTATGCTTACGAAAGAGTACAGAGTGCTGTAGCTTGGTCTAAATTCTTTGGCCTGGAAGGACGACAATTTGTACTGGATGAACCTGCATTAAAGGAAGGTTGCCTAAAAAAAATCTCTGATGTCGAAGAAAGAATAGATTATTTCAATCTCTATCTTCCTCTAGAGTTAAACAGTATCAGGGCAGTCTTAGATAAAGCTTATGCCGAATTAAAAAAGGAGAATTATGCTGTCTGTTTATTCAAAGCCAGCAAAGCAAAGGCTGAAATCGATGTTATTATATCGTCTATGAGTGTTAAAGAAGAATTGGTGCCAGAACTTATCGACCAAAAACTGAAGCTGGCAAAGAGAGTAATTCTTAAAGAACAGGCAAAGGATATTTTCCCCATCTTAGGATACAGCTATTTTGAATATGCACATTCCCTTAAGAATGAAAACCCATACTCATCTCTGTTGTTTGCAGAATATGCGCTTGAGCTCAGCAACCTCGATGTATATTTTCCTAAGAAAAGTGTCCACATCCCCATTGTAGAGCCCGAATATTATTATATCTTCATCCTAGGTATTCTGATTGGATTTATTGCAGGTATTTTAGTATATAGACATGCAACTTCAAAAAAAGAGATGAAAAAAGCTATAAAAAAGAATACCAAGATCAGAATGAAAAGAGAAAAAACCCAAGAAGATTCCAAGAAAAGTCGGAATCTCCTCGGGAAAAAGAGGTGAGCTTAATGATAAATGTTAGAAACCTCTTTGAACAACCCCCTTTAAGTCCTTTTTATGGGATTAATTATTTAAACTTTTCGATTTTATCCATTTCATAATGGTAACAAATCGTAATCTATTGGTGACGATTTTGAGCACACAATGACATGTAAAAAATGTACTAGAAAAAGCCAAGTGAGTTTAAGTTATGAAAAAGAAGGCTATTGTGAAGAATGCTTCCTAAAAACTGTTGAAAAAAGGATCAGAAAAGAACACAGGATTCAAAAAACTTTCAAACCAAAGGAAAAGATCTATCTATTAAACGACGGTTCAAAGGAATTTAGAGTCTCAAAATATTATTTGGAAAAAATATGGCCCCTGCTCAAGATAACTGAAGTAAAGAAAAAAATTAAACACGCCCAATATAAACTTGTAATTCCATCTAATCTGGATAGGGAGATAAACAAGAGATTCATGAGCCTGCTCACAAACAAGAAACTAGATAGTCAGCCAAAAAACCAGATATTATTCTTAAACAACCTTTTGGAAGAAGAAATAATCCACATCTGCCAACTAATGAGATTTAAGATCGGAAAAAAGGAAAAGAAAATTCCGTTCATAGAACAGCTTGAAACGGAACATCCAGGCACTAAATTCTCAATGATAAAGAGTTTTAATCTCATCCCTTAATCCGAAAACCTCCCGAATTATCTTCAATAAGTTTTATTAAACTAATTCTTGTATGCTAAAAACATGAAATGTGTGTGGGTGT
>CAZYIM010000043.1:0-18165 GCA_964647565.1 uncultured Methanosarcinales archaeon
GCCATATGCAGGTTACCTTTTGCGGATCCTAATGTTTTTCCGTATGGATCATCACCTATCTCATACCGTTCGTAATGTAGCTTTGCATGATTCATGAATGTTCTTGCTAAATTTGCATCTATCTCCCCTTCAGATTTAACTATTTTTAGACCAATTGCTTGGGATGGATTATTTTTTGCAGCTTGATATAATTCGAGATGTGCTTCATAATAATCATTTGCATCGTGTAATAACTTTTTCTGTTCTTCAATGTCTTCTTTTTCAACAGCCTGAGCAAATCTGCAATATCCTATCCCTTCAAGGGAATGGCTAGTTGACCAAAAGTCACTTAGAATAGCATCTCTCGTCTTAGAGTTGATCAGATCAGAATTTTTTAATCCGTATAAGTCTGATACAGATTTTGCCCAATCCTCTGCTTCGTATCCGTTGATATATCCTGAGGCTATTAACCTCGTATCGGGATCCTGTTTTTTTATAAAATCAGAAACATCTAATTTGTCTTCAATGGGAATCTTCAGGGAATCGTTATTTGCTTTGTAGACTGAATCTGCTATTGTAAATATTTCTTGGTTTCTTTCAGTATATTTATCTGTTTTTGCACAGCAAAAAGCAGTTGCAAATACCAATGCCGTCGTACTTAATAGTTTTACTATGTTTTTCATTCATATCGCCTTTTATTAATTTTATTCATTAGGCTAGCATAGATATATATAAAATATTCTGTATAATATATAACAGATGCCAGATTTAATATGAATATTTTCCGGCAAAGTAATAATTTATAGATTGAAATTTAATTTTTTTGAAATAGTTTGGTAATTGTATTTCTCCTATCCACCACAACAGTCATCGCTTTTTTTTAATTACTTATAAGTAGTAAAAAAATAGAAAACTTTATAAACCCATTCTGATGCAATACCCTGCATAATGGCAAACTTTGTGACAAGCTTAGAATACACAACACTTGAAGATGATATCAGAAGCGAGACCTTTGCAGTTGTTCACTCAGGAACATGTTTTAAGAATTATTTCGATGTCTCCTTTGTAGCAGAACCTGAAAAAGTTTCCTCTAAAGCATTTCAGCATATGCAAACTCTAAAGAACGCAGTCGAATTATCCATAGATAAATTTAATGAATTAAAAAAGGTCTTTAAGAATGAATTTTTTATCCCTAACTTAATTTCTCACCTACTCTCAAAACTTTATTTTGAAGAAGATGCTGCTTATAATAGGTTTTTTTATGAAGAGATAGATCAAGTTACCAATGGTAAACTTCTTAGAAGGCCTAAATATCACGCATCAGGCATCATAATTCCGGAAGGTAATCACATCAGGGTAAAAAAAAACTCGAGACAAATTGCTAAGACAATAACACACGAATGGGGACACAATGGACATAAGCTCTTATCCAACAAACAAACACCGAATAAGATCAAATCTTACTTGCGGCCATTAATAAACAATCCAGGAAACATGTCTTTCTACAGCCACTATGATTCTGTAACGAAAGAGATTTTTGCCATCAACATGGCCAGAACCATAGGCAGGAGAGAATATTTTTCAGAGCCTTGGGTAACTGCAAACGATCTTCTTGATCAACTCGAAACAGTTCCTAAATTTGCTGAACGTTCAACAAGTGAACAAATGCTTATGCTTCTGAACATAACTGACCATACGCAGGTCATGAATTATTTTAAAGGGTGAAATATGAACTTCGGAGACCAATTAATAAAAAACGCAGAAAAGATGTCAGGTCTTGAGATGGTTTATAAAAAAAATGAATTTGAGATTTATAGAGAGAACTATGATTTTCCAGAAGATGAAATTCAATGTCAAGTAAAATTTATGCTTACAACAGACATATATGGCCTGCAACATAGGTTGGGAATTCTTCATGTTGATAAAAAAAAGGTACAATATATTGAAAGCGATTATTCCTCAGAGTTCATGGCTGCATTGTTCAAAGAGGCATCATTTACAAGATTCCCTTTCAAGAAACTCTTTAAAGAGTACTTCCACGTTCCCAAGGCGACTGCAAGCATGATCAATCAGTATCATGAAACCAGACAAAATGCGTGGATCCATGAGAATGAAATCGGTTTTCTCTATAAAAACAATTATTATGAGCATTTTGAAGCACCTTTAGTTGGTAAAAAGGTAAGGAAAACTAAAAAAATAAAAAGTGCTCAAGCAAAATCATTAATCAACAGCGAATTGTTTTATTGCAGCGCAATTGTATTTGAAAGCAATCCAAAGGTGATGATACATGCAATGGGACTTGAAGGACACAACGTTCTGTTACCTTTTGCCCTGGACAAAATCATTAATCTTGCAAATCAACCGCCTCAAAAGATCTATTATTGTTTCAATGAAAAAGAGATTAAGAAGAATAAGATTGTTTGTCCTGAATTGTATATTCTGGAAGCCAAAGCAATTTTAGAATTAAAAAAACTAGACATCCCAATTGAGATTATCCAGCAAGATGATATGAAAGTCAAAATGAGTAATCACAAAGGCATTGAATTTCTTTAAATCTTAAAAAGCATAGAAAACTTTTTAAGCGTCTAATATCTTTTTTAATCGGGGGGAGTAAAGAATCTTTGAGAACATATCATTTTTCATTTTTGATTTTATAATGGAGAAATACTTCTATATTCTTTTGGCGAGTTTTATCATTTTAATTATATTAATGGTTCAAAGTTTTGGAAAAATTAAAGGTGAATTCAAAAAAATTAAGAAAAATACCTGGTTATTGTTATTAGCTATCTTTATTCTCGCAATTATTCTTAGGATAAGCCTATCTCCTATGCATGATACTGATCAATCATTGGGTCATGAGTATCTTTTAAGTGCAAAGGCTTTTCTATATCAACAGAGATATGTAAATTGTGCAAGAGGCACATTTAACGATTGCCTTTTTGAAAAGATGCCACAACATCCAGGTGGTTACCCGTTATTGTTGAGTGGTTTTTTCCTTTTATTTGGAACTTCAATAAAGACAGCCATAGGATTTAACATATTATTTAGCAGCCTTACACTAATTGTGGTCTTTCTTATAGGCCAGCTTATTTTCAAGAACAAGACTGTTGCATTATTGGCTGCCCTCACTTTAGCTGTATTGAAATCACATATATTTTTTGCAGGCACTGCAAATGCTACTTCAATAAATCTTTTTTTTATATCACTATCAATATTAACAGTGTTGCTTGCATTCAGGATTAAGGATTATAGTATATATGGCCTGGCAATCGGATCTTTTTTGTTTACTGTGCATATTGCAAGTGAGAATATTTTCCTGATTTTAGTTTATATCATCGCATTTTTCTTATTAAAACAGGATCCCAACATTATAAATTTCAAGGAAATAAAAAAATATGCGAAGAAAAATACACCTCCTATTTTAATCATATTTATTTTATTAATTATGATCCTAAGTGTTTTTATATTTCCGATCTATCAGAGCAATAACCCTTTATTTAATCCAGAAGGGGAAAAGACATTCTCAATTAACAATTTTAACAGGGACAAAAGCTTGATCGTTCAGGAGATCTTACGATTGACCCCATTTAACATTGTTCTTCTTTTTGCCTTTCTCAACTGGAAAAAACAACAAAACTTAGTACTGGTTTTCTTGATAATGATTCTAGTGTTCTCTTTGATGTATGCTGCATATTTCTGGGACGATATGCATAGGTATATGGTTACAACCTATACTGCATTTGCCCTGCTTGTTGGACTTGGTTTTAGCAATGCAATTGCATATCTAAAGAAAAAGAGCTCACTATCCTCAAAATGGATCTATGTTCTAGTTTTCCTGTTAATAGCTGTATATCTTGCTAAAAGCAATATGATTGAAGAAGGTTCTGATTCCAATATCCGTTATGTAATTCATAAATTACCTAAAGACAGCTATGTCTTGATACCAGTGCCAAGCGATGTCAGAGTTGCTTTTTTTGAATCAGACTACACGATTCTTGACGAAGATTATTTCAAAAAATTAAATCCTGACGAACTCAAACAATTCATCAATGAGCCAAACCCAAAATATTTCATAAGAACCAGATGCCAGCATACAAGTGACAATGGCTGTGAATATGTTGAAGAGACTTTCTATCTTGAAATCGTATCATTACGTAAAAATAATGGACAATTCTTAAAGGACTGTGAATTATATAAGATTACTGGACTGAAAAAAAGCTAATCAATAGTCACAATATACAAAAATTATTTAATAAAAATTTTAATACAAGAAGTTATGGGTTTCCTGGGTGGTTTTAAAAAATTAAGAAAATTAGCAATAAAAAGTTCATTTCTTCTATTACCATTTTTTAGCACAGGAGCTTTATATGCTCAAGAGCAAGCCAAAGAGTGTTTTGTGTGCCCTGAAATCTCTCCTAAAATAACTATTGACGGTAAGTTAGATGAAGATGAATGGCAAAATGCTGCCCTTTTTGAGAACTTTACGCAGATTGAACCATTAGAAGGCTCAAAACCCACTGAAAAGACCAGGATAAGAATGCTTTGTGGCGATAAATCGCTTTATATTGGCGCTGAATTGGAAGGCCCTGTTACCACCAAGGAAGCTCCAAGGGATTCAAGAGGCCAGTGGGATGAATTGCAGATAATACTGGATACATTTCTTACCAGAAGCAAGTACTATTCTTTCACACTAAACCCATCTAATGTCCAAAAAGAAAGCAAAGATGGTGACATGCAATGGGATGATAAATGGGAGAGCAAAACATCTATTACAAACAACGGTTGGATAGCTGAGATCTCTATCCCATACCATATCTTAAAATATGATAATAAACCAAGTCAGGAATGGGGTGTAGAATTTAGAAGAGAGATACAAAAGAATAGTCAAGGAAAAAATGAGGAATTAAGCTATTTTGCTAAATTAAGGGATGATACTTATCCTGCGGCCAAGAAAGCAGGAGTGATGGAATTTAGGAATCTGCCAAGTTATAAAAGACTGGATCTTCTTCCAAGCCTGCTGTATAGCTCTGCAAATAAATCTGATCTATTTGAATTGAACAGCACCTTTTCTACCCTTAACACAGACATAGATCTATTGGTTTTCCCGCATTTCTTATCAACCTTCCAGGATATAAAAAGCATAACACCTACAAGATATGAAGTTGCCTATCCTGAAATGAGAGAGTTCTTCAAGAAGATCGATATGTTCAGCGGGGGAGGTCATAGAGGTGTAAGCGAAGGATACCTATATTCAAGGCGAATAGGCAAAGTGCTGCCTGATGGCAGCAACGTACCGATATTATTTGGTTTAAAGGGTCAAACCCAGTTTGGCAAGAACAGGATTGGCGTATTAGAGGTCTTGACCCAGGAAAAGGAATACATTGAAGATGGAGAAGTTAAAATAGAACCAAGGTCCTTGTTCTCTGCAGGGAGATTCATGCATCATTTTGGCACCAGATCTGATGTCGGTGTTATCTATATGGAAAAACGCGAACTTGGACCAGATAATTTACATAGTGTCGCAGGAATCGACTTAAATCTTTATTCACCAAATGATCATTATTTGAGAGGCAAGGTTTTTGGCGCTTTCAATCCCGGCAAAAATACAGATGATTTTATGGCTGATTTTGATGTGGGCCAAAGAACTTCACGTATTTTCTGGAATATTGGTTATTCGAGCATCGGCAAGAATTTCGATCCAAATGAGATTTCGTATTTCAGGCAGCCTGACAGGAACAACCTATCTGCCAGGGGTCAATATAGCTGGCCAGAACTAACAGGTTTTTTCAGATCCATTGAAGTTGGAGGTTCTGTGTCTCAAGCATTCAACCAGGCAGGGGATACTAATTACGGGCACTCAATCCGGCTCGATGGCGAGTTTGAGACTCAAGGCTATCATAATCTGCGGTGGAATATAAGCAGAAGACAGGATAGATTCACTGCCAACGGTGATCAGCTGGAGCAGATGTTCACCTTTCACTCTGCAAGCCTGGATTTTTCATCTGACAGACGAAAAATGCTTTCAGTCTCCATCGGCCCCAATATAGGGGAAAGCTTTGACTATGACGATGGATACAAGACTTATACAGTAGGCATTGATGCAGGCCTTTCAATCAGGACAGAAAAAGTTCAGCTTGGTCTAAGTTCCAGGAACAACTTTGATCGTCCGCAACAAAAGATGGATGGCAGGGAAAGCAGGACTCGAGGACTTGATGTCATTTCGTTCTCATTCTTTTCACCGCCACATATAGTTTCCCTGGCTGCCCAAAATAACAGGGCTTATGACCTAAGGACATTAGATTTACTATATCGTTTTGAGATTGGACCTCGTCATTTCCTAAACATAGGCGCTGGAGGATCTTGGTATGATGGAAAAAGAAATCTGAGAGGGTAT
This sequence comes from uncultured Methanosarcinales archaeon, assembly GCA_964647565.1. GTDB lineage: Archaea > Nanobdellota > Nanobdellia > Woesearchaeales > CAZYIM01 > CAZYIM01. The sequence goes on from CAZYIM010000043.1 coordinate 6,374, forward strand.
TTGCAATATAACATCCCATTCTCTTTTGTCTTTTAGAATCCTTTTAGCTTGATTCTATAGAAACTTTTAAATACTAGTAAAGTTAAAAAGGAGATTATCATAGTTGGTATATTAAAAAAGAAGAGGTGTATTATATGAGATTTAACAAAAAAGCTTCTCTAAATCTAAGCATTAACGCTATAGTTGTTCTTGTAATGGCGATGGTGGTCCTTGGATTAGGATTGACGTTCATCAAGACCCTGTTAGGAACTGCCCAGGACAAGTTCGTCGAGGTTGTCAAGGAAGAGGATATTAAGAATCCTGCAACAGAACAAGATCCATTTAAGATCCCAGAAGAGTTGTCGATAAGCGCCAGTAAAGAGAATAAGCTAACCTTTAGCTTTTATAATCTGCATGATTCAGGGAACTATACACCTGAAATTGATAATTCTGCGGGTTCGGATTGTGCAAAAATGGGCTTTAAAAAAGGTTATTTATATGTTGAAAAAGGGACTGCAAAATCATTTAGAGCCATAATGCAAGATAATGGTACTGTCCGTGGTACAAAAGTATGCACTGTGGGTATAAAGGCATATGACCATGCTTCAACAGGACCCAAAGGACCTTTTGTTGAATCAGAATCTGTCTTTGTAGACGTAAAATAAGGTGATAATAATGGTAAACAATAAAAGACACTTAACCAAGGATGAAGAGTTCCAGATAATGAAATTAGTCATGGATAAGTTCCTATGGCTTGGAGTAATCATCTTGGCGTTTGGTTTTTATAAGATGATCACAGCTGCCAATATCTGGTTTAGTTTGGCGATAATGGCTGCAGGTATTATCATAATGCTGCTGTTCTCAGCTATATTAGTCAGGGAATTCAACTTCATGAAAGTATAATTTTTTATTTTCTTTAACTTTATTTTTAGCCAAGCGGGCCTTAAGAATGTATTCTATAAATATAGAATCGGATAATTAATCTATAATAATATATCATGCGAGCGCCAAATAAAGTTGATTTAATTTTTTTCTTGAAAAATTTTATATAGTAGTGAATTCATAGTTCTTCAAAGTGAAGTCAAAAAAGGGTTTTCAACTGTCAATCAATTTTGTAGTGGTATTGATCCTCTGCATAGTGGTCTTTGCTGGCGGAATAGGCATTTTCTATAAGCTTTTTGTTAATGTACAGCGGACAATGGGTGATGTAAATTCTCAGACTGTTGATCTTCTTAAGAATGCTATGAATGCAGGTGATAGTGTTGCTATCTATCCAACTACTTCTGTGACTGTGCCAAGGAAAAAGTATGGCCAGTGGAGCTTGGGCATAACCAATAAGGTTGGTAGACAAAAGAATTTCACTGTTATGGTCCGATACAAAAAGATACCCAATAATGATGCTTCAGTTGATGATTGGCCGTTTTATGCAAAAGATAAGGGATATGTTATCAAGAATAACGAACAATTATTTGTACCTATAAGAGTATATGTTCCAAAAGAGGCTGATAAGGGACAGTATGTTTTTGATGTTGTAGTTTGCTATAATGAAACTGGAGTAGTCTTGCCGATTCCTAAACCGCAATGTACATTTGGAGGTGGAATGCTTATGACATTTCAGAATTATAATCCTTCCTCATTAGAAAATATGTACTCAACCCTTGAGAAGCTATATGTGGTTGTTATTTAGAGGGCTTTTACAAGCTCTCTGAGCACTTTTTCTGGATCTTTGGCCTTAACAACGCCTGATGCAAGAAGAACTCCTTTTGCCCCTAATTCAAGGGCTTTTGAAATATCTTCTTTAGTATTCACTCCTGCACCGCAAAGTACCTTTATGTTCGGATCAACCTGGCGTACCTTATCGACAGTGTCCTTTATTATCTCTGGTTTAGCTGTGCTTACAGAAATATCTCCCCCTATCAGTTCAGGAGGTTCAACAGCAATAAAATCAGGATGAAATGAAGCAATCGCTCTTGCAGTTCTTGCATTATTGGCGCAAACCACCTCGATTAGCTTAGTTTCATTGGCTCTCTCAATACTGTTTTCTATTTTTTCAAGGTCAAAGCGGTCTTCAGAATGATTTAAGATGCAGCCTGCAGCTCCATTATCCTTGAGTGCTTGGGGCAATATGTGGCCGGTATGTGCTCCATAATCAATCGGATCCATATGCTCTGAAAGTACAGGTATTGAAAATTTTTTGCTTATCCTATAAAGGTCTAGTTCTTGTACAGCAATTGCAATATTTTTACCACTTTCTCTGGCCACTCTATCACAAATATCAGCCAATATATCTGCGTTTTTTCCTGTTGATTGCTTATAGGTTTTGAAATTTATTATGATTATTGGTGTTTTTAACATTTTATAGCCTATTACCCTGAAGTCCTATTTAAAGCTTTCTTATAAATCTCATTTATAAAGCCTTGCGAAAGATTTATAAATTGTGTGGTTATATGTTAGTTGGGGGAGTGACATGTATCCAAAGAAAAAGGAAGATGAAGCTATAGTCTTAGACTTCTTACCGAACGGCTATCCGTTTGATAAAAGGCCAATTCACATGAAGACTGCAATTGTTCAAGCTATTGGGAAAGAGAATTTCACTCTCCTGGAACTTGTTCCAAAAAAGGGCGTTTTTCTTCAACCTTATGAAGAGGTTTATATTGGAGATGCAAAGCGAGATAAAATACACCATATAAATGGTAAGATAGATGTAAATAAGCTTACACACACAGCTAAATCTGAGCTTCAACATGTTATTGTAGAATTAGTTAAGAAACATGAGAAACAGTTTGTTGAATTTTTTAATAATGCACAACCATTAAGTACGAGGATGCATGTTATTGAGCTTCTGCCAGGAGTTGGCAAAAAACACATGTGGGAAATAGTAGAAGAGCGAAGAGTCAATCCTTTCTCTAGTTTTGATGACTTGAAAAAAAGAGTCAAATTGATGCCAGATCCTGAAAAGGTTATCGTCAAGAGAATCCTTGAGGAGCTCACAGGCCATGAGAAGCATCTGCTCTTTGTAGATAAATAAATTAGACCGAAAAGTATAAAAACACCTCGTCGTTTCTTTTATTAAGTGTTCTTCATAATTTTTACGAGGAATTAAATTGGAAACCAAGAAAATAAAGCTAAACGATTATGTAGAAATTGACTATACCGGCAGACTGAAAGACGGGGATATTATCTTTGATACTACCGCGGAATCTGTAGCAAAGGAAAACAATCTTACCACTGCAAACGCCAAGTTTGGTCCAGTCATTGTATGCATAGGAAAAGCACAGCTTTTGCCCGGGCTTGACAAACGGCTTGAAGGCAAAGACGTCGGAAAGCACTCTTTTGAGTTAGAGCCGGAAGATGCCTTTGGCAAGAAGTCTGCTCAATTATTGAAATTAGTGCCCATGAAGATCTTTAAGCAACAGGGAATAACCCCTTTTGTTGGACTAGAGATTAATGTCGACAACTCCATGGGTGTAGTACGAAGTGTAAGCGGTGGCAGGGTCATAGTTGATTTCAATCATCCACTCTCTGGAAGAGAGCTTATTTATGATATAGATGTCAAGAGGATAGTTACAGACGATAAAGAAAAGATTGAAGCCTTACTAGAACTCAGTGATATTGGTTTTGAAGAAGTAACTATTGCTGAAAAGAAGGCTGTAATTACTCTTAATAAAGATCTTGATAAGACCCTTGAGGATCTGTTTATAAAAGAGGCTGAGGAAAGTATAGGATTAAAAGAAATTGAATTTAAATCAAAACAATAAATTTAAATACTTGCTTTGCCAGTTTAATAGAATTAATTTTCCACTGGGGAGGTGTTAAGTTGGACTCCATTATAAAAAACGCAGAAGAAAACACAAACAAAGAAGTGAACATAACAGATAATCCAAAGAAGAAAAGCCTTATTGACGAGGAATTGGAAGAAATACTTTCAAAACAAAGGGCAAAGATAAAGGTTGTTGGAGCTGGCGGTGGTGGTAATAATACCATTAACCGAATTACAGAGGTAGGTATAGTCGGCGCTGAAACAGTTGCTGTAAACACTGATGCTCAAGATCTATTATATACATCCGCAGATAAGAAGATACTGATGGGTAAGGATCTTACCAGAGGCCTTGGAGCCGGATCAATTCCCAAAGTTGGTGAAGAAGCTGCACGAGAGAGCGAACATGAAGTTAAAGATGCTCTTGGCGGTGCAGATATGGTATTCATAACATGTGGTCTTGGAGGCGGAACTGGAACTGGAAGTGTGCCTATAATCGCTGAAGTTTCAAGGAAAATGGGCGCTTTGACAGTCGGTATAGTAACTCTACCATTTGCAATGGAGGGTCACAGACGTTATGAGAACGCAATCATGGGCTTAGAGAAGCTCGAAAGGAATGTTGACACTTTGATTGTCATACCCAATGATAAGCTTTTAGAATTGGCTCCTGATCTACCGTTACATACAGCTTTTAAGGTTGCAGATGAGATCCTGACCAATGCTGTTAAAGGAATTGCAGAGCTGGTGACCAGAGCAGGCCTTGTGAACCTGGATTTTGCAGATATTAGGGCAGTCATGGGTAATGGCGGAGTAGCTCTTATTGGTGTTGGAGAAAGTGACAGCGAGAACAGGGCTGCTGAAGCTGTTGAAAAAGCACTAAATAATCCTTTATTGGATGTTGATGTGGGCGGTGCAAACGGTGCTCTCATTAATATCACAGGAGGTAATGACATGACTCTGAATGAAGCCAAAAAAGTGGTTGAAGAGGTCTCTGTCAAGCTTGATGAAGATGCAAGGATCATTTGGGGAGCCCAGATCAGCGAGGATCTCGAAGGCACCCTAAGAACTTTATTGATAGTTACAGGTGTTAAAAGCTCTCAAATAATTGGTGGAGGGCCTAAAGCATCAGTTGAAAAGAAAAAAGAATTTGAAAACGAACTAGGAATCGAATTCCTTGATTAATTGTCTCGATTTTGTGAAACAAAAACGAGGCTGAGAACAAACAAAGTGAATTGACCATGAGAATAAGAGAAAAATATGAAGAATGTGTAAGGGTTTTAAGGATTACAAAAAGGCCGGATAAGGAAGAATACAAGACCATTGTGAAGGCATCAGGTCTTGGAATTGCAGTAATTGGAATGATTGGCTTTATTTTAAACATACTTAGACAAGTACTGATATAAAATGAGTGATAAAAAACAAGAAGCGGAAATGCAAGATGAGGTCCAAGAGGCTCCACAAGAGCCTAAGGAAGTTAGTGAAGATCAAACTAGTCAAGAAACTGTTGAAGAGACTCCTGAAGCAGAGAAAGAAGAAGCTGTTGAAGAAGAAACATCTCCTGCAGAAGAAGAAACCAAAGAAGAGCCTGCAGAAGAAGAAACTAAGGAAGAAGCTGAAGCAGAAGCAACGACTGATGAAGCCAAAGATGTTACAGAAGAGATTTTAGAAGACGTGGGTCCTACTGCCAATGCAGGTCCACTTGCTATGCCCGATAAGCCATCAATAAGTGAAGAAGAGCCTGTAAGGATTGCTGATGGTAGCGAGAAAAAAGAATCTGCACCTCCTAATCTATCAGGTGATAAAAAGATCAAAACTACGGTTTTGGGACCTATGCCTGTCAAAGAGGAAGAAGTCGAAGAAGTCAAAGAAGATGAAACTGAATTTAATACTAAGATTTTCGCACTCAGAACCACTGCTAACAGGGAAGACCAGGTAATGAGCTTTGTCTTTAGCAATGCAGCAAGAAAAAAACTGAAAGTTTATGCAGTTATTAGGCCTCATGGAATGAGAGGTTATATATTTCTTGAAGCAGAAACTCGATCTGATGCAGAGCAAGCAGCATTTGGCGTGCCATATGCAAGAGGCGTTCTTCCTAATGAAATTGAATATTCTGAAATCGAGCACATGTTGGAGCAGGTCAAGAGAGATGTCAATATCAAGAAAAATGATATTGCCGAGATCATATCAGGACCTTTCAAGCGTGAAAAATGCAAGATCACAAGAATCGATAAGGGCAAAGAAGAGGTCGTTGTCGAGCTTCTCGAGGCTGCTGTACCAATCCCTATGACCATGAAGATGGATTCTGTTAAGGTCATCCGTAGGGATGAAGACGCTGCTGAAGACAAGAAATAATTTTTCTATTTTCTTAACTTTATAGTAATAACTATCGTAAGATTTATTAATATTTTATATTTCTTTGTTTCTTATGCCCGAAAAAGCAATCGTATCCTATGATGAAATCTTGAGTGTAGACACTATTAGCGCTCTTATGGAAATCTATCAGGATAAAAGATATACACCCAAAAACAGAAATGAGTTTCTGGCAATCCTTAAACGTGATTGGGCTTTAGAAAAAAATAGGCTTTATCATATGGCTTGTGAACTGCCTGTACCAAATAAAATACAATCTTTGGATGTTGTGATTGATAAAGTGAAATACTCTATCTTTGGTATCTCCCATGCTGATGATATTGGTGATGCATATGTTCAAATGATCACTTCTGAAATGAATACAAAGAAAAATTTAGTATGGGAAGGTAACATCACGTCTAAATTTCCTGATATTCAAAATGGTATCGAATTAGGATGTCCTTCAACTATCCCTACTTACATTTTAGTTGGTAAAGGTATAAAAAAATTTCATAGACAAATTCTAAGGAAATTAAAAATCAAACCAGTTCCTAAAGATAATTCTATTGCTCATATTAGAAGATTCAACTATCCTGTGGAAGCGAGATGGTCAAAACAATTACCTGCTTATGTTGAAATCAGGCTCAAGGAAGAGCACAAACATCCTGGGTACAGCTATACAGAAAAAATGTCTGGATTCCAGGCTGAATTTATGAAAGCTTGGAAACCCGGTGAAGATAAAAATATCCTAAACGGAAATTTTCATCCAACAGAGGTTAGGTATTTCCTCAATAATCAAATAAAGAGTCAAAAAATTGTTGATAGGGCGTGGGGATTAGCTGAACTGCTAAATCAGGGAAAAGTTGATGATTATGAATTTAGAAAAGATATGTTAATGGATAAATTCCATAATAAAGTAGAATTAGGTTATAATACGAGTCTTATTTTGGGTGGAATTATTTTTTCTATAGTTGGTCATGCATTAATAGACTTGTTACCAAAATAGGCTCTATTCCGAATGCTTACGCAGAAAATTTTTCTGCACTTCGCACCCCTTATGTTATCGATTGTAAACCGATTCTATTTTAATCAGATCCTGAACACTTGGCTACGCTAGGCAGGAAAAATCTTCCTTTCTGAATAGTGCCCCAAAATAAAAAAATATAAAAACCACATTTACAAAAAATTAGTTTATGTTTCGCAAGTATGGTTTTATAGGCATCTTTCTGCTATTATTTGCCCAGCTTAACTTTATCTTTAAGATACAGCCTTTTGCAGACTGGTACATACCGATAATATGGCTTGGCTATATCTTTGTTGTTGATGCTATTGTCTTTAAATTAAAGAAAGAATCCTTGATAGCATCTCATTCCAAGAGATTTATTTGGATCTGCCTTTTATCTGTAGTTTTCTGGGCTATTTTCGAGATATACAACCTCTATACCCAAAACTGGATCTATTCAGACTTCTCTTGGATTATCCATGCTGTTGATTTCCTGATAATCATGCCCGCTATCTTTGAGACAGCAGACTTATTGAACTGTTTAAAGATATTCAACCATCTTCATCTTAAAAAACACCATAAGATCACCAAAGAGGCCTTATACAGCCTTATTATCTTAGGCGTAATCTTCACAATATTGCCATTCATCTTCCCAAAAGAAGCATTCTTCACTGTCTGGCTAGGCTTTTTCCTCATACTTGATCCGATCAACTATCTACATAACCAACCCTCTTTGATCAGGTTCATTGCCAACGGCAAGCTAAGAATCCCGGTCATCCTATTCCTGGGAGGTATTATTTGCGGCATCTTATTTGAATTCTGGAATTTCTATGCAGTACCCAAATGGATATATAACATTCCTTATGTCGGTATTTGGAAGGTGTTTGAGATGCCGCTTCTAGGTTATTTTGGTTATGGTCCTTTTGCATTTGAACTCTTTTCCATGTATTGGTTTATAGAAAGCCTGTTCCATCATAAGAAACATATCCTAAAGGAGAACAAGGAGATAACAGACTAACAAAGCTGCAACATTGACGCAGATGGAAGGTTTCCTTCCAAGGTTTTTCGAAGAAAAACCGTTCTGCCCGTCAATGATGTTGCTGCTTTTTTAATTATATTTATATATTTAATTTAATTTCTGCATCTCATGGGCATACCGAATATAGATCCTGCCCGTTTAGGACAGGTGGTTGTTAATAGAATCTATGAAACTAAAGAGCAGTTCATTGATGATCCAGTAATTGCTTTGTATAACATTGGCAGATATCTAAAAGAAGATCCCCATTGGGGCCCAGTCTATGTAAGTGATGTGGTTGGCTGCAACTATCGTTGCGCCCATTGCTGGGTTGCAGATGATGCATTGAACGGTCACCTGGATTCTGAATTCATAATTAAGAAAACCTCTGGATTCGTAAATTCTTTTAAGGGCAGTAGTTTACACAAAGTAGATGATATCTATCCGTATCTGAGAAATAAAGCAGATAAACTTGAAAATAAGATTCTAGCATTTACAGGAGGCGAAACAACCCTGTACAGAGGCGGAATTAAGCGTCTAGGAGAGCTTGCTAAGTATACAGGCGTTAGAATTGGTCTTGACACAAACGGCTTTCAGATCGCACAGGATCCAGCCTATTTGGATGCGCTTGAAGGCCTGCAGGATGTGTTGAACTTCTATGTTTCCTTAAAGGACGTGATGTTTTCCAGCTTTAACAGGTTTACTGGTGTCAAAGAGGAGTATTGTGATCATGGATTCATTGCCATGGAGAACTTATTAAAAAGAGGCTTTCTGGCTATTCCAGGTGGAATCGTATTAAACACATTCGGATATGATAATGATCCAGAATTCTGTGCAGATATGCTGTTCTCAAGGCTTTCAGTTATCCATGACGACCTACCTAAGCTAGTTTCATATCACAAGATCTCCACTATGGTTCACGATCGTAAGGCACAATCCACAAAGATGAAAAGCAGAGGTTATCTAAATACCAAACCCTCGATGATGGAAAAGATCATTCTTGATAAATTTTCGCATAAAGGAAGTCCTATCCTCGAAGCTCAGCCAGAGAATACAGATATTCCTGGCTCTATCTTAAAAGAAAAAATATTAAAAAAAATAATTAAAGAAATTTAGTTCTAAGGCGGCAGTGGAGGCGCACAATAGATATCTCCTTCAAATGTGCAAACACCAGTTGCAGGAGTATAGATCTCTTCTGCATCAACCTCTACCCAATAACCTCTTCCTGCAAACATCCTGTCTGAGAGAATCTCTCCGCTGTCAGGGCATATACCTAAGCCTATCCATTCTGGATGATGATCTCCACAGTTGACAAAGCTCCACAATGCACTCCATTTAGGTGTTCCGATTGTCGTATCAATCAAAGTGCCTAGAGCACAATAAACACTGTCTCCATAGACAAATGGAGCGTCTGGATCAAATGGTGCTTCACAAATGAAGTTATAGTCATCTGTTACAGGATAGTCCTGCCATCCAGTTCCATAGTAGCCGATCAGGTTCCAACCAGGCATAAGTACTTTGGAAGGTGGCAGTTCAGGACCTTGTTTCAAAAGATTTCCTCCAATGGTCAATACCTCATGATCTAAGAGTTCAAATGCCCAGTATCCCCAACCTGGCAATACTTGAGTAAGTGAATCTTCTGTCTCGTTTCCAGGGAACCATGATAGCCATTCTCCTGTCTCAGAGTCATAGGTCCAGATTGATTCCAAACCTTCAAGATGTCCAAAGACTGAATCTGGATTGTCATCCAATAGGATGAAAGGTACGGATATTAGGTTCCATTTCTTATAGAGATGGATCTCAAAGGAGGTACCTCCTACCTTAAATTTCTCATCATCTATTGGTCCCTTGTTTCCTACTAGATCTTCACAGTAATATTTGAGGTTGTGTTCACTTTCTTCCTTGAATAGGAAATTAGTGATTTCGCCATCAGCACAACAGTAACCGTCTCCAGTTGCGTTGTAATTGCCGCCGTAATATGAACAATAATCTTCTGTATAATCTTCTGCGTCCAATTCAACATTGAAGCACAGTCTCTTCAAGCCAACAGGATGAGGATCTGGATCTACACAAGATAAGTTTAGAGGTGTTGTCATAGTTACTCTATAACAATCAATGCCATCTTCTTCTGCCCAGCATCTCTCGGCAAGGTCATAGAAGTGAGCATCAGTTCCATCCCAAACTGCTTTTGGTTCTCCTACAGTCTTTACAGGTTCCGGTCCGAGTGCATCTACATAGACACATTGCTTTTTGACGTCTTCAACCTTATCTACATTGTCAACACTGTAGTATTCAATCAAATGACATGAATCTTCGTCTATTAAAAATGATTGGCCTTCCAAAACAGTCCAATCTCCTGATCCTTGAGCATTCTCACATTCTGCTGGTGCATCCTCACAGAAGATGTCATCAACAAGTGTAACCCTATATTGGGTCTCTTTTACTCCCGATGGATGTGGTAACGGGTCAAAAGTTGTAAGATAGATCTCTGTGAATGGACCTATCCATTTTGGATAACCGCTTGTTGGATCAAAGAATATTACTGGCTGCCCATACTCTTTGGTCGTCACTGGCGGTGTCTTATCAACATAGAAACAATCCCACTTGATATCTGTTTTAGCTCATGTTATATCCGTTGAGAAATGTTCTATTACATGACAAGATTCATTTCCAGGTGGAAATGGCCCATCATAGGTAATCCAGCTAGGATCTGTGTAATCGTTTGTTGTGAAGGTGTCACAATTAGCCCTATTCTGGCAGTAGAAATCATCTACTTCAAACCAGTGGTTCTGGAAAAAAGTGTTGGACAGGTTTGCACAAACATCTTCTCCAGAGATATTTAGTATAGCTATCTGCGAGGCTGTATCTAACCAGGTCATATTATCCCAGAAGACTGGGTCATAATAGGTCAGATTTTCACATACAGGAATATCATATAACGTGCAATTGTCAAGGCAGATAAAGCCTGCAGGCACTCCGTCGGTACCATCGCATTCTTCTTCAGGAAGGTTTACTATTCCATCTCCGCAATGAGGAAGATCATCGTAACTGCATGCGCAGCTATTAAGACAGATATCTGTTGTATATATGTTCTGATCATCACAATCTGCATCAACTACACATTCAGCACCACACTCTCCTAAAACACATTCAGGATCTGCTGGTGGTGCAAGGCATTCAGGCTGATTCTCTTCACACAGACAATCGCCAAGACATGCATTCTCAACCGAATCAGTCACAGTTATGAAATCAAACACATCATTACCATTATAATCGACCATCTTAAGGTCAACACAGTAATCGTCGAATTGTTCTGAACATTCTGTTGGTCCACAATCATCATCTGAATCACATTGTGCATCACACTCACCCAGGATACATTTCAGATCTGGTTGAGGAGGTACGCACTCAGTTGGGTTCTCTTCACACAAACAATCTCCCAAGCAGAAATTTTCAGCTGAATTGTTAATTATGATTGAATCAAATACATCATTGCCATTATAATCTGCAACCATGTAATCGACGCAATAGTCATCAAATTGTTCTGAACATTCTGTTGGTCCACAATCATCGTCACTATCACATTGTGCATCACATTCGCCTGCTACACAAATAGGGTCTGCTTGTGGAGGCTCGCATGTTGGTTGGTTGTCTTCACATGAACAGTTTCCAAAGCATGCATTATCTGC
>CAZYIM010000044.1:0-17922 GCA_964647565.1 uncultured Methanosarcinales archaeon
GACCACTGGTTCTACACTGGCTTTTGCGAAAAGGACTTCCAAAACCATCAGGCAGCATGCAATACCGCTACATCATGCATTACAGGTTCAGACTGTACAACAGTAACAGAATTCTGCTGCGGGGACGACCCCGAGGAATATCCGATCTTTGATCAATTCTGCAATAGTTATATGTGTCAAGGCAGGAATATCTTCAGGCCAACCTGCTGCAATGAATCAACTGACTGTGTTGCACCAGATACATATTATGGTCCAACCTATAATACCATAGACCATAATTATTGCCTAAGCCAGCTAACATCCAGGATAAACATCAAGAACTATACCTCTCAAGCAGATGATTATATTGATCCTAGTGATGACCTCGAGGTCTGCATCAATGGTCTCTGGACCGACCCCGATGAAAATATCACAGCATGTCAATCTACAGGTAAAACCTGGATTCCAGGCAACTCAACCTGTGAAAGTGGGTGGCAGACCAATTTTCCATTTCCTTGCAGAGATGTTTATACATCTCCAGGCAGCGGCAACTATGGTGCTTTCTGCTGCGGAGACGATCTAAATGAATTCCCAGTACGACATGCACAAGGCGCATCTGGATATGGATGCTGTGCAGATACTAACCGCTGCTATTGGCAGTCAAATCCTGGAGATGCAACCTTGAGATATCAGAATGGAAGCCAGATATATCCACCAAGATGCTACAACACAACTGTCACATCAAGGGGTGAGGATTTCTTTAATATTTATGATCACTCTTTACCACCTGGACAAACACAAATCTACGATGCTTGCAACGATGGCATTGACAATGATTGCGATGGTCAGATAGACATAAATGATAATGACTGTCAAACCACATCCGTCACCTGCACCCAAGAATGCACCAAAATACTTCAGGGTAAAAGTTCAACAGCGCTTTGTTCAGCAAGCTGCAATGGCACCAATGGCTGCCTTTTCAGAGATAGTCAAGTAATGAATCTTTGTGAAGGAAGAAGTCCGGGATTGTCATATACATACAACTCAACCACCAAGCTTATCTGCTGCAACCAGCTAGAAACAATAATCCAGCCACCCCCTGAAGAAGAAGGATCAAAAATCAAGTTCAACAATGCCAGCATTAAGAACATGGCTAAGTTCACAAGGATTGTCAGGCTTAATAAGGACGGGTACAAGAGGGCTGTACGTCTTGTCATACTAACTTGGGATTAAGATGAAAAAAAGAGGCTATTTTTTTACTATAGATGTATTTATAGCGGGCATGGTTTTATTCTCTACAATATACATCATATACTCAATCCAGACTGTCAGATTTCCAACAACACAGACTGAAAAGATCGGCAATGACCTCTTCAGATATCTACTGACAACAACAGTCGAAGACAGTACAAACGCTTACCTAGCAACCCTGAAACTAAACTCTTCTGTCTTCACAAGAGATGACTTCACATTATTAGAGGAGATATGTGCATTGTATGCTCTTAACATGACCACAGAGATGCGCAACCTTACCAAGAATATCACTGAAGAACTGGTGCCAGAACAGTTCTCCTATAGGGTTGAGATAATTAACCTAAGCGATAGCACTCAAAACTATATGCTATATAACAGAAGCAAGATAAAATATCAGGATTCTTTTGAAATCATCCCAAAAAAGAGGATCATGCTGGGCAATATCAACCTGACTGAAAAGATGGGCCCCTATGTTGTAAGGACGGTGGTATGGAGATGAACAAGAAAGGCGTCTTTTTCACCCTATTATCTTTGGTCATGTCCATAGTATTGGTGACCTTTTTCTCTTATGAGTTTGAGCCAAAAGTTGATGATGAGATTGTGGTCATCAAAAGCGCATTAGAAAGCCTGAATTTCCTCATGCTTGATGTCAATGACTACTATCTTCCAAGAGCGCTCTATATCTCAGGTTACAGGGCACTGGAATCAATGACCTGGGCTCAGAACCAAACGGGTTTTTTTACAGATCCGAGACACCGGTTTGAGGAAGCGCTCTGGAACGGAACATTACATAATGTCACTATCAACGGAAGCCAGACCAACCTCATCCTGCCTTTAATGGAAAATAACACATTAAGATATTTGCTTGAAAAGATCAAGAATATCACAAGTCAGGAATTCAATGTCAATATGACCTATCAAAAACCCCATAATATTACAATAGAGGATGAGGATGCGTTCGAGCTGAAGATCACCATGAAGATCAACTATATCCTCAATGATTCAAAACTTGAATCAGAATGGAACAGGACAAGCCGCATAGTAACATATATTGATGTTTATGGTCTTACCGAACCATTGGAATTCATTATATCTCCCAATGGATCAGCCAGACACAGTATCAATCAATACTATGGAAGCATAGGCAACACATCCCAGTTTCTCAGCTTATATCAAAGCGACATCTATTACAAGAGTGAAAAGGCACCCAGCTTCTGGAACAGGATGCAAAACCAGATAATTCCATCAGAATGCTGCGGTTTTGAGAGATTAATCCATCCAGACCAGCTTCCTGCAAGCATAAATAATGACACTAATAGAAGCTATGTTGATTACCTATTCTGGAAAGATATCCTTCCTGACAATGAGCAGTTCAACTGCTCAGGAGACAATTACACCTATATTTACACACTCGACATACCCAACATACCAGCTGAGTTCAAGATTGATTTTGAACATCTGGAAAGCTACAACATAACCCATAACGCAAGTTCTATCTGCCCATAACCACTTTAAAATAATAAACAAATTTTATATACACTCTAACAGAATAAGAAATTAATGGGTGAGGAAGTCATAGAAACAGGAGTAGATGAACTATTGGCACTTCTAAAAAAAACATCAAGAATATCTATAACAGATGCTGCCAAAGAGCTTAAGATTACTGCTTCTGTTGTACAGACTTGGGTAGATTTCCTTGTAGAGGAAAAAATCATAGGCGTAGAATATAAGTTCACAAAGCCGTATATCTACTTAAACACACAAGAGCGAAAAGACGGATCAGAGATCAGCGAAGAGGATGAACTTTCGCTGAATGCATTCAAAGAAGAATTCAGCAAAAGGGCGTCCAACAACCAGATTCCTGAACAAAGTGTCAATTACTTCTGGAAAACCCATGTATTTAGGATACTGGAACGAAAAAAGACCTTTTTCATACAAGAAGCTAAAAAAAGATCCTTGATGGATCCTGAAGGACTTTGGAAAAGATACAAAGAAAGAGCATTGAATATGAATCAATAAAATGGAACTAGGAGCATTTCTTGAAAAGGACATGGTAGAATTTCTTGATGAGATAGCTGAACAGAGAAAAGAAAAGATAGAAATCACATTGAGAGAGGAGGAGCTCAGCATCTTTGACATCAAGAAAGATTATGCAAAAGAAATGGAACTTGCCTTAGAAAAGAACGATCTCTATTCTGCCAAGAAGATCTTTGATGAGATGAAAAGGGATTATGAGAATATGCCGGACAGCACTCTGAAAAAAAAGCGGGCACATCACATTCTTCAAGAGCTTCATAAGAAAATCAACCATCACGTCAATAAGATAGAGAAGGAAAAGACACTTATAGATGAATTGAAGGATCTCGAAGAGGAAGGATTTTTCAGTGAGAAAAAAGACCTGACCAAGACTATTGAATCCAGTGCATTGGAGAGTGGGGAAATCAAGCTCAAGAATGATATTCTGCTGTCTTTACAAAATGTCAATCAACTATTGCAAAATGGCAAGCTAAAAGAAGCCATGATTCTTTACAAAAAGACCAAAGCCATGTTCTCAGGACTTAAGAAAACAGGTGTTGAAGAGAAGGAAGAGATATTCAATGATCTAATAGCCATGTACTACCAGATAAAGAAGTCTGAAAACCTTAAGAAAAAAGAGATTGAAACAAGCAAGGAAACAAGAGCCAAGAAAAAAGAAGGTGTTGTCAAACAGGCCGAGATACAAATAAAAACAGTCTATGCAGAGCTTGAAAAATCTATAGCCAATAGTGAAAAAGAAAATGCATTGGCAAAATGGGTGCAACTGCAGAAAATAGTGGAAAACCTTCCAGCCCATTTCCCTGAAAAAGAAAAATCACAAATCCTGCTGATACTTCAAAAAGAGTTCACTAAGATAAAAAGAATTGATAGTGCACCAATCCAGATCAAACCTATCAGGAACGCCAGACTAGAGCAGCAGTTGAGGAGAACACCAGAAACACCACCAACAGCAATTGCAGCAAAAGAATCTGCTGAAGTTAAGGAAGTAGAACTTCCTAAACAACCCGGGGATGACCTACAGAAACTTAAAGACGCCATCATAAGTGAAGAAGATACGGATGTACCTTTACCACCGCCCTCTCTCACTCATCATGAAGCAACTGCTCAACCGCCACCGCCTGCTCCTGAACCATCCGTTCAACAAGTTCCCATTCAACCTCAGAAACAGAACCTGCCCGAACTAGTGCAATCTCAACCACCAGAACCTCAAATCAATATAGCAGAGGAAGCGGTATCTGCTAAGGATGAGCAAAGGAATACAATAAGGCCTGTTCTAATCAACAAACTCAACAATGCTGAAACCTTGCTGAACAATAATGAGACTGAGGTATCACGAAAAGAGATAAACGAATCAAAATCCCTTTTTGACAAGAATGTTGAATGCTTCAGCAAAGAAGAAAGCAAGATGATAAACAATAAGATCAAAGGCTTATTTAAGACTATGCTTGATACTGAAAAGAAAACAAAAGAACAAAAGAAAAAAACAGAAATCCCAAAACCTGTTAAAGAAGCACCACAGCTTCCACCTAAAGAAGATGTACTTGAAGAAGCCCCTACTCCTCAATCAGAAGTCCCTGAACCGCCAGAAGAACCAACTGTCAAGATCACAAAAGAAAACATCGATGAATTAACAGAACAAAAGATGGCACAGGTCAACTGTCACATCTATGACAATAAGCTTGAAGATGCCAAGCAAGAGTATCATGAATTAAAAAATCTTTTCACTAAGAATGTCCAGGATTATACTACTCAAAATCGCCAATTATACTACAAGAAACTAATTGACATCTTCAAGGAGCTTCAGAAAAAGCAGGCTGTCTGGGAAAAAGAAAAAAAGAAGGCAGAATATGAAGCTAAACAACAGGCACAACAAAAAAAAGAAAAACAGTACATAATGTCTGCAATCAAGGTCAGAAGGCTCATGCAGGATATTAATGGGACTATCAGACGGGGTAAGACTCATGAAGCAACCCTACAGATATTGGAAGCCAAGCAGATGGTAAACAAGCTTCCAGGTGTGCTAAATGATGAGAAAAAACATATTCTTGACATCCTGGCTAACCAGGCGCAAATGGTTCATGAGCTCAAGCAAAACAAGCAGCTTGAAAGGAAATACAAGAAAGCCAAGAAAACACTGGATGGTTTCCAGGAAGATGTTCAAAAAGAGGTAACTGTATGAAATCCGAGAAGGATATGATAGATACAGATGTTCTTGATAAATACCTACTCAATATGAATGACGTAGTCATAGAGATCAAGATTCTAAGCAAAGAAGATAAGCCAGTACCAATTTATCTTGTATCTATCACCAATATATCAGATACCACCAAGATAATTCTTGAAAAAATCAGAGAAGAGTTTGTCTCAAAGATTGCCTTTGAAGAGATAGAAAGGCTTGAAGAGAACAAGTCAATAGACATAAAAGACAGGTTCAGAAACCAGATCAGAAGATTATTATCCAAGTATTTCCCCAAGCTCGAAGAAAAGACAATGAACATGCTGATGAACTATCTCATCGAGGAGAATTTGGGCCTTGGCAAGATTGAAATCCTATTGAGGGACATCAACCTTGAGGAGATAGTAATCAATAATCACAAAGAACCAGTCTGGGTATATCACAGGAAATTCGGCTGGCTTGAAACCAACATCAGGATAATGAGTGAGGCCAGGATCAGGCACTATGCCACTATGATCGGAAGGGATATTGGCAAGGAAATAACCAACTTAAATCCGCTTATGGATGCCCATCTGCTCACAGGAGACAGAGTCAATTCCACCCTGCTGCCCATATCAACGAAAGGAAACACCATCACCATAAGAAAATTCGCATCAGATCCCTGGACCATTACCAAGTTCATGGATGAGGATACCATATCAACCTATGGAGCCGCCCTGATATGGCTGGCTATCCAAAACGAACTCTCAGTCATCATATCAGGAGGTACAGGATCCGGAAAGACATCTATGCTCAATGTGATTAGTAATTTCTTCCCGCCCAACCAAAGGATTGTCTCTATAGAAGACACCCGGGAGCTGATATTAGCAAAGAATCTTCATTGGGTGCCCATGGAGACAAGACTTCCTAACCCAGAAGGTAAGGGCGGGATTACAATGCTTGATTTACTGGTTAATTCCCTGAGAATGAGACCTGACAGGATAATAGTAGGAGAAATCAGAAGAAAAGAAGAAGCCCAGGTGCTTTTAGAGGCTATCCACACGGGCCACTCAGTCTATGCAACCATACACGCCAACACAGCATCAGAAGTTATAACCAGGCTTACCAATCCACCAATCGAGATCCCAAAACCAATGATCTCATCCATCTCGCTGATTGTTGCACAGAACAGGAACAGGAGGACAGGTAAGAGAAGGACGCTGCAGGTCGCAGAAGTGCTGCCAAATGGAGATGCAAATATACTTCTCCAACTCAACATGGCCAAAGATTTGCTTGAACCCATCAATGAATCCGAGACTATGATTGAAAGGCTCCAGCTTTATACAGGAATGACCAGGGATGCAATCGAAGCAGACATCAAACAGAAAATCGCTGTGCTGGAATGGTTAAAGACAAAGAAAATAACAGATGTCCATGAAGTTGGAAGGATATTTGCAGATTACTACATGGGTAAGTTATCCCTAGAATAAAAATGGTTCTAATAGGTCATCGTATCAAGTCAAATCTCCCGAATCTTAAGAAGAAACTTGACATGGCTCACATGAATGTGAAGCCTGAAAAATATATTGACATGAATTTCCAGCTCGCAATAATTGCGGCAATAGGTTTTGGCGTGATGCTCTTTCTCATATTCCTAAGATACAATAAACCCCTGATCTTTATACCTCTCTTGATAATCGGTATTTTCCTGCTCTTTTTTTGGGCATTCATGAAACGTGCTGATGCCAAGATTATGAAAAGAAAGAAAGATATTGACAAGGAAGTGCTTTTTGCAGGCAGATTCCTTCTCGTCAAGCTTAATTCAGGCAGGCCATTAATGAATTCCTTAGTAGATGCATCAAAAAGTTATGGTGTCGCTTCAAAATATTTCAAGGAGATAGTACATGATATCGAGCTTGGAAAACCTATCGAAGAAGCCCTTGAAAAAGCATCCATCTATAGCCCATCAAGAAACTTCAGGAAGATCCTTTTCCAGATTAGCAATGCTCTTAAGATAGGAATCGATGTCTCAAAATTCCTCGAAGCCACCCTAGAGCATATATCCCACGAACAGTTAATAGAGATACAAAGATATGGCAAGAAACTAAACAGTGTCACTATGTTTTATATGCTGTTTGCAGTGGTGCTGCCATCTCTGGGCATGACTCTGCTAGTAGTCATCGGCAGTTTCCTTAATATCCAGATGGACATCAACCTATTTGTGGTTGTACTCTTCTTCCTAATCATACTGGAATTCATGTTCATTACTGTATTCAAAAGTATAAGACCTAATGTAAACATCTGAAAATGGAACTATTATTCATGGAAAAGTTTGGTAAGGCCTTTATCCCAAAAAAGATAAGGCCTGGCCTACGAAGATACTTATTAAAGGCAGGTATTGACAACGTACCATACAAGTTTTTCGGAGGATTGTTCTATGCAACACTTATTATAACCCTTATTGTATATATCTTTCAGATATACCCTTCACTTATAGATGCTTCACCTATTAAAGTTGTAGGTATCACCTTCTTGTTCTGGCTGGCTGTAAACCTGGCCCTGATAGCAGTGGTCATGATAATATTTTATTTTTATCTCAACATTAAGATATACCAACGAACCAAAGATCTTGAGGACAGACTGCCAGACTACCTAACCCTTGTTTCTACCAATCTAAAAGGAGGCATGTCATTTGAAAATGCGCTTTGGGGCGCAATCAAACCTGAATTCGGAATACTTGCCAAAGAAATAGCTATGGTCTCCAAAATGGTGATGACTGGCAATGATGTGGCTGAGGCCCTTATGCACTTTGGAATGAAATATGATTCACCTATTTTGAGAAGATCGATCAACCTAATCATTGGAGAGCTTGAAAGCGGAGGAGGTGTGGTAAATGTAATTGATAGGGTCATTGAAAACCTTAAGAAAACATCACTTCTCAAGCAGGAGATGGCTGCTACAACAGTGACCTATATGATCTTCATTGGAGCCATTGTTTGCATCATAGCACCCATGCTCTTTGCCCTGGCTTTCCAGTTAACAAGCATAATAACCACTGTCACAACAAGGATTGCAGTCTCTTCAGCCAACAATCCAGCCATGCCATTCCAACTATCAGCCGCTACATTGCAAAAACGGGATTTCCAGATATTCTCAACCCTGGCGCTAGGTATTATAGCTGTGTTCTCAGCATCTATAGTGTCAATCATCGAGAAAGGTAATGTAAAAGGCGGAATCAAGTATATACCTATATTTCTTATCACCTCTGAAATCCTATATATAATATTCATGTTTGTTTTCAATATGCTTTTCGGTTCACTTGCAGGATAAAAAGTTTTGAACTGAAAGTCTGTCATTTAAAAAAATTCCTTACCTTTCGGTTCAAAAAAAAACCTTGAACCGAAAGTTTTATATACTAAAAAGAGGAGAAATGTAACATTAGTATACTGAAAAATAAACCAAAGAGGTGTTAGTATGGCTAAAAAAGGACAAGCAGCATTAGAATTTCTAACTACATATGGCTGGGCATTCCTTATCATCCTGGTTATGATTGGAGCGCTGGTCTACTTCGGAGTGTTGAGACCGCAGCAATATCTTCCAGACAGGTGTGTAACAACCACAGGCTTTACCTGCTACAAGGACGCAATGTTAATCCAGAGTAATAACGCAGAGACATTGAAAGCAAAGCTTACCAACCAGTTCGGTGAGAACATTATTGTGACACAAGCGCAAATCTCATCCGATCGAAACTTGACCACAGCAGCAGGAGCTATTGAGATCAATGGCAGTGCTATTGATGGTGCAAGCACATTCACTTTCCCAACAGGAGAGACATATGAGTTGATTGTAGATACACAACAGGGCGTAAGTACTTTAGTGGCAGGAGATAAGGCCAAGATAACCATTAAAGGAAAATACTACACAACTGTTGCTGGAGCTGGATTCCAAAAAGACTTTGCATTGGAATTCTATGGAACAGTACAACCATAAAGTTTTTTTATTTTATTTTTTTCTTCTTTTTGATTATATATAATAGCGTGAGCAATACTGACGCTGAGAATGCATGATAAAAACATAAGCAGTGCTATGGCTGAACTTTAAAGGCAGCAACATCGGCGCAAATGCCAGGTCTCCTGGCAAGGTTTTCGGTAGAAAACCGGTTCCATAGAAATCTTTTAGATTTCTAGGGTGCCAGAAAAACTAAGTTTTTCTAAGCATGCCTGCCGGTGATGTTGCTGCGGCCGTAATAATTATTTCTTTCTTAACGCCTCTCCACAAACCAAAAACTCTGTCATTAAAAAAATTCCTTGAGATTTTGATTTTCACTCATTTCATTCGCAAAAATCGAAATCTATTTAAATGACCTCATACTTACTACTCTTAATTTGTTCTGAATGATTTAGGTGAATCTTAATGGAAAATGTGCTAAAAACCGGTACTACAACAGTAGGTATTGTTTGCAAAGACTGTGTTGTTTTGGCTGCTGATAAGCGGGCCACTGCAGGTCACTTTATTGCTAATAAAAAAGTGGCAAAAGTGCAGAAGGTAAACGACAGAATGGCCTTGACTATGGCTGGAACCGTATCAGATATCCAGCTATTGATCAAATATATACGGGCAGAGTTAAAACTCAAAGAGATCAAAACAGCAAGAACAACAACTGTTAAAGAGGCTGCAAACCTGTTAGCAGGAATGGTATATTCCAACATAAGAAAGATGAGCATGATTCCAGGTGTGAGTCATTTCATATTCGCAGGATACGACAAGAATGTGCATCTCTATGATGTCTTTGCTGACGGTTCTATTAGCGAGATTGATGATTTTGTAAGCTCAGGCAGCGGAAGTGTAATGGCCTACGGCCTGCTTGAAACCAGTTATAAAAAGGATATGTCAGAAGAACAAGGGGTTGACCTTGCCATCAAATGTATCAATGCTGCTATCCAGCGAGATAGTGCAAGCGGCGGCGGTGTTGATGTTGTTGCCATTAACAAGGATGGTATTAAGGATGTTGCCCACAAACTCTTAACACAAAAACTAGAATAAAAATTATTCTTAAAAAACAATTTAAATAAGAAGTATAATAGGTGAATTTTTTTGTCAGACATAATAAAGGAAATCTTAAAGGATTTACCAGAAGAAAACATAAGCGATGTAAATTTTGAAGGCGCAAATATTGTGCTTTATACTAAAAACAAGGAATTTTTCTTGGATGACGGCGGAATAATCAAAAGTATAGTCAACAAGATCAAGAAAAGGATTGAGCTAAGACCTGATCCCACAATCTGTGTTGAAATTGAAGAGTCTGAGACTGTTATTAAAAAGATAATGAAAGACGCGGAAGCCAATATCGACAACATGATATTTGATCCTCAGAGAGCCATAGTCATTATAGAGGTTGAAAAACCAGGATTGGCCATAGGCAAAAGAGGAGAAAATTTAATGGAGATTCGAAAACAGACCTTTTGGGTGCCTGTTGTAAGGCGAACCCCTCCAATCAGGAGTCAGCTAATCGAGAATGTACGAGGAGTACTATACCAAAATTCTGATTACAGGAGAAAATTCCTGGACAAGACCGGCCACAGGATATACAACGGCTGGCTAAGAGAGAAAAAAGAGGAATGGATAAGGTTATCCTGCCTTGGAGGCGCAAGACAGGTCGGAAGATCCTCATTCCTATTGCAGACGCCAGAATCAAGAGTGCTCCTGGACTGTGGCATAGATGTTGCGAATGAAGCCAATGCATATGCATTTCTTGAAGCACCTGAATTTAGCATCAATGAACTGGATGCTGTCATAGTATCCCACTCTCATCTTGATCACACAGGACTGGTGCCCTATCTTTTCAAGTACGGCTACAGAGGCCCTGTATATTGTACAGCGCCAACAAGAGATATAATGTCCTTGCTCCAGCTTGATGCTATTAAGATCCAAAGGAATAATGGAAAAGAGCCTATTTATTCAACAGATGATGTAAAGGAGATGGTAAAACATACCATAACCCTTGATTACGAAGAGGTTACAGATGTAACCCCTGATGTCAGAATCACGCTATACAATGCAGGGCATATCCTGGGCAGTGCCATGGTGCATCTGCATATTGGCAATGGCTTGCATAACTTTGTCTATACAGGAGACATGAAATACGCAAAGACAGGATTATTGTCGCCAGCAGCCACCACCTTCCCGCGGCTTGAGACGCTTATGATCGAAAGCACATATGGAGGCAAAGATAATGTCCTACCTCCAATCAAGGAACAGGATCAGATACTGGCAGATATAATCTCAACAACCATAAAGAGAAAAGGTAAAATCCTGATGCCTGTACTTGGATCAGGTAGAGCACAGGAAGTGATTGTTCTTATCGAAAGACTTATCAGGGAAGGAACCATGAAAAAGATGCCTATATATATTGACGGAATGGTCTGGGATATAACAGCCATACATACGGCATATCCAGAATTCCTTAATCCAACTATCAGGCAGCAAATATTCCACAAGGATAACAATCCTTTCCTAGCAGACAATATCAAGAGGGTCGGAAGCTCAAAAGAGAGAAAGGAGTTAATAGAGGATAAAGGACCCTGTGTTATTCTGGCAACATCAGGAATGCTTGTCGGAGGTCCTTCTGTAGAGTACCTTAAGGAGCTTGGAGATAATCCTAAAAACTCACTGGTCTTCACCTGTTATCAAGGAGAAGGTAGCATGGGTAAAAGGATCCAACAAGGTACAAGAGAGCTCAATTTCCAGACGGGAGCCCAGAAAACAGAGGCTCTGGAACTTAAAATGGAAATACATAAGATCGAGATAACAGGCCACTCAGACAGAAGAGAATTGATGAATTTCCTACATAGATGCAGCCCTAGACCTAAAAAAGTGCTTGTTGTCCACGGAGAGAACAGTAGAGCCCTTGATTTGAGCAGGTCTATCCATAATGCCATAAGGGTCGAGACCATGGCTCCAAGAAATCTTGATGTGATCAGACTCAAGTGAGATTTTAATTTAATTCTAAATGCTAATAATGAAATAAGCAGTCATGGCCAGATTAGCCGAAGGCGAATAGCGCTTTTACATAAAACGCGTCTGTACCATGAATGACTGCTTATTTTAAGTAAGGGTCTTTAAATGTCCTCAAACAAAAACTTTATAAACATATTTTCTCAGATTTGATAGTATGCCTACAGTGACTGTTTTAGGCCATGATGAATCTGTTATCAAATGGCGAGGTAATTTTGATTATCCCAGGCTTTACACCATGGTTGTAAACCACATCAAAGGAGACAACTATTATTTCGAGGAAACCCGATATAAGGATAAGACTCAGAGCGCAGCAGGCAATGAAATCCAGGTTGAGATGAGAGGCTGGAAAAAGATCAACGAATGGATCAAGTACTGGATCTATGTCAATTTCCATCTTTGGGACTCCTCTGAGGTTGAAGTGGAACAAAACGGTGTCAAAAAGAAGCTGTGGAGAGGCAGGATCCTGGTTTCACTCAAGGCAGATGTAGAGTACGACTGGATGAAGAAGTTTACAGGAACCAAATTCAATGAGTTCCTTGGAAAAGTTTATCTTTCATTGAACAAGAAGAGTCTTGAATCGGTGTATGGAGATGGACTATATTACGATGCTATGAAGCTCCACCAGAAAATCAAAGAGGTGCTTGGCTTGACTGCAGAGAGCACCACATATTACGCAAGGATGTAGAGTAAAAAAAATGGCAGAAATTAGAACACTCGTAGATGCCCAGGAATTTAGTTATGAAGGCTTAATGGATCTCAAAGCTCTTTATAGGCTTATTGATGAATGGTGCGAAGAACATTCATATGATAAGGTTGAAACAGAAAACCAGGAAGTGATCCATGAAGATGGCCGGGACATCATGATAACCTATAAGCCCTATAGAAAATACACAGAATATTGCAAATTCAGGATGAAGCTCGAGATTGACTGCTATAGGATTAAGGATGTTGAGATTGAGAAAAACGGTGTGAAACAGACCCTGCAAAAGGGCAAGGTCGTCTTTACTTGCTGGGATTACCTAATAACAGACTATGAGAACCTGTGGGAGACCAAAGCATTCTATTTCTTCATGAGAACATTAGTCGACAAGTTTATCTACAAGTTGTATACCAGCAGGTTCGGTGCAGAAGCCAAAAAAGATTATTTTGAACTGGTAGATGTTATCAAGTCATTCCTGAACATGACCAGATTCAAGCAGTGATTAGAGTTTAATTGGTTTATTTTTTATTAAATTCTCAAGAACAGCATCTCCCCTCTCATTTCTCAGAAGTTCTATTGCAGTGAAACCTGCATTATAGCAATTAAAGGAATAGGCGCTGGCAGGTGTATCTTTTGGAGGTTGAAAAGTACGGTTTTTTTCGTCGATATTCAACTTATTACAAAAATCAAAATAAGCTGAGGTTACTCTATTTAGAGCTGCAATCGAGCTATTCAATCTATAGCTATTCATCTTATCCTCAAGCCTATTGCAAACCTCAATAGCCAAGGATTCTGCAAGACCCTCGTTTTGCATAGTATAACTAGGTGTGAAAGCATCTTTGAATTTCTGAGAAATATTAAAATATTGACCTTGTACTGCATGTACGACCTCATGAGCCAGACAATGGGTAAGAAAGTTTTTTTCAACTGGTCGAACAAATACTCGTTTGTTTAGAAAAGGCAACTTGTAAGCCCCTGCTGATTTCACAGCATAGCTGAGCTTTAAAAACCCCGCAACAGTTGCAAAGGAAGCCAATATTGCCTGGGTATCAACAATATCCTTCAAAGGATGCTTCATTGCTATTTGATATACAGTTCCTAATCCTACAAGGAAAGGAAGATACTTATACCATTCTTTTAAGAAATTACCAAAATTACTAGATAATTTTGAGGTCCAAAAAGAAATCTTAGGTTTCTTGGCTTCATCAGGAGATACAATCTCTTGAAGTGTTGGGTATATTAAGTCATCCAAGATACTGTTAACATCTTTTTTTGTTGCAATAACAGGATTCAACTGCACATATTTTTCCGTTTCAGCATCAGATTCAGGAGCATTACAGGACTCTATTCTCTTAGAAAAGTTCACGACAAGTTGCTCAATGCCCTTAAGATTAGATTCCTGGTAAAAATAGTTACAAAACTCTTTATTGGATAACATTATATAACAAACAACCCCCTATAAGTCAGTTAAGGAGAGGAAGGAAGAATAGATATATTAATCTTTCCTTACTCAAACCTGGACCTGATAAAGCATTCTACAGCCTTATCTCCTAATACTACATCCATTTTTTCTTCATCCTTAAACATTATGTATTCCATTTTCGCCTCCCCTATTAAAAAAAAGGGAGACAGCTAACCCTGCCTCCCTCACAATGCAACAACCATCTTATCCTACATCCATTTCTGAATAACCTCTAAGGAAGCCTGCCTCTCCTGCAGACATCTCGTCACTGTCGACATACTCGTCGTAATCCTTGTAAGGGCTTTTTTCTGTTTCATCAAAAGGCAGATCCTCTTCGATTCTAGGATACTTAGTCTCCACCTCTAGTTTTCTAAT
Organism: uncultured Methanosarcinales archaeon; assembly: GCA_964647565.1. GTDB lineage: Archaea > Nanobdellota > Nanobdellia > Woesearchaeales > CAZYIM01 > CAZYIM01. The sequence goes on from CAZYIM010000044.1 coordinate 14,980, forward strand.
CATACCATACCACCTCCGGTTATGTTATTTCATATTAGGTAAATTGAGTATTTGAAAGTTTTTGTCAAAATTTTAGTTTTCAACGTAAAAATAAATTAAAAAATACTTGAAAAAAAGAAAAAATTAATGATATCTCCTATCCATACTCAACTTGTATGCCGGCACACGGATCATTTTTTTCTGATGGCTTGCAGCAATTTTCTGCCTAAGCAGATAAGAACCATGCGCAACCGAATAACAAAGAAAAGTACCAATGATTTCCTCAAGACCAACCTTACCAGTTGCCAACAACCTTGCGCCCAGGGTCATCAGGCCAGCAATCGAACCCATGAATCCCAATGCAATGCCGAGTTCTGCAGCGTTATAGATCCTATCTTTGGTCTTGTACGTCATTTTATGACCTCCTCATTGTTGTTTATACCCTATGCTTAGAAGAGCTGACACGCTATAATAAACTTTGTCCACATTTTTAAGCCTTTACCGAAAAATATTTAAAATTAACCAGATGAATCGTTATAAAATGGAAGAATTAATCTATAGAATAGACGAAGAAAAACCTGGAAAAAAGGTTAAAATCGACGTCAAGGACAGGAAAATCCTGTCTCTGTTGGCCAACAACTCCCGAACTCCACTGACTCAGATTGCAAAGAAAGTAGGACTGTCAAGAGATTCTATAAACTACCGAATCAAAAGACTACAGAGACTAAACGTGATCCTTAAATTCATGCCCATAATAGACCTAAAGAAGTTCGGCTACTTCACCTACCATGTTTTCTTCTTGCTGGATGAAAGCGATAAGGAAAAGCAAAAAGAGCTGATCGGTAGTCTAAGAAAAAACAAGTATGTCAAGGACGTTATTGAATATTCAGACAGGTGGGACCTTGAGATAGTGATGGTTGCAAAGAGTATACAGAAATTTGATGAGCATATCACAGAGATAGCCTCTCAATTCTCAGACATAGTGTTGGAAAAAAGCAAGCTTGCATTGATAAAAGGCTACAATTCAATACATCTACCCAACAAATTCCACATCGACAAGGAGGATCATGTAAATATCGAATATCCTAATGTAGAAGAAGGAAGTATGGACGAAAAGGACATAAAAATCCTTAAGGGCCTTAGCGAAGATGCAAGGAAATCCACCTATGCGCTAGGCAGAGATGTGGGCCTGTCATCTGATGCAGTCATCTACAGAATAAAGAACATGCAAAAAGAGGGCATAATCAGGAAATTCTCAATTTTAGTGAACCTGTCGGCACTAAGCTATCATCTCTTCACATTTGCGATGCAAGTCAAGATGCTTGATCAGAAGAACGACAATAAGTTCAGGGAATTTACACTCAAACACCCCAATATCATTCGGGCTGTAAAGACAATGGGAGGCTGGGACTTATTGCTATATATAGCAGCCGAATCACCCAAGGAGTTCCATAAGACTGTCAAGGAGATCAAGAATGTCTTTGCCAGCATCATCAACAATTACCAGACCTGGGTGGCCTACAAGGAACATTACTACGATCACTTCCCAGAGATATTGCATGTGAAATGATGCTTGCAGATTGATAAGCCTCAATAAACAGGCAAGAGGAGTTAATTTTATCACTTTTTAATAGCAACATTTAAATAATCTATGTGGTTCTCTCACTAGATGAAACCAAAAAACCTACTTTTAACAGCATATTTATCATTAATAGTTGGAGCAACATCGTTCTTTTCAGGATGCGGAAAACAGGACCCATCCCCAACAGTCATAGATCTACCCAGCGAACAGGTTACAGAAACAGTTACTGAAGAACCTGCAATTAAAGAAGAATCCATTAAAGTTTCCGAATATTCTATCGCTCAAAAGGTCAGGGAGATCCAGGAGATAAACAACCTAAGTCTAGATGATGATATTGGCATGGTAAAAGACGGCAAATACCAGCCAGGTAAGGATGGGCTGGTGGATGTCATATATACCAAGCAGAAATTGAAGATCAAAGAAGATAAAACTGAGCCAAGTCTAAAAATTGCCTTTGCCAATAATAGGCTAAAAGAAGTACTGAATGATCCAGAGGTTAATGCAAAATGGATTGAGTTTGGAAAGCCCCGGATACAAATTATCGACTATGGGACTACGAAATATAGTACAGATGAAGGGGGTATAAACCTACAAGACAAATTGTCCTCCGAAAAGATGAAAGCAATAATCCTATCACAAATGCCGGCACATCATTCAATATTATCCAGAGTTAGGGATGGTGAAAAACAGCTGCAAGAAATATTTGAAGAACCAGAGATTAAAAGTTTACTAACTCAATACAAAGGCGGACATCATCATAGCAACCCCGTGATAGATATATGTAATTACAGCTCTAAAACATTTAGTACAGACTCCTACAATATTTTCCTTGATGAAGCATATAGCAAGGATGAGATGAGAGAAATATTGCTTGAACAGATTCCAAAAAGATATAACCTAGCACAGGATGAGCTTGCCGCAGAAAGGCGATTGGAGAAAGCATTGGCAGATCCAGAAGTGAAGAAGCATCTAAGGGAATATGGAAATCCTGAAATTAAGATTGTTAATTTCAGTAGACGTACTACTTATCCAAACCTCGCCGGAATATCTCTTGATGACAGTTATACGGAAAAAGATATGAAGAGATTAATAATAAGAGACCTCCCACAATATAAAAAAGAATTGGAAGAGTCTGGCTACGTATTGACAAAGGGCGGCGACCATCTTTGGAAACTGGCTGAAAAACATCTGACTCCACAGTAAGCGATTTCTTATTAATTTTTTATTTTATATATAATTTTCTGAGAAATATGACGCCACCGCCCGGCGTAGAGGCAGAGTAGTAACGCCTAACTATTTCTTTGTATTTTTCTTTTTAGTATATCCTTTTTCATATAAATATTTTTCCCCAAGTTTCGAATTGTTTCCGTTTCTCGTGTAAT
>CAZYIM010000045.1:0-16908 GCA_964647565.1 uncultured Methanosarcinales archaeon
CAATATAACCTTCCATTCCATCCAGGTAGAGGTCGACACAGGAAGAGATCTCATCTCGGGTGTAGATCGAGCCATGTTACTAACATATAGGACAGGTCTGCAGCAGGACGGGCAGTGCGGATCCTATGCAGGAGTCACGCCTACCAACAGCTCATTGAATCTTGGCAGCGACAGCTTGCCAATAACAACAGAGTCAGGTTACTGCTACAGGTTCAGGATAACTGTATTTGACAATGCAGGCAACTTCGCAACATTTTATTCACCCAACGAGTCAAGAGACCTGAAGATAGATGCCACAACACCAGTAGCCCCAACAATAACAGACGATGGCTTCTATATAACCACCAACTCATTGAGTTTCAGTTGGCAAGGGGCAGCTGATCCAGATTCAGGAATCTCACATTACAGATACATCCTAAGAGAAGAATACAACGCAACAACAAGAGACCTGATAGTGAACAACTATCATCTTGGAACCAGTCTGGCGTTTAACAATCTCAACCTGACAGACGAAGGAGTTTACAAGCTCTATGTCTGGGCTGTTAACAACGTTGGACTGGAGAATGGAAGTGTAAGCGACGGTATCCTCTTCCTTGACAGGATCCCGCCAGAGGAAGTATCTGTCTACAGTGTAGGCAAGGATACAGATCCAAGCGATGGTTGGATGGATTATCTAGTCTCCACCACAACACCAATCAGCATCTATGGAGAAGAAGGTATGACCTGTGTTGTATCGCCATATGATATAGATTACTCAGAACAGTCTGCATTCGTGAATACCAACTGTTCTGGTATTGCAGGAACAGGAGGCAAGAACCAAACATGCTTGATAAATGATCTTGAAGACGGAAACCAGACATTCTATATCATCTGTAAGGATGCAGCAGGCAATGAGCAGACTGCAGAACAAAGCACTGAGTTAAAATTCCAGAAGGAAACTGAGGGTCCAGATATCTGGATATTCGAACCTGAGAATGGAAGCCTACATGCAGTCCATCTCATAGTATGGGCACACATCTGGGACACCATCGGCGTCGACCACAAATGGGTTACTCTAACCAAAGTCGGTGAAGATCAACCTACCTATGGCGGAATCTTCCAGCAAAATTCCACACCATATAACGAGATATTTGGAGTTAGTGAGTTGGAAGGTATATTCTACTTGACAGTCTATGCCAATGATACACTAGGAAGGCTAAGCAATGAGACCATAATTGTGGGCGTCAACAATGCCAGACCTAGTATTGTCATAAGAAACAATGACTATTACAAAGAAAATTTCAATCTAACAACAATAGTCCAGGTTTTCACAAATGCAACCATGCTTATCCGGGACAGCAACGGTGTTGTGAAATACAACATGAGCGTACATAATGATACGACCATGGATTTCCATGTATGGTACAACTACATCAACATCAGCAACACCACTCTCTGGCCGAGCGGTAACTATACAGTCAACGTCACAGCCATAAAGGATAACAGGACAGTATTGACATCAGTACAGAACATATTCACAATTGACAGGAAGAACCCAACCTTGTTATGGACTGGTTTTTATCCAAACTCAACAGCACCTATATATAACAATCAGACTGTCATAATGACCTCAACCTGGGCAGACGATACAGATATAGAATGGACTATGGTCCAACATGATGCTAACGGCTCTATGGTCAATTATACTGATACAGAGATTTTTGGAGACAGCTGGAGATTCACTATCCACGGATTTGATCTGGATCCATCCACAACTGTCAACTATAGGTGGCTTGCATGGGATATGTCAGGTAATTTGAACACCAGTCCTTGGCAGAACTTCAATATAGCTAATAGGCTGCCTAACTTCCTGACCACAACACTTGAAGATACTTGGGTCAATGGATCATACAGCACTTTCATCAACACACTAGACCTGGATTATCCAGACTACAACCTTACATGCACTGCTGAGATACCAGACATGACCATGATAACCTATAACTCAACTGCTTGCCTGTTAACCTGGACCCCCAACAGTTCATACTTGGGAACAACTGAGTTCAACATCACTATAAATGACGGACTGAACAATGTGATCAGGACCTTTAACATAACAGTCATACAGTCGATCGGCCATAGGGTGAATCCAACAACAACCAGACCATTATTGGTCAGGTACTGGAGCAATGGAACCATAATCCATGAGAGATACATAAGTTCAGATCCTTGGATATATGTGCCATCCAACCTGATATACAACATCACACACACGCAGGACAGGTTCACCATCACATACTACAATGTAAACATTGCCCAGATGGGAAATATGAACATATCTTATGCACAATTAGATGCAGACAACATAGAGAATGCGGATGCACAGATTGGAGCAGGCACTTTGATGAGATATAATCCATTCATAGCACACGCATATAGTTCATCAAGCAATTACACAGGTAATATGACCATAAGAATAAATCATGAAGGCGTAATTGGAGATCCAGTCAATGTTTATGTGTATAAGTTCGGATATGATTTCCAATCTTCAGCAATACTCTATGATACTAGACAGCTATACGAAGTCTATCTCATAAACAGTGCCTATGCATACATCAATGTTACAAACCTTTCAGCCTTTGTCCTGGTAAAGGACAGGGCTATCACTGAAGTCTGCCGCAATAGCATCGATGATGACTATGACGGAGCTGTTGATGAAGGCTGCTCCTATCGCGGAGGCGGCGGAGGCGGAAGAGGTCTATCTGTCGGAAGAAGGAACAGTTGCAATGACTCTATCAAGAACTGCCATGGAGGCCAATGCGAGGAAGATATTGATTGTGGAGGAGCATGTGCACCCTGCCCAACCTGCAGTGATAAAATTAGAAACCAGGGTGAAAGCAGGATTGACTGTGGCGGACCATGCACACCATGTCCATCAACTTGCACAGACGGAATTCAAAACCAAGGTGAGAAAGCAATAGATTGCGGAGGGCCCTGCAAGAGATGCCAGTTGCCGCCAACATGCGATGATAGACTAAAGAATGGGGCTGAAGAAGGAGTCGACTGTGGAGGATCATGTAAACCATGTGTCGCAGCTCCAACTTGTGAAGATGGCATTAGAAATGGCAAAGAAGAAGGGGCTGACTGCGGCGGACCATGCAAACCATGCAAGCAACAGCCAGGAGTGATACCTGTAAAGTTCAAGATACCCTATTATATATGGATCATCTTAGCAACAATATTGGTCTTTGGAATAGGCGCTGTGATCATCTATGGAAACCTCTATAAGAAAGAAGAGAAGATGGTCGTCCAGACCAAACAGGCGCTAGTCCAAGAACAAGAAGCTTATGATGTCCTGGCAGACCAAGAGATCAATACCATAACCAACTATGTCGGCAAGTATCTGTTGCAGGGCTTCACCAATGATGAAGTCCGAAGGTTGATGATGCAGGCAGGTTTCCCAGGAGAAAAGGTTGATATTGTGATGGCAGATGTGATCAGGGAAGAGAGCCTCCAACAGGTCAGGGATTATGTGATGACCTACAGCGCACAGGGCTACACATTCGAGGAGTTGAAGGCCTGGATGCTGAATCAGAACATACCCGAGGATCTGATCAATGAAGCAATGGAGATTGACGAACATACTTTAGCAGAAGTACCAATGCCTCCAAGACCTAACTAAAGCTAAATTTATTTTTCTTATATTTTTTATTACCACAATACTTAAATATGAAATAATAGATGAATAATTGATGCAGACAGTCAAATGGATTATAGTAACGGGCGGAGTTCTTTCTGGTTTAGGTAAAGGAGTCGCATGTGCCAGCATTGGCAGGCTTCTGGCCAACAAATACAGCATTCTTCCGATCAAATGTGATGGCTATCTAAATGTAGATCCAGGCACCATGAATCCTATTGAACACGGAGAGGTCTTTGTGCTCGATGACGGTGGCGAGGTGGACATGGACTTTGGCCATTATGAACGATTTATCGGTGTCAACAGTAAAGTTATCTGGAACCTTACGATGGGCAAGGTCTTTGATATCATAAGACAGAAAGAAAGGCGCGGAGATTTTCTTGGAAAAACTGTTCAGCTCATTCCACATGTAACTGATTTGATTAAACATTGGTATAAAGATCTTGCCAAGAAGGAAAAAGCTGATATCATCATGATAGAGATAGGCGGCACTGTTGGCGATATTGAAAATGAACTTTTTTTAGAGGCCTGCAGACAACTAAGAAGAGATGTGGGTGATGAAAATATCATGTACATACATCTAACATATGTCCCAATTCCTTATGGCGTCAATGAACAGAAGAGCAAGCCAACCCAGCAGAGTATCAAGCTATTGAATATGATGGGTATCTTTCCAAATGTCATCATAGGACGATGTTCTGAGTTCATAACAGATAAGATCAAGGAGAAGATAGCTATGTTCTGTGAGATAGATAAAGCTTCAGTCATCACTGGAAAGGATACGGATAACATCTATAAGCTGCCATTGATTTTCGATAAGGAAGGCCTTTCAAAAATAATTTCAACCGAATTGAATATCGAGGTTGATCCTGATCTGGACCAATGGAACAAACTGGTCACCAACATGGGTTCAGCCAAAAAAGATGTGGTTATTGCCATCTGCGGCAAGTACACAAAGCTCGAGGATTCTTATGCCAGCATTATCGAGGCATTGAACCACTGCCAGGCACATCTAAAACACAAGGTAAAGGTCAGATGGGTTGAAACTACAGATCTGACTGACACCTCCTCAACCTTAAAGGATGTGGACGGTGTAATTGTTCCAGGCGGTTTTGGAAGCAGAGGAGTTGAAGGCAAGATAAAAGTCATTGAACATTGCAGAAAAAAAGGCATACCCTTCCTGGGCATCTGTTATGGTATGCAACTGGCTGTTGCAGAATTCGCCAGGAATGTATGTGAACTCGAAGGTGCTAATAGTACAGAGATAGATCCCAAGACCAAACATCCTGTTATTGATATCCTGCCTGAACAAAAAACAATCAAGGACAAGGGCGGTACTATGAGACTAGGTGCTTATCCTGCGGTTCTTAAGAAAGGCACAAAAATAGCTGAACTTTATGGATCTACTGATGTCTCTGAAAGGCATAGGCACAGATTTGAGGTGAATCCAGAATACCACAAGATCCTAACTGAAAAGGGAATGGTATTCTCAGGCATGTCACCCAATAGAAAACTGGTTGAGTTCATAGAGCTGCCCAATCATCCATATTTCACAGGCACTCAGGGGCACCCAGAACTCAAGTCTTCACTTCTCAAACCAGCCCCGCTTTTCTTTGGCCTTGTTGAAGCTGCAATAAAGAAAAGATACGACAACTAAGTCTTTTTTTATAACCTTATAAAATTGCATAGCAATTTTAAAGTTCTGAATTGGCTTTGCCAATCCAGTAACTTACAGAAAAACTTCATTTTTCTGAAGTTATGAAAACCTTCGGTTTTCATTAACTTTATAAATCAATCCTATTTTCTTCGACCTATGGAACCAGAACAAAAATGTATATCATGTAAAATTAGATTAGTTAATAACAAAGGATCTGTGAGTTTTCCATGCCCTAAGTGCGGGAAATATACGATCAACAGGTGCAAGAACTGCAGACAGATAGCTGCTAAGTATGAATGCCCTGAATGCGGATTTATAGGTCCAAACTAAATTTCTAGGAGGAATAGAACATGGGACAAGCAATTGTTACTCTGAAAATAATGCCAGAAGCACCAGATACTAATCTTGAGGAAATCGAGAAGAAAGCCAAAGTGATGATCGTTGATTTTGCAGGCGAAGGCGACACTAAGACTGAGATCGAACCCATTGCCTTTGGCTTGAAAGCCTTGAAGATCATCTTTATCATGGATGAAGCCCAGGGTTCTACTGAAAGCCTTGAAAACAATATTGCAACCATCGAAGGTGTCAATTCTGTCGATGTTTCTGATGTTCGAAGAGCAATCGGATAGTTTTTCTGCTTTGCCTGATTGAAAAAAGGATTTTTTAGCCTTTTATTCATTATCGAATAGTAAAATTTAAATAGATGTTAGTCTGTCATCTCCAATATAACACATGTTGGAGGGTGGTATTGATGAAAAAGGAATTTTGGCAAGGTTTTGAAAATAGCTACGTTCTAGGGCTTGGTAGCAACAAGGTTGATCGAAAAGACGTCAAAGAGCTTGAAGCAGAAGTCTTAAAAATCGTAGAGACTCTATTTGCAGACGAACTAAAAGATGCAAAAAATCTAGAGACCAGCATCACACAAGGACTTGGTGCAAATCATGATGAAGATAATGCAGGTTCTGAACACTTGTATGGTGTTTTTAAGAAACCAAAGGAGGGATTTCTAAGACCGAAAAAGCTCTTTGCTAAGGTTGCTAGAAACAATACTCAGAACACAATATCAATAAGGGAGATAAGCGATCCAGATAAGTTTAGTCAACTAAGAACCCTAATAGAAGAGAATCTTGGAGCAGAATATGTTGGCGAGAAGATCCCTGATGCATATTGGCAGTTTGGATCATCTACAAAAGAGAAAAAGGTCACAAAACTAAATGTTACTCCAAAGGCACCAATTATTGAAACACCTGTAATAATTACAGAACCAGGTGATGAGATACCAGAATATAAGGCATCTGAAAAAGTAAAGACAGAGTTTTCCATGAAAAAGTATATTTTAAGATCCGCAGCAGTCATTGCAGCAACAGCTATAATCCTTGGAGGCGTTACAAAAGCAGTCTTCACATCCAGGCATGAAGCAATGTCACTTAGTGATATGGTAACCATGGATGTCGCAGAATATACTAGCATGCCAGGAATTGTGAAATTCATCGATCCCCCAGATTTCAAGTTCACACTGACCAAAGGTTATGAAGTGCTTGTAGAAACACCAAATGCGGCTTTGCTAAAACAAGGAGATGATGTTCTCTATGTGATGGGAAAACTCGATACTGCAGGCACTAAGGGAGTTTACTTTCCAGATGGAAAGACATTTATACAAAAAGGCTCTGGTTTAACTAAGGTCTTCAATCTTGGACCTTTTTATGATGCAGATGCTTATAACAATGTAGATCCAAAGGAAGTCATGTTTGACAACCAGACTGCTTTTAGAACTATGTTTGAGGGAAAGTCAAGCTTGGCATTTTTTAACTATGGTGACGATAAAGATGTCATAGAGAAGGAGGGAGACCTTTATATCCAGGCAGCAAGCAAGAGGCTCTATGGCAGATTGGTACAGGGACAGATCAAACTTGTCGGTCTCAATGACTTTCAGAAAGCAGGGATTAAGGAATTTGGTGCAGGAACATTGTTCGGAGAGCTTTCAGCAGTCTATGACTACAGGGCAAAAACAGGTCCAAAAAGAATTAATGGTTACATTGGAGAATTCACTGTTGAAGCATTCCTTAGCCCAACCAATATAAACCTCTAGAATTCTTTTTTTATTTTTTATTTATGTTTTTAATTAGATTAAGAAGTTCTTTAATAGAAATATCACTCTTGATTCCCAAGGGATCAAAATGAGTTCTTGAAACAAAGTATTTTTTCTTTTTTATCTTGTTGATGAGGTCTTCGAACCGCGGGATAGGTAACTGGTTCTTTTTACAGATCTTGTGGATATGGTAGAAACCGACAATGTTCTTCTTTGACTCTTCTGCAATTATCGATGTGAAATTATCTATTACAATTTTCTTGGCCAGTTTAGCATCCCACAACTGACCTGTCCAAAGAGGACCTGCACCGGAATAAAAGTCGTGCTGGTTTATTATTTCATCCACTTTCTTTTTGCCCTTCTGACATCTGAAAAAGATCCTCATATAATGATCTCTTGAGAATGAATATATAGGAATTAGAGCTTTCTCAAACTGCGCGCCAAAAAGCTGGACCTTTCTTATTAGGATCCTTAAGCCGATTTCATGCTTCTCCTCATTCCTCAATGGAACAGCCCAATACTTCCTCTTACAGGCATCCGGATATGTTCCAGCCAGTGCAGAGGTGTCTGTGGCTGTGACCGCCAGGATGCCATTCCTGCCAACTCGCTTAACAGCCAGGTCTAGAAATGGGTTGGGAGTACCAAATGGATCAACATCAATGTAGTTGAAGCCCTCAGAGAAAAGCATGAACTGGTTGGCATCCATGTTTGATAAGGCTATTTTATTGCTTGGCTTGATCTTGTTAAGTTCCAAAGCAGCCTCTATGATCTGGAAAAAATCAGGTTTGTAGTCATTGAAGATGACCTTGTCGATCTTACCCTTCTTCAGCTCTTTTAGAAACCTCAGTCCTCTTATTCCAGAGCCTGCCAATGGAAGAGCAAGCAACATCTTCTTGTCAGCAATTGCATTCAATAACGCAATAGAGATGTCCCTGTTGAACTTCATCACAGGATTATAGAAGACTGGAAGCTTCTTGGATATTTTAGTCTCGTCAGGAATTTGCAGCTTAATAGAGCCTTCAGTGATTAGTCGCATGATATTAGGAGAAATAATTCATTTATAAACTTGCCTTTCCGAAGAATTTAAATAAGCATATTATTACTTCAGTTCCATGAAAATTAAGATTCTCGGTAGTGCAGGATTGTATGGAGTGCCAGTAGCATTCTGCCAGTGCAAAGTTTGTACAAAGGCTGTCAAAGCAGATAAAAGAAATATCAGGACTCGGGCGTCCCTGCTTGTTGAATCAGACAAGAAAAAGATTGTAATTGATTGCGGCCAGGATTTTCGGGAGCAGATGCTAAGGGAAAAGCTGAAGAAAATAGATTATCTCCTTTTGACACACAGGCATTCAGATCATACTTCTTCGCTTGGAGAGCTAATGGCAACGGGAAATTTCTATCTCGAAACACCTAAAGAGGTTTATGAGGACCTGCAAGAAAGAAGAAAAGTATTTACACACATCAAGATGAGAAACCCTAAAGTAAAATGCAGGCATTTCAAACCTAAAAAAATTGGCAATCTAAAAGTGGACTGTGTAAAAGTACGCCATATCAAGATCAAAGCATTTGATCTTCCAACGTATGGTTATATTTTCCAGGAAGGAGATAAAAAAATAGCATATATTCCTGATGTCGAGGCACTCATCGATACAGACCTATTACAGGATCTTGATATCCTATTCATCGATGGCTCATACTTTAGAAAAGGCTTTGGTCATGTCGGCATCACAGGCGGAATAAAAATATTTAAGAGACTTAAGCCTAAACTCATGATATTCACGCACCTAAACCATTACAAATCCCACGCAGATATCCAAAAATATGTTTCTAAGTTTGGAAATATCAAAGTAGCATATGATGGTATGGAGATAAAGATCTGATCACCATGGCTCTTTCCAGAAATAGTGGAAGTATTTCATAAAACTAACTTTTATTTCTTCGGATTCGAGCACAAAGGCAAAGGACTGCTTGGACCATAAGACCTGGACTACTTTGTTGCCAAACATCACCATAACCATAGGTGAAGAGAGATTAGGTGGCAGCGTGCAATATTTGTAGTATTTCTTCTTATGGGTTTTTATATCACCAGGTTCAAGACCTTCTAGATACGTTCCGTGATCGACAAGATCGTGAAGTATATGTTTTCGAGTCACTCTCCTTTTCATCCAGTGTTGGAACCATCTTTTCATTTCAGGAGGAGTGCTTTGTTCCACTCCACTATTACCTCCAATCCAGAAACTTTCCTTGTAGTCCAGCAGTTCATTCAATAATGCTTTAATGGCTTCGTTGCCCCTATAAACCTCAGCCCGTATTTTCGGCCTAGACATTTCAAAAAAACTTTTTATTTTAGGAAACTGGATTTTCAGATTATCTAGCGCCTCTTTTTTCTGCTTGATCTCTTCAAGTATCTTGTTAGGGTGGGTGCATTGGTATGTTTTAATACCTGCTTCGACAGTATATGATATTAATCCTTTCTCGATTAGCTTGTTCAAGATATCATATATGTTCCGTCTTTCAATACCTGTCTTTTCCTGGATGCCGCTAATGGTTGATATGCCTAACTCAAGAACTGCCGAGTAGACGCTTATCTGCCCCCCACTCAACCCTAGCTCTTTTAGACCTTCTAAACCCTTCATGTGGTATTGTATAACACCACAAATATTTATAAGTTTGTATTCATTTAATAGTAATAACATACAAGAGGTGATTTTAAGATGAACAAGCTAGTTAGAGGAATATTAGGAATAGCAACAGCAGCTTATCTGTTGATCGCGCCACAAGTCAAAGCACAGACAACAGAGATGATGGCAGCCAAAGATTATCAAACCATCGACACTAAATTTCTTGGCAAGATAGCACCAAAGACCAACTACTTTGCCAGGACAAGGATAACTATTAATGACAAAGACGAAGTTGGTGCTTTTTTTGTTACAGAGCTGAGCTACAATATAAAAGGCGGCCTCGATGCAGTGGCAGAACTACAGGCCATAAGTGGTGTTGGAACAGATTCGAGAGTTGGAGCACAATATTTTAACCAGTCTAAAGATTTCAATGAGAATGGCGGAGTCAGAATTTATGCTCTGGGAACCAAGAGCCTTGAAAGGAATAATTTTGAGCTGATCACGTTGTTGGAATACTGCCCGAAGATTGCCAAGAACACCAAACTGTTCACACATCTGGAAACCGTAACTAATGGCCATAAAGAACTCAGTTTTGCCGTCCAAAGGCTCAGATTAGGACTGGACATAAAAGGACTCAGATTTGGATTCGCAGGAGATATCTCACAGAGTGGAAAAAAAGCAGATTTAGGGTATAATCTTGGAGTTTTTGTCGGGAAGGATTTCTAATCCTTCTCACTTAAACCTAAACAATTTTGCTGGTCGATGAGAGACATTTATTTCCATGTCTTTAGTCTCTTCAACTATGCCAGACGATATCATCTTCTTACGAAAGTTCCTGTTGTCGTATTCGATCTCTTCAATTATCTCATAATATTTCTGCAATTGGTTGAGCGGGAATTGTTTGTCCATAAACTGCCTGACAATCAAGGAACTGATATTATCTTTCAGATATTTCTTTGCCAGTTTCAGAATTTCCTTGTGATCAAAGGCCAGATCATTCATCTTCTCATACTCATGCCATTTGCTTTCGTCAGCTATCTTGTTCCAGTTGATCAAAGCTATGAAACCTACTGAAACTGTCCTTGCCCTCGGATCGCGATTGGGTTTTGTAAAAGTATAGAACTGTTGGAAAAATACATTTTCAGTGCCAAATGTCTCTTTGAGCTTTTTCTTTATGGTCTCTCCTGCCGTTTCATCACCCTTCAAAAGCCCACCCAACAACTCCATCTTGTCTTTGAAAGGTTCTTTTTCTCGACGATGCAAAAGCACTTTCAATTTATTGTCATGCGCAGTAAAAATCGCTGCATCCACAGCAATCCGGGCAATTCCTAATGTTTTTTCAGTCATTTTGCATTAAAATTCAGCGCTATTTATAAATGTTGCGTAAATTATACGCCAACTTAACGTAACAAAAACGTAAAGTTTAAATAGTAATTGTGATTTACTATAATTAGTTTGCGTAAAAATGACGTAAACTGGAGGAGAAAATGAGCATAATAAACACCGTGGACGCAATTGCCAAATACGAAAATGGCATTGTGATTATAGAAAGGAAAAAATGGCCAGAAGGATTGGCATTGCCAGGCGGCCATCTTGAAGCAGGAGAGAACCTGGAAGACGCGATAAGAAGAGAGGTCCAGGAAGAGACCAACCTCAAGATAAGCTCCATGAAACAGTTTCGAACCTATTCTGATCCTGACAGGGATCCTCGAGGCCACTACATCTCGACAGTGTTTGAATGTGAGTGCTATGGCAAGCTAAAAGCAGGAGACGATGCAAAGAAAGCTCATGTCTATACCTTAGATCAGATTGACGAATTGAAGAATGAGTTTGCCTTTGATCATTACATGGTCCTCAAGGATTGGCAGAGGGAAGAAGCACAATATACCCGGGGTGAAAAATGATGGAACAAACAAAAAACCTGTTTAACGGTATGGAAAACTATTCAAAAAGAATTCAACAAATGGAAATGTTTTATCTGCAACTATTGGATCTGGCAGAGAAAGACGACTCAAAAAGCAAGATTTTTCGAATCAAAGAACCAGAGCTATTCTATAAGGTCATCTCTCTTTTTGGACCTGCTCTAGATAACAAGAATGCAGGATATGACTTAAGCACAATCTATGAGGCAGGCATCCACAAGGAGACTGGCGCATTGTTCATCAGCAATAAAGGAGCAACCCTCTACTCATTATCACCCAGGACACAAACACCACATCTTATCAGGCACCTAGGCCTTAGCGTCTACTTTCCAGGTCTGGGGATTGAATTTGTCAATGTAGGTTTGATGGGAGATGTATACACTAGCAAGGTAGTGTTGAGAAGTGAATCAGCATGTACACCCTCCTTCCTATTTGGCTCACAGAGATGCAATTGCTCCTATCAATGGGACAGCATAAGAGAGGTGGCAGCACATTTCAATAAGATAACACCACCCCCTTTAACCAATGGCCACGACTTTGAAAATTGGGTACAGAGCCAACTAAACTATGAACATGGAAAACATCTTTTCAAGAAGAATGGACCAGGCTTCATCCTAATGCACATAGACACACAAAATGGCATGGGCAGCGGATATACCAAGAATGAGTTCACATTTGATCTCTACAATAGAGCATCCATGAGACATAGGGGTGAGTATTCATCGGAGCAAATACACAAGACAACAATGTATGGAGGTTTTGGCGCCATAGGCATTCAGGCAGACCCTCGAGCTGCAGAAGATCATGCAGGCTACAAGCTGACCTTCATGGTACTCGACTACCTAGAAACCAGTAGAGACATAATCTTCCTGACCAACAATCCACTCAAGATGCACCAGCTAAAGAACAATGGCTACAATTTGACAAGAGTCAAGACAATAGGCGCAGTCAATCCAGCAGGTGCACAGGAGGCAGAACAGAGAGGCAGTGAATTCGGACACTTGGATATAAACGGACAACTGGTAACCTTCACAGAGGAGTTGAATCGTTTGAAAAGCGAGATAAATGAGTTGGTTGAAAATGACAATTAAATACCTGACCTATGAAATTATAAATAATTGCAATATGGATTGCGATTTTTGCTTTTCTGAATGGAGAGACCAAGATAAAGAGTTGGATACCAAACAAGCAAAAAATGTAATCCAATATGTGAACAGGCAAGGGCTCGAAGCAATAAATTTCACAGGAGGAGAGCCCTTGCTACGACAAGATGTTGGAAAAATAATACGGTTCACACACGATTTAGGCTTGACAACAATACTTTCGACCAATGGTATTTTACTCGAGAGAAGAATTAAGGAACTTGCAGATCACATCGACTATATTGGCCTGCCATTAGATTCAAGCAGGGAAGAGATACACAACTATATACGTCCAACCAAAGCAACATCCAATCATCATGGAATGGTGTTGGGATTGATTGATCTGATAAATGAAAACTATAATCATATCGGCCTGAAAATCAACACAATAGTTACTAAAGAAAATGCTGATTCAATAGTAGGAATAGGGGATCTTGTTGAAGGAAAAGCCATGTCCTGGAAGCTTTCACATTTCATTCCTAGTGGTTATGGAAGGCAATTCAAAGATAAATATGAGATTTCAAAAACAGAATACAGTTCAGTCGTTGAACAATGCAGAAGTGCTTATCCTGGAATCAATATCATATCTTCAGATGCCTATCAAAATGATGACAGTTGCAGGATTATTTCAGCAGAAGGTCATCTGTTAAAGCCAGGCCATGATGGTCTTGAGGATATGGGTAAGCTGGAAGAAATCACAAGAAACGTAATGCTTGACGATTTCAATCAAGCAAAAAATGAACGATTATTCAGAAAAACATATTCAAGAAAAAAATGACACTTTCAAAGAAAGGTTTGAAAATGAATAAGTCTTTTAAAAAAGGTAAATTCATAGTCGTTGAAGGTGTTAATGGTGCCGGTAAAACCACAGTATTAAACCAGTTATTACCTGATTTGTCAAATGAAGAATATAAATACAATAAAGGATTCACCCTTAACTCTAGATGGGATCGGTTGATCAACAGCCACCCCCATTCTTTCACCTATTTTCTTGATATTGCCTGGAAGACTCAGAAACAAATCAAACCGTTATTAAGAAATGGAAAAAACGTTATTCAAGATCGATATATACAGTCAATTGATTCTTATTTACCAGACTGCAATCGGATTTATAATCAAATTTTCAGAGGGTTGATGCATCCAGCTTTTGTACGGCCTGACTTGTACATCCATTTCAGAGCAGAAACAGGTGTTATTGTTGAAAGACTGAAAAATGATGCAAGAGATAACTACAGGACGGACTTAGCCTACTGTCCTGAACGAATCGAACAAAGAGAACAGAAATATCTTGAGATTTATAACAAATTAAATTGCCCAAAATACATACTGGACACTAGTAAAAAATCAATCAATGATTCTGTTAATGAACTAACAGAAATCATAAGGAGGGAATTAAAATGTTTGTGAAAATATGTGGAGTTAGTAATATCATCGATGCAATGAACGCAATGAAACAGGGAGCAGATGCTATTGGCTTTGTCATGGGTGGCAAAGTGCTTCCTCCAGAGGTTGAACCGCACGCCCAGACTGTCAGAGAGATAATCAAACAGTTCCCAAAGCAAGTAGAAAGTTTTGTGGTCACACATTTAACAGAGATCAAAGACATCCTGGCTCTGGCCAACTATGTCAAATCTACAGGCATTCAGGTATCAGAAGATATTGGTGTTAAGAAGCTAAAGCAGTTAAGAAAATTGACCAAGAAAAAAATAATCAAGACTGTGGTGGTTGATGAAAACAGTTTTGAAAAGCTCAAAGGCTATGAACCTTATTGCGATTTCATTTTACTCGACACAAGATGTGGTGGCTATACAGGAGGTACAGGTGTAACTAACGATTGGTATTTGTGCAAAAAGCTGGTTGAAAAAGCCAAAAAACCAGTGTTTATTGCAGGAGGTCTTAACCCAGACAATCTTGGTAAAGCAATCCAGATAACTCAACCGCAAGGTGTTGATGTATCAACTGGAGTCAGCACATACTCAAGGGATTATCTTCGCAAAGACAGAAAGGATGAAAAAAAGATCAAGAGATTTATAACAACCGGAAAAAAATAAAAAATGAAAACAATTGAAGAGCTATACGGACCAGTTGACATCCTCTCAGGTTTTATAAGTCCTGAATTCCAAAGAGGATTTGAATTCTTTTCAAACAAGAAGCTCCTAAAGTATGCCGAAGTAATGGCTCGTGCAATAAGAAAAAGTAATCGTCAACAGGTTTTGGTCTCAGAAACTGCTGCCAGGCCTCTTGCGTATGTTGTTGAGAAATTGCTGCAGAAGTCATCAGTCCATGTCGACTGGCAGTACATGAAATTCCCCAGAGAACCAAGAGAAAACATATTTCCCTTGCTCAACTATTATCTTTCAGATCCTGAAAGAAAAGAAGTCGGAAGTGCATTGGAAAAAGCCTGCGAAAGTGTACCTTCTCCATCTTTATACAATAAAAACAAGTCGCTTCAGAAGATTTTCAAGGAAATAGGAATCAGAGAACAAGACCAGTGGAAAAAACAGATATCAAATATCTTCGAAAACACAGAAATATCTAAAAAGCTAAGCCAACCATTCATCTACTTTGATGAGTATATCGATTCAGGAACGACACTTCAAAACGCGCAGATGTACTACAGCTATTTCACAAGAAATCCTGATTTTTTAACCATGTCATATTATACTGCTATTGAAAACAGCGTTGATAATGACAGAATTCTGCTATCTTTATATGATAAGGATTCAAGACGTGAATGTTTTGAGAATGGTTCATACCCATTTGAGAACAGACTAGATCTGATAGGTTATTGCTATTATTATGATAATCAAAGATATTGTAAAGTAACTCTTGAAGAAGTGCAGGGACAATTTGGTAACTCGGAATGTAATCCTACACAACTATTGGAAAGAATTGACAGAGTAGTTGAAGAGAACAGCCTGTTGGAGAGTTATAAACAAAACTTCAGCATTCCAGCTGTCAGGAATTATATGGAAAAACCACATCTAATGAGACAGTTTATGGTAAGCCTGGAAAAAGAGGCCTATGGCAAAGGCCCTTACTCAGAATACTTGTGGCAATTGGCTGACATGTACGGTCCTGCCTGGACGCCAATGCCAAAGGAAAACCATCTTGATTTTTTCAATGGCACCAAGAAAAGCTGGGAACAGATTAAATCAGCCAAAGGATTTGAAGAAGTCAAAGAATTATACCATAAGACCAGGCCTGCAATAATGTACCAATCTGCATCTGTATGTCTGGAGAGAAAAAACAACTGGGAATCAGAGATAAAAAATCTTATGGAGGTAAAAAAATGAATCTCGAAAAGATAATTGACATTTCGATGGACTTGAATGAAAAAACTGTTGTCTGGAAGGATGACCAACCCCCCAGGATCAAACCATTAGCAAGAATGCCAGACGCTCCATGTAATTTCACATGGCTTGACTTTGGTTCCCACGCAGGAACACATATAGACGCACCGTTTTATCTTTTCAATGATAAATGGACCTCAGACCAAGTTCCATTTGACAGATTTATCGGTAGATGCCAGGTACTTGATTTGACAGATGTAGACGACATGATAACTATCAAAGATCTCAAGAAACACAAAATACGCCAAAAGCATCTGTTGCTTAAGACTAAGAACTCCGATGATCTTATGAAAAACTACAATCCAAAACATGTAGCTCTCAGCAAGGAAGCTGCAGAATACCTGATAAGTGAAGGGATCGTATGTCTTGGCTATGATTATCAGTCGTTTGAAAGGGATGGAAGTGTTGAGCTGCACAGGTTATTCATGGAAAAAGATATCCTCCTGAT
>CAZYIM010000046.1:0-15515 GCA_964647565.1 uncultured Methanosarcinales archaeon
ACACAAAGACAAATAGCCAACCAAGTCGGAGTCATGGAAACAACAATAAGAAAGATGTATAAAGAGATAGAACGAGAGATAGGGAAGAAAGCGGATTCTTTATAAATTTCAAAAGAATAAAGAGAGATTAGATGAAAACAAAATTAATAATGATATGTCTCGTTATAACTTTCCTTATTTCAGGTTGTTTTCTTTTCCAAGCTTCGCCCGCAGAGCAAATTTATTATAATTGTTATTGCGATAAGATCACAAAAGGTTCTTCAGATTCAGATCGTTTTCAATTATTAAATTCCACACATTTAGAATTAAACGACTCGCGTATATGTAATTATTACAGCGATAATGCATTAAAAAAAAGAATCTACTATGGAATCGAAAATATTTCAAATTTACAGGTTTTTAAATCAGATTGCTATCACTTTGCTTCAGAAGGAATTTATAAAACAGAAAACGAATATTATTATTGCAAATGTTCAAAATGAAACCTTTCCAAGACATGCTGGCAGAAGTGCAGGTGGTGATGAGATGAGAAATGTTAACGATTTTTCTGAAACAAGTTTAGCTTGTTTAAAGTTATCCGGTCGTTTTTTTTTAATTAGTTTTGCGTGGTTGGTGTTGACTTCTGTTTGTTTATATGTAGCTAGTCCCAGTTTTGAAGTGTCTTTTAGTAGGATTGGCGGGAATATTTTTCTGAGTGGAGGCCTAACTGTATTGATTTTATCAGTTTTTATTTTGTTTTGTAGTGTTCTTTTGTTCACTATGGCAAAAAAATTTCGGAGTGTTAAATTGTTTATAGATAATCTTTCTGTTTTGATCAGAAAAATTAATCCCATTATTCGAAATACGTTACTAAGTTTGCTTTTGATGGTATTATTTCCGCTGTTAATAATTTTATCTCCTATTCGTATCAATTTACTAAATAATCTAACTGCAGATTTGTTTTTTAATTTCTTAGTTATATACGGGCGTATTTTGATTATTCCATTGTGTATCTTGAGTTTATTAATTTCGATTTTTTCAGAAAAAATAATTAAAAACACACTCAATAAGAAACTGATTTTATTTAAAAACAAAACGTTCACCTGGTATGTAATCTTTGGTTTCTTGTTAGGTTTTTTTACTACATTTTCTGATTTCAGATTTCTGATAATGTGGCTAAATAACTTAGAGAGACTTATTGATCCGAATATTATTAGACCCTTTTTATTTATTATTTTCATTTCTCCATTAGTATTTGCCTTGACAATATCAGGGCTAATTTATCTGTTCAGTCGATCCAAGCTAAACAAGTATTTATTGATGCGTAGTTTTTTCAGTTTAATAATCTTAATCATATGTTATTTATCATTAGGGAAATATTTGCTTTTGTTATAAATAAACAAAATGTTTCAAAAAAGAGGAGATTTAAAATATTGTATGTTACTATTTTTTCTAGTTCTAATTCCGACAGTTTTTGCATATCCTGTTGAGGATGCGTTTTCTGAGGCTGAAGAATATCTTTTTACCAAAGCTGGATGGTCTATGAACGAACCAGCTTATAAATTAGGTTGTACCGATTTTTTATTTATAAACAAATTTCCAATTTTGAATAAATGGATTTATGTAAATTCTTCATATTGCGTACTTCAGCGTATTTGCTTCAGGCCTGAGGATCCTGATAGAACACTTATTCTTCACGAGTATGCACATGCAATTTTAGAAGAAGATGATTTATATCATTTAACTCCGCCTTATGCTCTTAGCGATTTTTTCAAAGACCATGGGATGGATAAAGAAATGAATTCTGCTGAGAGCGCGTTTAATGAGGGTTGGGCGAGTTCTTTTAGTATGGCTGTGAGAAAAAATAGCAATGTATATGGTTGGAACTTAGAAAATCAAACTTATTTTATTCAAGAACAATATTCTCAGACTGCTGGAAATAACTATCAACTAACTACTAGTAATGAAGCACTCACTGCTTTAATTTTATTAGATATTATTGATGATAAAAACTTCGGAGGAGGTTATGGGTCTTATCAGAACATTGGTGATGATGATCAGATTTCTTCTCGTTTTGATTTGCTATTTGATGTTTTACGTTATAAGCAGCCCAGGAATATTTTTGATTTCTATGGGTATTGGATGGATGATGGTGAGAAAGGTTATTGGGTTGGAAAGAATGTCGAATATGAGAATTTGAAAAATGAGTTGTATGAAATTTTTCCCACACAAGATAGAGGTTTAGAAACATTATGTATGATTATGCAATCACCTTATTACTACGATATCAGTCTGGAAGCTGGACCTGGCGGAGGTTTTTAATTGCAGCTGGAGACAAATACCAGAAATCTGCAGTTAGATTCAATCATATTTAATTCTCTAGTTTCTCCTTTACAGCCTGCTTAACAAACTCGCTAACAGAAAAACAGTCGTTTGTAGCAAGATTTCTAAAGATTTATAAACTCTTTTGACTAATTTACTTATTATGGCGCGAGAGAGTTTTTTTGGTTTTGTGTTGTTGTTTTTTATTATTCTTTGTGCTTGTGTATCTGCTGATGCAGTTATTGATGAATGCAATTCTCATAGAGAGACTGCGAATTGTGTGATAGCTTATGCGCTTCGTGAATCTAATGCATCAATTTGCGGTTATTTAGAAAATGGTTTCGATAGAGGTGCTTGTTATTCAGAACTTGCCCCTGTTTTAGGAGATCCTTTCATTTGTCTTGAAGCAGGAGAATTATTCAGGGATCAGTGTTTGAAAGAGATTGCGGTAGCAACATTAAATCTTAGTGTTTGTAATATTTCTGGAAAACCATATGAAACCTGTGTTGCCAGAACCCGCTCACAATATTATCAAAAAGCAATACAGTTGGGAACGTCTTCTCATTGTGAAGATAAGTTTAATAGTCCTGAGTGTGTTGGACCACAAATTCGACAACAAGCCATCGATTATTGTGGGCTGGCTGATCCTACAGATGGAGAGGTTAAGCGAAGCTGTTATTTTCAATGTGCACAAAACCTTAGATATGGCCCTTTCTGCCAATATACTGGACAATATGAAGAGGAATGCCGGTTTAAGGTGGCGCGAATATTAAAGAATTACTCAGTTTGTGACAATCTTACATTTATGGGTAAAGATGAGTGTCTTGAAGAGCTCAGTTCTTGGGCAGATCCCAATGATAAAAAAGCATGTAGATTGATAGAAAATTTTGAGAACAAAGAAAACTGCTTGTGCAATGATAATCAGTTTTTGTATATGGGAGTGTGTATTCCTAATACGGTGAAGGAAAATCTGTCTGAGGTAATAATTGGCTTGAGCATTTTGGCTTTTATTTGTATAGTGCTAATTGTTTTTAAATTGTGGGTGTGGAAACATCTCCCTCGTTGGGTCAAGGGAGGTATGATAGGAATAGTTATTTTTATGTTTCTTTTTGTGATAAATATGCTGATTATGGATCTTGAGCCCTTTGGCTTAGAATATATCTGCATCTATTTTTTCTTCAATTTTTTCCTACTTTCTTTTAAAGTTCTTGAGAGTGTTTGTGGTAGGGGTACTTGTTTTTATGGTGTTCTTCTGATGCTGTTTTATGTTGTGTTGCAGGGTTTTGTTGTAGGGGCCCTGTTCGGGTGGCTTACTTCTAAGATAAAGAAGTTCAGCTCAGGTAAAAAGGGTTTCTTGGTTTTGTTCATTTTCCTCGGAATTGTATATTTTATTGTCTTCCCTACCGGCTTGGGAATAGGAATGCTTTTAGTTCGTATCTTTCCTTTGTTATTAGGCTTGACACATTTATCCTTGTTTGTACCTATCTGCTTTACAGCATATGTTCTGCTTGTAATTCTTATCTTGGATAAATATTCTAAAAGAAAACTATTAATGTTGATAGCTATTCTTTCAATTCATCTTCTTGTGATAATCATTCCTTTTCCTGTGTGCAATTCTTCTGGGCGATTTAGTGATACAACCCAATCCTGTACTTGTCTTGGCCTGAGCAAGTACTCTATGGTAATTGATGCCAGTTGGACACAATGTGTTGGGATTCCTATAAATTATGGACAAACCAATAAGGCACTTCTTAGACAAGAATCAAATATACCTATTGATACCTGTGGCAACAGTATATGTGAAGAATACGAGTTAATAGCTACCTGTCAAGAAGACTGCAATGATCTTGAAACTCATACATATCAGATTTGTAGAAATACAAGGAATAAATGGGGTGGGATTACGGGTATAAGTATTTATGGTACAAACATTAGTCTTCCAGGCGAAACAAGAATAATTTCAAATATATCTAACAATAATGAAACAAATAAGTTAGATGTTACTACAGAAACATACATTTGTTATAACATAACAGAGGTTCACGAGCCCATATTCGGAATAAGTATAAAATCTGGCGCGGGACACTTTCCTGCATGTAGACACTTAGTCCATAAGTATTATGTTGATGGGGTTAGTTATGATTGTGAAGAAGAGATGGGGACGTATAGAGGAAATATTATGTATTATCCCTATGATGAAGAAAGATTTGAGTTATTTAGACGAGTGATATTATCTAAATACGTCGAAAAATATTCTGAAGAATACTTTTCGTGCGAGGATAATGCATTTTGCCATATTAAAACCGCTCTAGAAAATAATGATTTTAATCATTGTTCCAAGTTGGCAGCAGATTCTGCAGCTCTTTGTGTTAATCGCTTTGCAGAAGCGCACGAAAACAGAAGCTACTGTGATAATCTTAATGGTTCTTATCGTGATCATTGTTATTATGGGTTTGATCAACCACTAATTAGGCGTGCAGAATTGAGGAAAAACGAGTCATATTGTAACCAAGTTTATGTCCCTTGGTCGAGGGCTAAATGTCATATTTCCTTAGGGAACAATGTTTCAATCAATGTAACTACATGCGAGAATCTTTCTGAAAAAACTGAATTAGAATGTATTATGTATTTGGCTAAATCTTCAAACAATCACACTTATTGTAATCAAACGAGTGAGTTAAAAGGACCTTGTTTTCTATATTTTGCAAAAATGTTAAATCAGTCAGATCTTTGTTATAA
Organism: uncultured Methanosarcinales archaeon; assembly: GCA_964647565.1. Taxonomy (GTDB): domain Archaea; phylum Nanobdellota; class Nanobdellia; order Woesearchaeales; family CAZYIM01; genus CAZYIM01. Next base: position 5,041 of record CAZYIM010000046.1, read on the forward strand.
GGCTGAAGGCACTATGGGCAGATGCTTGAACCAGTTTTATTTTAAATCTGTCGATCCATTAATATGTGGAGAATTAGAGAATAATTATTATACCTATGCATGTTGGATACAGGCAGCAATACAAACAAATGATTCTGCTTATTGTCATAATGTTTTCGGATTTCGTGAATCTATGGTCGTATCGCAACCGGTTTTGCCGTATGAAAGACATGCATGTTTGGAAATAATGGCCCAACAACTAGAAGACTATAATCTATGTTTTGAGGAATCACATAATACAGATAATTGCCTGCATTCGGTCCTAGTTCAATCCTATGATGATCCAGAATTATGCTCTCTAATTTCAGACAGGCTCACCAAAAAACATTGTTATTTTGACTTTGCACACAAATTAAAAGATAATAGTCTTTGTGAAAAGGCTGATCGACCTCCGGGGTGTTATAATTGTGGCTGGCGTGAACAACCGGAAGGATGCAGTCGGGTTTAATTCTCCAGCTTCTCCTTTACCGCCTGCTTAACAAACTCGCTAACAGACATACGATCATTCGTAGCTTCTAACAAAGCATTCCAGAGCTTGTTAGAGCAATAGAAACTTCTTCTTTCTCCCCGATTTTCTTCAAATTCAGTTGTCATCATTATCACCTTTTTTTATCATAATAACTAATAGATCAGCATAAAATATATGCAGTTTGGATAAGAAAAAGGCATCCGAAAAGATACCGAAAAAGGTAACAAAATTACACGAGAAACGGAAACAATTCGAAACTTGGGGAAAAATATTTATATGAAAACAGTTATACTAAAAAGAAAAATAAAATCCAAAAGGGCGGGCTTTCGACCTGCAGTTCATAGCGCGGGCGGGGCTATTTTCTTTCAAAAATAGCCCTTTTTATTTCCTATCGTATAATTTGGGTTTATCCAAACAATAAAATTTCTTATCAAAATCTTTGATATTCACCTCAAACTTCCAATTATCCTGAAAATAGACTATGGCAATCTTTCCAACAAAACCTAGTTTCTTTGCGTCTGAATATACTTCTTCTGTAGACATAGTCATCTTAGGCTTAAATCCTATATGTTTTCGATAGCTGTTTTTTGTTTTTATTTCATACAGATATGGAATAGGTTTTCCGAATAAGAATTTGATTTCTATTGCGTCGATTGAATGCCAGTATTTCCTTAAGAAATCTATTTGATCGACAGAATAATATTTATAAAATCTCTCGCGATATTTACTGAACTTGAAAAATAAAGGAAGGACGGCCCAGTTTCTTGTCAGTTTAAACATACATTCACCAATAATACCTTTGAATGTTCCTTTACACCCTTTGAGATTGTACATAAAAATCAATCAGAATTCATACTTAATAAAAGTATAGGCATTATTTTCAGAAATTTTACATATTATTTAGGATTTTAATGAATGCTATTCATTTTTCTGACAAATAATAGATTTAAACGAAGGGCTCAAATCTAAACAATGTTTAAAAAAACCTATATTCCTCTTAATTATGGATTAAATAGACGTTAAACTCAGCAATTAACACCCGATTTAGTATACATTTCTACTCAAACAAAGCATCCACAAAGGCTTTGGATTTGTCGAATCGCATGGAATAATCTCCAGAAATCGATTTGTATGTGATTCCACGTTCAGCAAACATTTTCTTGAGTTTCTTATTATTCTCTTCTCTCACGTCCTTGTCTCCTGCAAAGCGGAAATTATCCTCAATCCAGGGCACATCAGGCTCTAGGAAAAGAACGAGATCATAGTTTTGTATTTTTGCAATTTCTTCAACAAGAGGTGATTGTTTCCCATCAAAATACATATCCAAATAATATTGCGTGACAACAGCTTCAGAATCTACAAAAAGAATTCTGTTGCTTTCTTCAAGTTTACGCTCCTGAAGCATAAAATGATCCATTGCAATAGAATCAAACATCTCAGGGGTGAGCTGGTTCATATATTTCTCACAATAATCACGGCCAACTTCATGAACATAGTTGGTGTTATAAAATTTAGCTAGTTTTTTGACAAGTGTCGATTTACCCACACTCTCAGTACCCACTACAGCCACTTTTTTTGTGAAGTCTTTTCGTACAGCAGCAGGAAGTTTATCAAAGTGAGCATATAGATTTTGACGCAGCTCAGTTGCAGATATGGTAACTGTATTTCTATTATCATCAATAACCATATGTTTAGAATCAGGATAATATTTCTTGAAATGTTTATCATATGAATGTTCTGAACTAAACACCACATCAATAGGTTTTCCTATTGCCTTTTTGATCTTTTCTGCACCCGCTTTCCAATCATAATTTGCGTCCCACTGATCATCCACAACATTAATTATTGTTATATTATCAAGATCATTTAGATTCTCTCCGAGCCAGGACATCCTGGTTTCTGCAGGCATATATTTGATCCCATCTCTCTCGCAAAGCTCCCTGTCTCGATTTTCAGATGAAGAAAGTACAACATAAAGTTCATCCACTTTATTTGATGCATCGATAATCACGTACACATGTCCCTGGTGTAAAGGAAGAAATTTTCCGCCAAGAAAACCGACAGTCTTATGCATGGGCATTAACGTCACCCCGCTGCTGTTTTTGATAGAGTTTTATCCAGTTTATCAAGCCATATACTGCATTTACCAGGTAAGCAGACCACATGATAAGAACTGCAACGTCATTTCCGCCTTTAAACATCACAACAAACCACATTATCACTGAGACAACATCGACAATTATCCAAAGTATCCATTGTTCCATATAGAGTCTGGCCATCAGTACCATAGCAATGATCGAAAGTACTGTGGAGGTTGAATCCACAAAAGGCAAACTGCCTCCCATGAGTTTTAAGACTATCCCGTATCCAACAACACCAACAATAGAAATCAATGCCCAGATAACTCTTTGTTTGTTTGATAGGAATTTAATGAGCACATCTTCTTTGCTCTTCTTTTTCAGGTTCTTTCTCCAGAACCAGATCCCATAGAACTGCATCGGCAAGAAGTAGATCAGGTTTAACATCACTTCCCCATAATACTTCCACTGATACGCAACCCATGCATAAGCAACTACGTTGACTATTCCAAAATAATAATTGCTGATCTTGCCTTTTGCAACAAGAACAACGCATATCATGCCTGTTAGTGATGCTATGATCCCCACCCAGTTATCCTTCCAGAAAATGGACAGTCCAAGCATGACTATGATTGAAACAAAAAGCCAGCTCTTTTCCCATGTTGTCCAATCTGAGAAATATTCTTTTATGATGTTTTTTGAGGTTTTTTTATGAAGTATTTAGATCACCCAGCTATGTTTGTTTAATAGGAAAATTATATTTTTATTTAAATCTTATTAATTACTCATATTAACTAATATTTACAGAAAATATAAATCCAAACTTCGAAAAGACTTGTTGTCCAGAGAAACATTTATTAATAAGATTGTATTTCCAAAATCGAGAGGTTAGAACTTTTTAGTAACAACAGATAGTTGACTATAAATTATTATTCGGGGAGGTTAAAAAATGAGACTATTACCCAAGAAAAAAGATAAGCCTTATGTCTATAAGGAACCAAAAAGAATGAGCGGCGGTTTAAAACGGATTCTGCAATTAGGTGGAGGCGTGTTAACCACAGCACTAGTAGGCACTGCATTATTCGCACCATGGATGCCGTTTACCATCGACGATCCTGAAAATGTTGTAATCCAGAGGTTTGGCAAACATCATCGAGAACTCTCTAAACAAACTATAGGTTGGTACAATCCATTATGGGAAAGCAAAACACCTGTTAATGTCCAAGGACAGATTCCACTAGAACTCGGATATAAGACAGTTGCTCCCAACACTGAACAACCTTATCAAGATAATAAGGATATTTCAATAATGCTTACAGGAGATGAGGCCCTGGTACGGGTTTGGTCTGCAATATATTTACAGATCGTAAATGCGCCAGAATATCTCTACAATGCTTATAATCATGACGAATTGAGGATGGCTGCTGCTGAAGCAGTAACACGACAGGTGATTGGCAATAACTCCATCTACAAAGAAATAACAACAGAGAGGGAAAATCTGCAACCTATTGCTCAGTCATTGATGCAAAAGCTCTTAAATGAATTTATGATGGGCACTTATGTTGCTAATTACACGTTCCAGGATGTCAAACCTCCAGAAGAAGTTGATGATGCATTCATTGCAGTTCAGGGAGCAAGAGAAACAGCAGAGACAATGAGAAATGCTGCAAATGCTATATATGAACAGATGACTCAAAATGCAGAAGGAGACTCAATTGCAAAAACACTGAATGCTGATGCATATTCAATTACAAAAATAAACAAAGGTATTCAGGAACGTGAGCATTTTGCCGGTTTTTACAGGTCATATGTAAAAAACCCAGAAATTGCCGTTGAAAAATTAGTTACAGAAACACTCGGGGAACTGATGAAACATGTAGATATCTTGATAGAAAATGAAAACGGACAGCTCTTCAAAGTATATGATGTCAATAAAATGGGGGTGAAAAAATGAAAAGGGATAAACCCCGATCCGGAAAAAAATGGCTTAGGGCAGCAATACCATTAACTGTTTTAGCAGGAATTTATCTCTCAGGAGTTCCATATACTGTCGATGAACGGACGCAAGCAGGATTATATTTTCTAGGTAAGCAGCCTGTGGGGATGGTTGTTGGTTCATTTGTTGCAGGAAAGCCAGATTCAAGCAGATTGAATCCTGTTGTTAAATGGAATGAAAGGATGAAGAAAATTTTCAATAAAGATGATGAAAAAGTGGTTGCTACAAAGACAGACAGTTCTTCCATCGATGATCTTACTGAAGTAGCCGCAGATTCATTAGTTAAAACCAGTCCATTCATCGTTGACAGAAGTCCAATTAAACCAGTCAAAATCGAACAAGGTGCAGGCTTAAAATTCAAATGGATGTCACATCTTGTAAAGGTCAAAAAATTTAGTGACCAGATTGGGATGTACAGGGCTTCAAGACAGGATATCCTTACTAAGGATTCAAAATATCTTAGAGTCGACAATATCGCTGCTATATACATAGAAAATCCCATCTTGTTTAGGAAACGGGTCGGATCTACTGATATCCGAGAAGCAGTTCCTATTCTAGACCATATTGTCTATGGTACTGTTCGAAATGTAATTGGCCAATATAACCTTTTAGAGGCTGTCAGGACAGATAACTCTATGCTTCAAGAGAAGGATGATTTATTCCTATCAAACAACCAAGAAGCAACAAAATATGCGCTCGCAAGCTGGAAACAGATTGAATTTGGTAGGGAATTTATAGAAAATAAAATAACCCAGATATCCAATCTTGCATTAAAAGAATGGGGTATCAAGGTAATTAGGGTGGAGTTGGAAACAACCCAATTGTTGCCAGACAATGAACAAAAGGTCTATGATCGGATTGAACAGGAAAGGCAAATCGTCATCAACAAATATCATGCACAGGGATATAAAGACAGCCTAGAGACTGTTTCAAGAGGTAAGTATATTGCTGCAAGAAAGGTCTCAAATGCAGAAGCCTATGTTGGAAGAATAATGGGACATGCCGACCAAACCGCAGCAGATACAGTCGCATCAATTGCAATGATGGATCCACAAGCATACGAGCTTTGGAACAAGATGAGGGCTTTTAAGGAAATAATTGCAGATACCTCAAGGACTGGAAAGATGCAAATTGTTCTATCAAGTGACGATCCTATTGTCAAGTACTTGAAGGGTGTTGATCCATCCAAGTATAAGAAATAATTGTATCAATAAAGAAAATCAAGCTCCTCTGCAGTGACTGTTATCTCTTTTTTTTCTTTATTTGCACTTTTTTCTGTATTTTCTGCTTCTTCTTTTTCATCTAATATAGGACACATCTCCATGGCTTTTGCAAAGCTTATGTTGCCGCAGTTCATGCAGTGGAAGTAAGGCCCCCACTTGCCCTCTCTTATATCAAGCCATTCGCCACAGGCACATTTTAGGTCTGGAAGTTTTTTATCCTTATGTGCAGAACATACTGGAACTCCTTGTTGATTTTTTACAGTCGCATGCTTGTTACAAAAAGGGCATCTATCAACCCTGGATTGTCCGTAGATCTTCTTTCGAAACATAATCCATACCAGAAGGTAGGGTATATAAGCATTGTTATCCAGCAATTATTATTTTGGAGAATAATAACCCTGTGCAAAATACACACCCCACTGGACACTTCACCAAAAAGAATATAAAAAGATTCGAAATATTCACGACTATAATGAAGAATATTACGATTAAGGGTGCAAGAGAGCATAATCTTAAGAATATCAATATTGAAATTCCCAGGGACAAGTTTATAGTTATTACAGGGCTTTCTGGATCTGGAAAATCAACATTGGCCTTTGACACTCTCTATGCAGAAGGCCAAAGAAGGTATGTAGAATCACTATCTGCATACGCAAGACAGTTTTTGGGACTGATGAACAAGCCTGATGTTGACAGCATAGAAGGACTGTCTCCAGCAATATCAATAGAACAAAAGACCACTAGCAAGAATCCTCGAAGCACAGTAGGAACCGTCACAGAGATATATGATTACCTTCGACTTCTTTTTGCACGAATAGGTACAGCCTATTGTCCTGACCACAATATCCAGATTGAAGCTCAATCTCCTGAAAGAATAGCAGACAGGATATCTGAGCATTCTAAAGGTTCAATAACCGTACTTGCACCAATAGTCAGACAAAAGAAAGGCACCTATGAGAAGTTGCTTTTAGACCTTAACAAAGAAGGCTATCTAAGGGCCAGGGTCAATAAGAAGATAATAAGGACAGATCAGACCATAAAGCTTGAGAGATACAAGAAACATGATATAGAGATTGTCATCGATAGGATCAATTCAGATGACAGGCAAAGGCTTGTCGAGGCTATTGAGAATGCTCTTGTTAAATCAGAAGGATTGATAATCATATTGGATGATAAGCAAAAAGAACATATTTATTCTGCCAAATTGGCTTGCCCCAAATGTGGAATTGCTTTTGAAGAATTGCAGCCAAGAATGTTCTCTTTCAACAGCCCGTTTGGTGCCTGTGAACAATGTCATGGTCTTGGAATCAAAATGGAGTTTGATCCAGAGCTTATAATCCCTGATCCTGAGAAGTGCATTGCAGACGGAGCAATCATGCTCTATCGAAATGCCATTGACGGCTGGAGAGGCCAGTATCTTGGCGCAGTGGCCAAACACAATGGATTTAATGTTTTTACACCTATAAAAGAGCTGACTAAGAAACAATATGATATTATGATGTATGGATCTGAAGATCGGATTAAGTTTAACATGACTATGAAAAATGGTGAAGCTAACTGGTCACACACAGGTGAATGGGAAGGATTGATCCCACAATCAGAAAGGCTATATCACCAGACAGAATCCGACTATAGGAGACGAGAGCTTGAGAAATTCATGAGGATCTCTCCATGCCCAGTCTGCAAGGGGAAAAGGCTGAAAAGAAAGATCCTTGCTGTAAAAATCAACGATAAATCAATAATCGAGACAACAGATTTTTCCATAATAGACGCAATATCTTTCTTTAAGAACCTACAACTTAAACCAAAACAAAAAAGTATTGCAAGCCAAATCCTAAAAGAGATAAATGAAAGACTTGATTTCCTGGAAAAGGTAGGTCTTGGCTATATCACCTTATCAAGAAACGCAAGCACTCTTTCAGGAGGAGAAGCTCAAAGAATAAGACTGGCAACACAGATAGGATCGAATCTGATGGGCGTAATCTATATTCTTGATGAACCCTCAATTGGTCTGCATCAGAGAGATAACCAAAAGTTAATCGATACATTACATAGATTAAGGGACATAGGAAACACACTCATTGTTGTTGAACATGATGAAGATACCATTCAAAAGGCAGATTATGTCATAGATATGGGTCCTGGTGCAGGAATTCATGGAGGCAAGATAGTTGCTGCGGGAACACCTGCACAGATAAAGTCCAATCCAAAATCACTGACAGGACAATACCTTTCTGGAAAACTTTCGATCCCTCTGCCTAAAAGCAGGAGAAAAATCTCTGATGGTATACAAATAGTTGGTTGCAAACAGAACAACCTTAAAGGAATCGACGTTGTAATCCCCACAGGCGTCCTCACATTGATAACCGGAGTTTCTGGGAGTGGAAAATCAACTCTCATATATGAGATACTTTACAAAGGTTTGATGAAAAAGCTCCACCAATCCAAGATTATGCCTGGAAAACATGATTCCATTGATTCAAAAAACATCGACAAGGTCATAGTCATTGACCAAAGCCCGATAGGCAAGACGCCAAGGAGCAATCCTGCAACTTACACAAAAGTATTTGATGAGATAAGGAAAATATTTGCAACTACCAAAGAGGCCAAGATTCGCGGATATAAGCCGGGAAGATTCTCCTTTAATGTCAAAGGGGGAAGGTGCGAAGCATGTCAGGGTGATGGTTTAATTAAGATTGAGATGAACTTTCTGCCTGATGTATATGTTGAATGTGAAGAGTGCAAGGGAAAAAGATACAACAAAGAAACTCTTGAAGTCCGGTATAAGGGAAAATCTATTGCTGACGTCCTTGGCATGAGTGTTGAAGAGGCTCTAGAGCTTTTCACGAACATAACAACCATACGTAACAAGATGAACACACTGATGAGGGTCGGCCTTGATTATATCCACCTCGGCCAAAGCTCAACAACCCTATCTGGTGGAGAAGCCCAGAGAATCAAGCTTACAAGAGAGCTGTCAAAAAAAGCCACAGGAAACACAATATACCTGTTGGATGAGCCCACTACAGGTCTACATTTCCACGATGTCCAAAAATTAATTAAGGTACTCAACGATCTTGTTGACAAAGGAAACTCTGTAGTTGTAATTGAACACAATCTTGATGTTATCAAGTCAGCAGATCATATAATAGATCTGGGACCTGAAGGAGGAAATGAAGGTGGAAGAATTGTTGCAAAGGGCACCCCTGAAGAAGTTGCTTCCAATAATAAGAGTTTTACTGGTCAGTTTTTAAAAAGAATCCTACAATGATAGATCTGACAAGAATACCTAACAAACCAGGATGCTACCTGTTCAAGGACCGGCAAGGTCATATAATATACATCGGCAAGGCAAAGAACCTGAAAAAAAGGGTAGCCAGCTATTTCTATAATAAGGATCTGGATAGAAAGACTCTCAATCTTGTAAAAAGCATTGAATCAACAGATTTCATAGTCACCAACAGCGAGGTAGAAGCGCTGATTCTTGAAAACAACCTAATCAAGAAGCATACTCCAAGATATAATATCGATCTAAAAGATTCTAAGCGATATGCATATATTCAGCTGACAGATGAAGATTTTCCTAGATTGCTTCTGGCCAGAAGAATTAGCGGGGAAGGAAAATTCTTTGGGCCTTTTACATCTGCAGCAATTAGAGATCAGGTTCTCAGTGTGCTTCGAAAGACTTTTTTGCTCAGGACATGCAAAAAGATGCCCAAGAGACCCTGCCTCAGATATCAAATAAACCTTTGCAGAGCACCTTGCGCAGAACACATTTTATCAGAAGAATATGCAAAGTTAATCAAGAAGGTAACTTTAGTGCTTAAGGGAAAAGGGATAGAACTGATCAAGAAACTTGAAACTGAGATGAAAGTTTCAGCTAAAAAACAACAGTATGAGACTGCCCTTGAATTAAGAAACCAGATACATGCCATTAAATATCTTGAAGAGAGACAGAATGTAGAAAGGCAAAAAAGATTCAATGAAGATATAATAAATTTCATTATCAAGGCAGATCGTATTCATCTGCTTTTATTCAATGTGTACAAAGGTATATTAGAGAATAAGCAAGAATTTGAATTTGATTTCTCAATTCGTTTCCTCGAAGAATTCCTGGTCCAATATTATTCAGAAAATACAGTTCCAAAAGAGATCATACTGCCCAAGAAGATAAGCGATTCCCTTGTTGAATTCCTTGAACTAAAAAAAGGCGGTAAAGTCAGCATAACCACGCCTTTAATAGGCGAAAAAAAACAGCTTTTGGCACTTGTAAAGAAGAATATCGAACTAAATGTACTAAAAGAGCAGGCTAAGATGGATGATCTAAGGATTAAGCTTAAATTTGAAGATATGCCAAGAGTAATCGAATGTTTTGACATCTCACATATATCCGGGACATCCACTGTAGGCTCCATGGTGCAATTCAGAGATGGGAAACCAGACAAGAGCAACTATAGGAGATTCAAGATAAAGAATGTTGAGGGAATCGATGATTTTAAGGCACTAGCAGAGGTAGTCCGGAGAAGATATTCACGATTATTAAACGAACAATCAGAGATGCCGGATCTAATCATAATAGATGGCGGAAAAGGGCAACTTAGCAGTGCTGTTGCCGAGCTGAATAAGCTTGGCCTAAGAATACCGACCATATCAAATGCAAAAAGATATGA
>CAZYIM010000047.1:0-15193 GCA_964647565.1 uncultured Methanosarcinales archaeon
CTAAAGCTCCCACCATCACACTCTTCATCAGACTGGCAGGGAGTTCCTCCAAGCTCAGAACAACTAGCAGGAGGATCAGAAAGCCCCTTAATGTTACCGTGATTATTCTTGAAAACAAATTTCACAGCATCAGCTATAACAACACCGTCAGCATCTTCTGCAGAAATCGTCACGCCTTGACCAGAACCAACATCAAAACTATAGACACCCAAACTATTCCATCTGCCAACACTAGAACCCTGATCAACAACCACAACATTCTCACCCCCAGCATGTTTCACAACATGATTTACATTAGAAGCTTCATCCTTGCCAGAGACATCACCATGCCACTCAAAAACTTCATAATCACCAGCAATATTAATAGTTGGAGAAAAGACAGCCTTTGACTCTGCAGATTCTGAATAAGCCAAAGCCCAGAAATCAGCATAATCCCTACATCCCTGGCACCATGCATCATCAATACCTTCACAGGTATCATGAATCCATTCACTGCTAAAAACTGCTGAGGCACTACCAGGAGAAGTTATCTCCTCATCGTCATCAATAAATATATCAGAGACCATCACAGTCGGCTCTTTTGAAAGGAATATTGCATCACCATAATATCCATAACAAACAGCATTAGCACATTTCCCTTGCAGGTCAACACTTACAAAAGTGTCTCCGTTGTTAAAATCAGGATCCTGCCCTCCTAAGAACCTATAGTACGGCCCGTTATAACCCTCAATAGATCTGATATCTGAATCAGAAACAGAATTTGGTTTATGATCAACATTGACAATAACTGCTCCCTTATCAAAGAACCTGACATAGGTCCCCTTATCGCCACTGCCTGTACCCTTAATCAACTGCATACGCGAAGTAGGCCAACCAAGATTCAATCCAAACTCGTCATAATAGAGGGTATAATGATGTTCATTGGATCTACCCCCATGAAATGATCCTCCTTTATCAGAAACTTCCCAATAGCCATATCCATATGCAGTCACACCTCCATGAAACCTGGCAACAGGATAGTCTGTTCTATCTTTAAGGCTCTTTGCACCATAAAGGATAATGTGTGGCTCGGGTGCTGTCTTTTGAAAATTATCATACTGTTTTTTCAGGAAAAAAAACGAATACATCGGTCCGATTTGCTCCAGGAAAACACCATTGTGATGCTCCCATGCAAAATCATGGAACCTGCCTGAGTTAATAATAAAGATCTTATCACCCAACTTACTCTTTAGCTTACTTGCAGCCTTATTGACTCCTGCAAGCCATTTTGATTCAAGCCACGCACGGCCGTGTTCATCCCAATCATTAACACCGTTGCGATCAAGATCCACTCCATTAGGATATTTATCAAGGTTACCCGTACCATAAGGATGGTCCCAGATACCCTGGCTCATAACTCCGTCAACAAAATCTAGATCAACAATTTCCAAAACCCTGTCAGGAATATACTCATTATATTTCATTCCCGAAGTCTCTGACTTTGTTGAGACAGGACAGTAATCAGTTATATCTACCAAAGGTATTCCTGTTCCCTTAGCAGGATTCCCATAGATCAGAACGTTATTTCCGGCAGCATCCTTCACATTCCATTCAGGATGTCTGTCATCCTTAATCCATGTATTCCAGTCAGTCCTTGCATTAATGATTATGGTGTTTGGACTAATAGCCTTCAGGTCACGTGCAACACGAGTAGAAGATAACTCAACTAGTTGAAACCTAGCGTACCAATCAGCAGGAGTATTCACACCTCTAGGAAAATGAAAAAGTCCTATTCTTGGATAGCAGTGTCCCTTGACAGGATCCCAGCAGGAATCCGCCAGGGCAAGACATGGCAAAAACAGGAAAGATGTAAACAACAAGAAAAGTATCAGCCTCTTTTTCATTCCATTTCTTGAGAACTTATGATATTTAAAGTTATAGTTTCTTAATGATCAATAATAGATCCTGGACATCCACAGTTCCATCTCCATTCAGGTCATGCCGAGAAGTACCGAACGAACTGACAAGAATAACAAGATCAGTAACATCAATAGCATTATCGAAATTCAAATCATAATTAGCTGCTGCTGCAACTAAAGAATTCAGATATTCCTCAACATTTGTATATCCATCACCATCCCTATCTTGAGAGTTATCATCATAATTATTAGGATCCAAACCTTGTTGAATCTCCCAATCATCTGGCATCCCATCATGGTCTGAATCTTGAGCAGGCGTTCCTGGCAACAAGTTCGGCCAACCTCCGACTTCAGATGGATCGCTGATAAACTTTCCAGTCCCATCTTTCACTTCATTTATTATCCGTTCGTCAACAGCATCCCTTTTTGGAAATGTCATTCCTGCCTCTGCCAGCACGTTTTCATACGCATCTTTAGCAGGATAAGTGGTAACTGGAGCTGAGGGTATAGGTGTGAAAGATCTGGAATAGTTAGGATGCAAACCGCCGCTTATATCACTGACCATACCTCCTTGATATTCCTTGCCATCAAGTGTAAAATTAATACCTATCCATTCATCATCGCAGCCATCAGGACAGCTAGGCCCAACATTGTCCTTAGTATATAAGAGACGTCCTTCTTCAAACTGCTGGCGGATGATCTCCCTTCTTCTAGGATAGGTACCAGTATTTGGACCGATCTTGAAGTAATTCGCAATGACATTACCCTTACCACTACCCGCAACAGAGTGTGCATATCCGTGCCAGTTATATACCACGTTATTTACAAAATCAAAGTAAGCAATATTCCCCTCCAACTTCTCAGTATTGCCCTTCATCTTAGCGTTCCGCTCGCTGTTATGGGCATAAAGACTGTGATGTACAGAGACATTATGAGCTCCTGAACTGATCAAGGAACCCTTGCTGGAAGGAAGCAATCCCTCTGCAATAATGCTCCATTGAATCGTAACATCATGAGATTTCTCAATAACACTTACAGTCTCATCAGTACCCCATGCAAAAGAGCAATGGTCAACAATCACATTATATGAGCTATGAAGAATGTTAAGGCAATCCTGGTTATCCCGCCCAACACCCCTGAAACGGAGATATCTAATAACAACATCATGAGTTCTGCTTACTTCTGTTTCCCCATTGCCCTTGATTGTTATCCCATCTCCAGGTGCTGTTTGTCCAGCAATAGTAATATATGGATGTGAAATGACAAGAGTAGACTCCAGCTCAATGGTTCCACCAACTCGAAAAACAACAATCCTTGGACCTTCAGTCTCAATTGCTGCACGCAGGCTTCCAGGTCCATTGTCGTTCAGGTTGGTGACTTCAATAACCTGGCCGCCCCTGCCTCCAATGGTATTAGCCCCAAAACCTTCTGCTCCTGGAAATGCTGGAATGGAAGATGTTCCTAATACCTGCCCCTGCAGAAGAATCAAGAAAAATATCAATAAAGCAATCAAACACTTGTTTTTCATAAAATAATCTTAGAACTCCTGATATAAAAATTTATAGTTTTTTCACAATAACCAACAGATCCTTAACATCCACTTTACCATCACCAGTCAAATCATGCTGGGAACTACCAAAAGCTTTAATCAATATCACCAAGTCAAAAATATCAACAACATCATCAGAATTCAGATCAGCAGGATCAGAGGTTTGTTTTTTCACAATTTTAATTGCAGATATCTTAGGGTAATCCTTACCAGGATGTTCAACAAAATCAATATTGATCTCATTGTCAGAAACACCCACCTCATATGTTCTTGAAAAAGCCTTCAGATAGCCAACTATTTGATATATGTCAAAGCCAGCTAATACCGTCTTTCCTTCAATCTTCATATCGAACACTCTTAAACCTTTAGATTGTATTCCTTCAAAAACCTCAGAGAAATAAAGGTCGACCTGATAGTCACCATTCTCAACAGTGAACCTGTACGAATCAAGATCATATCTTTCAGCCTGATGTAATGGTTGATCTATAGTATCCTGGATAGTAATACCAGGCCTGACCAATGCAGTGCCCCCAGCATAACCCCAGTCACCATTAAAGGCCTGGTCTGCAAACCAAATATCACCTTTACTATCAACATACTCAGCACCCCCTGCATTCACCCGAATAACAGACCAATTTGAAGGTGGTTGAACAGCAGGACAGTTGTCATTAGAAACATCAGCACAAGCACAACTAGAATCATAAGTACCAGGACAGTTTTGACTTGTAGTACAAGAACCACCAACAGTACAACCAGGATCAGCAGGACAGCTGTCGCCGGCAATGTCAATACAATTGCAGTTAGCATCATACTTTCCTGGACAACTCTGTGAAGTAGTGCACGGGTTTCCTGCTGTACAGCTAAGCGGCGGTGCAACTGCTCCATCCTCAACAGATTCATCATTGTGACCGACCCAGGCCTTCTCCAGCACATAACCTCCTAAGCCAGGTTTTGCAATGAACTCAAGCTTGCGATAGACTCTCAATCTGAACCTGATCTCTGTACTGGAACCTTTTGCAGTCAGTGTAATACTGTCTAAAGAAGAATCAGTACCTTTTATGAGCTTAAACGGAACAGTAATCGCATAATTATGATATGTTGCTTCTGATGGAAATATTGCATAATCTGAAAAAGGATTGTATACGCCATGCGCATAATCAGGGGGAATCTTATCTTCCCTGTGCGGGTTTCTTAACGAGAACCTAAAGCTGTCAGGCTTGGCTTGATACATCACATAAGCAGGAAGGTTAGAGCTAATCTCGGGCATACCTTCCTGGCCAAAGAAAGCTGCAGCTACAACCTTGTTCTTCTTCTCCTCTACAGCATGTACATTGGAATTGAACTTTATGATCCTAACATCAGGGTTTTGAGAATAACTTGTTGTTTTTGACAGGGCTTGGCTTGGAAGCAGGACCAGGGCAGCATCCTCTTTGGATTCTGAATAAATCCTTGCAAAATTACCAGGCACATGGTCTGGATAAGCTGTCTGCCCAAGACCTTCAGCTAAAAAACTCTTTTGGATCAGGAAAACATAGCCAGTGTTGTCATGATAGAGCCAGTCCAGCTGTCCTAGGTTCTGGACCTGATCTTTGTTTGTAGGCACTGTTATGCTGCCGCTGCTTGAGGCAAAACTTGTATCCTTAACCTTAAAGCTGTTGATCCAGGTCCTAACATCGCCAGATATATCACTTGTCAAAGAGACTATCTCATCATCAAAGAAAAACCAGGATTTCTTGAAGGCAAAATTGCTGTTGTCAATGTTCTCCCCACCCATGCCCCAGTAGCCAGCTAATGTATCTGTATTGCAGAAGCACCAGTTCTTCTCAACCATGTTGTCAAGGCCGCCAGGACGTGCTGATGTTCGAATGTTAGGATGACAGGCATTAATCTCATAACTCTTAGGTACAGTCATCAGATTCAAAAGCCTGAAAGGAGTCTGGACAATCTCATTATTCATATATTTGTCAGATATTTCCGTATGTTGGTCTCTTCCAAACCACCTGTCAACAGTATTTTGAGTGAGGATATTGACTGCTCCAAACGTGATATCAAAAGGTGTGATCTCTCCACCAGGTTCGATATGATTGACCATCCTTAGGCTGACAAAGAAGTTAGGTCTTCTTACAGCAATATAGTTGCTCATAGGAAATGACATTGCACCAAAGGGCTCTGCCTTCTTATCCCTAAGAGCTTCAAGCTCTGACCTCCAACCCGAGAATTTATCAGGATAACTGGTAGGCAATAGATATCTATCGGCATAACCTCTTGCCCCTGAGATATAGCTGTTCCTAATATAAGGCATTTTAGAGCCTAGATAAGGATCAAGATATCCTAGATAATTCACCCACCTTATGAAGTTATGGTTCCAGAGATAGAAGGTTTCGATTGCAGATGATCCATCACGGCACTTATTGATGTTATCGATAGCAAAGGGAGTATCAGCTGAGAAAAACAGATACTTGGCGAAAAGCCCGTAAAGCTCAACACCATAAGCGTGCATGTTTGGAACAGCCCAATGGGTGAAGTAGCTCCAGTCATACTGAATCCCGGCACTGCCCTTTCCAGCCCATGTGTAAGGGATGGCTCTGCAAGCAGCCTTTTCTGCAATCATATCCATGCCTTCTTCAACAAAACCAACATCATTCAGGACTACGCCTCCCATCATCCTGGCAACAGCAACCCAGATTCCGTTGGCGCCAGTATTACCTTCACCTTGACGGTTAATATGGCATCTCAGCATATCATTATCAATAGTCTCACCACTAAGAGCGTTGTAAGCCATCAGTTGAGGACATTGCACCTGGTCAGCGATCCAGTTATACCAGCAGGGATTCGATTTTTTCACTAATTTGTCACCTTCCCTTTTTTCAATGACAGGACAATCGCTATCAGAACTGCAGTGTATTAACTCTTTTTCTTGGTTATAAGAATAGGTACAGTATTTAAGAGGACACTGCCCGCAAACATCACTCCTATATCTGCCAAAGAACGTGAACTCATCCCTATATGCATCTATGTCGCTCTGGCTGACTGAAGCAACAAGAGGAAATACCAGAAATAAAATAATCAACAATAACCTCTTTTTCATATTCTTTTCTTAGAATAAATGATATTTAAAGTTATAGTTTTTTTACAATAACAAGTAGGTCCTTGACATCTACTTTACCATCCCCTCTCAAGTCATACTGCGATGTGCCAAAAGCCCTGACTAGCAAGATAAGATCTGCAATATCAACAGCACCATCCTGATTAATATCTCCTAACAAATCTGATTCTTTGACTGCTATTGCAGCAGTCCTTACGTAGTATCCTCTGGTTGTGCCCCCGAGGTCTGAATCAAACCTGAACTCAATTGTATTACTTCCAGAAATTAGATCTGAAACTGGTACTTCATGGCAGAATTGTATTGCTATTGAATCTCCTGTCGCAAGAATTGGAGTCCATGCGCCTGAATTAACCCTAAAGCTAGCTTCCTGGCCAGAGTCAACATCAAATACTGTAAACTTAACAAAAGCTGATTCCACTGATGTAGGTTCAATACCTGCCACTATACAAGACCTGGCGGTTCCAACAGGCATACTCATATTCAATGGCATAGGAACACATTCAAAAGTCCTATTAAATGCTGAAAACTCTTGACAATTACTACTTGAAGTATCTTTACAGGTTCCACCAACACAACAAAGGTTTCCATGATCAGAAGAAGAGACAAAATTACCACCTTCACAGATCTGGCCAGACGAACATGGAGATCCTCCCTTACCAGAAGAGCATGTGTTATCTCCCCCACCACCATTACCACCATCACTATCTTTACATTCTGAACCGCCGACACAGCACCAACTGCCATGATCAGAAGAATACTGGAAGCTGCCGCCTTCACAACTCTGGCCTGCTTCGCAGGGAAATCCGCCCAATGAAGAGCAGGGTTGGCTTGCAGGAGGCTGATAGTTAGAGCTGCCTGTAAAGACAAACTTGATAGCATCTGAAATCACATAACCATTGGCATTATTATTCAACTCAACAAAACCTGTCTTGCCTTTGTTAAAAGTATACTTGCCAAGAGAATTCCATCTGGCAACATTCCTGGTCTGATCAAGGGTACCTGTCTTGGTGCCTCCAGCATGCACAATCTTATAAGGTACATTTGATGCAGGAGTCTTGTCTTCCAACTCTCCATGCCACTCAAAAACCTCATACTCACCTGGCACATTTATCTCTGGTTTGTATGTTGCCTTATTCTCACCGCTGCCAGCATTCGACATTGCAAACCCCGAACCAAATCTGTCCCAACTAATTCGCGATGCATAATATTTGTCTCCTATGATTTCTATAGTACAGCTATTGCTTGCACACTTGTTTGCCTGCTTCCAATTTCCAGTATATCTTGCAGGATCTTGTCCAATTGTGTTCATATTATAAAGCACATTATCAATTACTATATCAGTCACAAGAGTAGTTGGCTCTTTGAAAAGCATGATTCCGTCAATAGGCTCGAGTGTTATTGGATGTTGACTATCCACTTCCTCACCGTTATTGAATTCAGGTTCTTGATTTCCCCTGAACCTATAGTAGGGTCCTCCTTCCAAGTCTGATGCAAGGATGGTTTTGCCTATGCTGTCTATGTTAGCAATCAACACACCCTTGTCATAGTATCTCACATAAGTGTTTTTAACTTTCTTTATGCCGGTTGTAGGATAACCTAGGTCTGCATGATACTCATCATGCATGAAAGTATAACGATGAGCTGCGGTTCCTTCGTCATGTCCAAAAAATGCACCTGCAATTTGAGCTGAAGTGAAGTCACCTCTAAAGATTGCTCCAGTATAAGTTCCACTATCTTGATTTGTCACAACAAAACTCCCAACATGACTATTTGCATAGACAACTCTTGGTTCAACAGCGTCCCTATATAATTGCTGAACCGCATTGAAATTATGGATTCTAGATGAAAGTGTAGGCTGTGTCCAAAACTCAAATGCATTCCCATTCAGATAACTCTCTCCAGATTCGTGAGCCAACACTAGTTTATCTGGTTTATGCAGTCTGAAATTTTTCACCAAAACCTTCTTGCCATTATCAAATTCACCAGGAGTAATACTAATCTCCCGCCATCGACTCATCCAAAGAAGTGATCCCCAAGTATCAAATAATAGTCCATCAAAATGATCCCAATCATAGTTTTCAGCCAGAACCTGTGGCAAAAATTCATTGAACTTTTGTGGTCCATAGCCCATATTATGGACTGGACAGCTGTCAGCAATGTTCATAACCTCAGCACCCCATGCTTTGACTCTGTTACCGTCTTCTAAATGCAGATACCATTTTTCTGGAGGACTACCCTCCATGAACTTTTCAAGATCTTTTGTCCACGAAATATCCCCATTTGCAGCCAAAATAATGGCATCCTGATTTTTTTCTTTAATTTTTCTTGCATCACTTGCATATTGCCCACGAATTACGACCAAGTCATGATTTTTCCAAATGTCTGTTACTTCCCCCGCAGAATAGAAAGTGACCTGCCCAATCCTAGGATACGGCGGATCAAGGTTAGGTGTAGCCTGGGCTGTCAATGAAATTAGAACAAATAAGAATAAAAGAATAATATACTTCTCTTTGAAAAATTTCATTTTGTCCATGAGCTCTTGAGGAAAAAATTTGCTTGCCTGGTACGCCTGAAACGTCATATGTTCCTAAGCGTCCCAGAAATCTTACAGATTTCTCAGAATCTTTTTAATCATACAATAATCCTAAGCGAACTACTATAAAAAATTATAGTTTTTTAATTATCAATAGTAGGTCCTGCACATCAACAGTACCATCGCCAGTCAGGTCATGCTGAGAAGTACCAAAAGCCCGAATCAAAAGAATAAGATCCGCAATATCAACAACACCATCCTTGTTTATGTCAGCAGGATCATCAAGAACCTTAACTGCAATTGTAGTAGCCCTAACCGCATATCCATTGGTTGTTCCTCCAAGATCCGAATCAAATCTGAATTCTATCTTATTAGTTCCCGAAACCAAATCTGCTATTGGCACTTCGTAACAGATTTGTATTTCTGTAGAATCGCCTGTCGCAGGAATTGGAGTCCAAGCGCCGGAGTTGATCCTCAAGCTCCCTTCCTGGTCTGAATCTGAGTCAAATACAGTATACTTAATAATAGCTTTTTCAACCAAGGAAGGATCAATACCAGTTATTGAACATAATTTAGTAGCACCAATGGATATATACATATCTAATGGCATCGGAGTGCAATCCAAGGTTACAGTATATTCTGCTAAAGACGGACAATTACTGCTAGAAGCAGCATTACATGTTCCACCGACACAGCACAGATTGCCATGATCAGAAGAACTTACAAAACTGCCACCCTCACAGATCTGGCCTGAAGAACATGGAACTCCACCTTTTCCAGAGACACATGTGCTGTCTTCTCCACCACCATTGCCACCGCCATTACCTCCACCATCACTATCTTTACATTCTGAACCGCCGACACAGCACCAACTGCCATGATCAGAAGAATACTGGAAGCTGCCGCCTTCACAACTCTGGCCTGCTTCGCAGGGAAATCCGCCCAATGAAGAGCAGGGTTGGCTTGCAGGAGGCTGATAGTTAGAGCTGCCTGTAAAGACAAACTTGATAGCATCTGAAATCACATAACCATTGGCATTATTATTCAACTCAACAAAACCTGTCTTGCCTTTGTTAAAAGTATACTTGCCAAGAGAATTCCATCTGGCAACATTCCTGGTCTGATCAAGGGTACCTGTCTTGGTGCCTCCAGCATGCACAATCTTATAAGGTACATTTGATGCAGGAGTCTTGTCTTCCAACTCTCCATGCCACTCAAAAACCTCATACTCACCTGGCACATTTATCTCTGGTTTGTATGTTGCCTTATTCTCGCCGCCGCCAGCATTCGACATTGCAAACCCCGAACCACGCCAATCCCAAGGTATCCTGATCCCATAGTATTTCTTTCCCTTTATGACCTGCTTACAGCTGCTGCTACAATCTACTGCTTGCTTCCAACTACCTGAATAGCTGACAGGATCCTGGCCAACAGTATTCAAATTAATCTCCATATTGTCTATCACAATATCAGTAATAAGAGTAACCCTTTCCTTAAACAGCATGATACCATCAATAGGTTCAAGACGGATAGGATGGCTTGCATCAACCAGCTCACCATTATTAAAGTCAGGATCCTGGTTGCCTATGAACCTGTAATAAGGACCACCTTCAAGATCTGAAGCCTGTATAGTCTTGCTGCTGCTGGCGATATTGGCAAGCACTACACCCTTATCAAAATATCTCACATAGACAGAATCTTTTATCGTATCAATACCCGAAGTTGGATAACCAAGGTCTCCGTGATATTCATCATGTAAGAAAGAATATCTATGAATAGCACCTTCCTCATCATGCCCAAAATAAAGACCGAATATCTGTGCAGATGCAAAATCACCTCTAAATACAGCCCCAGTTTCTTCATCCCCAGATATAGCATTGGCATAAAGCACATGAGGTTCCACTCCCTCTGCCTGCAATTTCCTAACCCTTATGAAGTTTTGCGATCTCGATCCGAGATGAGGTTGATGCCAAAATTCAAATGCATTACCATTTAAAAAAGTCTGTCCGCTTTCATGAGCAATAACTATGACGCCCGGATGAAGCTCTCTCATTTTTTGCACAAAAACTTTTTGCCCCTGCATCCAGTCAGAATAAACATTTGAATCTGGCTGACCATCAAAGTTTAGATCTATCTTACTTGGATCTTGATTCTCCACATAGTATTTTAGACCACTTTGCCATGTATCAAAATATAGACCATCATACACACTCAAATCTGTGCTTTTGATGGAAAACTCAGCAAAGAACTCGTTGAATTTCTGTCTACCATATATATAGTCTCCTTCTGGAGCAGAATCAGCGAGATTCATCAGATAATCCCCATATAGAGGAGACCTTCTGCCATCAAGATAATGCACAAAGAATGCTTCAGGCATATATTCCTTTGTTGTTTGCTTGGTCTCCACTTCAGATATTCCAGAAGCTCCTAAAATTATCATACCCGGATTCACAGATCTTAAAGCACTAGCTATTGATGCTGGCCGCTTGCCATAGCTTCTATATCCAATCATATCATGATGCTTCCAAAGGTCAGCTGCCACCTCTTTTTCGATGGGATAGAAATTGACCTGCCCAATCCTCGGATAAGGGGGATTAAAGTTGGCTGCCTGGCTAAAAGGAATGATTAATAGAAAAACTAGTAAAACAATAAATACCTCTTTTTTCATTAATAACTCTCTTGAAAGTCTCATTTAAATAGTTATAGTTTTTTAATTATTAGTAATAAGTCACTAACATTAACAACTCCATCTACAGTAAGATCATGTTCAGAAGTGCCAAAGGCCCTAACCAGTAATACCAAGTCAATCACATCGATCACACCATCTTGGTTAAGATCTTCTGGCTCAAATTCAGGTTCTGGTTTATAGACCAGCTTCACAGCATCTGCAATCACATAATTATCTGTGCCTTGTGTCTTGACCTTGACATAATTATCTGTGCCTTTGGAAAAATCATAGCTTCCAAGCAATATCCATTCAGCATATTTATCCTGCTGGTTGATAACAACAGTATCAGTACCTGCTGCATGCTTAATCTCAAATGGAGTCTTGGTGGAGGAAGGCAACCTGTTATCCTTGCCAGCCCATGCATGCCATTCATATACATCATAATTCCCAGGAACACTTATATTAATAGTAAATACCGCTTCTGAATTCCTGTCATCTGTATAATAATGAGGCAGGTTGCCCAGATCACCATGGCCGCAATACCAAGGACCAAGAGCCCAATAAGGCACATGCGATGTCTCGCAGTCTTTCCTACCATTCTCCCAGTCTCCAGATACCTCTGCCTTCACCTGACTTATGGTAGTTGGACCAAAATCATTATCTACAATGATGTCAGAGACAACAGTTGTCGGAGTCTTGACCAGAAGAATACCATCTCCAATGAACTCGTTATTATCTGCATCACCCCACACAGAACTTACAAGATCAACCTGGTCAAACAGCTGGCCGTTGTTGAAATTTGGATCATGACTCCCTCTGAAACGATAATAAGGACCAGTATAACCAGTTAACTGTTTGAGATCGTCATCAGATATGGTTAGTGTATCTTTGGTCGGATTGACAATCACAACGCCATTATCAAAAAACCTCGCCATGACGCACACATTGAACCAAAGACTTTCATAACAGGTCCGCTCTATGTTTTGGGCTTCAGAAGTAGGATAACCAAGGTCTACACCCATCTCATCCACCCAAACAGCCCAATAATGCTCTTGAAAATCGCCAGCATTGGCAAAGGTGTCTGTAATGCAGGATGAAGCAACACCATACCTGGCGAAACGAGGATAATCTTCGCTCTGCTTATCACCTATAGATACTCCGTGACCGCCATGCAATTTGGGCTTAATATTAATGAAAGTAACATCAGGTCCTGGATGGTCATTCATTTTTTCAGTTGTCTCTCTAAAGGCCTCCCACTCATAGTCTGCCTTACCCCATATCTCCCAGAACCTGCCGTCAATATGAGGACTGTCAAGGATGCCAGTCCCCCAACCATAGTTCATCACCAAAACCTTGCCAGCCGGCATGTTGTCCTTAAATTTCTTCATTACTGTTCTCCAGCCATCCTGCAGCGCTTCTGATTGTTCGTCCCAGCCATCATCACTTCCGTCCCTATCAAAGTCTATTCCACTAATACCCCAAAACTTGGTCCAGATGCCATCGCTTGCAACTCCATCATATATTGAGAAATCCGTATCCTTCAGGACTTTTTCAACAAGGGCGTCATTGTATTTCTTGCCGGCATATTCAGGATACTCGCTTCCGTCATGTACATCACAAAAATCAGTTGGATCTGCAAACAAGAGATTCCGGCTAGTTGTATAATAGACAATCTTCTCATCCTCATTCCTAAACGCCCATTCCTCAGGAAAATCGTACCTGAAGGGCCCGCCAGCCTGCCAATCGACGGTCCAGACCAGGATTGCATCAGGATTGATATCCCTTATGCCCTGAAACATGCCGTCATTCTTGCCTGCAACCACCATATCAAACTGCGCATAAAATTCAGCCCTGCCAGGCCCCCAGAAAAAGGCTGCCGTCCTCGGATATGAGGGATTAAAATTAGTGGCAATAGTAATAGGCATTAGAAATAAAAATAACAAGATTAGTATAACACCTCTTTCCATATAATCATTTTTTAGAAGAACTAATATAAAAAATTATAGTTTTTGGATGATGACCAAAAGATCCTGGACATCTACAATACCATCATTTGTTAGATCGTTATTTGAGGTGCCAAAACTTCTTACCAACAAAACAAGGTCAAAGATGTCTACAATATCATCATTGTTCAGGTCACCCAGAATTGGAGTATCCCCTCCATTACCACCACCTGAATTGTTGTCACCACCAGTCTCATTATTACCAGGAGGATCAGGATCAGGAGGATCAGGATCTCCACAGGCAGAATTATAGACACAAAAGGATTCAGGACATTCTGCAGGATGCTGGCAGGTCCTTGTCAAATGCACCTTATTTGAGTCACATTCTCCACCACCACACCCATGAGCATCTGAAACAGTACAGTCCAGATCACAATTCCTTTTACAACTGCCATCACAACATACTTGGGGTGAGGAACAGTCAGTTGCCAAGTAATAAGCGCTACCTTGACAATCAGTACCCGCATCACAGCAAACAGCAGAAGGATTCCATTCAGAACAAGTTTTCTGCTCAGGAGGTGATGATGTTACTGAACAATCGCCATGCATGACCCAGGAATTGAAATCATAAGTGCAAGTCTTGCCATGATGGCTCACTTTCATGTTGCCATTGTTCCATTCAATCAGCCTGCCCTGCTCTTGGTCACCATAACCATAAAAGGTCTCAATACGTTTGGTCGGATCTATGACTTGAGAAAATGTTGATTCTCCCGGCTTTTGCACTACTGCATATCTGTTGATCCCCTCTCCTTCATAAGATATCCTGACACCTTTACTTGTTGTGAAAATATCATTTGACAATCCCGCATTAGCTAAAACAGCACTTCTGAAACTATCAAAATCAGGGTAATCCACTCCAGTAATACCCAGTTCAATGCCAGCAACAGAACCCTGAAGTAATACTGCATACATGACCCTGCCTTCTCGATAGAACCTCCAATTGCCACTCGTGCTCTCTTCATCCCACAGATTGGGGTATGGATTATTCTCTAAAGTAGCAAATCCTCTTATCTGCTGCTCATAGAGTGTAGGCCCAAGATGGTTTGCCGTAATCAGGCCAGCATTCCTATATTGGAAAAGATCATGGCCCCTATCAATATAGTTACCTGAATCAGAATTAAAGTAAAAGAAATCTGTGTGCTCATTAATCCACATGTTAAATGGATAGTAGCCATCGGTCTTGATGTTCAACAGCCAAATACCTTGTTCTTCCCGGCCCCCCAAATTATAGTACTTGGTAATATATGTCCATTTCCTGAACCAATCCTCAAGATTCAAATGCCAATAGTTGTCAGGTTCATCCTTGATATTACCAACATCCACGACAACATCAGGGAGATCATAATCACTCATGATAGTATTAACTGAAGGTGCAAAAGCAGCAGGCCTGTGGGTGGGATCAAAATATATCTTAAAAGGGAAGGTCAGTCTTCCTT
>CAZYIM010000048.1:0-15154 GCA_964647565.1 uncultured Methanosarcinales archaeon
CTATAGCGACACTGGCCGTGTTGAGCTTGTAGAGGATGATGAGATAACTCCTGAAGAAGAAGCCTTTATGCAGGGCTATGAACAAGAGACTGAGGAGAAGCCCAAGACAGATGTAGATGAGATCTATGCTTCTGCTTTTGAAGGTGCATCATCCAAGAAGAAAAGGTCTGTTGCTTATAAGAAACCTGCTAAGAAGAAGCCTAAGCCTAAACCAAAGAAAAAAGCTAAAACTAAGGCCAAGAAGAAGGCTGTCAAAAAGAAACCAGCTAAGAAGTCTAAACCTAAGAAAGCTGTAAAAAAAGGAAAAAAGAAAAAATAATAAATTTATAACACATCAAGTTCAAGCTTTTTCTCAGAGATGTTCTTTTTCAGCGTATCTATGAACTCATCCAGCTTGACATCAAACTTGAGCTTTCCATCCAAGGTCCTGACTGCAATGGTCTGCTTCTGCTCTTCCTTCTCTCCAACATTAATGATTAGGGGGATCTTCTGCAATTGAGCATCCCTGACCTTTCTTCCAACACTCTCTGTACGAAAGTCCATCTCTGCCCTGATTCCAGCTTCAACAAGTTTCTTATGAATCTCTGTACCATAGCCATTGAACTTCTCTGAAACTGTAAGTACAACAGCTTGTACAGGCGCAAACCATAACGGGAACCTGCCTGCAAAGTGTTCGACAATTATGCCAATAAATCGCTCAAGCGCACCATAAATGACCCTATGTATCATCACAGGTCTGTGCTTGGTGCCATCCTTGCCTTCGTATGTCATGTCGAATCTTTCAGGCAAACTCATATCCAGCTGGATTGTGGCGCACTGCCATGTCCTGCCGATAGCATCTGTGACATGTACATCTATCTTTGGGCCGTAGAATGCGCCGTCTCCTGGATTGATCTTGTACGGTTTCTTGGACTTGTCAAGGGCTTCTTTGAGCTTGCTTGTGGTCAATTCCCAGTCTTTGTCAGATCCTATTGACTTCTCAGGCCTTGTAGACAACTCTAGATAGTATGACAGGTTAAAGACCTTGTAAAAGCGGTCAACCAGGTTCAACACACCCAAGACCTCATCAACTATCTGGTCTTCTGTCATGAAGATGTGCGCATCATCCTGATGGAAGCATCTTACCCTAAAAAGACCTGCTAGTGTACCTGAAAGTTCGTGTCTATGCACTAATCCTACTTCGCCAGCACGAATTGGAAGTTCCCTATAGGAATGTACTTTTTCATTGTAGATCAGCATTCCGCCAGGACAGTTCATGGGCTTGACTGCAAAATCCTGGTTGTCGATCTTGGTTGTATACATGTTTTCCCTGTAGTTCTCCCAATGGCCTGATTTTTCCCATAATACCCTGTTAAGGATTATAGGGGTTTTGAACTCAACATAGCCAGCCTTTTGGTGCTCCTCTCTCCAGAACTTCATAAGCTCATTCCAGATGACCATACCCTTGGGCAGGAAGAATGGACAGCCTGGTGCTTCGTCATGGAAGCTGTACAGCTCTAGTTGCTTGCCGATCTTCCTATGATCCCGTTTTTCAGCCTCTTCCAGCCGCTTAAGATAAGCGTTCAGTTGTTTCTTGTCTGGAAAACTGACGCCGTAAATACGCTGTAAAGGCTTGCTTTTTGCATCCCCTCTCCAATAGGCCCCAGAGACTTTTGTCAGCTTAAAAGCCTTTATTTTAGCTGTGGAAACAATATGCGGTCCTCTGCACAGATCTATAAAGTCGCCATTCTTGTAAATGGATAGCTTTTGGCCTTCTTCAGCAAACTCTTCAATAAGCTCAATCTTGAATGGATTGTCCTTGAAGATCTTCAGTGCTTCTGCCTTGTTAAGTTCCTGCCTTACAAAGGGATGATCCTCCTCAGCAAACTTCTGCATCTGCTTCTCAATCCGCTCCAGATCAGACGGCTTCAACGGTTTGATATCTATATCATAATAGAAGCCGCCCTCTACTGTAGGTCCGATTGTCAGCTTTGCAGCAGGATAGAGCTTCAATATAGCCATAGCCATCAGATGCGCTGAGCTGTGGTGGAAAACCTCCTGTCCCTCATGCGTATCATATGTAATGAACTCTACTTTAGCATTCTCTTCAATCGACCTGTTCATGTCAAACAGGCTGTTGTTGACCTTAGCAGCCAAAGCAGCATCTGCTAACCTTGGCCCAATACCCTTGACGATCTCCTCTGGCTTTACGCCTTTATCATATTCCTTTTTGGAGCCGTCTGGAAACTCAATTGTTATTTTATTTGACATTATTATCACCTTTGTTGTGTTTGTATGCTTTGATTTTAAATAGTTTACCTTTAGAACCTGCCTTCCCTGGCGAAAGACGGCCAAACGCTTTGCGTTTGTCCTACGAGGCACCCCACAGGGGTTCCCCCGCCTCGTCTTTGCCAAGGCAGGTTAAAACCATCTTGCCTCGTTACCTTCGGCAATCATGCCAATCAGGGCACAGACGGTCTTGGCTTTCGACTTTTTGTTCCTTTTCCAGGCCGCTTGCCCCAGGTTAACAACGCCCATGACTTATGCCTGTTGAGAGAACAATGAAAAGATTATATAGTTGTAGTGGTGGTTGTAGAACTAGCTAAGAAAAAGTGCTTTGATCCGACATTCGATTTGTTTTCGATATTGTTCTTCATTTATGTCCACCTATTCCGACTGATAAATAGTATATACTTATAAATGTTTTTACTCCAGAGGACGACTAAAAACAAAAAGTTTAAATATGTGCGACCTCAAAAACAGACTATTAATCATTATTATAAATTAGCTGAGGTGTTAGGATGAAAAAGAAGATAATCTTATTGGTTGTAATAATGGCATTAATGGTAATGCCCGCATTTGTAACTGCCAATGCTTTTGAAAGCATTTTTGATGTTATTAATGATGGTGCGGAACTTCTTATGGGCAAACAAAGATCTACTAAAGAATCATTAAAAGATCTTCCTCAGGATGAGTTATGGAAACCTGTCTTATTGACAATGGCGTTAGTCGGAGGTCTTGTATCTGCAGGTCTTGCAAATATCAAGCTCTTTGATAAGAAAAAAGGCGCCGTAACTACAATTGCAATAATAATGGCTATTGCCACTGTTAGTTCACCAATAACAGGCGTAATCTGGTCTATGAATTGGATACTTATAGGCGGTATGTTGATTTGTGTACTAGTATTCTTAGTCTTGAGTGTAGTCAGATCTTCAAAAGCCTCATCTGAAAGGGCGAAAGTCGATCTGACAAAAATGAAGTCTGATCAAGCATCCGCTGAAAAAGACTTAAAATATGCTGAAAAAGACAGAGCAATTGCAGAGAGTGAACTTCGCAATGAAGAGAAAATGATTGATAATGAAACACAATCAATGAATTATGCAATGAATAGCATAGATATGTTAAGCAGTTTAGGAAAAGACGAGCTTAGAGATCTAGAAGCGATCTTAGATATAGTCAAGCAGCTATCATATGTAAGCGATGAAAGGGATGCAGCAAAACTAAAAGAGAGCGCTTTGCGAGCATTATCTGCTGCGGCTTCCGCAATAACTCATAAAAGAGAATCTATCGCTAAACTTGAAAAAGAAATGAAAAATATTCAGGGATATGAACATGAAGGCCTTGGAATGGAAGTTGATTTGTCTAAAATAGAAACAAAGCTTATTGAGCTATATAAGCGAAATGTTGGTACTGCACCTGGCGCTGCAACTAATAAGATGAAAACCCTAAAAGCTTTTGCTCAAAGGACCTATGAATTCTTTAGGGAAAGAGATACTCTAATCAAAGAATTGGCTGCTGAGATAGATTCATTTGATAAAAGGGATCAACAAGCAAATCAGCATGTACAGAACATCATCTCAAGGTTGCACGAGAATAATTTCCCTTCAGCACTTACTGAAATAAATAATGCGATAACATTAAAGAAACAGACAGTGACCGCAACCCAAAGATTTAAGGCATTCTCTGACAGGATAGACGCATTAGCAGCTGAGCTTAACAAATTATTTAAAGCAACTGGAGCGGAAATAGAAGCAGTAGTTAATAAATAGAGCTAATACTTTATTTTTTTATTTCTTTTTTATTTAGGCTTGGTTGTAGTATATGGCAATTTAGCCCTGAAAAGAACATTAAAATGATCTGATAAGGTCATCTCATCATGATATTTTATCCTTCTTGAAACGTATTTATTAGATGTTTTAAACGGTACAAGTTTCACTTTTGGTGTCCTTTTATAATCAATAGTATCATGATAGGTTTCATTGATTTTAAAGCATAAACGATCAAACATGCTAAGTGTTGGCGTCGCTTCTTGTTCAGTTGTCTGTTCTTGCGTTGTTGTTTGAGCTATAAGATGGAACACGAATCTTTCTTGTCGTATTCGTTGCATCTGCTGCAAGAATATTTGCATCTTGGGTGAAGTAGGTTGATTTGTTCCTGTTAAAGATCTTGAGTTTAGGACCTGCTTTCTTAGCATCTTGGTATTCTGCCAACACTTTGCTCATGTAATCGCTTGCTTTCTTGGCATTCTTTAACCGCATGCCTGACAGTGAAGCAGCAAGGGATTGCATTTTTTTTATCTTGGAATATATTTCTACAACATTAAACTCATAAATAACCTGCACATTTGGTGAATTCATTAAGTGAATGTAATTTGTTGCCATATCTCTTATGTTTTTCTCTGTTGGTTTCTTTTTATTCGAAACCTCTGATATTTCATTAACCCAGCCTCTGACTTCTGTATGTTCCTCGTCTGTTTGGCTCAAGCTCTGTTGTACAGCGCTTTCAAGGGCAGCATATGATTGATCGATGGGATCAGAATTATCTCTTAGTTGAAAATTAGCTTCAGTAGATTCAGTTACTTGAGGTGTATAAAAGCCTTCATCTGATATGCTATGATCAAGATCAGTATATGCATGGGTGCTAAACCTAGCATCCCTTATGCTTTTATCATTTGGTAGAATAATAGATTCATACAACTCTTTTGACCTGATGAAATGTTTTAGGAATGTTTCAGCTCTTGCTTCTTGCATTTTAACTCACCTCGAATTTTAAAAAATGATTAAAAAAAATTTATAATTTCTGCAAATAAATTAGGTTTGCAGCTGTATCGATTGATAATTTACCGTTATAAGATCCTTCCATCTTACCAATCTTTTTATGCCGTTTAATAGCTGCTTTTGCAGTCAAATTAGCTGCCTGAGCACCCTGACATCCATTATTTTCTGTTTGCTTTGCTATTTCAGTTACTAGATGATATAGGTTCTTGGCATTGAATTCATAGCTAAAGCTTGTATGTGAATGTAGAGTTACCAAATTGGTTCTTATTTCGTCAAATGTTTTCCTTCCTGGTGAAGAAATAAAAGTTTGTGCGGCCTTAACTCTTTCTGTTTTTGCTTCTTCAGAAGTTAAAGCTTGTCCGACACCTTGCTCAAAGTTTTGATATCCTTGTTCAAAATCAGATACTTTAAAATCATTTTGATTAAAAGGTAAAACAGCTCTAACATCAACACAAGGGATATATGTTCTTTCTGCGTCTAATTCAGCTTCTAATGGCTTGAATTTGGCTTTTAATCTTAATGCATCTCCGCCATACTGAGAAATTGGAGACTTATCTTCTCCAAAATTAATTGGTGTTTCATCTTCTCTTTGTACGGTTCGCTGTCTTGTTTGCATGTTTGCAACGGCATCAAGAATTGCCATGTAATCATTAACAAAGTTAGAAATTTGATCTGAATTGATTTTTTTCTTTGTTCTTATGTTCATTGGTTATCACCCATTCAATTGTAACTACTTTATAATAGTATTAATATATAAATGTTTCGGTTTCAGTCCGGATATCCTCCGACATGAACCAAAAACTCTCCGGTTTTTTCTAGACAAAATATAAATTACTCGGAAAACATACGGTTAACTATGGCTGAGACAACTCAAACCCCAACTTTGTATGAACAGATCGATGATCTGCAATATTCACCAAGGCTCTACAAGCGGGCCACTGCAGAAAAGAATATTGTGCTGTTTCTTCGATATCACGAGAACAGGAAGACAACAGATGATAAGAATTATCAAACAATTAATGACAAGTTCAAGAATATAATATTCCAGCAGACTGAGCTTACCTATAAAGATTATGAGCCCATCAACCAACTGGAGCAATACCTATTGAATTTAGCTCGAATACAAAGTATTGGTAAGATGGGCGTCTCAGGTAACCGCAAGGAATACAAAGAAGGGCTCACAAAACTAATAAAAAAGATAATCAAAAAAGACGATAGCTACAAAACTCTTGATAGAAAAGGAAAAAAGACCTTAATGAACAAGGCCACAATATATGCACACACAGCCGCAAATATACGGAATGATAGTTTTAATTTATACTGCAGACGTGCTAAGTTAAGAACAGACTTTGAAAAGCTAGTAGATACATATAATCATTTTAGCCAGAACTACAAATTGGCTATAATAAAGAATATTGATTTTATGCCTGAACTAAAGGATAAAGATGTTACAAAAATAAAGGCTGAAAACAACCTGCTCATGAACTTAAAAGGTATTAAAAAAATCATGACTTGTGATGCAATGCAATTCTGTTTAGAAGTGCTCAATCCTTAATTAGAAGGTTTACGCCGTCTCTTATGCTTTCAGCTGAATAACCACCCTCGAGCAGATAAAAGGTCTTATATGGCTTTAAAATGGCTTTAAGCACATCATAGCTTTTCCCGGTAATCCTAAAGCCGACGCCAGGATGAAGCACGTCAAGATCAGTACAATAGCTGTCAAAACCAGCGCTTACGCCTACAATATCAGGATCAAATTTCTCAAGCTCCACTTTCAATTTCTTCTCTAATATGCTTATATAGCCAACATCACTAGTCTGATAAGGCATAGGGATGTTCACACAGTTTCTTTCAGGGTACTGCCCGGTTCCAGGATACATGGGTGATTGGTGTATAGAAAAGAACATTGCATTCTCCTCACCTAATAATATATCCTGCGTCCCATTGCCATGGTGCAGGTCAATATCAAGTACAAAGACCCTTTTGCCTTCAGAAACAAGCTTTTTAGCGACTATGCCCATATTATTGAATATGCAAAAACCCATCGACTGATCACGAGTAGCGTGATGCCCTGGAGGCCTTACTAGTGCAAATGCACTGTCTTCTGCAGCTTTAATCGCAGCTCCAACCGCATAACAAGCAGCTTCGTAACTCTTCTCATTAGTATAAGTATCTCCGTCGAGCCAGGCCCCCCTTTTACTGGCTTCTTTAACAGCGTCAATCATGCGTTTTGTATGTGCCAAAGAAAGATATTTCTCCCCATTTTCAACTACAGTCTCCTCTAACTCTTTGAAGTATTTCAGTCTTGTATTGTTCTCTGGATGCTGAGGATTGTTATGCTCCAAAAATTTTTTATTAAAAATCAGTTTCATGATTTTGGGTAATTTCTATTTTTTAAAATAAAAATTGTTCTGTAAAATATATTTTCAATCGCATCTAAAACTTTTAAGCAAAAACTAGAAATCTTAGAATCTATTTTTTTCATTAATTTATTGTAAAACCAATATATTGTTGAAACAATATATCATCCATTATATGTGTTGTATAACCAATATATTTATAAAGTTTAAAAGTTTTAAGCAATGATAGAAAAATGAAAAAACAAACAAAATCATCGTCGGAAATGCTCGAACTTAAGGGATTTTTATCTTTTTTAATACTGCACGAACTAAAACTAAAGAGTCTATGTGGAGAAGACCTGGCCAAGAAGATTGGAAAACGGAAAGGCAACATGTTGACCCCTGGTACAATATATCCTGCCCTAAAGAAACTCAGAAAAAAGAAATTAGTCACCTACAAACGCTTTGGAAGAAAGAAGATATATTCCTTGACTGATCTTGGCAACAAAGAACTAACCAAGCAATACAAGCTCTTTAGCCAGTACTTCTATGGTCTTAAGCATATCATCAGACGTCAGACAATTAAAAAGAAGTGAACTAATCAAACTCCGTGTAGGATCCTGAGTATCTGGTCTTTATGATACTCTTTAACTTCTTTTTCATGCTTCTTAGAATAGAATTGCCTGAATTTCTTTCTAATTGATGATTTCTCTCTCTTTAAGACCGAGATTAAGATATCTGAATAAACAAAGTAGGCTTCATCTATTCTTTTATTCTGCTTAAATTCCTTTAATCCTCTTATCACAGGTACAGTATGTTCTGCCAATTTAAAAGTCAGGAAACCAAAAAGACCCACATTTATCAATGGGTTATATGCAGGAATATCTCTTAAGAAGAAAAATGCACCAATACCCATATATCCGAAAAAATGTTGAAATGCTTCAAAATATTCATAGATTTGTCCTGTTCTTTCTGTAAAGTCTCCTCTGGTGCGTGTATGATATTCCTGATTATACAACTGTATTTCCTTAACTACTTGATCTACAGATAACTTATTGCTACGATAGTTATTCATGATATTGATAAAATCATAATCCTTCCAATGGGCTTTTTTCATGTCAGAACTAGCCATTGCAAAATCAATCATCTCATGTATCCTAGATTTAGCCAAAGTTTCAAGTCCGGAACGCTTTTTATAGTTCAAAGGGTTCGCTTTTTGTTCTTTTCTTGTACTTTTGCGCAATGAGCATCACCGAGAAAAAGGAAGCGGGAAATGATAATAAATATTGCTATTTTGCAAGCTCAGCCCTTATATGGCCTAATGCAGATTCAAGCATATATCTATTTTCCTTTGTGTTTGCAAACATATGTGCCATGTTTCCATTGTAAATGGCCCTGTAATCTGAGTAATCAATTTCTTTAGTAGCTGGTCCGCCAGTTTTGTAGAATTCCAAGCAGGCACGTACTACAGCTATGCCTGCAATGATAAAACATGCTGCCTTGCTAATTGGTTCAGGAGAAACATTGCCAACCAGGGTTGCTGCCACAGCTAAGACACCATACTTTAGGAAAGTATTGACAGACTCATATAATTCATCTCTTGGAGGTTGGCTCTCTACCCCCTCTCTTTGCATCTGATGCTGATAACTTGCAGAAATACAATTGAGCACTTCTCCAGAGACCTCTTTTTCATTATAACGCTTTTGGCCGTAGTTTGTCAATAGATTGCATAGGCCAGGATTATAATCTGGATTTTTTTGCGAATATCGAAATTCACTCAATAATATCTCACCAAGGCTTTTTGTTGAAAAACTAGAAAGATCAGATGCTTTTTGGGTTTCGTTGTTTTCTATCATTATGTTTTAATCATAAATAGGCCGGCCTTTTTCGTTGAAATATGGCCTTCAACGCCATTTTGTGCTTAATAAACACTGTTTTAAGATGTTTTTTGAGCCAAAATGACTATTATAGTCGTCTAGGCTTAAATCCTTCTTGTAAAATTCCCTTTGTTTTCAAGATTTGTAAAATTTCCTTATAAAATTGATGCGAATGTAGCATTTTATGACAGTTTGGACATAATGCAATAAAATTTTCTTTTGAATTGTTATTCTTGTCTCCATCCAAATGATGTAATTCTACAATCTTTGAAAATGAGCAGATAATGCATTCTTTTGTTAATTCGCGATATTGTTCTAAGGAAATACCGAAATATTTTCTTTTATTATAAGAAAGAACTTTATCATAGTGATGAAGACGATTATGGCAGCTTGCGCAAAGCCCCAACGCTTTATGGGGTAAAATGCGCTTACAGTTCTTACATTCTATGTTCCTAGCTTTCCATTTCTGCTTATAGCATTTATAGCACACATCTTTGGCATGAAGTTCTTTTCTTTCACCACATTCAGTGCAATCAATTAAAACGCGGCCATTAACATTAGGATTAGGATATCTCTTCATAAAACGCTATTTTATGATATTATTTATAAAAGTTCGCATTAAATAAGCAGAAAACTTCCGATAATGTGCGTTAGACGAACTATTCGGGTTGTTTTGTATCTAAGTAAATATTTTCAAAATTTCCTCTGTGAAATATTAAACTCTTCATAGATGTGTAAAACAGGTGTACTAAACCTCCTTTATGTAAAAATCTTTCTTTTGTTGGATATGGAATTTTAGTGCCTGGAAAAGTCACAGAGTAAGGATTTGGATTTTGACATCCTTTTTCAAAAATAATATGCATTTAGTCTGCGTATTCTTTAATACTCATTTTTTCCTCAACCATAGTTTTGCTTGAATTCTCAGTAGGTTCATAATGTTTCCAAACTGCTCCATCCTTATATTGTATCCAATTATGGCCGCTACATGTATCGTCCATAAGGGGACTTGATGTTAACCTGATCATCTTCTTCAATTCGCTTTTGTTGTTTTGCCTGATCAGTTGATTATACACTTCGAATGTTGTCAAGGGAAAGTCCTTGCAATTGCCTTTACCTGTGCCTTTTTCAAAGATTATCTTGTTAGCCAACATCAGATAATCCAAGGCAGTAGAATCATCAGAAAGACCGGTGTATTTTTCTATTTCTTCTTTAGAGACTTTAATACGGCTTTTTTTATGATGAGAAACAACTGAAGATACTGTATCTACAATTGGAAAAGTGAATTGGTTTAATGCAGCATATGTTCCTATTATTGTAGCAATATCCGAGATCTCGATCAAATTTATTGCCTCCGTTAAATAACATTCACAATATCAGAGTTCATTTCGTCATATCAGGTAGATTTAGGCTTTTGCCAGCAAGGATCTCGAACTGACCATATATCTTTTCTCCATGCTCAGTAATTGTTGGCTTGTCGAACGTTCTGTATCTTCCAGCGCCTGATTGGATAGCAAGGGTCTCGAGATTGGTGATGTAAGCTCTTGAAGTATCAGCACCTACAACCCCCATCTTGTTAGCAATACTCCTTGGGGAATCCCCTTTTTGAATAGTGTAGTTAATTGTGGGGTGCGTATTAATTTCATCAATGATCTGACCTTGTTTCACTTGGGGTTTGATCAATGTGTGGTAGAACGCAGTGCTTAAAATTACCAACCCTATAGCAGCACCTGCAACATATTTCAGATTAGTAAAATTTAATCTCTTTTTGCTTCGCTTTAATCGGCTGCTTTTCCTTTGTTTTTGTTTAAAATTGATTCTGTTATAGTTAGTCATATGACCACCTCAAATGTATAATTGATTTAGTCATATATAAATGTTTCGTTTTTTTAACTACTGCGGAGTAACAATAACGACATTATGCGAACCTTTAAATAGAGGTTTGTCTAAGAAGAATCATATGGCTGAAGATTTTAAGATGCCGGATATGAACATGGATATGCCAGATATAGATGCAAAACCCGCATCAGAAGAACCAACAGGAGGTGATTTTAGTAAAATGTCAAGCACAAGCTTACCTGGAGACAAAAAGAAGTTTTCATTTTCCATTGTTATACTAATTATTGCAATCATTTCTTTAATCATATCAGTATATTATATACTGCTTGACTTGAGCATAGCACCGTTCTTTTTCATCATCCCAACTGTGATATTTCCCATATTACTTTTTATATGCTCAGCAGCCTTGATTATCTTTATGATTATGTACCATCATCTAAAGGGAAAAGGGATCTAATATGCTTGAAAAACTCGAGACAGAGCTTAAATTAAGGGGTTTTAGCAAGAGAACTATAAGCACATATATCTTTCAGAACGAAAAGTTTCTCAAATATATACATAAGGATCCTCTTAATATCCAGACTGACGATATCAAGATGTATCTAGCACACTTGATTTCTGATGCAGGCAAATCAAATGCTACAGTAGCTTTGGCAAAGGCAGCTATTAAATTCTATTATGATGAGGTATTGAAGAGGAATATTGTCAACATCAAGACGCCAAAAATAGGTAAAAAACTGCCGACTGTGCTAACTAAAGATGAAGTAAAAAGACTGATATCTGCTGCTAAAAGCATCAAAAGCAGATTGATAATCAAGATGCTCTACTCGACGGGGATGAGGGTCTCTGAACTGGTAAATATGCGTGTAAATGACTTGGAGTTGGATGAAAAACATGGTTGGATTAGGGGTGGTAAAGGTTCAAAAGATCGGATGGTGATATTGTCTGATAATCTGATCTGTGATCTGAGAAAATTTCTCTCAACTTATTCAAGAGAATACTTGTTTTCAGGACGAAACATGCAGTTAACTCCGAGAAATATACAAAAAATAATTCAGAATTCTGCCAAGAATGCAGGCATAAACAAACGTGTCTCGCCGCACACATTGAGACATAGTTTTGCCACTCATTTATTGGAATCTGGTACAGATATCCGGGTCATACAGGAGCTATTAGGACATGCCAATCTTCAGACGACACAGATATATACTAGGGTCAGTTCTGAGGAGATAAAAAAGGTCAAAAGTCCATTAGATTCTATCTTCTAAAAATTCTAAAAAATGCTTAAAACTTTTAGTTCAATATTTTTTAATTATGAAGTATTGGTTATCTTATCTATTGGATAAACAATTTATTGTATTTACAATAATATTCTTAGAAATATATTTTCAATAGTTTCTAAAATATTTAAGCAATAATTAAAAAAATAAGAAATACTCTAAACTGTGTTTTTGGCAACAAGGGTTTGAGAAAACGATTCTGTAATTCCCATGACATTTCTTCTGGCCTGGAATTCCTTGAATCGCCTGTCAATATAGAAATATACCTTGTCGTCGAGGGATCTTTGTTCGATTATCTTAACTCCTTTGTTGATCAGGGTGTTAATATAACCCAGAAGCATCCTGTTATTTAGATCCGTCTTCATTGAGATATCATCTAATGTCATTCCTGTCTCAGACATATACAGGACCATGAAAACCCTTTTTTCCATCTCTCCAAAGTTCATTTTAGTGTACTCAGGATTGAAATCTTCCTCACAACCTATTGCAAGTTTCAACTCAAAAAGTTCTTCCTTAACTTTTTCAAGCATAAGACGAAGCTCTTGCATTTCAGTTGTGTTTTCATTAATAGAATCCCGATGTTCATTCAATTCTCCCTTAACAGAACCAAATGCTTTTTTCAGCTTTTTCTCGTCGATACTGCGTCGTTTAAAAAAACTCAAAACACTGTCAATTATCACTATACTCATAACTTCACCCCCAATTAAACTGATTTTGATTTCTTTAAATAGTTTTATATCTTTAGAAAAATATAATGAAACAATTTTGATTCAATTGCCTATTTTCTAGAAGTCAAATATTAGTATGGATAAGTATTCTGTATTTAGGAAATATTTTAAAACAACTACAACTATTCCTTAATAAAATGTCTAAAACAGAGCTAGCATGTATCCTATCCAAGTTAAAAACCTTTGATAATCCTAAGATATATCTAGAGCAATATCCGACAGACTCAGAGATAGCTGCAGATGTGTTGTGGCATGCTGCGCTATTAGGGGATATAAAAGGTAAGTGTATATTAGATCTAGGTTCAGGTTCAGGAATTCTTGGTATTGGAGCTTTAATCATGGGTGCAAAGCAAGTTAGTTTCATTGATATTGATGAAGATACAGAGTCCCTACTGGCAAAGAATTTAGAATCAATCAAGAGCCAATATGAGCTTTCTGGAACTACAAAATTCATTAATAAGGATATAACTCTTGTTTCTAAAAAAGACGTTGGTAAAATTGATTTAATAGTGCAAAACCCGCCCTTTGGTACTAAGAATAAACATATTGACTGGCAATTCTTAGAAAAAGCAATGCATCTATCGGATGTTATCTATTCTTTCCATAAGACTGAAACGCGAGAGTATATTGAAAAGAAAATAGCAGATTCTGGCTTTAAGATAACCCATTATTTCCAATTCAATTTTCCTATAAAAAAAACCATGAAACATCATAAGAAAAAGATCGAAAGAATTAATGTGAGTTGTTGGAGATTGGTCAAATCATAAAGCAAAAATTTATAAATAATTTGGGGTTTCACTGAAGAATTATGGAAATAAAAGTTATTGAATACTCGAAGAAGAGAATCTTGTTTGAACTTAAAGACGCAGACAACACATTTACAAATGCGCTTAAGAAAGAGCTAATTAATGATAGTTCTGTAAAGGTTGCTACCTTTAATATTGACCATCCGCTCATAGGAATTCCTAAGATGATCATAGAGACAGACGGAAAGAAAGATGTTAAAAAAGTAATGACTGATGCCTGTTCCCGACTGAAAAAAAGGAATGACGCTTTCTTGAAGAAATTCAAATCCTTGAAGTGATTTTGAAAGAAATCTATTAAATTGTACTACCTATTTAAGGTTTAGAAATGTTCAAAGCATTTCAGTAACTTTATAAACTTTCATCTTTTCTAATACAAATCATGAGCTGCAATGCTTGTGGGCCTGTAGCTTAGCCTGGAAATGGCTTTTGACCATTGGGAATTGGAGCGCTGGTCTTATAAGTCCACGTTTCGTACAACGACTACGAGAGCCAGTGGTCCGGAGTTCAAATTCAAGAAGATATATCTTCTGGATGAAAGTCTCCGCAGGCCCATTAAAAAACATATATGACACGGCCTTCGGAGGCCTAGCAACTTGTTGCTCATGTCTCCGCAGGCCCATTTTATTCTTTTTTTCTGAAAAAATTTAAAAAGAGATTGCATCTCCAAAACATCAATGCCCCGCTGGTGTAGTCCGGAAGGTATCACATAGTGGTGCCTGGACAACCAATCATACTGGCTTTTCGAGCCAGTGACATGGGTTCAAATATCCTGGAGGAAGACAGAAAATCCCTCTGGGTTTGAGAGTCCCGTGCGGGGCATTTATTTTTCTTTAAAAAGTTTGAAAAAATTGACTGTAATTGGAAACCCAATCTATCATTTACAAGCAGACTTTTCAGAGTTGATGTAGTTTGTTGATAAACCAGTCAGCTGCATTCTGCATTCCATATTGCTTCTGGACTTCGATGTCATAATTATTGATATTGTTTGACACCTGCTTCAATCCGCATGTATACGCTTTGGATGCTGAATGAAGATCGCCTATTCCCTCGTAATGTTGACCTAGAGCTCTCCAGACGTCATATTTTGAATGAATCGGTGTAATTCTTTCTGCCATAAGCAGGTTACCTATTGCCGAACCTAATGTTATTCCGTATGGATCATCACCTATCTCATACCGTACGAAATGTAGCTTTGCAAGATTCATGAATGTTCTTGCTAAATTTGCATCTATCTCCCCTTCAGATTTAACTA
>CAZYIM010000049.1:0-13130 GCA_964647565.1 uncultured Methanosarcinales archaeon
TTCTCATCCAATTGCCATAACACTGATATTTACGGAGCTAAAATATCAAAAACCGGATACGATGATAGTAAGCAAAATATTTTGTTCTTTGGTGATTCATTTACAGAAAGCAGGACCTGTTCTAATAATTCATTGCCTGCAAAACTAGAGAAAGAATTAGAGATCGACACATTGAATTTTGGTTTAAGCGGTTATAGCATGGACCAACTGTTGTTCAAACTAAATCATAGTTTAAAGAATTTCGATGAACCCATAATTCTTATTGGTTTAGTAGATGTCATGGTTGATAGGACTACTATGTTCTTCCATATAACCAGCAGAGATTATTATTCTGTTACAGATGATGGGAAATTAGTACTGGTAACGGCAAATCTCGATAAAAAAGGTGTAAAATCCAGGAAACCCAAGTACAATAGCTATTTGGTGGACAGGCTTTACTATTCCGAACCAGGATATATATTATTTCATTACCAGAGAAATAAAGATCGACAGAATATGAAGCTTGTGACAGCAGGAATCTTAAAGGAATTTTCCAACCTAAGGACAACATCAGATCTCGAGATAATATTTGTTTTGTTTTACAGTGAGCCTAAAGTGTGGGTTGATGATTGGAGACATGAATTTTTAAGGGAAGAACTAACCAAACTAAATTTTACCTATCTGGATACAAGAGATTACTTTAACGCATATATAGAAAAAAATAAAGGGGACTTCTCACAATTCTATATACCCTCTGACGGCCACTATAATGATCTGGCAAATACTATAGTTGCCAAGGGCTTGGCTAACGATATTTCGCAAGCAATGGACTAATCATTTCTGGAAAACTTTATAATCTCACATTTTTTATAGTGATTTATGGAAGAAGAATTAGATGATTTAGAGCCTAAGAAAAAGAGCCCTTTGATCTATATTGGTGCAGTGCTGCTTATATTTATCATGGTGCTCATGATATTTCCTCTTTCAATTATTAAGCTCAATCCCCAGCCACAGAATATACCAACTATTCTCGATGTTTTGCCGCCTGATTTTAATATTAATTTCACTAAGCATGATAATGATATATCTGCGCTTTATACGCCTTCAGATCCGATGATCAAGGCTGTTGCAGATAAGATAGCAACGAGAAGCTGCCCTAACCACAAATTGTGTCATGCAAAGGCCATGTTTTATTTTGTCAGGGATAATATCCATTATGTCCCTGACCCAGGAACAGAATACTATGAGAGCCCTTATGAGACTCTTTTTAGTGCGAGTGCTGACTGCGATGGTCATGCAATCCTCTTGGCAAACCTGCTTTCAGCAGTTGGAATACAGACCAGATTTGTTTTTATTCCCAGACATGTCTATGTTGAGGCTTTTATAGAAAGATCCCATAAGTTCTATGGTGGTGATGACTGGATCCCCTTGGATCCTACTTGCTCTAACTGTGAGTTCGGAGAACTGGCTTTGAGCAGTACAGATAAGAAAGAAAATATTGTCTATCCATGAGTTCTGCAATTTGCGCACTTCTTTGCGCCGTCTACTTCAATAACCCTAAAAGAGTAATTGCCGCACATCTCGCAGACACCTTCTTCTGTAGTGGCTTCTATAATGGGCTTGGTCTGTT
Organism: uncultured Methanosarcinales archaeon; assembly: GCA_964647565.1. Lineage (GTDB taxonomy): Archaea > Nanobdellota > Nanobdellia > Woesearchaeales > CAZYIM01 > CAZYIM01. Next base: position 1,610 of record CAZYIM010000049.1, read on the forward strand.
CCTCTCTTAACTCAAACTTTTCCAGAAGCAGTTCAAAAAGTTGAGGCTCGATTTTTAGAATGTCCTTGAGTGTGATTAATCCGATGATTTTCTTGCCTTCTTTGACAGGTAAGTGTCTTATATTCTCTTCTCTCATGAAAATAAGAGCATCGTAGAGATCCACATGTGGGTTAATGGTCATCAGTTCAGTTTCCATAATCTTTTTAACAGGTTCATCAAAGCTCATGGATTTGGCAATGCCTCTTCTAACCATATCTTGTTCGGTTAAAATAGCAATTACCTTGTTCTTGTCCTTGATTAGCAGACTGCCTACATGGTATTTTTTCATGAGAACAGCACAATCTTTCATTGAATCAGTTTCCTTGGCTGTGACCGGTCTGTTGGTCATAGCATCCAAAACCCTTACACCAGTTTTCATCTTATTTCCCCAAGTCTTAGGGAAATATTTCTGTTTAAAAATTTATTGGTATTTTCAATACATAGGCATATAGAGGATATATTCAAACTGATTAAATAAGAAAAAAGTATGATATTTTTTAGTGTATATTTTTAAGCTCGAGGATGTCATCAATCAGATAATCCGGCTCAGATAATTTTAACTTGCTTTTATCCTGGAAACCCCAGGAGATTCCCACTGTTCTAACACCCGCAGTTTTCCCATATTCAACATCTCCTGACGTGTCACCTACATAAAATGTTGATTCAGGATTTAAGCTGTATCTTACCAATAAAGATGTGATTGAAAAATTTTTCTTGTGGACCTCTCCATTTACCTCTGTAAAATAGCTAGCCAGATTGGATGTATCTAATTCTTGTTTTAATTTTGATTTGGGATCTGAACTTACAACAAAGAGTTTATTATTTTTATGAAGATATCTTATAACATCTTCAACATTTTCATAAAGCTCTGGATCCTTGACCTGATGGATAAACTTTGAATACATCTCGAATTCATCTTCATGTGAAAGATCAGGGAAATATTGATTCCAGAATTTCATATAGGGCAGAGTAAAATTCAGTCTCAGTTCTTTTTTAGAGATTGGTTCTTTGCCCAGCTCATTAAACATCAGATTGACTACCGCGTAGAAGGATTCGAAGTTGTTGCTAAGAGTCCCTGACCAATCGAAAATGAACGCCCCACCCATAGAATAGTGGGGAAAGAGAGTTAGTATATAAAAATGATGAATTTTGTTTTGCAATAAATTCCTCAGAAAGTTGGCTTTTTTCTTAATAATAGTTTTAAATGAAAAAGTATTTATTTGTTAGTAGTGACAAAATGTCAACAATACTAAAAACAAAAGAAGGTGATTGATATGAACCAAAACAAAAATAAAAAACCAGGGAGCGTGGATGAACTAATCCAGGGTACAAGAACCGCATACCAACTTCTGATGCGCGGTGATTATAAAACTGCCCTGGCGCTTGCAGAAACATTACCTGACCAGGCAAAGAAAGCTGTCTATGCAGGAATAGCCGTAGAGATGTCTAATGCACTTGGTGGAAAAGGTAAAGGTGAGCAAACCCGCTACCCGACAAAAGGTGCAAAGGGTTTGATGAACCAGTTAATATCCTATGCCAAGAAACAGACAGACTATTTTGAAAACTAATTTTTTATTTTTTTAAAATATGATAATAAAAATAGAAATAAAATAAAAAGAAGTAAAAAAAATTAATAATTCATCAGTATCTCAACATCCTTTCCAAAGACCATCTTCAGATCCTCAAAGATAGGCTCTTTGATGAATACTTTAGCAGGTATCTCGATCTTTATCAAGGCTTTCTCGAGCTCTTCTAAGCTGCTTTTAGTTATATTCTTCAATGAACCAGTCTCAGTTATTTCTGCCTTGGATACATCTTGATCCTCGTTGTCGATATCATGGATGATGAATGCCTGCTTGCCTAGAAGGATGACTTCTCCGAACTTCTTGCCGTGCTTGACTCTTATCTTGGTCTTCTCAAGCTCCCTTCCTCTTTTCCTTTGGATATATTCAACCAAGAACTTGATAAGCTCGCGTCCTTTCTTGCCTGCGCTCTGGATATCTGACTTAGTCAGCTTTTTAGCATCATAATCCTTCTTAGCCTTCATGATATCCTTAAGTATCCTCAAGTACTTCTCAGGGATCAGTCCTTTTGTAACCATCTCAGCTTCAAATATCTGGAGCATTTCAGAATCCTTGACCTTTTCAACACCTTCAAGCCGTAGGATGTCCCTTACAACTGTAACCACATTCTCATATGTCCTTAATACAGTCTCTTTTTCTTTTTGTGCATCAATCTCTTCAAAGAGCTTCTTCAGGCGTTTTAAGAACTTCTCAGCATCCTTGAGCATCTTGTCAAGTTCTAAGCCTGTCACCTCTTTCTTGGATCCATGCTCAACGTCTTTTCTGATCTGGATATTTGCTTTTAGTATGTCAACATATTCCTGTTCAAGGATCTTTTCTTTCTTTACAAAGATCTCTTCTAACACTTCAGGGGTTTCCTTTGGTGTTGGAGGCGGTGCTCCGTAAAGCATTAATGCAGCCTGGCTTGGAGTCAGGATAGCATAGAAAAGATCTTCCATAACAGCATCCTTAATCTTGAACTTGACACGCTCTATCATCTGGTCTCCGGTATGCATGAACATGTCGATAGCTTCTGGGCTTGGTTTGACCCTTCCCATCTGCAGCAACTGTTTCCACGGCATGAATATTCCCCTGTCATAGAAAGGCACACCGTCCCTCAGGAATGTGAAGATAATAGGGTTGGCTTCCTTGATATTGTCCCAGAAGTCAGTCAGTATATAGACCTGGATGTTGATCTTGTTCTCGATGCCAGTCATCTTACCTGCATCAATTCCCATGCCGATTATAATGGCTCTGAGCTTATCTTTTAGTTCTGCCCTGGTCATCTTCTTGACATCAGTATCATCAATCACAATGAATACATCGATGTCTGACTGAGGAGTAGCCCTGCCCTGCACCAATGATCCTGCAAGGACATAAGAGACAATGTATTTCTCGAACTTCTTCAAGACCATGTTCTTATGGATCTCTGAGATCTTTATTGCTGCCAAAAGGCCTGTATCAAAGACAGGTGCGCTCATGGCGATCATCTGCAGGATATCGTACTTGGCATCATAGCATGATTGCCAAAGTTCTGTTAGAAGCAGGGTTTCAATATTAAGGTTCTTGTCAACCTCTGTTCCCATTTTGGTGATTATTGTGGATAGTTTTTCCTTAAGTTCTTCCTTGGTCATCTTTTGGCTGTCACTGTCATCCACCAGAACAAGTACATTGATCTTCTCTTTTTTCTTGTCTTCCTTGTCAGGAGGAAGCAGGGAGATTCCCTTGATATAATTCTCAAACTTCTCCAATACCTTTTCTGAGAATTTGTCTAATTTCTTCTTAATTTCTTCCAGCTTCTGCTTGGTTTCTTCTGGAATATCTGCGGGTAATTCTTGGCCCTGTGGAACTTCCTTTTTGGGCGCTTCTTTTTTCTTTTCAGTCATTTTAGCCTCCGTACTTAATTTGTTAATTGTATTTATAACTATTACTGCTAATTGTTGAGAATTCATTTATAAAGATTGTTGTAAATTAGAAGCACAAAGTGGGTAGTTTATTGCGAAGGGTTCTATAGGTTATTTAAGTCATAAAACTGGTGTTTTACTGTCAAGCCGCTTGTTGTTAAAATTGAAAAGCGATTCATATGTGCATTAAAGACAGATGCATTAAGATACATGTTTTTTACCCTCTTTCCAGGTTCAATTAGATTTACATCCCTATCGTGGCATTTGCTGACAGATTCCTCGAAGTGGCCATTGAAAAACTTCTCTGTTTTTTCATCTCCCCAGATCTTATCCCTGACTTTGGCAAATCCTTCATGACCTCTGTTTTCTTTTTTTATGGGTGTTTTTTTCCCATTTGAGCCTGCTAAATCCCATAGTTGATTTAGATAGGTAATTGCAGGATTCATTCCTGGAACAATGGATTGTTGAGCAATTCCATCTTCATCATGCTCCATTTCTCCAAAACAAGCATAATCCACAGCATTCCTGTTATTTTCAAACCTTAAAGGAACATGTGAGAAAACCAATGTTCGATTTGGCCTTGCAACTAGCTTTTCAAGATCATCAACAGCAGAAAGATATCCTTTGCCAGGTAGATATTTTGATTCTAATTTGTTTCCCCTCACTTCGTATTTCCCATTTTTCAGCCTTACAATGAAGTTATTTTCAAATACTTCTTTGAGAACTTCTTCACCAGAGTCCAGGATCTTTATATTTTCTGGCTTGACATCTCCTATTTCATAATTTTTAGCTTGTTTAAGAACATCTTTTGCATCAATTTTTCCGTTCTTTAATTGATCTCCGAAACTCTTTTTTTTAACTTCTTCAATATCTGCCTGATCCGGACTGGTAATTATTGAGCTTCCTTTATTATCAATTAAATCGTGTTTGTCAAGATAAGTCAGACCATATTGCCCATAACCTGCTGAGGAATCAGAACCTGGTATGAACACAATGTCGAATTTCTCATATTCCAGTTTTCTTACATGAACTCCATTAATGACATTATCAAATTCAGAAACTAATTGAGCCATGCTGCTTTCATAATTTTGTATGCTCTCATGGCTTCCTGTTATGACTGCTGTTGTTATTCCTGTTTCTGCAAACTTCTTTATGTTGTGGTAGATCTCTTTTCCTGAGTTTCCTGATTCGCCAGCAATAACAATAATATCTACTTTTTCTTTTTGAAGAAATCTTGTTACTCTGTCTAGATTTGCGGAATTGCCTTCCATGTCTGAAAAAATAGCGATTTTATAATCCCTTTTAGAAGATTTTGTTTCAGTTATTTGAGGTTTATCTGGTACAGATTCTGTTTCCTTTTTTTCTTTTTTCTCTTCTATGGGTTCTTCAACTTTTGCTTCAATCGTAGGTGATGTGGTAAATGTAGTTCCATCTGGTCTGTAAAGTGTTAAAGGCGCGGGTTTATCTTCTTGTAATGGTTTATCTTCAGCCATATTGTTATTTTATTGATTTCTTTCTATTTAAATCTTTCGGTTTTTAGTCACTTGTAAGTGGTAAAATGAGGAAAATTTATAAATAGCAACATTTAAATATTATTAAGTTTAGTATTTATTTACTAAAGAGTGTAAAGTTATATTGAAAATGACGACGCCACCAAAACCAAAAGATATCTACAAAGGTTGGACTACTGATAAGAGGATTGAGGAATATCATAAACTTAATGAATTGACTGAGGGCATAATCGGACAACTTGATGTTGATCATGATAGAGCATATATTGAAGCCCATGATAGATTGTTTGGGAAAAAAAGTGCGGGCGGTATTCGTTATTCTACCAGAAAACAGATGATGAAGACTAAAGAGGGTAGAGATAAGTTTCTTGATGTTCTTGCAGAAAGTTATCTTGATTTGATTAAAGACAACTTGTCAAAATCTGAACTTTCAGAAGCGAAAAAGAATCCTGTGGCAAGAGATCTACATCTACACAGGTTCTATGAAGTCACCAGAGGCAATCTTTCCAAAGAAGTACATAAATACAGAGAACGGTATGATAGGAATGCCCATGATTCATTGATTAAGGCCAAACATATTGAGACTGTGACTGCAGCGATGCAGGCAAGTGCATATGAACCTTTAGAAAAAATAAATAAGGTAGACGCATTGAAAAAACTCACTATTAAAGATAAAAAAGAGTTAGAGCCTTACATTAGTGCAGAAACTATGAATCACTTTACTCTAGGAGCATTATTGAACTTGCAAAAAGAACAAGGGGAAATAAACAAGAAGAATGCAGTACCATTATTTCCGGGATTATCTGATTAAACTTAATTGAGGTTTTGTAAAATGGCTGAGGAAAAAAAGAAGAAAGATATTGATTCCCAGATTAAAAAGTTCCAAGAATGGGATGAATTCAAAGAAGGTGTTGTAGAACAGGCTGGCACAGACCACGATGGTGTCTATGTACGAGCTCATGACCGAGTCTTTGGAAAGAAGAAAGGGGGTATCCGTTATTCTGATAAGAAAAAAAGATTAAAGACCAAGAAAGGCCGTCAGGAATTCAGAACAGCTATCATGGATGAATACAGAAAATTGGTCGAGGGTTATGGCAATAAAGAGATGGCTGAAGATACTAAGAAAAATCCGATAACCCGAGATTTCATGATCAATGCTTTTTACAAGACAAATGCTGGTTTAGTTGATAGATATCTGGACCAATACAAGGATAGGTATACTATTGAAGTTCATGGTGAGATGAAAAACAATCATCTAAGAGATCTGTCAGAATCATTATCTGCATCAGCCAATGAAGCTCTAAAGGATGTCGATAAGGATGCATTTATGAAAAGGCTTGATGGTGATTTGTCAAAAAGTCTCAACAAGGCTGCACTTGATGAAAGGGGCATGGCTTCTATATTGAAATATGAGAGAGAAAGCGGAAGAGCCACTGAAAAAGGTGCAAGAAACGTTCTTGCAGACCATTATTTTGTTAAAGAAGCTGAACAAGACCGTCCTGACAAGAAATATAAGCATAAATAATTTCTTTAAGAGAACACAGGCCATATATCTGTTTTATAATCTACACTGTAATCTTCTAGATCCGAGATGATGTCTATATCTGTTATGTCCTTTGCTGTAGACATGTCTGCGTTTGGTATGTAGACTGTTAGGGTATCTTTAGTGCTCAGGATGTCGAAATCAATTTCCAGATAACCTGTATTATTGTCGAAAATAGCCATGCCTGTCATGAAACTGGAATTCAATATCATTGGATCTGTAGTCTTATCATTGCCGTCCTCATCCTGGTATTTATAGCCCGGAATAGTCAATTCATTAGGCGGCGTATAGTTCCTGAAGAGCATGAATCTTGCAGTGTAGTTGCCTGACACAAGCTTGATCTCTGGGAATGTGAAGTTGTCACCTTTTATCTCAACAACCTTGATAAAGCTGTTGTCAGTAGGTCCTGTAACCCTCTCGAATATTGCCAGCATGTGCTCATCATGACGGATATCCTGGCTTACATTGGTGTAGTTCCATTGTGTATCTACAATGTTCACATATACATTCCTGATTAACTTCTTCACTGGCTTGACTTTTATAGGTGTTTCAGGCTCCATGAACAAGGTGATTGTAGAATCATAGCCCTCAAAGGTATTCAACATAGTTGAACGTGGGAAATAACCTTCTTTTATACCTGATAATATGCCTCCAAGACAGAGCGGAAGCTTTCCTTTAACAACAGAATCGCCCGTATCATCAATCAGGGCCTGGCCTAAACCCACACCGCTGCTTACACAGCTAAAAGAGACATAGACATTATCTAATGGTTCATTAGTAACATAATCCTTTACATAGACTGTAATCTCTCCTGACTTGAAATTTTCCGGATTAGAGAAGAGATCTGGCATCGAGCTTTCTTCATAAGGACTTAGGCTCATATTCTGGTTTTGGACCAATGCCTCGTTGTTCCTGACATTGATCTCCATTCCAAACCTGAACATATAACCCTCACCATTGAAAGCATCCTGATCATAGATCTGGGTTACAATTGGATAAGCTAGGCTATAGCTGAACTCATATTGCCTTAGAGAGAATGGGATTGGAAAGGTCATTGTATATTCCTGAGGCAGTAAGACTCCTGCTCTCTGACCGTTTATATTCAAATAAAGCTGCCAATTAGGGAAATAGATATAATTAACATCCAGCTTGCCAAGATCCATATCTGGATTGGTTGCACTTGGATTGAAAAGTAAGTTTTTATAGACTGCGGTGGTCGTCGCATCTTCTGAGAAATATGGTATGAAGTTATTTGCACCCACTGTTTGGACCATAGGTACATAGCTTGAAAGCAAACCCTTGATATTATTGTTTACCTCTGTGAACTCCCACATATTTGAGCCGCTCAGGCTGGTTTCCATGGGTCCTGCTAAAGGAGGTAGTTTTGAGCTTTTGCTTATTGCATTAAATGCAATCAGATACATGGCAAGTTCCTCGAAATAATTTATAGAACCATATTCTGTTGCTACAATCTCAGATGCAGAATGATAGACATTCTTAAAATTTATATCCAGATTAGTTGAAAAATCCTCAAAGGATGTTGGGCTGTCAGTGCCATAAAGCTCGACTGTAACTGGATATTTGAGCTTTGCATGTGTCCTTTCACCAAAGGTGATCTCTATTTGAGGATCCTCATGAACAATAATCTCATATTTGTGTCTAAAAGGATTAAAATCATCGATACAGACAACCAATTTCTCTTCAGCATAACCTTCTAGTTGGGATTTAATAGATTTGTCACCTGATTCCAACGAAGGTTTCTTGAATTCATATTGGCAGTTAAAGCAGTCATTGCTGGATTTAAGATAGAGCCAGTAAGGGATGATTATATCTGATTCTGGAAAGAATTCAAGGGCATTGGCTTCTGTCTCCAATCCATTGATAGTATAGAAGCCTTCTGCATCGAGGTCTAGATAGCCTCCATTCTGGCCCAGGATGACCAGACCTTCCTTGGTAACCTGGTTCATGCAGCTTTCAACATGGGTCTTGATAGCATCCATTTCAGCAGGTATGTCCCTTATCACAACTTCATCAGGAGGTCTTTCGCTCTGGCTGACCTTAGCAACATATATGGCTAGTCCTGCAACTATGAGTATTACAATTCCCAATATCACAAACAATGTTATCTGTGCCCTCTTTTTTTGTATCATCTTAATCAAAAGCATAAGTTGTCAATGGAACGCAAAACTCGCTGTTTGGCCGACCTTGCTGCCAATCAACTAAGGGATAAACCGTCTCTTCGAACTCATCGAAATAAGGCGCTATATCTTCATGTGCCTTGAAGCAAACTTTGCTATACTTGCTTGTTGAGTTGATATAAAGCACGCTGCTGGTCAAAGGCGTTCTCTGGATAGTTGTTAAGAGAGATTCATTCATCTCCATGCTCAGATCTGGCTTGCCATCTGCTTTTAACAATACTTCCCAATCCAAACCAGCCTTTTTCATCGAAACCTCTAGTGAAGCAAAATAATCATAAATTATATTTTGATTGGCATCCTGTTTTTCAGTAACTTGGCCTTCAACATGGATTGCAGACATCATATAGCCGTCCATATTTATCAAAGGAACATTAGCAACTGGTTTTTGGTCTGTCTTGCCTCTCTTGCATATCTCCTCAGCAAAGCCATCCTCAGTAAACCACTTACCCCAGCCCTCCTGGAAGAACTCATCTATCTCAGATATCATCACATTATCAAAACCACCGCCAAGCAAATTGCCGATCTCAGCACCAATCACACCATTATTCAATATGGTGCCCACAATCACAGCACTCTCAGGATTCCTCCAGACTTGATTGAATTTATGCTCTGATGAAGCATCGTTTACAGCAGCAACATAAGCATCCTCTGCTTTATTAGCTACAGCCCTCAGGCCATCTTCCCCATTTACTTCATTTTCTTTAGTATCTATAAGTCCGCGTAGTCTATTACGACAAGCATCATCTTGGCAGCCAGATAATTCTGATTGTAGTCTAGATAATTCTGCCTGTCCTTGGGCCCATCTTTTTCTGGCTGTGTTCCATTCAGACTGTGTTGTTTCAATAGTATCAATTAATGTTTGCATGGCATTACGATTTGCTTGATTTTCAATATTCTTAAGTAAAGTTGTACTCAGTGAAGTCATAAATTTACTTTGAGCAGTTTCGCCATCAGTTTTTATGGTATTTTGTTTACTTTGAATAGTTGCAGCAATTTCATCTGGAGCTTTTAAATTGTTTATATCATCAACACTTAAACCATTTATATCTGCATTTTGAATTACTTTTTGCATGTCATTCAAATTAGCTTGTGCATTTTCAAAAGGTTCATTCATTTGAGCTAGCTTTTCATCGTATAAAGTGTCAGCTGCTTCTATGATCCAACCAGGAGTACCAGTTTGCCATCTAAAGTCATCACTCCAATAAGGACTCATCGAATCCTGCACATATTCATCCCATTTATCTTCATTAGGAAAATCTGTCATAAACTTATTGTAGTCTATTTGTGCCTTGTTAAAATCAATTTGAGCGTTCTGATAATTTGCTGCAAAATGTTGATTAAAGTTCACCAAATATCCATCTGGGTGCATAACAAAGGTTTCACTTTCAGTTGAAGAAGTCCTCACAGTATAGATGTTTCCTGTCCTGCAAGTAATATAATCACAATTGTATTTTTCATTATTGTCTAAAACTATCTCCCGACCTGCGAATGGCGAGTTATACTGCCTATCCAATTGCGGCGGTGTCAGTGGCGGGAACTCCCCGCGTATCTCATCGCAGTATTCTTCTGCATTTGTAGAGCTCTTGCCTACAATACCTCCCATATCAAACTCAACTATGGAAGTATAGATCTCTTTGCCCTGTCGTACTAAATTACCGATCTTAGAGGTTTCTGCAAGGATATTGCATACGCCTTTGCCTGGGAATACTTTTATGGTTGAGCAGCTTACACTTAAAGCAGAGAACACCAGACCTACTGGATTAGAGAGCGCTGTCCTTACCTTTCCAACAATATTGCCAAGTAAAGCAGAATATGGAACTGCCTGGAATATCTCTCCTGTAAAGTATCTGCAGTGCATATAGGAGCGCATGTTTGAACAGCTTGCAGGGGAAAACCCTGAATTGGCCATTGATTGTAAGCAATGGACATAATGGCAGTCAGTGGCCTGTTTTCTTTTCATAGAGTCAACAAAGCCAGGAGCGCACAGATACACAACAGACCATACAATGCTCCTGTGAGGATTCATTGCCATGGATACGTTATCGTATCCAGCCCATTTGGCCATGGTCTCTCCACCTGGGAAAAGCTTATCAGGATTAATTGCATTTGTTATAGGATTGTTTCTTTTGCAAGTAAAGAACGAACAGAATTGTTTGAATATACCATTTTTTCCGCCAAACAGGTTCTCTCCAAACACACCTGTCTTTTCACCACTTTCTACAAGGGCCTTTCCTGCCGCTTTAGTAGGTGGTGGTATTTGCAGGATATTTCCTGTCACAGAAAGCGCTGCGCCTGTTATCTCGATAGGCTTGGTTATGCCGCATATTGACTTGCCCAGTTTGACAAAGGCCTCAAACCGCATCAGTGTTTCCAGCTCTTTTCGCATCTCAACCTGTGTCAGATTTATCTCTTGAGCAAGATGTTCATGAATGGCTGCTATGTTCTCGACATCCCATTCCATGATAAAGGTTTCAGTCTCTTTCTTGGAATAGATCTTGGAAGCCTTTTTAGAAAGCAACTTGATTGAGCAGTTACATCTCAACTTACCATCTGCATCTGCAGGTATGTTGCCTTGCCTGAACCTGAACAACAACAAGGGATTCCTATCGTATGGTAAAGATAGCAACTTAGGACCTTTTCCAGCCACATCCATGAATGCAGAGCATGATGTGTTTGGATCCACTTCAATGCACTGTCCGGGCTCAACAGATACAAGGTCCACATCACCTCTTAGGTTCTCTAATTTGACCCATGTGTGCACTTG
>CAZYIM010000049.1:13230-14750 GCA_964647565.1 uncultured Methanosarcinales archaeon
CAGACATTGGATTCGCACTTAGCAACCTGGTAGTTATTGCCTTGTATAATATATTGTATCAATCGCATGGAGAAGTCTGTTGAAGCGCTGTCCAGGGTTATAAAGATGGGTGTTGGCTGTAATCCTGAGACATAACACTTGCCATCCCTACAGCCAGGTGTTGTTATGGATTCAACCACTGGGATTGTATCATCAAGCGAAAAGCTGACCTGGAATTCCTGAGCGTTGGTATTACCTGCATCATCAGTCATAGTGATAAAGTATCTTATCTCTGGCTTTGAGATATGGACGTAGAAATCAGCTATTGTACAGCTATAGACCTGGCTGTCAAAAGAACAGATCTCATTGAAATCCTTCTCATATTTGGCATATGCCCTCTTGGTTGTAAAGTCTGTTGTAAATTCAGAGAAATTAAACTCTATATTGCCTCTAAGCTTATCTTCAGTTATATTAAAGACAAAGGTGAGTGGTACTGTTGCCCTTGATGTAATGGCGGTAAGCGGCATGCCTGTCCTGTAAAAGGATATAGGCGTTGATACAGGAGCTGTAACATCAATAAAGATCTTTTTGATGTTTGAGGAGACTGACCCTCCAGACGGCTTGGCAATGACAAACTGTATCTGTTTTTCTCCAGAAGCAGTCATGGTTACTGAAAGACTTCCTGAACCACTGGTTTCTGTTACAGGAGTAGAATTGACGCCTTGGCCATCGATATTCAGATTCACAGTGCATGGCGCAGCAGTAGAGCATTCAGCCACATTATATGTATAAGAAGCACTTAAGGTCTCTCCATCAAGAGATGGATCGCCTGTAAAGCTTATGGTGGCAGAGACAAAAGATAAGGAAATAAGAAAGATTATTATGTACATGAATTTCTTCAACTACCACACCTCTTGTACTATCTCTTCATACTACTCATATTTAAAACTTTTGATGAGGCAGAGTGAATTAAATATTGTAAATTTCGCAGTCAATCATGGCCGTAGACGGTCTTTGGCCTACGAGGTACCCTGGGGGGCGCTTAGTAAAGCTGCGCTTTACTGGCGTCCCGTGCGAGCAAAGCTCTTAGGGACAACCCCAGCCTCGTCTACGTTATGACTACTCACTCTTAATAATCAATAAAGGCAGCAACAATGGCGTAGAGAGGATGTCTCATCCTGAGGTTTACGTAGTAAACCGATCTACCGGCCATTATTGTTGCTGACATTTTGTAGTTAACAAATTTTATATAGTATAATTTCTTAACGTGTCATCATGAAGCCTCCTAAGGTCAAGAAGGATTATAAGAAGATCATCAAGGATCTGGAAGATGAACTGGTAAGAAAAGAGAAGATCATCAAAGAGTTGAAGGAGGAGAATATGCTTCTTTTCAGGACTGCTGTAAAGCAGAGCCAGGAAAAGTTAAAAGAGAAATCTAGTTCTAAAAAGGAAAAATAGCGTTATTTTCGATAAAAAACCGATAAATATATAAATTCACAATTTCAGAATTCTGCATATGCCTGAGGACGAGAATGTAGATG
>CAZYIM010000050.1:0-14663 GCA_964647565.1 uncultured Methanosarcinales archaeon
TATCGAAGGTCCAATTTCAAAATATTACAAAGATAACTTGGTTTTGGAGACGAGTATATTCTCGACAAAATTCTATAACAATAAACCTTCAACAGCTAAAAAAATAATTCGTTCAATTGACAAAGCAATAGTTTATATTAATGAAAATCCATCTCTTGCAAAAAGATATTACTCCGAGTTTACTCCTGTAGATGACTCATTAGAACAAAAACTTCCAATATGCAAATATTATCCTTCATACGAAATGGATGCAAAAGCATTTCAAAAAGATGCGGACATGTTTGCAAAGACAGGTTTAATTGAAAAAGAGATAGATGTATCAACTATGTTGATTAGTTGAGAAGAGGGTATAATGACTATACTCTCTGTTTCTAATTTGAGCAAAAGTTACTTAGATAATCACGTAATAGACAGCTTAGACTTTACAATAAAAAAAGGAGAGTTTGTGTCAATACTTGGCCCAAATGGCTGCGGTAAATCAACACTTCTGTATATTTTATCTGGTCTAGACACTTGTTTCAAAGGGTCAGTGAGTTATCAGGGAAAAAATGTTAAAAAAGGATTTATTTTTCAGAATGTTAATGATTCTGTTCTTCCCTGGGAAGACCTAATAAGTAATGTTAGACTCGATAATAAAAAAATCCAAAGCAAAAAGATAAAAGAAGTTTTACAAGATTCAAAATTATGGTCATTTAGGAAAAAATACCCTTATCAATTATCTGGAGGGATGAAACAATCTTTAGCAATTGCACGAGCATTTGTCCAAGATTGTAATATCTTGTTTCTTGACGAGCCATTTTCTTCACTAGATTATTATATGGCCATATCCGCCAGAAAAAATCTATTGAAGCTGTGGCAGAAAAATCGACCAACTGTTTTATTCGTCTCGCATGATATTGATGAGACCATAATGATGTCTGATAGAATAATCCTGCTCTCTGAAAGGCCTGCGAAAATAAAAGAGATAATAAACATAAAGCTGATAAGACCAAGGAATCAGTCGTTAATAACATCCAAAGATTTCAACGAATACAAGAATCAGATCCTGCGCCATATAAAAGATGAAAGTAAATAAAATCATATCATACATCATTGTACCCGTAGGCTTGTTTTTAATAGCTTTGGCTACATATCATCTCGAAATATTCAACAAATTAATGTTCCCAAATCCAATAAAGATCATAGACTGTTTATTCCTGCTGCTCTCAGATAATGAAACTTATTCAAACATTCTGTTAACATTGAGTAGAGTAATAAATGGAATCATAATCAGTGTTGTTATCGGAGTTCCGTTAGGCATATTAATAGGTTATTTCAATTATATCTATGATATGTTTGAATTTATAATTGATTTTTTTAGATCTATTCCTGTAACTGCTCTATTTCCTTTGTTCCTATTGTTCTTAGGAGTAGGAAATTTATCAAAGATAATATTAAGCGCTTGGATAGCAACGCTGGTTATAATAGTTAACACTTCTTACGGAGTGAGACACGCAAATAAAGCCCATATTAAGATGGCAAAGGTTTACAATACTTCAAAGAAATTTATATTCACAAACGTTATTTTTCTAGGGACCTTGCCTAACATATTTTCGGGATTAAGAATCGGAGTATCCCTTGTTCTTATAGTGATAATTGTATCTGAAATGTTTATTGGATCTGTAAATGGTCTGGGCTATGCAATTTTAGATGCACAACTTGCCTATCGAATACCTGAAATGTATGCTATGATAATATTAACGGGAATACTCGGTTATTTGTTAAACAGGTTATTGCTTTTTGTAGAAAACAGAACAGTTCATTGGACAGAAGACACACTCAGTTTTCAAGCTAAATGAACTATTACAGTTTTTTTAACTCAAACCAAGTTGGGGAGAAATCCCTAGAAAAAAGATAAACTAGCAGTAGTATGGTCAGAACCCATCGTCGCCACGCTAATACGAAGCAAAGAGGTATCTAAATCATATAGACAGTTCTTTGAAGTACTTTGGGCAAATTCAAAAGCATAGTTAACGAAACTGTTTTAAAAAAACCATACTCAACAACATCATGCCACACTATTACTCAGAGGATCAAAAATCTGCTTTGAGACTGGATAAGATCACCATCAAGCTAAAAACAATCACTTTCGAGGTCTATTCTGCATCAGGAGTCTTCTCAAAAAGAAAGTTAGACCGCGGGACTGATGTTTTCCTTCACAACCTGATCATAAAAGACGGTTGGAGAGTTCTGGACATTGGCTGCGGAAATGGCATAGTAGGAATAGCATTAAAGAAACTCAATCCTAAGATTGGAGTTGTGATGTCGGATATCAACAAAAGAGCTGTTATGCTTGCCAAAAAGAATGTCAAGATGCACCAGCTTGACAACCAAGTTGTCAGATCAGATCTTTTTGAAAAAATAGCAGGAAAGTTCGATACCATACTAAGTAATCCTCCACAGCATGCAGGTAAGGATGTGTGCTTCGCAATAATCCAACAAGCACTAAAATTTCTAAAGAAAGGGGGTCTGCTACAAATTGTGGCCAGACACAACAAAGGCGGCAAAACACTCGAAGAAGAGATGCAACGAGTGTTTGGAAATGTAAAAGAGATTGCAAAAAAATCAGGTTTTAGGGTATATTTATCTAAGAAAGAAAACGTTTAAATAAATATCATATTTCCATATTAACATGTTTTCAGGTGGCAGAAATCTTAACCGAGATAGTATAAAAGATAATACCCTTAATTATATGAATAACATTACTTCATACTTTAAAGAGGTGGGTTCTTTTTATAAAAACGAATATTTAATGGGTATGAGAATTATCACTGATAATTATTCAGATAAGCTGACCAAAAATGTATTAGGTAAAATTGCAAAAATTCAGAAGATACCGCCAAAAACTGAAGATGATTTTGATTTAAAATATAGTATACTTAATAAGAGTGCAAGGCCCTTTGAGAATATCCCATATAGATTTAGGCAATCTGTAATTGCCCTTGTCCCAGGTGATGCCATAAAATGGGTGGTAGATTATAGAAATAAAACCTACAATCTAAAAGAAAAGTCAAGCGAATATGTATATTCAGGTGTTGCTTTTAGCTATGCTGTAAGTATACCAACAAAAATGCTTACAGGTTTAGGTATTATCAAAGCAATTCCATATATCGCCGCAGGTGGAAAAGCAGCAATTTATTTTGCAGCATATTTAGCCTTAATTGAAAATCCGTTAAGACTATACTTGCAAAAGAAAGGAATTACAACAGGATTATTATTTCCATATGAAGGAATATATCAAGTCATTAAGATGTCCAGGTTAAAAAACGGATCAAACAATTCAGAGGATCTGGATGATCTGATGAATTCTATAGTTAATGAACAAAAAGAAAAACAATCCACATAATTCAGATCTCTTCACAACCACCTTCTTTTGTACAGATAAGTCTAATTCCTAAGCCCATCTGTAAAACAGCAGAGAGAATTGCCATATGTTCTTTACCAGTACCTGATATAAGATTAAGAGCGATCTGAGTATCCAAAATCTTACCTTCAAGCTGTTTCTTGATCTGTTCCACAATAGACTTTATCTCAGCATCAGGATCTACAATGATAAAATTTACCTGATGTCCTTCAACAGAGAATTTCTGAGCGCCAAACTGGTTGGTGACCAAGAAGGTGGCTTCCCACTCTTCAGCTTGCACCAACTCTGCAACCTGGGCCCAACTCCCTTTCCCAACAGAAAGACAAGCAATTAAAGATGTCATGAAAAATAGAAAAAATCAAGGATTTATAAATTTTTATGAGTATCAATCGGAAAGACTTTGGTATTCTCTTAATCTTCCGACGACTTCAATGAGGGGCCAACAATCGAAAAAATTAGTTCCAGTTATCTGGTTGGTTGACGCCTGGTACATGTTGCTTATCAATTCAAGGAAATTTAGTTCCAGCTTTTCAGGTTTAATTTCACAATATTTTTTCCATTCTAGTTCGCCAAGCTGTTCTGCCTTGTCTTTGGCGGCATCAACATCTTGTTTCCATGCCGAATCTTTATAGTACTCTCTCAACGGTTGCTTAGATATCATCTGCCCATCGTAAGTCGTCCGTATCTCATCAAGATTACCTACAACATCACCCACGCCCAGATCTCCATATCGAATATAAAGTTCTATCTTACCATCCCATTGGATAAAACCCTTTGAAGCCAGATAATCAGAAGTCACTTTATTGACGTTTCGAGTGAACTCAAGAATCTCTTCATTTGCAGAAGGTTCTAATCCTGCAATATACATTGCCCTTGCTGGAGAGATCAACCGATCAGAAGGTTCCCTCTTGGTCCAATACTCATAAACAGGTTCAGGAAGCAGGGTATCAGGTTCTGGAATGGTGTCAAGGCCATACTGATCAAGAAGGTTTTTTAACGAACCATCCTGTTTGGATTCTGCTTTTTTTGCCCTGCTAAAAAAGGAACTGCCTTCAGGAAGACCATTTCTATAAACAATCTCAAGGGGCAACATATAATTGTCTTTTTGACCCACTCTATATGGTTCATAGTCATTATCAATAGGCAATACCTGAGCACCTCCAACCACCAATTGATCTCCATAAATTTTGTTATCTGCAAAGTAAGAATAGGGTTTGACTTCCATATCTAATAATAAACCCCTAAAATGTGTACCAATCCCCTCCTTTTCGAGGAGATCCAACATAAATGCCCCGCTCATGGTCTGTGCATAGCCCTTCAGAGGTATTTTATCAGGCATATGACCCCAATCAAAGACAGAATACCAATCAAATTTTTTAAAAGCCAAATCAGGAACAAGATCATCAGAAGGTTCCTGATCATTCAAAGAAAATATTGCAGTTGTACTGCCCTCATGGAGTTTTTTCATTTTCTCACCCAAAGAAATTTGGAAATTATCAATTATTTAAAATTTATCCTTAAATTAATAAAATTTAAATAGTCAATATCTTATAGAAAACTATGCACTCATTTATTGACTTCCTTATTAAAATTGTTCTAGCAATAATATTAAGTGGCTTGATTGGTCTTGACAGGGAAGTGAAGGGAAGACCTGCAGGATTCAGGACATATATGCTTGTTTGTCTTGGAGCAACCATTATCGTAACAGCGAGTCAATATGCTTTATCTGGTCCCGATGCAGTTTCAAGAGTTCTATCAGGTGTCATAACAGGTATTGGTTTCTTAGGCGCTGGCACAATCATAAGAAGTGTTACAGTACACAAACATGAAACCATCATTAAAGGCTTGACTACAGCCGCAGGAATCTGGGTTGCTGCAGGTTTAGGCATAGTCATAGCATATGGCCTCTATTTCCATGCTGTAATAACAACTGCAGCCATCATGATGATCTTACAGGCAGGCAAGCAATTTGAAAAAAAATTGATAGTAGCCTCAAAAAACCTAGAAAAAAAATCAAATAAGAAGTAGGAGTTATTTCTTCTCCATATAACCGCATTTACCACAGCTTATTCTATCTTTATGATCTGCCATAAAGACATTACACTTAGGACACTTCTTGTTCTTGAGCTCTAATTTATCTCCAGAAACAGTATATACTTTGTGAAGCTGATTATTGGGTTTTTGCTTTTTTGGTTTTTTAGCCATTTAGTTATCCCCCTCTTTTTTCATGTCAGAAACCTGTTCAGGTTTCTGAGCACCATCAGAAACTGTCGTTTCTGAGACTTCAGTGGCAGCTTCTTCAACTGGTGCTTCTTCAGCAGGAGCATCAGTTTTTTTAGTATCGTCAGCAGGAGCTTCATCCTCTTTAGGTGTTTCTGCAGGTGCAGGTGTTGGAGCAGCTTTTTCCTCTTTTTTCTTCTCTTCATGTCTTTTGATGACATAACCTGACTCAATCTTGTTAAGATCAGCTTCTTTTTTATAAAGTACTGCTTCAATATTTGCAAACTCGTGACCATATTCCATTTGGATCTTTCGAACTGCTACAAGTTTAGCATCCGCTTTCATCTGTTTTGCGATTTCATCGACAACCGCCTTCCTAGAAGGGGTTGGTCCAGAAAAGAAAAGCTTGCCAATTATTTCTGTTCTTGAAAATAATGGCTGCTCTGTTTTTGTTACTATCTCAATATTCATCAATGATCACCTTACCTTAATAGCGTATTCTCCTTTTTTATCTACATTCATCTTATGAGCTATCATAGAGTCTTCAACATTTAAAAAAGCGATTCTGCCCTGCCAATTGGTAGATGCCTGTTGCTTTTTACAAATAGGACAAGTATCTCCCTCAAAGAAGATTTTACAACTTTTACATACTTTCTTTTTCATTTAATTCACCTACTTAGTGGTTGCTTTGCCCTTGGCCAGGTCATCCGCAATCCAATCTTCCCTACCCAGACCAACCTGCCTCATGGTCAGCCCGATTTTAGGATTAGTAATATCCTTATAAGATACCGCTATAACCCTTGCAATACATTTATCGCCCACTTTCAGGGCTCTATGAGTCTCCTTGCCTTGAAGCGACTTATCCTTGCTGAAAGATACAAAATCATTCATTGCCTGACTAATATGAACCATTCCTTCTATAGGCCCTAGCGAAATAAATGCTCCAAAATCTGCAATATCCTTTATCTTACCAAAAGCAACTTCCTGAAGCTCCGGTTCGAAAGTTATTAAATTAAAGACAGTCTCATAATAAGCAGCGCCGTCTCCAGGTATGATTATTCCTTCACCCACAGAGTCAACTGATGAGACATCAATAACTAGGCCGAGTTCCTTGGATATATAACCAGAATATTTGGTTTTTATCTCTTCAACTACAGCCTGCTTTAGATCTTTTCCAAACATACCAGGAGCAACCCTGATATGACCTTTAACTTTAACCTTGTAAAACATTTTATCCCTCTATTATGAGATATTTCTTTTGTCTTAAAGTGATTATCTTCACACCTTTTTTTTTAAGACGGGATTTTAACTCTTTATCCTGTGTAGCCACATAAGTATCCTTATTAGCTAATCGGACAATAGAATCATCCACGTTATCTGTCGAGTAATTAGCAACCATTTTTAAACCTTTTTGTTTTATAAGCACAACAGCCAACTTAGCAGCCATCTTATCCTTGGTGCTACCAGTATCATTAATTTTCTTTAATTCAGGTAATGTGCCCTTTAAAACTTCAAGTTGATATGGAAAATCCATCAATCTGTCTATCTCTGAAAAAATGTCTACACTGAACTGGCCAGGCACTAGTAAAAAATTAGTGTCAAGGATGACTTTTTTCTTCATAATTTAAAAAGAGCAGGAATGTTTAAAAATCTTTTGAACATCGGCATAAAGACAGCAACAATGGCACAGAGACCAGGTCTCCTGGCCAGGTTTCGTTCAAGCTACACTTGAATGAACTTTGAACTTCTCTCAAATCTTTCGCTAGAAAATCGTGCTACCTGCCATTATTGTTATTGTTTTAAGAAAAAACTCATTAATAAAATACTAAATTCACCAACAGAAACCTTTATATAATATGGAACTTGTATCGCAAATGAGGTGGAATTATGAAAATCGTCCTAAAGAAAAAGCCTAAAAACGCAACAATCATCGAAGGATTCCCTGGTTTTGGGTTAATTGGTACAATTGCAACAGAGTTTCTTATTGAACATTTAAAGCCAGAACTAATTGGAGAGTTCATATATGATGAACTTCCTCCTACTGTCGCCATCCATAAAGGTGAACTTGTCAGACCAATGGCTGTATTCTATGATAAAAAACATAATCTGGTGATTCTACACACCATCCTCAATACAAAAGGAAATGAATGGAGTGTGGCAAATGAAATAGTGAACATGGCTAAAGAACTGGAGGCTAAAGAGATCATAAGCATAGAAGGTGTAGCGACAGCCCAGCAGAAACCAAAAGACATCACAGTCTACTACTATGGAGAGCCTAAGTTCAAGGATTTAGGTCTAAAGCCGGTAGATGAGAGCATCATCATGGGAGTCACTTCTGCAGTCATGCTCAAATTCGATAAGATGAAGTGCTTGTTTGCAGAAACCAATCTAGGCCTCCCAGATAGTAAGGCTGCTGCCAAGATAGTCGAGATTCTAAACTCCTACCTGGGACTGAAAATCAATACAGATCCTCTACTCAAACAAGCTGCAGAATTTGAGGGCAAGATCAAAACGATATTGAAGCAGAGTACAGACACAGTTGATACTGCCAACAAAAAGAACCTTAGCTATTTGGGATGAAGGAACTTATTTTTATTACTGGAAACAAGCACAAGTTAGAGGAAGTACAGGATATTCTGAAAGACTACAAGATTATTCAGGAGAATATAGACCTGCCAGAGATCCAGGAACTAGACGCTGAAAAGGTTATGTTCGAGAAGATGAAGGTAGCCGAAAAAAAAATCAAAAAACCCTTCTTTATTGAAGATACCTGTTTCTGTGTTGATGCCTGGAATGGACTTCCAGGTCCACTGATTAAATGGTTTATGGAAACTGTTAAACCACCCGGCATCCATAAAATGCTATCTGCTTATGAAAACAAGAAAGCCAGAGGTATTTGCACAATAGGATATAAAGAACCAGGAAAGAAAGCGGTTTTTTTTACAGGTGAAATACCGGGACAAGTAGTCAGCGAAGCAGGCTCTGAAAGGTTTTACTGGGACAGGATATTCATACCAGAAGGCCAAAAAAGAAGATTCTCTGAGATGACCATTGAAGAGAAAAACAAGATAAGTCACAGAACCAAGGCAGTACTAAAATTTAAACAGTTCTTAGAAAAAAATTAACAAAAACTTTATTAATGTCTCTTCAACAGTTTTTTTTATGACCAAGGAAACCATTGTTATAAGTGTTGGAGGATCTTTGATTGTGCCTGAAGAGGTGGATTATCAATTTCTAAAGAAGTTCAAGGAGATCATCCAAAAAGAGATCCGCAAGGGGAAAAGGTTCATCCTTGTTGCGGGCGGCGGCAAGACCTGCCGGAAGTACCAGGCAGCTGCTGAAAAAGTCAGCATGCTGACTCAGGAGGATATGGATTGGCTTGGTATCCATGTAACAAGGCTTAATGCTCATCTTTTGAGAACCATTTTTAGAAAGATTTCACATGCAGAAGTCATTACCAATCCACATCACAAGGTAAATTTTGATGAACCTATTCTTATTGCAGCTGGCTGGAGGCCAGGATGCAGCACAGATTATGATGCTGTCCTATTGGCCAAGAACTATGGAGTAAAAAAAGTCATCAACCTAAGCAATATGGATTATGCGTATGACACGGATCCAAAAAAATTCAAGAATGCTAAGATTGTTAAAAAGATATCCTGGGAGGGTTTTCGAAAGATTGTTGGCAGTGAGTGGAAACCAGGTATGAATGTCATCTTTGATCCAATTGCCAGCAAAGAAGCTGAAGCATTTGATATGACCGTAATTATTGCTAATGGCAAAAAACTGAAGAATTTTGAAAATATTCTCGAAAACAAGAAATTTATTGGGACAGTCATCAATTGATATCTTCTTGCACTATTTCTGGAAAGTATGTAAATTTAAACTCCTCGTTTGCAATCATGGTTTCATAGTTGGTTATCTCACCAGGAAACAATTGCCTTAAGCTGTATAGAGTGGAATGTAATTCCTCTGTTTTTTTAACACACAGATAAGCCACCAGATTAAATCTGCCAATGCTCTTAACTGCCCAAAGAACATTTTCATCGGTCGAAAGAAACTCCCTCAATTTCATCTCTTTTTTTCCCTGAAGATTCTCTATATTCAATAAGATCGTATATATCGAATAACCAATGGAGGCAAAGTTAATTACAGGAACAAATCTTAATATCAGACCTTTTTTTAATAAGTTTTTCAACCTATAGACCACTGCATCTGCAGACAATCCAATTTTCTCTGCTATCTGATAATTTTTTATCTCTGCATTATTAGCAATCAGGCTTATTATTTCCAGGTCCATTTCATCATATTTATCTTTATTTTTACTTACATTGTAAGTATAATCATCTTGTTTAATCATACTTACATTGTAAGTATCAACATGTGCATCAGAAAAGAAACTCCTTGGTAAAACTCTACCAACAAAACCTTTACTAATAGTACAAATCTCATAATTCTGTACATTAGAAGAACAGGCAGAAAGGATCAATCCCATGTAAGTGTCAAATTCCTTCACAGATTTTGCAATCAGAGCGACCTCCAGATCATATCTGCCCTGAAATTTAAGGACAGCTCTAACAAAGGGCAGTTTCACTAACTTATCAATAATTTCAGATTCAACTTCTTTTGCAGGATTATGCAATTGCAGAAACAGATGGTAGACATCATAGCCAAGTTTGGTGATGTCCACCACTGTTCTGTATCCCTGAATAACACCTCTTTTTTCAAAATTGATTATCCTGTAACCAACTGAGTCTCTGGACAATTGAGTTCTCTTTGCAACTTGTGTTGAGGGGGTTCTCGAATTCTTAGAAAGCTCACAAAGAATCTTTCTGTCCTTCATATCAAGGGCTACAGCAGAATCACTGGTCTGTCGCTGTACATACTTCATTTCCCACATAAAACAAAAATACTTTAAATAATTTTCGGATTATTTGGATTTTTCTGTAAAAACTTTCTAATAATTCTTATGACATATATACTAATAGGTGAAAAAAATGAGAGAAACAAAACAAACCCTTCGAAAAATCATCTTGGATGCATATGAGAAAGCACCGCAAAAAGAGTACCACAACTGGAACCACATCTTAGATGTTGTGACAACAGTCAAACAACTCGGAAAAAGCGAAGGTGTAGGAAGCAAGATATTGTACATAGCAGAAATAAGCGCCTATTACCACGATGTTATCCACCACAACTCACCAGACGATGAAAAGCTCAGTGCAGATTATGCCTACAAAAAAGTGCAGCAATATGGATTAACTGAGCCTGAAGCTATGCTTATAGGTAACACCATAAAAGCTACAAATGTGAAAACGCAGCCCAACAACATACTCGAAAGAATAATCAGGGATGCAGATGTGGCTAATTTCGGCAGAAAGGATTTCATGGAAAAAAACGAGCTTGTACGCCTAGAGCTGAATTTTGAAAAAGATTTGAACTGGTACCAAAATACCCTTAAATTACTCGAAGGTCATCAGTTCTACACCCAATCTGCGCGACAGCTTTACACTGAAGGTCTTAAAAAAAATATCCACAAAGTTGAAAAAAAACTGGAGGTGTTTAGCAAATGCGACAGAAAAGAAAGCTACTTGTTGCAGGCTGGTCATTCACAAGCAAGTGCAACCTAAAATGTAAACACTGCTACAATGCATCAGGAAAAAGTAAATCAGATGAGTTAACATTCGAGCAAGCCAAAAAGGTAGCTCAAAAGCTGGTTGATTACAGTGTAGCCGCAGTGAACTTTGGTGGAGGCGAATGCCCCCTTAGAACTGACTTTCCAAAAATTTGTAAGCTCTTGCACGAGGGAGGGGTAAAGCTATCTCTGACCACAAACGGCCTACCTTACAAAGAAGTTGCCAAGTATATGCATCTTTTCCATGATATTGGCGTCTCAATTGATTTTGCAGACGAGAAAAGACAAGACTGGTTCAGGGGAATAAAAGGCGCATATAAGTTAGCTTGTAAAGCAGCCAGGTTCTTTGCAAAGCAAGGAATTGATACAGAGATTGTTACATGCATCACCAAACTTAATTGCAATCCAAAAGAACTTAAGAAAATTTACGAGCTTGCCAAAAAGCTTGGAGTCAACCATTGGCGGCTTAACAGATACAGGCCCACAGGAAGAAAAGAGATTCAGGATCTGTTAAAGCTTGAACCCAGCGATATCAAACTAGCGTATAGCTTCCTGGATAAGCTGATAAGAAAAGATTTTGTTATTCCTGATCCCTTATTTGCCAATTTTGGTAGAAAAGTAGCAGCCTGCCCTTCAGGAAAGACCAGTTTTAGAATAATGTCCAATGGAGAGGTTAGTCCAGATGTTTATCTGAAGATCTCAGGAGGCAACATACTCAAAAAAGACATTGATGATATCCGGGATTCAGATATATTCAGGGCAATAAGAAACAGGGACTTGAAGGGCACCAAATGCGAAGTATGCCAACATCTAAAAACCTGTCAGGGCGGTTGCGCTGGCTCTGCTTTCCTGGCTTATGGAACCTTTGACAAGCCAGATCCTCTCTGTTGGAACGAACCCAAATGGAATGTACATGAGAAATACCTATGCACAGCATATGTACCGCTGTTTGAAACGTGATAAAGATGGAACTCAATATAAAAAAATTAGATCTTAACATCACCAATAGATGCAACTACAGGTGCGTCCATTGCTGCTTTGATTCAGGCATAAAGAACATGGAAGAGTTATCTTACGATGAGATAGAAAGAGTCCTAACAGATGCTAGAGAATTGGGTGTAAAGCGTATTGATGTAACAGGCGGAGAAACTCTGGTAAGGAAGGATTTGGAACAAATACTCAAGAAAGGAAAAGAGCTTGGTTTTAGAATTGAACTCCTGACCAATGGATCTCTGCTAACCAAAGAAAAACTGCTTAGGTTCAAGGAAATTGGTCTGGATGCCTTAGGCATTAGTCTTGACGGCTCAATCCATGAAATATACAAGAACATCAGGGGACAGACTCCAAAAACATTCAAAAGAGTAGTTGAGAACATCAAGCTATGCAAGGACTTGGGCTTCTATACCAAGGTCAACACAGTCGTCTTCGAGAGCAATATCAACGATATTCCCAGTATCACCCAACTTTGCATTGATTTGGAAATTGATGAACACGGCATCTATTACTTTACACCCATTGGAAGAGGTAAGAGCAACAGCAATCTGGTTGTGCATCCACTTGATTGGCTTGAATTGGCAAAAAGAGAGCTAAGTCAATACAAAGACAAAATGAAATTATCAATAGAGCTGGCCTATGCAAATTCAAATAATTGCAATGGTGCAAAGACCAAGTGTTTTATTCAGGATCCCCACCACCTCCAGATATTACCAAACGGAAATGTCTATCCATGCGCCATCATGGCAGCATATGAAAAACCTCTTGGCAACCTCAGAGAAAGGTCTTTGAAAGAAATATGGCATGATGGTGCTGGATGGGATCGATACAGGAAAAATATTGAACACGTAATGGCAAGACATAATGGCTGTGTGGATTATTCAGCCTGCTTCCCAGATTCCCAGAAATACCAATTCATCTGTCCATGCAGAAAATTCTCAATTGATGAGGTATTTAGAAATGAAAGGGAGGTTTGTAGTTTGTGAAGGTTTGGATGCATCAGGTAAAACCACCACTATCAAGGGCCTGATCAAGAAAAATCACGAACTGCTCTATTCAAAAGGTCTCAAATCAAAAACCCTTTTCGGCAGGATTTCCGGTTTATTTCCAAACACCCTGACCTTCCTGTTAGAATTCGCATACATCTCCCAAAAATATATTATCCCTGCACTCAAGTCAGGTAAGACCGTCATCCAGGACAGGTATATTGAATCTGTAATCACATACGGACCTGTTGTCGATCGTTGGCATAACCAACTAGCAATAAAAGCCATCAAACCTAGGCTGGCCAAGCCCGATGTGGTTGTCTATTTCACAGTATCAAAAGAAGAACGAGTTAAAAGATTAAAGGAAAGCATGGAAAATCGCTATCATAGGCAGTTGATAGAGAATCCAGAACAGATCGATGACAGGCTTGAAAGGTACAATGTACTATTAGATAAATACTCCAACAAACAAGTGATTAATACTACAAAACTGAGTATAAAGGAAAGCTGCAACAAGTTAGATGAGATAGTAAAAGCAAATTAAAAAGAAACAGATCTTTAATTACTTAGCCAATAATCTATAAACAGCACCTGCTGCACAACCCAGGCCAAATGCAATAGCTGTTTTTTTTCCAGTTCTAAGCAGACCAGTCTTCATTTGGTTCTTAAGCCAGGAAGGATCATAAGAAGTTGCTTCTATTGATTCCAGCATAGTTTTAGCAGATTCAGATCGATCAGAATATGCGTTTAAATCTTTCATAAAACTAGAATTATTGTTCATTATCTTATTCAATTTCTGGATTTTTTTAGAAACCATATATTTACTGGACAATCCTACAGCAGGAGGACCTAAAGTCATTGCAGCACTATAACCTATTGGTAGTGGATTTCCAGAGCCAATCATAAAGCCAGCTGTAGCCGCAGGCCCAAAAAAAACAAGGTTACCTAAACCAGTACCAAATTTCTCAGTTATGTTCCCCACAATCTTCTGTGCAGAAGACTTTTTACCCTTAACATCAGTAATCACTTTCACTAGGATTGTATCAATAAATCTATCCGAAGTATAAGTATAATCCGTGTGATTCGCCGCCATCAGTGGTTTTTCAGGAATTTGAAAATTTCGATTCATAATATCACCTCTTATTATGCGTATAATAGATTTACCAGTATTTAAATGTTTCGGTTTTTTACCACTATTTAGTGGTTAAATAATAGAAAGCATCCTCTCGACATCGGCAAAAGGATCTGGACTTTCGCAGATTATCCTTATGTCTTTTTTCTGCCTCTGTAATTCTGTATAGAGTTTTTTCCATTCATCCATTGAAACAAGCAGATGCCTGCGCTCACCCTTTTCTGTAAACTCAATTCCCGAGAAATGCGCATGTATACGCGAGTTTGGCAGCCTTGAAACAACATCATTGTAATC
>CAZYIM010000051.1:0-14641 GCA_964647565.1 uncultured Methanosarcinales archaeon
ATTTTAGATGTAAGCCAGGAAGACTTGCCCTATTCAAAACAACTGGTGTTCGAGGGAGAAGAAACATTAAGCTTTGGCGATTATGAGATAAAACTGCTTGATTACTCAACATCTCAAGCCACTTTCATTGTATATAAGGAAGATACTCCTGATCCGCTAATCAAAACCTATCTGAATCAGAAGTTCAGGATCAATGAAGGCCAGCAGGCAAGAGTTGTGGATTATAAAAATATGGACATCAAACTGCTCGAAGTAGGTTACCAAGGACCCCCTTGTAGGCAGGGAGAACCCTGCTTAACAATTGCGTACCCCTATGTAAAACTACAGGTCAGTATACCAGTAGGAAGCGCATATACAGCCAAGATAATTGAGTTAAGGGAAGGAGAAATTGAGGAAGTTTTTGACGCTGAAATTGAAGCTATGGATATATATGCAGATGCAAAAAGAGCTACCCTAATTGTAAGAAAGGGGGATGAAGAAATCCGGATTGTGCATCTGAATGAAAGATTCAAGATAAAAGAAGAAAATAAGGTGCATTTGGAGCCTCATGATATAATCATGACATTGCACGATATCTCATATACAGAAATATGCAGCGTAAACATGGTACCGTTACCTGAAACAGATACAGAATCTGATATATTGCCTCACCCACCAATCTGCAGAAAGTATGCAACGGCCACAGTATCTCTGGAGAAGAGGTTTACATACAAATCAGATGTCATAGATACAACTACATCCGAGGTTTCAGAGACAGCGGCATCTGTCAGTGGTGGAGGTGGCGCCGGCGGAGTTGGTACTGAATTCAAGATAAAGGAGGGTTCCTTCCACAATGCATTTGATGTCAGCCTGGTATTTGTCAAATACGACGAAGATTATGAGACTGCAATATTCATGTTTGTTAAAAATCAGGATATACCAATAGTAGTTGAGGAAGAAGTCAGTATAGAGCTGCCCAAAGAAGAAGTCACGGATATTGAAGATAAAACAGAAGTAGTTCCCAGCGTTATTATTCAGAGCAGCGACGAGGGTATTGAAGTTATCAAGAACACAGAGAGCTGTGATGGCTGCCTAAAAGAAAGTGCTTGTCTTGGTATTGGTCTAAGAACCAAGGCAGATAACGGCACTGCTGTCTTCTGTGATCTTGACAAAACCTTCAGACCCCAGAAAGAAGAAGGCAATAGCTGTCAAAATAATTTCGAATGTAAGACCAACACTTGCAGCTCTGCTGTTTGTGTTGACCTCCAAAAGCAGCTGGATGAACAAAGAGGCCTGTTAGAAAAAATCCTAGATTTCCTTGGGAACATCTTTGGATAACCGGAATTTGCTATTTGAAATGTAAATTCTGGGAATTGAAAATTCGTTTTTATAGAATTTTCAATGAATAACACACCCCTAACACCTTTTTGCCGAGATTAATTGGCGCCCAAAGACCAGTACTAGCGGTTTTTGGGTTTTTTTATTTTTTTAATTTATTAGAATTCTCCCAATCTTTTCTGGCCACCTAAAGCTTTACAAGCTCTCCAGGTTGCCCAACTCTTCCGGTAATACTTTTGGTATTCTTTATTGTCCCAGTTCTGCTCAAGAAAATCCCGCGTCTTTGGATCCGAGCTGTAGCCACTACCAAAATCCACATTGAGCTTTTTCTTGATCTTTTCAATCTCTCTGTCTCGAGTGACTTTAGCAAGTACTGACGCTGCTGAAACCGCAGGATAAAGTTGGTCCGCCTTGTGGGCCACAATCAATTCTGCCTTGTAGTTTATTCGTTTCTCCATATATCTTTTAAATGCCTCAAGATTGGTGCTTGGACAGTCAAGGAACACCTTGTCTGGTTTAAGCTTGTTGATCAGCTTAGCTGCATAGTCAGCTTCTAACCAATTCAAGTTGGTCTCTTCAGAAAGTACAGCATTATCAATCTCTCCAGCAGGTACAATAATGACCTCGTTTTTGGAGACCTCTTGGATCACATCAAAAAGCTGCTCCCTTTGCTTGGGAGTCAATTCTTTAGAGTCTTTCACTCCAAAAGCCTGGAGTTGAAATTCATCTTCTTTAGAAATAGAAACTATGGCCATGACCATAGGACCTATCACAGGACCTCTTCCAGCTTCGTCCACCCCCGCAATGAACATGAAATCTTGAAAGTGGAAGCAATTTATATAGTTTATTCTTTTTGACAAATGTTTATAACTACTGTAGAATAGAAAAGATTAAATAAAAGTGGGTTATTAAAAAAAGAAAATGGATGATATTCTGAAGATATTAGAAGAAAGGATCAAAACCTGTATGAGTATACAACAGGAAAAGAATTTTCAAGGAGTAATTCACAAATTCAAACCAGCACATATAGAAATGTGTCATAAAAGCCACACAACCAAGAGCATATCTGCTTTTAACGGAGGCATCACCCAGGAATTCATCGACCAACCAGTAAAAGCCGCAGGAATACGTGTGGGCGTGGGAATGGGCGACACTGAAAATGGCCTTGGTTTTTCACATAGTTATGAAGACAGTTTACCCTTAAAGCCTGAGTTCATGAATAAATCATTGGCAGAACCAATAGACTTTGCACTCAAAGACTCATTCAAAACCTACTTCGATATCCACAGCAATCAAATCCATTATAGCGATGAATTTTTTGATCGTCTCTCAAAAGAACCACCTCAAGTTTCTATTGAAGGAGAACAAGATGTCCCTGTTAACGGCGAATTAAAGGAATTTATAAGAAAAATATCCGAAGAATTTTCTAGCCTGTCTTTCACACATAATTCAACAGCACTCTTTAAATCAGATATAACCTGCATGAGGTATATTAATTCAGAAGGCTCAAAAATAAGAACATATCATGCTACCAATATAATAGGCATTAATGTGAATATTTGTGCTGAAGATGATGGTAGGATTATTGAATATAATGATTATGTTTATTTTAATTCAGATATGAGCAATTTCAATCCTGAAAAAATAAAAAAGAAGATAACCTATATTAAAAAAATCTTAAATAAATTATACAAATCAAGGGTCCAGCCATCTGGAAGCTATCCCGTCATTTTATCGCCTCGAGGAACAGGACATTTTTTTCATGAAAATATTGCAGCACATCTCCTATCTGCGAGGTATATCATAGAAAATGTAAGCACCGCCTATCGGGATAAAATGGGTGAACAAATCCTGCCAGAAGATTTAACCATTATTAATGATCCAACAAAACCAGGTAATGGACACTACACTTTTGATGAAGAAGGGGTACCCAGCCAACGTATTGTTCTTGTTGAAGATGGAATTCTTAAGAATTATCTTCATACCCGAATAACAGCAGGGCATATGGGCGTAAAGTCCAATGGCTGTGCACGATCGGGCTGTGTTTGCACACCACCCGAGCCAAGAATAGCAAATTTAGAGATCAATGCAAAAGATAGATTATCAATGGATGAACTAATCCATACAATGCTGGTCAATTGCGAATCAAAGGGATTGGAATATGGTCTTTTAGTAGACACAGCAGGCGGCGAGGTTGATCCAAAATCTACTAGTTTCAAAATGTTTCCAAGAACTATTTGGCGGATATATCCAGACTATAAAAGGGAATTGGTTTCATCCGCATATCTTATTGGAGACTCATTTGGTGCTGCAAGCAAAATCGCAGCATTCGGTGGCGATATTGAAAAAAGTCAGGGTTTGTGTGGCGCAGAGTCAGGAACAGTAAGAATAGAACAGTACAGCCCTTCATCCTTGGTCATTGGTTGCTCTGTTCAGCAGGAAGCCAGTGATAAACCAACACAAATGTTAACAGATTAATTCTGTCATTTCTGTATTTTAACATTTTTCAATAAATAGTGCTAAATAGATAAATGTATAATATTCTAACAGATAAATTATACAGAATAGAAAAATATTTAAAGAATAGTATAATTTGTATAATTAAATAATCAAAGTTAATGGCTCTCTGGATTATCATCCCCCAAAGAATGTTATCTTTCTGATTCTCTGGGAGCCATTAATTTTCCTCCTATGAATATCGACAGCAAAGACATGCAGATAATTGAAGAGCTCAGAAAGGACGCTAGAGTTTCTATAAGGGATATTGCCAATAACATAGGCATGAAACATCCAACAGTACACAAACGAGTCCAAAAACTGATAAAAAATAAAACCATTAAACACTTCACAATACGCGTGGATAAGGACTCGATCGGCGAAGGATTTGTGGTGCTCGTTCTATTAAACAGAGGAAAACTTGAATTTGTTGATAAGGAGATAAAAGAAATCCACACAGTTTCAGGAGAGTATGATACCCTGTTGAAGCTACGATTCAAGGATGTAGATGAGTACAACAATTTCATAAAGAAGTTCAAAGAAAAACATCAATTAAAAAAAATAAAAACAATAATAGCCACCAAGACAGAGAAAGAGATTATCTGAGGATTCTTACCTCGCCCTTTTTGGCATCCACACCCCTCACATCTTCTGAAGAACCAAAATCCTGGTTAAAACTAGTTATTTGAAATTATTTCCCTTAAAAAAAACGAATAATCCTTAAATTTTAGACCCCTAAGGTTTAATGCATTTTGTACTTCTTTTTTTGTAAATTTTAGAGAATATGGTTTTAACTTCCTAATATTGTTTATTGCAATCATTAAGTCCTCATCACAAAGAGAGAAGTATTTTTTTGCAATACTCAAAGTTAGCTCATCATTTTCATAGAATACATCAATCCCTTTTCTTAGCGCTTTTAGAAAGTCAGGTTGTTTTTTCTTCGACGTGAAACCTGTAAACGCAAAACCTTCATCCGATAAGGTTAATATTGTTCTTGCCCTGTTTCTTGTTGCTTGGGCATAGTTAGGTTCCAATATTATTGCAACATCTGCTTCTTGAGTTAATAAAGGACCTAGTTCTGTATTGAACGGAGTTTCTATCAACGTCAGATCATACTGTCTTGCCAATCTTTCTGACAACATATAGGAAGTTGAGGGTTTGGGATATGTCACCATTGTTTTTCCTTGAAGATTATCGAAAAACTGATTAAAGGTTATAACATTTAGCAAGGGTTTATTAATGAAGGCTGCAAATAATTTTGTTTGCCCATAATCAACAGTGCCAAACATCAGGGGATCACCTACTGAGATGTCTGCTCTCCCTTCTTTTACTGCCTCTATAACTTTATCATCGTTTCCACAGTTAATTAATTCAAATCCAAGCTCTTCTTTTGCAATATACAACGGAAGGTATATTAGTAGATTATCTGGTTGAGCAATTATCATCGATACCACCCATATTTGTAAGTATTATTCACTTCGCAGACCGTGTGTTTTTGTATTATTTGTCTTAAATCAAATAAGAGTTGTCCAATTGTTTGTTTTAAATTCGAGATCGTTTCTAAAGCCACTATCACATCATAAGCTCCAGTAATATGACTAATTTCCAACACATTTTTCTGTAAATCACAATAGCTTGATAATCGGTTAAAATCCATGACCTTCAGAAAAACAAATGCTTTCTTAGTTATTTGATTTGACAATAACAAGTTATTCCCTAATATTAATTGATTATTTTTAATTGAATAACTGACTCTATCATAACTCTCCTTTAGTTTTTGACTTATTTCTAAGTTTGAGGAAAAAGGATTTTGCTGAAGCTCAACTAATATTTTTTTTAACAAAGAAGGCATTTCTTCAAACTGGTGAGTTTGTTGCAAGGTTATTTTCTTATCTGAACAATGTTCACCTAGATAATTATGAGAATATATTGTTGTCTTATAGTTTGTGGAAAAGTCTACATCAAAAGGAGCAATTTCCAGTAAAGATTCCTTTATTTCATGAATCTCTGATTGATTTTTAATTATGAATGAACACAATATACTGTGTTCTCCTGTTATTGAGAATAACTTATAAGTTTCTTTTCTTTTGAACAAAAAATCTATGAAAGTCTTTTCTGTCAAGGGATCTATTATTGGAAACTTGATTAAAGCAGTTACTTCTTGAAATCCCTGCCTATAAAAATCAACAAGTATCGGAATTTGTTTAATCACATGACGCTTTAACTGGTCAACCCGATACTTAACAAATTGCGGAGATCTATTTATTTGTTTTCCAATTTTTGTTAACGATTGTCTACAATCATCCGATAATGCAAACAATATTATAAAATCAAACTTATCCATGATATTAAATAATAGTATTTTATTTATAAATTTTACTGAATTTTAAAAGAATTCTGAAGAAAGTTTTAAATAGTTAAAAAGTTATTACTTATAAAAAGTTACAAATGAAAATGAAACTAAGAATTATTAGACATGGACCAAAACAACCTGTTGAAAAACATGTATCCGGGATTGAATCAAAATTAGATGATAAAAAAGAGTATAAAATTAGACAATTTGCCAGATCGATTGCAAATCAAGGAGAAGTATTTCAGGTTGATAGTCCTGAAATGCAAAGAAACTATTCTACAGCAAAGATAATCGTAGATGAACTGCAAACTATTGGTAAAAATGTTCATGGTCCGAATATTGATAATAGAATCGCACCTTTTGCAGGAGAGGATGGAAATATAGTTTTTGTCTCAAGCGAAATGCCCTTAATATGGGGTGCCGCAGAAGCAGATTTTCAAACAATTGAAGGCGTTGCAAAAGAAGATAGAGGAATGTATGCATGGTTATCCTACGGATTAGACAACAAATCAGACGGAATATCTCTAAGAGAATCAGCATATAGAATAGGCGCATATATCTTTGACCAAATTCAAAAATACAATCAAGGAGGAACAGCAGATTTCTTTCTTGGAATATCAAATTCTGGATTCATTGAGCCCCACTTATATCTTACATTAGATTTGATAGAAGGCAAAGAAATCGAACCAATTGAACGATTTCATAAGCTAGGAGGAGCAACTAAGCCGTTAGAAGGATTTCAGATTAATTACCAAAAGAAATCACCAACCGCAAACCTGATTCTTCCAGATAAAACAATAGTTCTCGTAGACATCGAAGTCTTCAGAGAACAACTACAATGGTTAGATAAATATGGAATAACTAATGAGGTGATTAAAAATCGAACCTAAATGGAAATTAATGTATGAAGGACCAAGATTAAGTCATTTATTGGCAAAACATATCTTTTTGTTTCCTTATTTTTCCAGAAAATTGAGAAAACTAACAGGATTTCAAGATAATAATTATTTGTGGTACAGTGACACAAAAGAAAATCTGCACGGAGGATATTATCTGGACTTGGATATGAAGAAAGCAAAAGTTAACGGATATAAGTATTTCACAGATAAGAAAAAGTTCAAGAAATGGATTGAAGAGCAGAATAATCTCCACAGACTAACAAAAGTCTTAATGAACAAATATGAATTTGAAAGAAATATCAGTAAACTATCCAAGAAAAAAATCATTGAGTTAATTCCAGAAATTGCAAAGATAAGATCAGAACTTTTTGTCTACATTCTTGCTTGTCAACCTCAATGTACAGAAGGACTTGCAGATAGGTTAAAAGAACTCATAAAAATAAAAATTAAAGATGAAGAAACTGCAAAACAGATCTATCTTGAGTTGACAGCTCCAGAAAAAAAGATCTTTACTAGTCAAGAAGAGATAGATTGGCTAGATATTGTAATAAAAGCAAAACAAGAACTCAAAAAACTCAGTAAAGAAGAATTAAGAAAATCTCCTATTTACAAAGAAATCACAAAACACCATAATAACTATTTTTTGATTCCGGCTAGCGATAGAACAGAACCTTGGGACTTGAATCACTTCGAAGAACTTATGTTACATAACATTGCTAGTGAAACTGATTTCAAAAAGAAAAAAGAAGAACTAGAACAAAAATATAATAATTCTATTTCAAACAAAAAACAGCTCATTAGAAAATTTAACCTTTCAGACGAAGTGAAAGAATTAGGAAATTTGATTGCAGAAATAGGATATTACAGATTCATTTCTTCATTCTATGGCAGATGGTTAGGGTATTACCTGGTTTTAGTTTGTCGAAAATATTCTGATAAAGTGAGACTTAGTTTTGAAGAGCTATCAAGTTGTACTGAAAAAGAATTAATTTCATTGATATCTGGTAAAATGTTAGTAAGCAAAAAGAAATTAGAAGAAAGGGCATTAGCAGAAACCATTCTTATCCGAGATGGAAAAATAAATATTTACTATGGAAAGCAAGCTATTGATGTTAAGAATATTGAATTGGGAAAAATAAAATATGAAACTATTAATGAAGTTAAAGGAGAGATTGCTAATCTAGGCAAAGTGCGAGGAAGAGCCTTCGTATTCTACTGGAATGATGATATTAACAAGAAAGTTCTAGAAATGCCCGAAGATGCAATACTTGTAGCTCCGCAAACACATCCCACCTATATGCCTGCAATAAGAAAAGCGAAAGCTCTTGCAGTTGATGAAGGAGGAATAACTGGACATGCAGCAATTGTAAGTCGAGAATTTGGTAAACCCTGCGTAATAGGATTGCATTATATTACGAAAGTTGTAAAAACAGGCGATCTAATTGAATTAGATGGAGAAAAAGGCGTTGTAAGAGTACTCGAAAGAAAAAAGACTTGGCAATTAATGTCAGAAGGTCCTTCATTACCTCATTTTTTTATGTCAATAATTTGGTCAGAAGTATTTAAAGGAAGATATCATGATAAATATACAAAAGGGTATCAAACACGTGATTTCATATGGTATAATAATCATGATGAAGGACTTCATGCTGAATATCGAACTAAAGAATGGATGCGTTTTGTTGAAAATAAAGCATTAGAAAAATTCATGAATGATGAATTTTTTCATGATTATATTAAAAAGATTGACAAGTGGATATCTAAATCAAAGAAGATTGAACAAACCTTAGACTTTGTAAGGACCTATGAACCAAAAGAACTATTAGTTTTTATTGAAGATTTACTAGAAGTGTATAAACAATTAATTGGTTCAATATTCTCTAATTGGCCAGAGTATACCGAAGGTCTTTCTAAGAAACTGAAAACAAACTTAGAGAAAAAAATCAAAGATAAGAAAAAGAGAATCGAGACGTTCATTGCTTTAACACATCCGGAAAGTATGTTGCCGATAACTGTTGAAGAGATTGCATTCTTAGATTTAGCCATACAAATAAAAAGTATACTCGATTCTGAAAGAAATATACTGAAAAATAAAGAAACTACAAACCTATTAAAAAAACATTATGAAAAATATAAATACATATCCGCAAGCGATAGGACAAAACCTTGGACTAAAAAAGAGCTATTTCTAAGATTAGTAGATGCCTTAAACTCTTCAGAATCTCTTGAAAATAAGAAAATAGAATTAATTTCACAATATGGAACTATTCTTGATAAGAAAAGGGAACTAATATCAAAATTCAATTTAGATCCTGAAACTTCCAAGCTAGCATCAAGAATCTCAACAATAGGCCACTATAGGTTCAAAGCATCTTTTGCCTGGAGAATTTCAGGATATTTTCTGGTGAAACAATTCAAAGCATTTGCAGAGAAAGAACAGTTAGATTATCAAGTTATGGCAAGCTTAAAAGTTGAAGAACTAATAAAATATCTAAAAGGAGAAAAACTAGAAAAAATAGTATCAGTTGAAGAGTTGAAAAAAAGATCAGAAGCAGAATTGTTTCAAATAGACAATCATAAACAACACTTTTTATTTGGTGAACAAGCGATTAGAAAAAAAGAAGAATTACTTGGTAAAGAAAAATACAATACAAAAGAGGTTATAGGAGAAATTGGAAACAAAGGACGCGCTATTGGTAGCGCATTTGTTTTTAATTGGACTGATTCTGTTGAAAAGGAGCTTAGCAGAATTCCATCTGATGCAATTCTAATTGTGCCTCAAACACATCCTGCTTTAATGCCAATAATAAGAAAGTCAAAGGCTATTGTAAGTGATGAGGGAGGAATCACAGGTCATGCAGCAATTGTTGCAAGAGAGTTGGGCAAACCGTGTGTTATTGGAACTCATATCGGCACCAAAGTATTCAAAACCGGAGACAAAGTTGAAGTTGATGCAGAAAATGGTGTAGTAAGAAAACTTTCTGACATTGGGATGAGTTAGATAATGTATTCCGATTAAAAAACTCCCGAAGAAAAAGTACACGAAATATATCTCCAATATTGCGTTAAGATAAAGCTGACTTGACCCTCTCAACAAGAGCATGATAATTGCGAGCAGCAGCTATCTTTCTTCGTACCTCAGCACCCCCCTTCAAACCCTTGGTAAAGTACTGAGCCTGCATACGCATGCTCTTGATTGAAATATCATACTCCTGGGCCAGCTTGAGATATTCAAGTCCTTGTTTTAGCTTTTGTTCCATACTGATCTGGTTATAGCTATCTATTCCAAGGTATTCATTGATCTGCCTGAACAAAAGAGGATTACCTAGAACACCTCTACCAACCATCACAAAATTACAATCAGTCTGATCAAACAGTCTCTTGGCATCTTCAGGAGTCCGTATGTCTCCATTGCCGATTACTGGAATGCTAATAGCACTCTTAATGTTTTTAATGACATCCCAATCAGCTCTACCAGAATATTTTTGAGCAGCAGTTCTGGCATGGACTGCAATAGCGGCAGCACCTGATTTCTCAATCATCTTAGCAGCCTTAATAGCAGCATCCGGTTTGTTAATGCCGCTTCTGATCTTTACAGTAACTGGTTTCTTGACAGCATCAACCATAGCAGTAATTATGTCCTCTGCTTTCTTCAAATCACCAAGAAGAGCTGATCCTGAGCCCTGCTTCATGATCTTAAACATAGGGCAACCCATGTTGAAATCAAGTATATCTGCATATTTTTCCACTTTTTTAGCGGCGTTGGCAACCAAATCAGGATCATTACCAAACAATTGAACTGCTATGGGCCTCTCATCATCTTCAATTCTCATCAGTTTCAGGGTTTTTTCATTATTCCTGACTATAGCCTCAGCACTTATCATCTCAGTAACAACCAAGCCTGCTCCTGCCCGCTTGCAAAGTAATCTGAAAGCTATATCAGAAAAACCTGCCATTGGCGCAAGAATGACTTTTGATTTAAGTATAGGAAACATAATAACAAAGAAAGTAGTACCATTTAAATTGGTTGTGCAAAAATAAATCAGCTAAACGGAGACTGTTCTGATGCAACACCTTTCAACATAGCACAAAGAAGGCCTCCTAGTCGAGGCTTATCAGATGGTGTCATGACATAACTAGGCGGAGATGTATGGCCCTTTGCCTCTGCTTGTTCACATATTTTTCCAACCCAAGCATGCTTTATGTTTGGATTCTCACGCATATGCTCCTTGACTTCATCTTCAGTCATCTTTTCACCATCTTTCATAAAAAGTATTTCACCATTCTCGCCGAATGTCATTCCACCACCTTGACCATGATAAAAGGATTCAAAAGGTTCTACATTTCTGCCATCAACAATAATAGCATCCATCTGGCCAGTTGAGCATATTTCCATTGCAGAAGGTAGGTTAATTTGTGAATAAACATATGAGCCACAGAAACCCAATTCTTCAAGAGTATGAAAGACGTTTTCTGTTAGTTCAGGACCTTTCAAATGGTAATTCTCATTCAAATCCTCGATAACCAAGACATTATATATTTCCTCTGCTTTCTTTCCAGGAACTATTTTTCTAGGCGTGTCCAAGAATTTTTTTGAAAGTGGAATGTTAGAATCTTGTTCATAAGCAATATGGGTTGTATACTCTCTTATCTTCTCAGCTTCTGCCTTTGCATGAGCAATGCATCGTTCATCACCATTCGATATAATTTCAGCCAGCTTACCAAAAAGCAAAGTTTCAGTTTCATCTTTCTGTCCAAGGAACATAGTTTCACGCAAATCTTCATGTTTACTTAGAATAGGCGGCATCTCATAACCCCGTTCTTTCATATGAGTCATCAACCTCAAATATAAACAGTCAAAATAGCTGTTATCCCGCTCTTCATGATTTTTCGAATGATCAAGACTCTTAAAAGAAAAGCTTTCATAGTCCATAAACGCAGGATGATCGACAGATATACCACCTATACCCTTAAGGATTCCCTTTAGCCAAGCATCACGAATAGTTGGCTGCTGAATTAACTTTAGATAATCATATCCCTCCGAAGATCCATATGATTTCTCACATAACTTTTCTCCCTTAAAGAACAACTCACTTCCAACATGTGAAGCGAACCAAGTACCATAATCAAAGGTCAGGTCCTCAAACGATGTATCTTTTGAAATTGCTTCAAAATTCCCCCCCGCGAGAATATTTCATGTCTCGATATTCATCAGTTATATCATCATGAACCAGATATTTCCATATGTGCAATGAATAGTCATCTCCTAATCTAAGATTAAAATCAAATGGAATCACAGCCCTAGGCTTAAGGTCAAAACTCTCTGGATTAAGTTCTTTCTTTTTAACCAGAAGACCTGTTATATCTGAAAGAA
Source organism: uncultured Methanosarcinales archaeon (assembly GCA_964647565.1). Taxonomy (GTDB): domain Archaea; phylum Nanobdellota; class Nanobdellia; order Woesearchaeales; family CAZYIM01; genus CAZYIM01. Next base: position 12,440 of record CAZYIM010000051.1, read on the forward strand.
ACTGTATTTGTTCTTCTAATTGCTTATCCACACTTTTAGGTATGCCAAACCCATTCATAATACTACCCCTATATCAACAGAAGGAAATGCACATTTGTTTTTAAGGATTACTATTTTCAAGTACTAAATTATCAAAATATGAGAGTGAGATAAGGAAATTAGAAAAAAAAGAAAATAGTGGGGGAAAGATTTGAACTTTCGACTCCTTTGAACCTTGTTTGACCGGGTAAATTTATAAAGTAAATCATTTTTCCAATGTTAAGAGCATAATAGTTGTTAAAAAATGTTAAATAAAATTTTCCTGAACAAAAAAGATAAGTTAAAAGGATTAAAAATACCTAAGGAATCAACAGAAGATTTAGCTTATTTGTCCGGAGTATTAGCTGGAGATGGAAGCCTAGGATATAGACAAAATAAGAACGAATATTCTCTTAAATGTGTTGGAAATCCAAAAGATGAAAAAGATTTTTATTTAAACATTGTCGGACCTAAATTCGAGAAAGTATTCGGATTTATTCCAACAATGAAGACTTTCGATAAGAATACCACTTTCGGATTTAGGATATTTTCAAAGTCACTAGTTTGTTATTTAACTCAAACCATTGGCCTCCCGCTAGGACCTAAAAATAACTCATTAAAAATCCCTTCTAAAATCAACACCAATAAAATGTTATTAATGAATTTTGTGAGGGGTTTATTTGATACAGATGGATCAATTTCATTTAAAAAAAGGTATAAACAACACCCTTATTATCCTGTAATCTCATTCTCCTCCAGAAAAGAATCCTTCACAAAGGAAATTGCAGCATTTTTGAAAGAAGAAGGGTTTAAAATAGTAGAGATTTATAACTATAAAATAGAAGATAAAAGAATGAAAACAGGATTCACAATAATAAATAGAATTGAACTAAATGGAAATAAGAATCTGTCATTATGGATGACAAAAATAAGTTTTTCTAGTCCAAAACATTTAGAAAAAATAAGAAAATATGGAAGGATTAAATAGCGGGGGGTAGATTTGAATTCGGTAACAGTCCTTCCGTCTGCTTCTACCGACCTCCGGGTTATGAGCCCGACGGGCACTCCTGGTTAGGCTATAGCAAAAAATTAATTTTGCTAATCTGCCCCACCCCGCTGTAACCCTGAAGAAAGAATGGGCCATTTAAATATTTAATGGTGCATCCAAGCAAAAACTTTAAATATTTGATTATAGAGCCATAGTAGTTAGGGGTGATTTAATGCTTAAAAATCGATTAGCGATTTTTGGCATGCTTAAAAAACGGAGGTTTTTAACATGAAAAAAACAATGATATTTATTCTAATATTAGCCACAATAGTAATATTGACTGCTTGTTATGAAGGAGAACCAACCAAATCCTCTGATTGTAGCAGGGAAAATGACGCACACCAGGCCGAATGTTGTGCTAAGTTCACGACTTGTGAAGTAGACAGCTATCCAAGATTCATAACAGAATCTGCTGATTGTGACTGTATACCTGCAGAAAACCTAGACAATCCTTGTCTACAAAAACCATTGAAGGAAAGAAACGAGTGTTGTGGAGGCCAAAGGGAATGCCCAGAAGGATCATCCCCTCAGTTCCAGTTAGCAACTGGCAGGTGCATATGTCAAGCTGGCGACCTAACAGAGAATTGTACAATGTACAAACCTGAAGAACGGGAAGACTGTTGTATAAGAAATAGGGAGTGCCTTGAAGGCTCTGTACCGAAATACAAAGACGGTATTGATGCGTGCAGATGCGATATCCTCGATGATGAAGACGACGCAACAGACGGTGAAGGAGATGACCTGACAGCTGATACACTACCTCCTGCAGAAGGCACAGATAATGATAATACTGATTTGGTCGGCGAATCATGTGGCACGGTAACACCAGGATATGAAGACGAGTGCTGTACAAGCAAAATCAGCTGCACAGAACCAGATGTGCCAAAATATGATGTAGATGCCAATGACTGTATTTGTGCAACAACAGAATGAAATGCCCAAGATGCGAAGCAGAAAAAATAAATCTCTTTAATAGTTCGTATTGGTGTGCACTCTGCGGCTGGAACAGTTATTACTATGGTGCGCCTGCTCCAGAAGTAGAAGGAGTTCATCTGCTCGAGAAACCAGATAACTAATTATTATTTAATTCTTTTTTTTATTATATATAGATAGAAGAATAAACGCCCAGGGTGGGA
>CAZYIM010000052.1:0-14020 GCA_964647565.1 uncultured Methanosarcinales archaeon
CCACAGTCCCATTAATTGGTACATCCATGTCTGTCCTTATTCCATTCGATGAGTACCACTCGCTCCACTGGCCAAAATTATTCCTGGCCTTGACATTGAAGGTATAGTTCTCATCGTTCGTAAGGTTGAGACCTGAGACTGTTATATTTCTCAAAATCGTTGAGCTCTCTGCCTTGATCATGTCCCAGCCTGGCAGTGGATAGGTGTTGTTGCCTATTGCGTACCTGAATTCGGCTATGCCTGACTCATTGTCAGTGAAATTGAAGTAGGCGGATAGGACTGATAGTGTGTTGGTCCAGTCCCCTCCATCTGATATGCAATCTATACACTGTGGTGTGCTGATGTCCTCAACCAATATGCCGTCGCTCTCGGTAAAATTACCAATAATACCGAATCCGTCTATTGCTCTCACGCGGAGGTAATAGACGGCTCCGGGTTTGAGGGACGTATTTGTTACGTAAGTGGTAAGTGTTGTATTAGTCCAATCCCTGACAATATTCATACCTGTATCAGGATTGGTGGTGTAATAAAGGAAATATTGATAGCTTACTGGACCGTGTGGATCTGCTACAGGCGCCCAGGTGAAGGTTATATTCTCATTGCCTGTTGTCCATCCTGGATCATTGACTGCTGTTACATTGGCCACTGCTGTGTCAACATCCCAGACTTGCTGTGTTGTATTGGCATAACCAGCAACATCTCTGACAAACAATGATAGGTTGTAGCTACCGTCAGATACATTATAGAGGACAAAGGAGCAGTTGTAAAATCCTCTATCGCCTGCACAAGAGATGTTGCTTCCGTAAGTTTCGTTGGTTTGATTCCAGAGGGGGGATCCCTGCACTACGTGGACAGTTTTGTTCGTCCCATTGGTGATATTGGCGAGTAATGGAGAGCTGACATTCACCATGAGGGATGATACATTCACCTTATAGTTATCATGCAGGAAAAACTGGATTTCGGCTATGCCTGCTACATTAGTATGATTCCTTGTGAAATTGAAATATGGAGGTACGAGATCGTAAGCCATCTCTATAGGTCCAACTATGGTTCCTGTCTGATTGAACATGTCCCTAGCCCATGCTGTTATATTGTTTATGCCTGGCCATAAAGGCACTGAAATGTTGAACCATCCTGTTGGGTATTCGGCACTGGTAACTGTGACTGTCTCTCCTATCGAAGTGTTTCCTTCTAGATTAGGGCTGATGTTGAACTTGTAGTTATTACCTCCCACTAATTTCCAACCAGTGACTTCATATCTCCTGAAATTTGTTGCTGTATGTCCGCTGAATTCTAGATACTTGGTAGAGACATTCAAGTTAATCAAAGCCTCTGCATCCTCTGCGCTTAAATATATGAAATCATCTCCAATAGCAGAGTTGTAATATACTGTGGTCACATCCAATAGATCTGAGCTGTTGACTATGCTAGTTCCGCTCCTGCATGGATCTAGGGTTCCCTGTGCTGCACAGACAATGGTTGTTGCATTATATAATTGAGTGTATCCTATGAAATCATAGTCCTGGTATGTGATGGCTTCTGGGAATGGATAGAAGACAGGTGTTCCTGGCATAGCTAAAGTAACATTGAATGTCCTGTTTCCAGCCCATCTACTGTTTCCGTTGGTATCAGTGCAGAACACTCCCCAGCTGTAGACTCCTGGTGTGATAATCCTTCTTTCCACATAGGTTGCGGATACAGTTGCGCTTGAATAGGTCTGCACTGTGTCCCAAGTCTTGCTAGGGTTGAAGTTGTTCCTGAGATCACATGAACTGATGGCAACATTATCAGATGCATCGAACCTGAAAGTAACGACTGGATTGTCTGTGTCATAGCCGTCCTCAGGAGCGATAAGGTCGATTGTGATACCGCCAGTATCCTGTGCGACATCTACCTGACCTGTTGCTGTCATGGTTTCATAGCTTGCATGCGTGCAGGTGATGGTGAATGTGTGGGTTCCTGCAGAGACAGAACCGTCTGTTATGGATACGACTCCGTTTGCATTGGTTGTTCCTGAACCACTGATACCGCCGCTAGTTCCAGCAAGTGTACAACTAGCTCCACTGATACCTGTACCATTTGGATAGTTTGAATAAGTTGCTGTGAAAGTTATAGATTCGCCTTCCATTTTGCCATTATCTGCATTACCCCCGCTGATTTGGGAGTTGGCATGATGTGAGAAACCTGTTGAATCTGTAAACTGGTTTACTGTGAAAGTTAATGCAGTTCCGTCCCAGCCAGTTACTAAATTTGATAATCCTCCTCCAATTAGTAAAGCCGGTTTTTTCTGATAGAGACTGCCGATATTCCATGTTACAGCTGCAGGTCCAGTAGCATATGGGCTGCTTGGATTAACATATATCAAATCCTGACTGATTTCTACATTAGTATCTATATTAAAGCTCGATGTAATATTAATAGTGACGCCAGTCCAGTCTATTTGTCCCCAGCCATCATTATCTGCAAGCACTAGATCATTTACAGCTTCCAGCGCACTGTCATTTCTTGAAGCCAGATCTGTTGTATCTCCATTATTCTTAAATTCATCATATTTAGGTCGGATAGGATCAGGTCCTGCTTCAACACTAATAGAATCTGTGGCAGATGCATTGGCATAATTGGTTGTTTCTGCACAGATTACTGACCAGCTACCATTTAATGCAGGGAAATTTGGAATAGTCTTTTCAAAATGACCTGCAGGTGTTGTGACATCATCCATATTAATACCTGTAGTTCCGATAGTTGGGTAAAGAGTATTTAGTGCAGAATTGGCTGCAAAATCAGTACTTCTCAACTTACATGTTGTGGAACTTGCTTCATCTATAAGAGAATCATCAATTAGTTTCTTGAAATCTGCCTGGAATGTGACTGGGCTGCCTGCCTGAGTTGAACCTACTGAAATGTCTACATATGAATTCGCAACTAAAGTGAATGTGCCTGACAATGAGCTTAATGAACAAGACAAGTCATTGCTTGTACGTGTGCATGTATGATAGTTTGAACCATCACTTAATACAGATTTTATTATTGATGGGCTGAAGAACTCTAATGTTCCGGCAGTATTTAGATTTGCATTGTTACCTGGATTAGTTCCTCTTGCATCTGCAGTGTTTGGATTAACTGTGATTGTACCGTCTGCGATGCTTACTGCATTATTGAAATTGATAAAGGATATGTTTGCGCTCTGAGTCCATGTAACCTTACCATAACTGTTTCCAACAAAGAAATTATTCTGGTCGTTAAGATTAGTTGGAGGTGTGATGCTATTGAAATTAGTACTATATGCTGCATCAAACTCATCATATATAGGATATCGATTGGCTCCTGTTACATTAAAGGTCCAAGTCTGAGCAGATTTTCCAACATTGTCAGTGCTATCTGTACAATTAACATACCACTCATATGTATTGGCAGGTAAGTTAAAGGCAACTGATGCTGTTGCTCCATCCTGCACTGTGCGAGTATCATAAGCTACATCAGCACCATAATATATTGTGCAATTCATGGGATCTCCTGAATTATCAGATGCAGTATATTGAAGTTGAAGACCTCCTGAGTCGAACGAATGGACGGAACCGTCTGTAGGTGCCACAAGATTGACTGTTGGCGCTGATGCATCCATTATTAATGATCTGCTGTTTGAATATGCCTCATAGTTGCCGGCAGGCGATTCTAGATCACACTGAATCTTCCAATTGTATGTACCTGTTCCTAAACTAGCAGGAGTATAAGATATGGTTTGTGTTGTGTTGACAACAGTTGCTGCATTTGTACCTCGTACCTGCATTGTACCTCCTGAAGGTCCGAACATTAATTGGCAGGGGAATGTTGCAGGCGGACCTACTAAGGTTGTTGTCACATTGAACTTGAAATCGATCTGTACATCATTATTGAACGGAGCTCCATCGGTAGGCTCTCTAAGAGCTATGGTTGTGCTACCCGTGCTTGCGCCTGTATTGATGGTGCCAGTTGCAGTTGCTCTGTTACCTGCTTTGTCTTCGCAGATTAGTTTACCTGTCCACGGGTATATATAAGTTGCAGCAGGTGCTGTCAAGGTTTGAGGTGTGGTAGGATCTGTAGTGAATGTGATGTCTGCCATCTTGGCATCACTATTATTATATAATGTACAGTTCTGTACTCCTGCAGCTCCTGTATCTGAAACCTCGAAGGTGACTTGAGGCCGCTCTGGGCTAGTTCCTGTCTTAGCCCATGCGTCAGTGGTTATTGTTGGCGCTTGGGTATCCACTGTTATGGTTTGCGTTGTTGAAGCAACACTTATACCCGTGAAATCGCAAGTCACATTGTATGAATGGGTTCCTGCTGTAAATGCGTGTGTTATTGTTCCTGTATCTCCTGTATCAGTTGCTTCAGCAGTACCATCAACTACAAGTTTGCATGAACCGCTATCTGCGCCTGTTGCAGTATATACGATGTTTTGGCTAGCAGTGTTAGTGAATAATGGTGAACTTGGGGAAGATATCGCTGGCGTACCGCCTGCAATCACATTGAATGTGGTCTGACCTGCTCCATTTACAACAGGATATGCTGCAGTTTGATTATCCCTGCATTCCTGGTTCCAGGTATAACCTGTTCCTGCAGCCATAACTACAGGACCAAATGTCATGACATCATTGCCATCCTTGGTACTTAGCTTTTTCCAAGTAATGGTGTGCGCACTGCCATTGTTATATGTGACTCTACACTCATCATTATCCATATCCTGGAAGTCTGCAACAGTAAACCTGAATGTCACAGGCGATACGGTATTGCTAGAAGGATTCAATCCCGAGATGGTTGGTGCAGCAGGATCAGTTATAGTTATATAATTGGTTTTGACTTCAGGATCACTATTTCCTGAATCTGTATCTGTTACTGTAAGCGTTATGGTTTTTAATCCTGCTGTGTTGAATCCGTATTTTGGATGTTGTTGTGTGCTTGTACCTTCGCCATTGAAATCCCATGAATAGAGGTCAATATCTCCTGTTTCTATTGTGCTTGTGTCCGTAAACTGAATTAATTTAGATTTTAGTTGAGTTGTAACATTAGCAGTGAAATTAGCAACTGGTACTGCAGGATCAACTACAGTAATATAATTGGTTTTTACTTCATCATCAGTTTTTCCTGCTGTGCTAGTTACGGTTAGGGTTATTGTTTTATCGCCTGCTGTGTTGAATCCGTATTCTGGATGTCGTTGTGTGCTTGTGCCTTCGCCATTCAAGTCCCATGCATAAGTGGCTATTGTACCGCTGCCGCTAATTGTGCTTGTGTCTGTAAACTGGACTAATTTAGTTCTCCTTACTGTAGTCATATTTGCTGTGAAATTAGCGACCGGGGTAGAGGGATCTGCTACATCTATGTAACTGCTTTTGGTTATAGTATCTGATTTTCCTGTTGCACTAACTGTGATAGTCAGCTTAACATCATAGGTGCCGGCTTTATCTTCATTGAATGTATATGATGGATTCTGTTGAGTGCTTGTGTGCACTGTATTGCCGCCGGTGCTATTGATGATTTCCCAGCTCCATGTATTAATAGGATCTGTACCGTCTACTGTACTGGTATCTGTGAATTGGACTGGTAAGGGTGCAACACCGCTTGGAGGACTTGCTGTAAAATTAGCTACGGGCTTATAGCCATCTGCAACAGTAATGGTTTTTGTTGTGGTGTTGGTTAGGCTGTTACTATCAGTTACAGTCAAGGTTACATCCTTAGACCCACTCGTCATAAATAACCAAGATGGATTCTGAGCTGTGCTTGTGCCTTCTCCATTAAAGTCCCATAGTCTGCTGGTAATGGCTCCATCTCCTGCAGTACTAGCATCTGTAAAATAGATAGTTTCTGGCGCCACAGGATCCGCAGGCAAATATGTGAAGTCTGCTGTTGGCGGAGTTTCTGATGCTGGAACCACAAATGTCAACTCATTGCTGAATAAAAATCCTGTGCACCCAACCCGCCAAGTGTATGTGTCTTCAGTTGTTGGCACAGTCCCTGTTATGCTGCCATCTGTTCCGGTTCCGGATACAGGAACTGCAGTGCTGCTTATTCTTGAATAGTCTCCTGCTGAAGGTTTTGCATAAACGTCACAAGTGGTGCTTGCAGGTATGTCTGTATAATCGAATGTGAATGCTTGAGTTGCATCTCCTGCTGTGAGATCATCACCATCAGGTGATTTGAGGGTTATATCTGGATTGGTTGTTGCTGTCCATTGTGCGTGGAGTTCGGTGTTTTCAGCGATGATGAAGGTGTCGTCTGCTTGGTAACCTGTTCCGCTTCCGTCTGCTGCTGTGTTCCATTCGCTGAAGGTGGATCCTGTTTTTACTAGATTTCCTGTGTTGCCTAGGACCTGGACTTCTGCTCCACTTGCGTATGGGCTGTCTATGTCTGTTGGCACATTACCGCCAGTATTGCCATTTCCGTGGTAGGTTACTGTGTATGTTTGTGGATTAATCACAACTTCGACTGTAGCAGTTCCTGTATCTACAGGGTCATCACAATAATATGTGGCGCGGGCTGTATATGTGTCTGCAGTAGTATATGGATGTGTTATAGTTAAGTCTGTTGAAGCGTCTTCAACATTTCCATCTCCAAAGTCCCAGTCAACTTCATCAAATGTGTTACATTCTCCAGGATCAATTGTTATTGTGAACATGACATCTTGATTGACTAATTGAGGAGTAGGATCTGCATCTAAATTGATAGGTATAGTGCCCATTACAAACCATCCAGCAACTGCCAATATAGCCAGAACTATCAATGGCATCACGATCTTGGTATTGGCTTGGCTTCTTTTCTTCATCATTTTGCTATTGCTGCTTTTATATTGACTAGCAGGGCAGTTCCCAGCTTTTGTACGGTTACATTCTCATTATATGTCTTGATCAGATCCCGTACTGTTCCCATCTCGATATCGAAATGTTTGGAGATAGAAGTATAGGTCTGGTTAGGATTATCTTGTAAGTATTCGAGGAAATCTTCTTTACTGGGTATTATTTTCCTATCACCTATCTAAAATCTATTGTTATCAATTAAAATCAATTAATAATAATTGTTTACATTTGTTTTCAATTGCAATCAATTAAAAACGTTTGATTTCGATTGTTTTTGATTAAAAACGTTCAATTTGACTTTCTTTTATTTCTTTATGTTTGATAACAAACTAAATTACATCTATTATTCATAATACTCATATTTAAAGTTTTCGATACTGCAGAAGATATTATTATTATAGAATTAGAATCTAATTTTCTCTCTCACACTTATCTTCTAAACATTTCATTATTTTCGGTATAGCTTTCTCAGTTGCTTTCTCTGCATTTCTTATTATTTTCTTAATGTCTTTAGTATATAGAAATGTCTTGACCTTGACATTAGGCTTTATCAATACTAACTCTTGTTTAAATGCCTTGATCTCCCACTTGATTATTTCACTACTCATGATCATGGCAGTCTTTTCAACCAAGGCTAGGAGGTTGGAGTGTGGTGTAACTCTTCTCTTATCAGGTATTACATCAATAGCTATTGTAAGGTCGCTTTCAGGTACAATGTGCAATGGCATTGAACTTATTACACCTCCGTCTACCAGAATGTGCTTCTTTTTTGTTATGGGTGTGAAAATACCTGGGACTGCCATTGATGCTCTAACTGCCTCCATTAACTTGCCTGATTTGATAACCTTCTCTTTTTCTGTATTCATGTCTGTGACAGTCACCATTAAAGGTATCTTGAGTTCAGAGAACCTTTCGACAGATATATATTTTGAAATCCTCTCGATGAATGATTCTCCTGTTACAAATCCTGCTTTTGAAAAAGTGAAATCTTTCCAAGTATATGGCTTTTCTTTCAGCACAAAATTTTCAAGGGCTTTTGCATTGGGCCTTGCAGCGTACATCGCACCAACAATTGCTCCTGCACTCGTCCCAACTATCAGCGATACCTTGATCTTATGCTTCTCGAGAACTTTTAACACGCCAACATGTGCATAACCTTTTACTCCACCACCACTTAGTGCCAAGGTTACATTTTTCTTGATCATCATATCGCCTGTATCAGGTTAGTATATACATGAAATCCATCCAATCCAGGTATTGGAAGCATATTGAAAATAAACAGCCACATATTGATCCTGTTCATCATAAAGACAAAATACCTAAACTTATGGGTCAGATGTGGGTTGGGCAGTATAAAACTGGTCAATGCCCAAAAGATCAAATGCACTGCTGGTCCTGCGAATGATATCGCAGCATACTGCAGATGTGTTGCCTGGCCCAATATAGATACATAGGCTGGTATGAAGAATATGAATCCGAAATTTACCAACTTTAAGATCACTCCCAAGGCCAGCCAGGTATAAGCTGCATGAAACGTAGCTTGAAGTCCAAAATACATGGCCATGAACTTGTGCCCAAGCTCATGTAATATTATAGATGGTGCAACCAAGATGCATGCAAACCAGAAATCATTCCAGTTGAAACTTTTTTGCTTGACTAAGTTCATCACATTCTTAACATCGAGTCGCTGCTTGAATATATCTTTGAAAATGAAACCCATGATTAGGGTCATCAGAATGATATCAATAACCTCTTTTATGGTGATGATCATGATTTTCTTTGCATCTCGGTCATATTTAAATTTTGTGTCTGGGTTGCGGATTTAAATAAATATAATAAATATTATATCTACTTTTAAGTAGTAAAATAATCGAAAGGTTTATAAACCAATCATTCATTCTCAACTATATAAATGGTGATGAAACTTAATGTTTTATTGTCATAAGGAGGCGAGAAATTGAAAAATTTCTTTATTAATAGTATGTTATCCTTGCTACTTGCAACTGGAACCGCAACAAGCATGGCTAGCCCAGCAAAGGTTAAAACCGCTGAATCAACGCTGACCGAGGTGATAAGCGAAACCGCTCCGACACAGGACCAGACTCAAATAAGTCCTGTACTTATACAAGAATTCAAGAATAAACAAAACAAGATCGTCGAAAGAAAGGCGATGATGGAAGTATACAAACGTAGTGATGATAAGAGCTACAACCAATATTACTATCAACAGCTACCATCATATGCACAGGAATTCAAGGAGTTCTTAGATTTCGTGGACCAGAAACATCTTTGGCCACAAATCAAGAATCCCTGGTATTTCAAGATTGAGAATACCAAGCTTGAGAATGTACGGGATATGACTCCTATGAAGGACAATACTATAGCCTATTTTGAACAGACTATAGCTGAAATGGATGCTGTTTACCAAAAGATTTCTGATAAAAAACCTGTTACCAAGAGAGAGCAGTTCATAACAGGACACAACTATGATTATGGAGAGCTTAACTATGCGCTGGCTTCTATTCTGACATTAAAAGGAGAAACTGAGAACGCCCTGGCTGCATGCCAAAAGGGATTAATGAAAGTACAATCTAAGAAACTACCTCTTCTTGAACAATCTATAAGGATCAAGATGGCCAACCTATTGGACGGTATGGGCAGATATGATAAAGCAGAATCAGCCCTTCAGTATGTTTATTCTATTGATGCATCAAAGTATTCTTCATATGATTTCAATTATAACATGACCAGGGCACATGAGACTTTAGGCAATGTTGCTGATCATAAAGGAGATCAAGATGCAGCAATCCAATCGTATCAGAGTGCCTTGAAATTCACCTCGCCTGATAAGAGCTCATGGGGTTCTATCATGATGAATGTTGCAACTCTTCATGCCAAGAGTAGTAATATCAGGGATATGAAACAAACCCTCCGAGAGATAGAGGTGAAAAATAATAACCAGTTAATCACTGCAATGCTGCTTTCAGGTAACGCACTATATAATACTGGAGACTTTGACAATGCCTCAGATATGTTCTTGCAGGCCTTCAATAAAATTAAAGAGGATCCAAGGGACAAGACAGAGGCTATTACCAACCTGATCAGATCATATAGGGAGATGGGAAGAGAGGATTTTATACTTGACGTCATGAAGACCGCCAAGGAAGATCCTGTTGTAAGGAAAAATGACGAAGTCATGTATACATATAGTAAGGTTCTGGTTGATATAGGTACTGATATGAGACTAAAACTGATGCCTAGTGCAGACTATGAGCGATACTTCAAGGAAGCAGAGAATCTTCTACAATCAAGGGCATTTGGAAAGGACTTAATTAAGGACAGATATGCTACCAAATCAATCCTATTGTTGACACAACTCTATATGAACAAGGATGATTTGAGACGGGCTGAAAGCTGTGTGACTTCATTGATTTCAAGCAACACGGCAACTCTTGAGGAATATAGACAATCATTTCCAAATGCCAAATATACAGCAGACTTGGTAGCCCAAGGACTTAAATTCTGGGGAGATATATTAGTAGCTAGGAATAAACAATCCAGTGCTGTCACCCAGTACATGGAAGTCATCAAGGATTTCTCAGTAGCAAGGGATGGTCAGTTGAAAACCCATCAAGATGCTGCAGCTTTGGACTCATGTATAATTGGAGTGACAAATGTTGGTCACCAATACAGATTAGACGCCAAGAGGCAGAAAGGCTATCAAAGAGAGGGCACTCTTGAAAGAGCATTGGATATATTTGATGATCTAAGATCTGAAAAAAACCTTAGCACTGCATATCAGGATGCTACAGATTTTAACATAGGACATGTTCATTTTGAATTTGGTACTGAAAAACACTACGAGGAAGCTATCCGAAAGTTCAAGGTGCTTAGGGAAAAGGATCCTGTGAGCAGGCAGAAAGACAAAGCAACTGTGATGGAAGGTATGTGTTGGTTCGAGTTAAGGGATGAGAAGCGTGCCATAGATCTTTGGCAAAGAGTTCTATCAAAAGGCGAGCATCAGGAAGAGCTTTACACCTTCATGGCTGCAGAAGACAGGCTCCCAAGGATATTTAGTGCAACCAAGGAACTTTATAGGAAAGGAGATCGGTTGAAGGCCATCAGCATGTATGAAGGCTTGCTAAACATCATTGATGGACATATCGACACCCAGTATGATGCTCTATTGGCTTATGAAGTGGCCAAATCATATATAATGCTTAATGATGAAGAAATGGGCAAGGATCAGAGATATACAAATGCTGAGAAATATCTTGACAAGTTTTTTGAAAGTAAATATTCCACTCTTAATCAGATCCTATTGCTTAATGCAGAAGATTTAAAATTCGATATTGCATGGGCAAAGGGACTGGTCACAAGGTATGAACTCGAGAAACAGATAACCAAGACAGAGCACCTTAAGCCTTCTGACATGGAGCAGAAGCTTGCCAAACTCCACTACAGGATGGGTCTTCTATTCAACCAAGATAAGACTTTGGATACTGAATCTGGAAGATCCAAATGGTATCTTGACAATGCCTTGGACTCCTGGCAAGAATCTGTCAAGAATGTTGTCAAGGCAGTCAATAAGATGTCTGAGTTAGAGTTTGACTATGATGAGATCAAATATAATCTTGAGTATTTTGGATCTAATTCACTGTATGAGACAGCACTTGCTTACATGGAGTTAGGCAACTTGAAAAATGCACTTAACAAGGGATTCAAACCTTTGTTCATTGACTATCCTAAAACTGAAGTTGCTGGAGTTGGTTTTGATAGGGTCTACAAAGAGACAACGAGCTCTGATGGCAAGGTCTTAGGAAGATGGATAGATCTCCTGACTGAGGTCTACAATTTTGTGCCTGCTGAGCGAGCTGACTGGAAGGCTGAGGTAAGGGATGCATTGCTCACTATCACAGACAACAAGTTGATGACAGAGAATAAGTCAACGCTGGAAGCCATTGAAGATGCCTGTGATTTTATGACTGAGCAAGCTTTGGCGACCCAAATGCTGCCAGACTCAATGAGAGTCATAAATGATAGTCATAAAGACAAAGCACTCATATTTAGAGGAGATATTGTCTTACGACAAGGCGACCTTAAAAATAAATCTGCATACATGAAAAAAGGGCTTGCGCTCTTTCCAAATAAAAATGCAGGTAAGGCAGAAAAGTTCTATAACCAGGTCATCATAAATCCTGAGAGTTCTGTATATGGAGTGGCTTTGGCAAAAATGATAAGACTCCAGTTCCTTGATGGGGATTATGCAGAGTCAAGGAAAACCAGTTTCACCAAGGAGATGAAAGAGATTCAGAAATACAACTCTACAAGAGAAGCAAGAACAGAGAGAGAAGTATACACAGTTCTGACCTATATTGCAACTTTTGATCAGAAGACAGCACAGGATAAGATGCAGAACTATCTCCAGTATGCATATGATCTTGGCCTTAAGTTTGATGTCCTTGATAAGACACTCTATGTTGCTAAAGAGATGCAATATCTAGACAGCCCAAATGCAAAGAAAGGTAAATATGGCAAGGTCTCTAAATACCTTCTTAACGGACCGCTTAGGAATGAAACTTCCAAGGCAAAGGATGCTCCAATTGTATATTATGTTCAGACAAGGATTATAGATCCTTTTGAAAAGATTAACCACAATTGATTCAAGAAGAGTTACAAAAATGATACCTTTGATAACCGCGATCCCCGCGCAACCTATTCAATCCGCATATGTTGTACAGGCGGATCAAGATACTTTAAAAAAACTACAGTTACCTGCGGAGTTGGTAATTCCAGGATTGCAGGATGTGAAGCTCGATTCGCTTAAAATGGCCAGGATTAAGAAGCTCTATGAAGCAGGAGACTTTGAGGCCTGCCTAAAAGAGATCGTCAAGTTCAAGAGTCATCTCGAGGATAAAATATTTCCAGATGATCGGCTACCGACAGCAGAAGAGCTCAAGCTTAAGACAGAGATTGAGGAACAAGAGATTGAATCCCTAAAACAAAAAGGCGATTTGACTATTGCGGATCTTGACAGGATGAGAATCCACAAAGAAGTTGTGGGTGATACATCAGGCCTTGCTAAACTTATGATCTATGAAGGAGATGTCAGGTATGATATGGGTCAACCGTTAGAAGCCAATGTCGCATGGTACTCTGCTATGAGTCTGGGTAAGGGAGACAAGGCAATTGAATTAGAAACTCGTGAGAAGATTGCCAGATCATATCATTATGGCCTTGAAGATTTTGAGAGGGCCTTATATCCCTATCAGCAACTATTAATTCTCGATCCAGACAGTGCAACAACTTCCAGAGCCAGGCTAAACCTTATGAAACTCGCATCGACCAAGAACAAACATGAGTCATCTATAGACCAATTCGATAGGGCTGTTAAGATATACGGATGGTTGAAAAATAAAGATTTCAAAGATTTCCTGAATCCATTCTCAAGGATGATAAAGTATACCCATTTTAATCGACTGAAAGATGAGGCTGTTGTCAAGGCCAATCAGGCATTGGCTGCAATTGTACAGGCAGACTTTTTGAAGGAAAAGGCCATAGACAGGTACAAATACAAACTAGATCCTCAGAAGGGCAGCCCCGTGTATGACATGGGCGCAGACGGCTACTTGAAGCTGCCTGAGATTGATGCAGCTGAAGCATCACTTAAGGCAATAATTGAAGACAAGACAAATGTAAGATTTCATCGGTTTGCCTATATGAAACTGTGCGAACTCTATCTGGTGCATGGTAATGGAAAAAAAGTAAGGGCAACCCTTGATGAACTAATGGACACCGAGAAAGATTGGAATAAAAAAAAGGGGAGACATAACATATTCACAGAGCTTAACACTGAGGATTACAGATATCTTAACTCATTTGAGAATTTCGCTCTTACAGGAGAAACCGATTATAATCAAGAATATAATTATATTGACCTTGCTGATCTGAAGAACATATTTCTTGCCTTATCATACGAAGTTGAAGGCAATGGAGACAAGATGAGTAGTGTTATCCAGAACACAACTAAGAAATTAAAAGACAAAGAGGATAAAAAAAGAGTATCTGATCTTGTCCAGTCCATAAGAGATAAGTTCCTCAAGCAACCCCAGATCATAACTAACGATCATCACAGAATCATGTATTCTTTTAATGAAAACAACAGATTCAATATTGGTTCTCAAGTCGAAAGC
>CAZYIM010000053.1:0-13431 GCA_964647565.1 uncultured Methanosarcinales archaeon
GATGATGTTGCTGCTGAAGAAGCTGATGTTGAAGTTGAGGATGCTGCTGCTGAGGATGAGGCTGAATTTGAGGAAGCTCCTGAAGAGGAAGCTGCTGCTGAGGATGAGGCTGTTGAAGAGGAAGCTGCATCTGAAGAGGAATCTCCTGCGGAAGAAGCTGCACCCGAAGATGAAGCTGCTCCTGAAGAGGAAGTTGCTGCGGAAGAGCCTGAGGCTGAAGTTGAGGAAGTTGCTGCTGAAGAAGACAAAGACAAGAAAAAGTAGTAATTCTGCAAAAACTTTTTATATTTTTCTTTTTTCTTTTTTTATGTAATATGAGACTTTTTATAGCTGTAGATGTATCTGATGCTGTTAAGCAAGAACTAGAACGCCTTCAAAATCATCTTTCTGATTACAGACTAAACTTTTCCAAGCCTGAAAATCTACATTTAACCTTGAAATTTTTAGGAGATTGTGACACAAACGTAAAAGACTGCGTTATAGACTCCCTAAAACAGGTCAAATTCTCTCCTTTTGAACTTCAGCTAGACAAGCAAGGCTATTTTAACAATGAAAATTATCTTAGGGTGCTTTGGATTGGAATTCAACCAGAAAATAAAATAATTGAACTACAAAAACAAGTGGACACTTCTCTTTCCTCTTTATTTCAGCGCGAAACTAAATTCAAGTCTCATCTTACCCTTGCAAGAGTTTATTTTCTTAGGCCAGAGGAGAGAAAACACCTTCTGGAAACATATAATGCTTTAGAACCCAATAGAGTTTCTTTTCCAGTAAACAGCTTTGTACTATATCAAAGCACGCTTACAGCTAAAGGACCTATATATGATCCTTTGCACACTTTTTCTTCACAGCACATCTAAGTTTTTAACAACTTTTATAAATAAGAATATTTTCCTGTCTGCTATAGCCGAAGCATAGATACAGGTTATCTGTGCGAGCTACCAAGGCGAAAAAAAGTAGCAGTATTCTAATTGCTACTAAAATGAGGATGATATTATGACTAATGAAGGAGAAGAACTGTTGGTTCCAAATGATGAATACCTTAAATCAGGCATACATATTGGTACCAAGTTCAGAACAAAATATATGGAGAATTTCATATACAAAACAAGACCTGATGGTTTATCTGTCTTGAATATTCAACAGATAAACGAAAGACTGAAGATATTAATAAGTTTTTTAGCTAGTTATGAGCCTAAAGACATACTTGTAGTTTGTAGACGAGAAACCGGGTGGAAACCTGCTCAGATGTTTGCAGATATGACTGGTGCCAACTGTTTTATAGGAAGATACTCTCCAGGCGTACTGACCAATCCCAAGCTTAAGAACTATGTTGAGGCTAAGGTGATGTTTGTAGTAGATGCATGGCCTGATAAAAATGCGGTCACAGATGCAATAAGTATAGGTATTCCTGTTGTTGCCTTATGCGATACTAATAATCAGAGCAACAACCTTGATCTGATTATTCCCTGCAACAACAAAGGAAAGAAGAGCCTGGCGTTAGTATTTTACATACTATCTAAGTATTACTTAGAAGCTAAGGGTCTGATTAAGAAGGAATCTGATTTTGAATATAGTGTTGAAGATTTTATGGAAGAATAGTTTTTTCTTTTTTTCCTATTACTTCTTCTATTCCTTTATTAATTATTTTGAAGCGTATATATTTGTTTTCAGGTAGTGATCTGTGCTTTCTAAGGAATGCAAGTCTTTCAATATCATCTTTTTTAAGTTCTATAAGGCACTTGCTGGCATACTTCAATATATCTCCTCCAACCATCTTAACTCGGTTCTTATCCTCAAAATCAGCATAAACCTGGTTGGTGATTAGGACAGGGATGTTTTGTCTCCTGGCAATTTGAGTCAGATAGGCTAACTGGAGTCCCAACTCTCGATTTACATTATATACATCTCTACTCTTGCCGAGTTCAAGTCTATAGAGCATGGCTACGCTATCAAGTATGATTAGACCTATCTTGTCATTCACAATATTCTTTAGTTTTTCAAACACTAGTTTCTGCTCGTCAAAATCTACAGGTCTTAAGAATATGACTCTCTTAAGAGCTTTTTCATAATCTGGACATATTTGCTTAAAACGGGTTAGTGAGAACGAGCCTTCTGTATCAATATAAATTATCTTTTTATTGACAATAGAGTTTGCAATACACAAAAGACAAAGGTTGGTCTTTCCAGAACCTGCAGGCCCGTATATTGTGGTGATGATATCAGTTTCATAACCACCTTCCAGCAGCCAGTCCATGACTGCAGTTCCAGTACTAATTTTGGTATCCATAAATATACAGAATCAGTTTCAGCTTTTTAAACATTTCTTTTCACACTGAAGGAACCGTTTCAAACATAGCTTTCAATCCTTTTGCAATATTTGATTCATCTGCAACATGATTATGTATGCTTGGCCGAATGATCCATCTAAGATTGTATTCTATATTAGCAAAAACCAGAGATAAGAATTCATAATCCTTGAAGAACTTCCAATTTTCTGTCAAATACTTAAGATTTTTTTTTGAGTTGGGACAAACAATGAGCATTCTCTTTTTTTTATCCATTTGTTTTTTAATAGAATCATCTAAATATTCTACGCAAAAACATGTCTGATCATACTCTTTATGATGAAAGATGATGATTTCGTTATCTTGTTCATAATCTACTAAATCTCTTTTTACCAAGTCCTTATTTTTTACATAATTTATAGCCCATTCAATCAATTCCAATTAAACCATCCTCCTATGGATAAGATAAACATAGGGTATGAAAAAGAATACCAAATATGTGATGCTGATCAATGCAGGACTATGATATGTGTGGTATTTTATAGACTTGCTTAGAGTGTTGATAGCTCCAACAATGATAAAAAAGTTTACCACGCCTGCTGCAGGAACAATAAAACTTAGGATGATGTGTTGTTTGGATTCAATAAACCATATGTCCTGGATTAAGATACTAATTATCGCACCAAAGGCCAAGCCCAGAAGTGCAACAATGACATAGATAAAGATATTGTTCACTAGCAATAGAAGAGGTATTAAAAATAGTGAAACAAAGAAATTTCCCAATACTGCAATGACTAATGAAACTGTGAAAAATACGTTACTGAAGATGCGGTTCTTTTTATGTGTTTTTTTCTTGAGCCGTTTGCATATCTTTATGGTTTTTTCTATTTCTTCTTCACTCCACCCTTTATCTCGCAGGTGCTTTTTATTGATTTTCATAACAATAACATCTCTAAAGAATGAACTTTATAAATTTTATTAAGAAAGAATATCTACAATCTACCTTTGGTAAGCCTTTTTAGTAAATCAAAAGAGCTTTCAATCTTCTTTTTGAAATCCTTTTTTTCCTTTGCAATGTGATTCTGAGTCTTTTCAATTATTTCATCCTCACTTTCAGATTTCTTCTTTTCTTCTACGACTTCTTCTTTTTCTTCCTTTGCAGGTTTCTGTTCCTCTGCCTCTTCTACAGGCTCAATTTCTTCGTTCTCTTCTATTTCTTCTGGTTCTTTTGTGGGTTGAGGTTTTTTAGGTAGATCCTTGGTTTCTTCTTCGTGTTTTTTCTTTTCCTCTTCAACTACTTCTTCTTCCTTCTCTTCAGGAATTATCTTTGCAGTAGCAACCACTTTATCTCCATCATTTAGTTTCATCATTCTAACTCCCTGAGTATTTCTGCCAATCTTAGATATTTCAGAGGCTTTAGTTCTTATGATGATCCCGTTTTTACTCATTATCATGATATCTTCTTCGCCATCAACAGATTTAACAGAAACTACATCGCCATTTCTTTCATTGGTAATAATGTTAATAACACCTTTGCCACCTCTTCGGATGACTCTATATTGTTCTACATCAGTCCTCTTGCCATATCCATTCTCTGTGATAGTTAATATTTTCCTGTCTGACTGTACAATGATCATACCTATGACCTTATCATCTTTCCTGAGCCGTATACCCCGGACTCCTTGGGAAGTCCGGCCCATTGAGCGAGCATCTTTTTCAATAAATCTTATAGCATAACCCTTAGTAGTTGCAAGCATGACTTCTTGATTGCCATCAGTAAGCTTTACATTGATCAGTTTATCCTTTTCAACAAGTGATAGGGCTATAATACCCCCTCTTCTGGGTTTGGAATAGGCCATTAAATTAGTCTTTTTCACGGTTCCATTTCTTGTGGCCATAATCAGGTAATGGTTGTTATCAAATTGTCTGATAGGTATGACTGCAGCAACTTTTTCGTCATGATCCATTTCAAGCAGATTTACAATGGCTTTGCCTTTGGACTGTCTGGTGCCTTCTGGGATTCTATAAACTTTCAGCCAATAAACAAGGCCTTTGTCAGAGCAAACCAACAGATAAGAGTGGGTGTTTGCAACGAACATATGCTCTACAACATCCTCTTCTTTAGTGGTAGTTCCTATAATGCCTTTACCGCCTCTTCTCTGTACCTTATAGTTTTCAGGAGTGATTCGCTTGATATAGCCTGCGTGAGTGATTGTTACAATCATGTCCTCTTCTTTAATCAAGTCTTCAATTAGAATTTCGTCATCGTCAGCATCTGAGATCTGGGTTTTTCTTTCGTCTCCATATTTTTCAATGATCTCTCTGAGTTCAGTTTTGATTAGTTCAAGCACTTTTTGTTCACTAGCCAATATCTCTTTCAACTCTTTGATTAGTTTCAACAGTTCTTCTTGTTCTTTTTTGATCTTTTCAGTTTCAAGTGCAGTAAGCTTCTGAAGTCGCATCTCAAGAATAGCTTCTGCCTGTATCTTTGTAAGGTTGAATTTGGATATTAGGCCGCTCTTGGCAACATCGACGGATTTAGAGGCTTTAATAAGCTTGATGACAGGATCGATGCTTTTTAATGCAATCAATAGTCCTTCAAGAATGTGAGATCTCTGTTCGGCTTTTTTCAGCTCAAACTTAGTTCTGTTTATAATGATTTCTTTCCTATGATTAATATGGTGTGTTAGAAGATCTTTTAATCCAATTACCTTAGGTTCATTATTGACCAAAGCTAGGTTGATAATACCAAAAGTAGTCTTGAGCCTTGTGTGTTTGAACAGTTGGTTTTCAACAATCTCAGGCACTGCATTCTTCTTGAGTTCAACAACAATGCGCATACCCTTTCTGTCGGATTCATCTCTTAAGTCTGATACTCCTTCAATTTTTTTATCCTTTACACAATCTGCAATATGCTCAACCAGAAGTGATTTGTTCAACTGGTAAGGTATCTCTGTGATTATAAGCTGTTTTCGAGTCTTGGTTTCTTCGAGATCAATCACACCCTTGACTGTTATCTTTCCTCTTCCTGTTTGATACGCAGATAAGATGCCTTGTTTGCCAGCTATAATACCTCCAGTTGGAAAATCAGGACCTTGGATGATTTCCATAATTTCTCTTAACTCTATGTCTGGATTGTCGATTAATGCTATAATACCTTCTGCTATCTCAGATAAATTGTGAGGTGGGATATTAGTTGCCATACCAACTGCAATTCCTGAGCTTCCATTCACAAGAAGATTAGGTATTTTGGATGGAAGAATAAGAGGTTCTTTAAGGGAACCATCAAAGTTTTCGATGAACTCTACTGTGTCTTTATCGATATCTTGAAGAATCTGGTCAGATATTTTTGCAAGCCTGGCTTCGGTATATCTCATGGCTGCAGCATTGTCGCCGTCAATACTTCCAAAGTTACCCTGACCGTCAATTAAAGGATATCTGAGTGAAAACGATTGAGCCATTCTGACTAATGAATCATAGACAGCTGTGTCTCCGTGTGGGTGATATTTACCAAGCACCTCTCCTACAATACGCGCACATTTTTTATATGCTGAGTTATGCTTCATGCCAAGATCGTTCATGGCAAACAGAATTCTTCGATGTACAGGTTTTAGACCGTCTCTTACATCTGGGAGGGCCCTTCCGACAATAACTGACATAGCATAATCTAGGTAGGCACTCTTCATCTTCTCTTCAATAATCTGTGTTACGATGTGATCACTTGCTGCTTCATTTGTCTCACTCATTTCGAGAATACCCTCCTGCTAAAATAGAATACAGTCATGTTTATAAGTCTTTTGGTTAAATTTAAGGGTTTCAGGCTCTGAAATGCTTAAATTTGGGTATTTCAGCTCTTTGAATTTTGCCTTTTTATGGCCTTATTCCCCTTTTTTTAGAATCTTCACAATCCGATTAGATTTGCTCTTTGGAACTACTCTAAAACTCCTTCCGCAATATACACAAGTTTTAGTCTTTTTATGTGTGTCACCAGGATTAGGTTGATACTTCATCGTATTATTACATTTAGGACATCGTACTAGAAGCATGCTATTCCTCTTTCTCGGGTAATTCTTTTTCAGAACTCTCAGGTTCAATCTCTTCTTCAGATAAAGGCTTCTTTTTTCCTTCGTCTTCTTCACTGCTTTCTTCATCAGCTTCCGTTTCAGGTTCTTCCTCAGCAACGTTCTCTTCAATAGCCTCATCTGTTTCTACTTCATTCTGATTAGGTTCTTCAGATTCATCTTCTTTTGAACTTTCTGGATCGATCTGCTCTTCATTTACTGGGTTTTCTTCGGTTTGTTCACTTTCTTCGTCTGGTTCAGCGTCTGTAACTTCTTTTTGATCAGTCTCTTCACCATCTGTTTCTTCATCTCCTTCTTCGCTCTCTCTTCTTTGGAAATCAGGATCCTGGTCCCTATTATCGTTCTTGCTACTTATCTTGCTTATCTGCTCCTCAATCTTTGCAAGAAACTCCTTGCCCTTCGGATCATCTTTTACTTCTTCTATTGTCTTTTCTTTGTTTGCATCGTCAACTTCAGGTTCTTCGTCGCTCTTTTCATCCTCAGCAGGTTTTTCACTGGAGTCCTTAGCCTCGACAACATCTAAACCACCCAGTTTTTCCTTGATATCTACATCAGAGGGCTTATTTTTATCAGCTGCGCCTGCAATTACAGGGATATCTGCGATTTTTTTAGGCATCTCATCTTTTTTAAGCTCTTCAAATACCTCTTTGAGACTTCTTTGGCCAGGTACATCAAAATATTCGAAGAATCTCTTAGCTAATCTGAGGTTGAAGCTCCGTCCTTTTTTCTCTTTACTTACAAATCCCAGGTCAACTAGTTCTTTGATGTGGTCGTAAGCACCAGAGCCTCTTGTCTTGACAACGTCGGATTGGAGTAAAGGAGCTTTCCATGCCACTATTGCAAGAGTCTCCATGACTGGCAAGCTAAGCTCCATCTCTGAGACTATTTTTGTGACCAGATTCATGTATTTCTCTTTGACATTGATCTTCCAGACATCATCGCTGTCAAGAAGCATAAGTGATGTGTTTCGGTTTTCATACTCTGATTTGAGTTCCATTAAAGCAGTTCTGATGGTCTTTTTGTCTATTTGGATAAGATTGGCTAAATCCTCTTCAGTCATGGCTTTAGCAGATGCAAACAAAAGTGCTTCTATTTGATTCTTGATTTCTTTCATTTTCTTATGTATTCCTTACCTTTTTTTTGGATCTTTTTCTCTTTGATCATTGCATCAAATACAGGTGAAAGCTCTTTTTGAGGTATGCCAACACTTTTGCAGATATCTTTTGTTGTTCTAATATTGTTATCAATACAAATGAGAACTGAGTTCCTAACAAGCACGTTGATATTTTGCAGCATAAGTTGGTTCTGTAGGGTGGATTGTTTGGATAATGTAGCTATTTCATGCAATTTTGCCAGTAGATCATTTATACTCGTAGTTAAAATCCTGGGTTCGAAAGTTATCTTGGCAGGTTCAGTAATCTCGACTGAAGCAGGCATGAAGTTCAGGCAAAGCCAGTGAAGCTTTTGCAGACCTTTTGCAAGCAAATCTACATCACATATAGAACTGAATAGTCTTGGGTCATCTTCAGTCGGTTCTGTTTTTGCAAAGTTCTTATTGATGATCTCAATACCAGGATCTGTACCGATATGTTCGATATAGCCCTTTATTGTTGATTCCACATGTTCAACAGGGTTGCCAATTATCTCGAATATTAAATCTGCCCTGATATAGCCTTGTTCCACCTTTTTCTTAATTTCGTTTTTGTCCAATCTAACACCTTTTTATTTTTATGATAATTACTAACAGTAATATAAACATTATGAGGTAACTTAAATATTTTTTTACTTTTTCATTCTTACTTTCATAGATGATGTTGCTAGTGATTAAGGATGCATTAACCATGTTTTGTGGGTTTTCATGTTCAACGTCTCTGGATTCTTGTTCAATTGAGCAATTACAAGAGGGTATTTGCTGTTGAGACGTGTCTTTTTGTTCACATTCTGGAATTGGCGGACAATTCTTCTCAACAACTTTGTTTTTAGGACAGACTCCTTTTTTTATACCTTCTAATCTTACCTTTTCTTTATCACGTTCACCTAAACCCTCAACTATCAGGGTATAACTCCCATTTTCAAGCTTATGATCGCAGTTAGGTTTAGTGGAGACTGGCAAATAGAGTTCAGACTCACTATATTTATACTCTGCATAGAACGTTATCTGTTCAGAAGCCTTTTTATTGTCTTTTTCAAGCCAAGCTTTGATTGCTTTTTTCGTGGTATCTCCCTTATATATGAATAATTTTACCTTCAATAACTCGCCAAACTTGATTATTTTTTTATTTATTTTTTCAATCTTAATTTCAGACTCGCTCTCTTGATGTTTAATCACGATGAATCTTTTGTTTGATGTTGTTCTATTGGCGGTATTATTACAGCCTATGAATGCTAGACGATTATTGATAACCAGGACCTTATCACTTTCTGTAATCTTTGGTGTGTAACTTTTCTGGTTTAGATTTGAAGTGTTTACAGACTTCTTTAAAACCCTACCATGAAGGTCCTCAATCCAATATTCGATTACAAAGGGAAATGTGTTGTTGTTCAGAAGATTCTTAAACTTGATCTTTTCTTGGCTTTCATAGATTCGGTTTTCTATTGAGATATTGATTGAAACATTACAGACCACGCTGTTGGAGTCAATAACCGAAATGTTCTTGCATATCCTGTTATTTTCTGTGTAGTTGTCTTCAAGAGTATTGCGTATAATTTTTCCACAAACAAGATAATATCCTGCCTTTTCAAAAAAGATATCGCCTGTATTTGCATATGAATATTTCTTGACTGTTTTGTCAAATGTTTCTTCTTTGAAAAAATCTTTTTTTGAGATGTTATAATAGCCGGTTATATTTGCAATAACTCCTTCAGTGTAATCTAAATTTTCAACTCTGAAAAGTCGGGTATACTCTTTACCTGTATAACATTGGTCTGGTAAAATTGATTTGATTGTGAAATCATAGGATTGGTTGGATGCAAAGCAAAAAGGAATTGTCAAAATTAATAATATCATCAATATCCATCTCATTAAAGAACTCTATTGTTTCCATTTAATAATGTTTAACAAGAAATAATCGGAAGATTTTCGTAATCAATTTTATTTCATCACTATATAGAAGACTTCCCCGGGTATCTCAAAACTCTCAAGGTTCCATCCTTTTCTGTTCACCATCTTCAAAAACCAAGCCCTTGAGCTGATCCTGATCTTCTTTCTACCACCAATGCTTTGGGTTGGAAAGGAAACAACTATATATTTACAAGGTAAGCCATCTATCAGCTTTTCTGAGATATTCTTCTTTAAGCTTTCCAGCGAATCAAGCACCTTAAACAGAAAACATACATCTGCATCAAGATATTTAGTGAATTTAGTCTGGTGAAACTGGGTTAGATCAAATGTAAAGGAAATTCCCTTGATTTTTAGCTTCCTGAAAAATTCTTGAATAAATTCACAATCTTTAGCATTTAAATCCGATGCTACATATAAGGGTTGGTTAGGTAGATACGAATATGCAAAAGGATTCAATCCACAACCCAGATCAAGTATTTTTTTGGCTTTTGGGATTAATGAGAATAGTTGATCATAGACCTCTTCATAGTATGGCATTCGCTCTTTAGTTGATTTGTGCAATAACAGCAGCTCATCAAGAAATTTCTGCTGTTTAGTCTTAAAATACTTTTCAACTAATTCCTGCTTCTTCTCATAACCTGGAAGAATAAAAATACCATATATCTCTCGAAGAATAGATCGTGTTTGCTTTAAGATGCTCTTAAATTCCTTGCTCTTTTTAAACTCTTTAAAATTATTTGAAACCTCAATTTTTTTTCTTATTTTTTTATTAGCTTCAATGACCTTATTGACTATGTGTTCAACAAAGTCAATTTCAAGATTAACTAATTCCTTTTTGGAGATTACTTCTTTTGATATTAGTTTAGTTAGTTGCTCTGCCATCTTAGAATTCCGGCAATACCACCCAGGCCATCCAGTTTTTTTGCGGCGTCTTCAGAGCTTATTATGTGGATTTTGCCTTTCATGCTTTCACAAAGCTTCATCAATGCATCAATCTTTTCAAAATTCTCCTCTTTTCTTGCTTTTATCATCAGGTTATCTGAAATCAAGATATCCTTTACAGCACCTTGTTCAACCTTTTCTTGACACTCTTTTATACCGTAGCATGCGCTGCTTTTGGATATGTGTTCTAAAAGTTTGTCAACCAGCTTCAGCTCTTTTGCAACCCTGTCTTTCTCAAGCACAGTTTTTAATTCAGGCCGTTTCATGACCTCATCAATATTGCTTTCATTCACATCTGAGCAGGTGCTAAGAGTTATTTTTTTCTTTATTTCTGCAGAAAGCTCTTTGATTAGATATTCTTTCCAAAAGCCAGGGCTTGCTACAATGATATTTTCCAGCTTATATCTCTTATCATACTCTTCTATTTGTTTTGCCAACGCCTTGTAAAAATTAGCTTTCTTTTCCCCTTCTAGTCCTTTTTTTGCAACATCCCCCTTTATTTTTGTCAACACTTCGTACTCTCTATTTTTTATCATTGCAAAAATACTTTCTTCTCTGTCAAATATGATCAAAAGAATCTTGATGACCAGGTTTTTGGTAGCTTCCTCAAGCTTTTCAAGCTGGTATGAATACCATTTTGCTTTTTCAATTTTTAGGATTGTGTTGACATCAACATTAAAGGTGTGGTGGGCGCCGTGAGCTACATCCTCGGGACCTTCCATAACTAAGCCAGATACCCTAAGAACGTCAGAGTACTTATGAAACTCAACTCTTTCAATCCTTAATTTCAAGAAAACAGATTTTCTGACCACCTTCTGGTTTTCATCAGATCCTATCTTGATCTTTCTTTCAGTCTTGGAACTAACTAAATCTCCCCCATCTATGATGTGACTCAAGTACCAGAGATCTTCTTGGTTTGTGATCTGAATCTTGAGCTCTCCTTTTTTTATATCCTTATGAATTATCTTCATATTAGATCGTATAGAAAGCAGGTTTTTAAAGTTTTTAGTTTTAGAATCTTGAAATCAGTATGTTTTTTCTCTGGTGAAACCAATAAATTTATAAACTACTTTTTTAATAATTTCTTTATCATGCGCAAGAGGAAAGGCCAGAGCGCAGGGAATGCGGCAGTTTTAGTGTTATTGATAGCAATAATGATTATTATGTTCATACTATTTCTTCGACCAGAAGATAGAGCAGCGATTCTAGATGAACCTCCTACAGACGGTTTTGGAGGTGGTGGCACGTCAGGTGATGACGAGAATCTTACCCTACTTGAAGAACCTGTGGGTAGGTTGGACTATATTAACTTTAATAAAAAGGAACATGAACTTCCCTCATTTCGTATATTCACCAATACCGCTGCATCTGAGTTCAGGAGACTGGATTATGTCTATGTAAAATCTGCTGCTTTTGAGAAAAAAGCTAAGAACGTAAGTTTCGAAATAAGGCGGCCGGAAAATGTACAGAACATGAAACTGTCGTTTAATGTAGCAGATGCCAATGGCGCATTGATTATTCTTCTTAATGGGCGAGAGATATTTTATTCAGATCTTCCTGAAGGAAGTCCTGCACCAATAGAATTGCCTACTTCTTTGCTTATGAAAGATAATGTGCTGACCTTTAAGGTCTCTAGTCCCGGATGGCAGTTTTGGAGAGTGAATGTTTATTCCCTAAGAAACCTGCAGGTGCTGGGTGATGTTACAGACCTTTCTGGAAGCGAGGCAACACAGTACTTTACAATATCTGAAATGGAGAATGCTAATATTGATACCGCAACACTGTTCTTTTATCCCGGATGTCAGATTAATGATGTTGGCAAGTTGACCATCAAGTTGAATGGCCGACAAGTTTACTCATCTGTAGCAGACTGTGGAATCATGAATCATGTTGAGCTCGATACTTCAGACATCTTTGAAGGATCGAATAAACTTGAATTTGAGACTATCAAAGGATCATATTTGCTAGACCAAGTGCAAGTAAAAACCGAATTGAAATCCTTGGTTTACCCAGTCTATTATTTCACAATGGAGGATAAGTATTTTGAGGGTGATCCTGAGGAGAGAGAAGAACTTTGCGGCTTAGCAGATGATGTATGCCCTGACAATTGTAATGGTGATGAAGACAAAGATTGCTGTTATGAAGAAAGCAGGGACAACTATTGGTGTGACATGGAGACCACAAATACTAATGATAGGTGCGTTGAATATGTTGATTCACAATACTGCTTTAGATGTCTTTCGGGATATGAAGATTACAGTGGTGATGCTGCTGAGACTTGTGAAGGTCTCTGTGGCGATGATAATGATGATTTATGTCCTGTAAGCTGTTCAGGATTATATCAGGGCGGAATATATTATGATAAAGATTGCTGTTATATATCATCGAATGAGGCCTTCTTTTGGTGTGATGATGTGCCTATTGCAGGTTTAAAGAGTGTTTGTGAAGAGGGAGTAAGCTCTTACGAGTGTGACGATTGTCCTAATGGATACAGAGATGGTGACGGTAGAAGGCCAACATGTAAGAAAAAAGAGACGGATCTTGAAAAAGAAGAAGAGCTCAAGAAAAAATATGATACCCTCCTCAAGATTAAGTTTGTTGACGAGGAAATCAAGAAGCTGGATGTGATTGTTAACGGTTTCAAGGTCTATGTTGACACCAACCGTTTGGTATTCACCCAAAACATCGATGATTATGTTCGAACAGGCACAAACTCTATTGAGCTCATTCCAAAATCAGACAATATCAACATCGCAGAACTGAATGTTGAGATTGAGGATTAGTTTCTTTTACAAAATGAGACAGAAGAGAGGTGAGGTTTTCTTAAACCCCAAAAGGATTCATTATGGTTAGTAATTATGCTCGTGAGAAGGAAATTCTAGCTGATCTTGATAGGTATCATACTGTTAAAGGCTCTTTTGTTGAGGAAACTCCTGACAAGTTAACTAACATGCTTACTGTTTTTGGAAAAAGAGGCCTTTCAGGGCCAGATACTACTCTTTTGCTTGAGCATTTGAAACTAACCTTTCCAAAACTTAATAAAGAAGGTTTTTTCAAC
>CAZYIM010000054.1:0-12570 GCA_964647565.1 uncultured Methanosarcinales archaeon
AATTATAATGACCTAAGGGAGAATACTTATATCCCAAGATTATTGGTTTTGTATATTATGCCTACTGAAGAAGACCAATGGATGACACATAGTGAAGAAAATTTGATAAGTCGTAAGTGTGCTTACTGGTGTAATCTTAGTGGTTCTCCGGATGTAAGTAATACTACTTCTGTAACAGTTTATATTCCCAAAGAGAATGTTTTAAATATTGGGGCACTAAGAGAATTAATGACAATTGCTTCAAGAAAAGATGACCTACCACACATTCTTAATGCGGGGGGTGAAAATAATGAATAATTCCAAATTTATTAACCGTATGGGTGAAATTAAGTTAAACAGTATTAAGAATTACATTAATTCAAGAGGTTGGAATGAAAAAGAAACAAAGAAATCATTAATTGAATTTACCAATGAAAAGGAAGATATAAACTACCAGTTACTAGTTCCAACAGATACATCTTATATTGATTATAAAAACTTAATGTACAATGCATTAGCGTTATTAAGCAAATTTGAGAATAAGAGTGTTTATCAAATCTTCAATGATATTGTTATTCCAACTTCAGATATAATTAGGATAGCAATAGATGGTGAAAAGACTGTAGATGGAACAATCCCATTTGAAGATGGTTTGGGTGCATTGGAGGCATTCAAAAAAGCGATAATTGCTTCGGCATATAGTGTTGAAAAACCAGAACAGTACCATAAGAGAACATATAGCCCAGAAGTTGAAAAGTTTCTTTCATCATGTAGATTGGGGCAAACCGAAAAAGGTAGTTTTGTGGCAACATTTTTCTGCCCTCTTGATAATGTTCAATTGACATTATTTGGAGATGAAATTGAAAAATTCGGTAGAAAAGCTACAACTAATTTAATGAACTCCTTAAATCATATTCGTAAATCCATTGATAATCAGGATTTGAATAAAGTAATTAAGCCATTAGAAGGAGATCCGATTGTGAGTGGAAATCTATGTGATGCTATTTTAGATTTAAGACCTTCTTCAGTTAATTATAAACTTAGATTTGGTGTTACCTGGGCAAATAACAATCCTCCTGCAAATGTTTCCTCAAAAATTATCTTTAAAAGCTCTGATATGAGCGACATCACATTTCTTTCCAAAAGATTAGAACCAAAGACTGAAGAACATGTAGATACATTTATTGGTAAAGTAAGTCAATTAAGGGGGGAACCAAAAAATAGTAAGATGCAAGGAGAAGCAATATTAACATTATTAGATTCTGAGGAGAATTATATCAGAGCTAAAGTAAGTTTAGGGTATCATTATTATCAGAAAGCAGTGAAATATCACGCATCCAATTCAAATGTTTCAATAAAAGGGAAGCTAGTTAAAGAGTCAAGTAGAATACATCGCATTGTTAATTTTTCTGAGTTTGGAGAACTTAAAAAATCTGAGTAAAGTTTTCTCGCCCCCATATTAATTTCTTTTTCGAAGAAAAAAACTATCTTAAAAGCCCCCTCTTAATAAATTTCTTAACGCAGTTAAGGCTATATGTGCGTAGCACTTGGACTCCCCCTTCCCTTTCTAAGTAATCCAAAAATTGGATATAACATGGCGGATAGTCGAAGTTGCGAGTATATCGAGCAATTTGGGCGTAGGAGCGTGCTCCGGAGCCGACTATCCGCTGTTATGCTCCCGAATCCCCTACGTTAGTGGGGGTGAGGCAAGGGTTTACGTAGTAAATCCGCAGAGTTGCGCCTTTTCTTTTGGCTTTTACCCTATTTCTGGCGCAATTGAGTATAACATGTATTAAGCGATACGGAGTTTCGTTTAATACCGTGTTATTTCTGTTTTTTGGGTGTGAGGTTTTATTAGGGAGGTTTGTTTTAGGGTGATTTATGGAAAATAAGGATGATTTTCTTGCTAACAAGATTCGAGAATGGCGAATGAAGGGTTACTCGAAGAGGACTATTGAAACTTATTGCTATTTTATTCGGCGGTATAAGCAGTCGGGGATGGGGGCTTCTGATTTTGTTTATTCTTTGGTGGCCAAGGGATATTCTACAGCATCTATTCGTCTTGTTTGTGCGGCTCTGCGAAGCTATTTGCCTGACACGCATATCCTTGTTCCTAAGAGGAAGAAGAGACTTCCGGTTGTTCTTTCCAAAAATGAGATTGAAAAAATGATTGCATCAACGCATAATCTAAAGCATCGTCTAGTTATTATACTGTTGTTCTCATCTGGTATGAGGGTTTCTGAACTGATCAATCTTTGCCTTGAAGATATTGATCTTGCTCGGAACATGATTCACTTAAAGGGCTGTAAGGGTGGTAAGGATAGGTTAGCCTTGCTTTCGAAGAAGGCGAAAGCTGAACTTCGTAGATATGGTGTGTGTGAAGGGCTGGTTTTCTCAAAAGAGGGTAGAAAATACTCGCATAGGTCTGTGCAGCAAATAGTATCTGATCTTGCAGTCAGAGCTGGTATTCCTAAGAGAGTAACCCCTCATACTCTTAGGCATTCATTTGCTACTCATCTGCTGGAGAGCGGTACCGATATTAGACATATTCAGAAGCTTCTTGGTCATTCTAACTTGGATACTACTCAGATTTACACTCATGTGGCCCGAAATGATTTGAGAAGAATAAAAAGTCCTTTTGATTGACTCACTGCCCCACACTATAGTAATCTTCCAGAATTATCTTGTCGAGTTTTTCGAGGTCTTTGACAACATAGAGCTTGCCAGCGCCTACTTCTGCTATCTTCTTGGCGAGTTCTTCACCTTTTTCATCCAGTTTGATACCGACCAACGAGATTGTGATCTTAGCGTTTCTTGCCTTTGAGACTGCTTCCATGGTGGCCCTTTCAGGCTCATCACCTTTGGTGGGAATTGCATCAGTAAGAATCACAAGATGTTTGGTGGCATTGCCCGGAGGGAACATCTCAAGAGCCTTTTCAATGGTCTTTGCAATATCTGTTTCCATCGCAGCCCTAATCTTGGTTAACTCTTCAATAAGGTCATTGAAGTTCTCTGTTGGCGGTACAGCCGCTTTGATGTCTGAGCCAAATACAATCAAACCTACCTTGTTCTTTTCTGTTATTGCCTTAAAAGCCAGTGCAATTCCTGCCTTTTTACAGGTCTTAAGCTTGTCGCCTTTCATTGAACCTGAAGAATCAATTGCATAGATGATGTTTATCTTGCCCTTTTTTTGCCTTTCAAAGATCCTTATATCATCTTTTTCTAATGCTGTATGTCCTCTTCTTATGGCTGTCTTGACGCTCTGTTTGATCGCAATATCCCTATATCTGGTTTTTTTGAAGTTGACATAGTCTTTCTTATCCCCATAAAGGGATTTTTTCTTCTCTTTTTTCTCTCCCCAGCCTTTGGGCACAAGATTAGTAAGCTCCTCTGCGTATAATACCAAAGAACTTAACTTGATTGCTTTGTCTGTGACAATGAAATCCTTGTCAACAAGGCCTTTTTCTTGTAGAAGATGAATCCTTTCCTCGATCCTTTTCTTGAGCTCTTTTTTGAATTCAGGTATGTTGATATTCTTTTCTATATAGTCAGAGGGATAGCCTGTCAATTCTCTGACTATGGTCTCACCGTAAAGCTTTTGGGCAAGCTTGTAATCCTTGACCATGTTCTTGAACATGAGATCGGGTGTGAAGCTGCCCATACTCTGATTGATGCTTTCAGCAATCAGCTTGCCGTCATCTATTGTCTCCTGGTCGCTTTCAATAACAGAATGCATCAGTTTGTTCTCGTCACTGTTGTTTCGATCTAACTTGCCAGATAACTCTTCAATCTTTTCGAGTTTTTCCTTGTTAAGCTTCACATCCGGGGCAACGTCAGGCAACCTGTCAAAGGTAACCACCCTTTTCTTCTAAGAACTTATCAAAAACATTAATAATATACTCTTCAGGTTTCTCTATGTACTTGACACTTGGTTTTAATCTTATCCTGTGACTCAATACAGAAACTAAGACTGCTTGTATATCTTTCAAATCCACCTTTTCCCTGCCATTGACTTTTGCGTTTGACTGGGCTCTTTCAAAAATGCCTATGCTTGCACGGACACTGGGTTTTTTTTCTATGTTGTTATCTTCCCGCAGATCCCTGACAAAACCTATAATTCCATTAAGCAGTTTATCTGGGAAATCTATAATCTTCTTACCCGCAGTAAGCACTATCTCTTTTTCTATCTCAGCACTTTCAGGATAGCCGACATAGATGATATCAAACCTGTCTAAGAAGACGTCACTTAGAGGCTCTGTTGAACTATCTTCAGGATTCATAGTACCTATGAATATGAAATCAACATCTAAATCTACTGAATAACTTCCTATAGTAACCTTTTTCTCTTCAAGAGCCTGTAATAGCGCGTTCTGTAGTTTTTCTGAGCATCTGTTGATCTCGTCGAAGAACAATACGCCCTGATTGGCCTTGAACATTTTGCCTGGAGTGAAGGCTTCTAATGACAATGGTCCGAATTTCATGGCCTTGATTGGATCAATATCGCCTATCAGGTCTTCAGCCGTCAGGTCTGGGCTTCCTTGTACTCTGACAAACAGTTCCATTCCCTTGACTGTCTTGGTTTTAGTGTGCTTCTTTGCTTTGCACTCAGGGCAGACAGGTTTCGTTGGCTCACAGTTGTAGGAGCAGTTATTAACTTTTTTTTCTGGTAGTATCTTGGCAACATTCTTGGCAAGCGTGGTCTTGCCTATGCCGGGGGCTCCAACAAGGATGACATGCCGATCCATAAGAAGGGCTGATTTAAGCTGTTTCTTGACCTCTTCTTGACCCAGAATGTCATCAAAATTGTTTTTAAGTATGTAGTTTTCGAATTGCATAGGGCAAAGTAAAATTGAGCTAGTTTTATAAAGTTTTTCTATATGGTGTATTACTTAAAATAATGTTATTTTCTTATTTTTTGACTAATAATCAATTCTTTATTTAATTTAAAAACGCAAAATATAGAAAATACTTTCTTATATCTGAATATTATACTTAAACCTAATAAGGTGATAACAACGCGAAGAACATACAGAAGATCATCAATTGGAAGAGAACTTATTAAAGTAGGTATTTGGCTAAGTGCAGTGATCTTTATCCCTCTTGGATTAAATAAAGCATTCAATGACTATCATCACCAAGGTTCACATTATGAGGTTCTATCAAAACCCTCTGGATGGTTAGGCCATAAGGAATACATCAGGTATTATGGTGCAGATGGCGAGCTGATTGCACAAGAGGCTAAAGAGTATAAAGGTCTTGGTCACAAATATACTTGCTCATCTGTTTACAGAGATAATGATGCAGACGGTGACATTGAAGTAATCCAGGAGCATGGTGCAGAATGGAAGTTCAATGCACTTAAGATGTATGTTGAACAGGATCATAAGCTTGAAAACCCAGAAAAGTTTGAAAAGGGAGAAAAATTGATGAAAGAACTTGAGCAGAACTGGTTGAAAGGGCGAAACAAATAATTTTTTTAATTTTTAATTACGCATATACGGAAATGATTTTAATTACGCATATACGGAAATGATTATAAATAATGAGATATTTCTTTTTATTAAACAGGGGGTTTATTAATATGAAACAATCAAATGAAGCGAATTATGTTGTTGTACATGAGCAACTTACAGGTGTCTCTAAAGGCGCATTTACTAGTTCGGTCTTTCCATCAAAACAAGAAAGTGATGATTGGATTGCAAAGCGTTCAGTAGATTACAGGATAGAAGCAGAAGGAGTTTCTAGTGAAGAAGCAGAAAGAATCTGCCATCAAAAGACTCCTTTTTCAGTTCATATTAATGAGGCTGTCCATAAAGGTAAGACTATACTTGATAATGGCGGTAGTATTGATACAGCCTTACAAATGGCAGATTCAAGATTAAGGACTGCCCAACTGGTTAAAGGTGTTGATAATCTTGTATATGGACGAGCCAAGCTGGATCTTATGAATAGACTATTTGATTATCAAGATTCCATTCGTTGAGCTTGGTTAACATGCCAAAACTCGAACTTCAAGTCTACCCAAAAATAAACCTTTGTCTAGAAGTGATGAGACGAGATAGGTCGGGATATCATAAGATAGATACAGTCATCCAGGAAATTGGAAACAAGGACTTAAACTTTAAGACTCTAAACAGTATTCTTTCTGATCAAATTCAGGTTAAACTTCTTCTCGAATCAACAGAAGACAGGATAGCGCTTGATACTGACTATTCAATTGGTGAGGATACTCGCACTGAGATTTTTAATGCAATCCAAAATTTTATGAACAAATTCAGAGCTGATAAACTTGGCTTTATGGATGGGTTTTATCAAATCAATCTTCAAAAACAAATCCCGGTTGGTGCGGGATTAGGGGGTGGAAGTGCAGACATGGCAGCTCTATTGAAATATGCTTTTAATGATCAGTCTACTAAAAAAAATATTGACAACTATGGTGCTAATTTTGGCAAGGATATTCCTTTTTTCTTGCATGGAGGACTTTGTCGAGCAACAGGTTATGGCGATAAGATTGAAGAGCTGCTTGACCTGCCTGAGATGGATATCTTTATCTTATATCCTAAATTTAAGATTTCAACCAAATGGGCTTATAAGAAGTTGAATTCTAAAAAGAAAAAACCTGAATACATCCAGAATATCCTATTTTGTATTGAATCCAAAGCTTACAAAGACCTTCCAAAGGTCATTCATAATGATTTTGAGCCACTTATACTTGATAAATATCCTTTACTGGCTAAAATGAAAAAAGATCTGGCCATTTCAAATGTACATTGCAACTTGACTGGTTCTGGCTCTGCTTTTTTTGGCTTTTCAGATCAAGAAGTTGAAGATAGGCTTATTTCATTGGTCGATCAAAATCAGTTTTCTCTTTATTTTACCAAGACTCGTCCTCGAAATGCTCACCAGTCAAATCGTAAGATTTTCGATAGTCTTTAAGGACTTTAAATTTAAAGACTTCAGCCTTTATACCTTTTTGGACAAGACATTCTGCCGTGGAATATATAAAGGAAATTATTCTATTATTATCATATGACTTTTATCAAAATCAACAATACAATCCAGGATTATAAGAAATATACTAAAGAGACACTTCTTCTGAAGAACTATCTTAAGATAAAGCTAAAAGAGATCTTAAAAGAACAAGATTTCTCTCTGATAGCATTAGAGTCCGGCACCTATGATGAGGTTGTTCTTGTCTTTTACAACAAACACAAAGACCTACAGTTGACAATGAGTGTCTTCAAGAAAGGCAAAGAGGTGTTTGTCTAGAATCACAATATTTTTATAATCTTTTGTAATATTATCTCATGTTTTATTATAAAAAATAACATATGAGGTAATTCAAATGGTGAAAGCAATGATTACACTTGGAGAAAAGCAGGACAGGATATTAACAATTGTCAAAGGCAAATACGGACTCAAGACCAAATCAGAAGCAATAAATTTGGTTATAGATAAGTTCGAAGAGGAGATTCTTGAGCCACCACTTAGGCCTGAATTTGTTGAGAAATTGAACAAGATAAAGA
The DNA here is from genome assembly GCA_964647565.1 of uncultured Methanosarcinales archaeon. Lineage (GTDB taxonomy): Archaea > Nanobdellota > Nanobdellia > Woesearchaeales > CAZYIM01 > CAZYIM01. Next base: position 7,506 of record CAZYIM010000054.1, read on the forward strand.
AACAGAAAGGCCTCAGGTTCAAGAATGTTGATGAGCTTAGGAAAAGTATTGAAAATGCGTGATTTTGAGATAAAGCCAATTTTAAAAAAGAAGTTGGATAAGTTGTATAAGAAAGATAGAATTCTTTGTGAATATATTTTTAAGAAGATTGATGAAATTATCAATAATCCCTATATTGAGCATTATAAAAATTTGAGATATGATTTCAAGAAATCAAAAAGGGTACATATAGGTTCATTTGTCTTGGTTTTCTGTTTTGATAAAGAAAAAGACTTTATTTATTTTGAAGATTTTAATCATCATGATCAGATATATGGAAGCTAAAACAATATTACTTTTTTTCAACCTCAATGATTTTCTGATCGATGATGAAGTTATTGCGTTTTACATTTGATTTGAGGTAATCAATAACATCTGATTTAAGCTGTTGATACTCTTCAGGATATGTATCGAATGAGAGCTTTAGAGTTTCGAAAAGATCTTCATAATCCTTGTAGTATATGGTTGATGAGATTGTATACTCTCGAAATTCGTGATTTTTAACAAGATCCAACAGAATATCATACGTGAAGTGGTAATCTGTTTTGACTAAGGCTGCAAATGCAAGCTTGACAGGGCCGTAATCCGCAGTCTTTCCATTAACCACAAACAAAGCAATCCCGCCAGGATTCAGAGTATCTATAATCTTGTCTAATGCTTTTCTCTTATCCTTGAAATAATAGATGACATGGGATGCAATTATTACATCATATTTTTTGTCTGTTTGAAGCTCTTCCCAATCTGAATTAATCAACTCTACATTTTTAGGAATATTGCCTATGTATTCTCTTTTTTCAACAATTAAGTATTTTTTAAAATTATTAGACATATGCTCTGCAAAGGAGGGATTAGTGCCCAGGCCAATCTCTAGGCATGTTTTAAAACCTCTTCCTTCAATTAGATTGGATATCTTATCTATAAGAATATTTTTTTCATCTGTTGCTGAAATAAATCTTTTATACCATGTTTCATTGAACTCAACTTGGTCTACAGGCATAGCTTTGTTGATAGAGTTGTCATATTAAAATGTTTCTTAAATGGCAAATTATATAAAGACACATTTAACTAACCAATCTCATGAAGACCACCATCAAAGAATACATTCTCATCTTTCTACGCGGTCTTTTAATGGGTATTGCCGACATCATACCTGGCGTTTCTGGAGGTACTATGGCACTTGTTACTGGTATCTATCAACGACTTGTACATGCTATCAGCAGCCTAACTTCGGAGTTTGTACCTCAGTTTTTCAAGGGAAAGTTCAAGAAGGCATTCAAACAGGTTGACTTCGCATTGTTTATCCCTTTACTCCTGGGAATAGCAATAGCTTTTCTGGCACTCTCTCATCTGATGGGCTTCTTACTTGAAGAATATACTGCATATACATTTGCATTTTTCTTTGGGCTTATACTTTCATCTGCATTTTTTGTATATAAGCATATTGGGAAGATCGGATGGTCATCAATAGTAGTAGGCATCATTGGAATGGTTTTTGCGTTTTGGTTTGTTGGCTTGAATCCTTTTGCAGCGAACCACTCTATTCCTATCCTGTTCCTTTCAGCTGTGATTGCAATCTGTGCAATGATTTTACCAGGCATATCAGGCTCTTTTATCCTGCTTCTTTTAGGGCAATATGAGTATTTGCTTTCTGTTCTTAGAAACCTGGAAATTGGAAAAATATTTGTTTTTATCATGGGTGCAAGTATTGGTTTGCTGGCATTCTCAAGATTACTCGATTGGCTACTGAAGAAATTCAAGGCACCTACTATGGCTTTTCTGACAGGATTGATGGTAGGTTCATTAAGGCTGCCTTATACTAAAATTGCAGGATCTGGTGGATATCTTTGGTTAATAATTCTGTTAGCACTGATTGGCTTTGGCGCTGTGTTTATCATAGAAAAAAAATTTGGAAATACTAGCAAAGCTTAATTTTTTCAGTCTTTTCTTTAATATATTCAGAACTAATTAAATCTTTAACAAGCGCTGTAGGTATCTTGTACTGTCTCTTTAGTTTGGCAAATGCCCATCCTTTCTCAATAAAAGCCTTTTTGCCATGCTTTTCCATAAACTTCTCAAAATCTGCTCCTGTTTTTTCAGGCGGTCCCTTTCTGATTACAAAATCGCTCATTTTTTCCTTTTTTAACACAAAGTAAAGGTGAGATGGATAACCGAACTGCCATTTTGATTCAATAATCTTGAAATCATTGATCTTAAGATATTTACATATATGTTCAAACGCTTTCATTATCTTGGCGCCCACTACATCTTTTTTTCCCTCGAGTGGTGAGACCTCTAAAAAGATAAGCCATTCGTTTGAATTCCTCTTTTGAACCTCTGCATTTGAGATCTTTTTTATAGTGAAAAACTCTTTAGAGGATTTATGCAGGAAATCTCTTGCCTTTTGCTTGAAGATATCAAACTTCTCCCTGCCAAGAGCAGCAGCTGCATTTCTATCTGGCTGGATCGGATCCACCAATATCAAAGGACTGTGAGTTTTAGATTTGTTCAATTCTTTGATGGGATCTTTAAGGTGTTTTTCAACATCAATCACAACTTTTTTACCCCAGACGCTGGCTTGCATCAGCAGTTTTTCAAATGAGCCATAATGAATTATTAGGATGTCCAGTACATGACCTGAAAAACCTTTGAGGTATGACTCAGCACCATATACTTCAATGCCTTTACAGAATTTCTTGGCTAGACGGATCTCATCAGCCAGTTCAGGATTCTTATCGACGTATTTTTTCACATAATAAACGTGCAAAGGACTCATGTCTGTGACATTCTCTGCTTTAGTATAATTATCGATATCTAATACAGGTACTAATTCATAGATAATATCCTCCTTCAACTGGAAATAATCCCTGCTGCCATGTACCCTTTCTAGATTCTCAAAATCACAAAGTACTTTTTCTAGCATATCTGAAATATTTTTATTCTTGTATTTATAGTCAAACCTGATAAAAAGATCAACATCATAATCGTTCTTCAGGAACGTACCCTTTGCAAATGAGCCGCCTAGAACGCATTTTGCCTTTATGTTGTTCTTTTTTAGATTAGTATTTATACGATCAACTACTTCAATCACGTGTTCCATTAAGACCCTGTCAGGTTTTATTTCTTTTTTCAATTCTTCAAGTAGTTTCATAGAACTTAAAAGAGCCAATCATCTTTTAAAAATCTTCTTCTTCCAATGACTTTTTCGAAAACTTAATATACCCTCTGTGTTAAGAACTATAAAAAGAGGTTGACTATGGATGCACTGCTTTTTTTAACTAATCTTGTTGTAATTTTATTCTTAGGAGTAATATTCACAATTATCTCAAAGAAGCTCAGGATATCTAATGTTCTTGTTTTAATACTATTAGGTCTGTTTATGAAATTCATTAACGCGGTGATGAACCAGAATGATATCTTTAAGTTTGACTTTTCAGCATCATTTCTTGTAGCTATTTCCATATTGGGTTTGGCAATGGTGGTTTTTGACGGATCCTCAAGGTTCAAGCTAAAAGAAGTCGATGCCATGTCCAGTCATTCGTTAAGACTGGTAGGTATTTTCCTGTTATTTAACATAATCCTTGTGGCTTTTGTCACTAATCTGCTTTTCTTTAATTCTTTTTCAGCGGAGAACATAATATTTTCGCTTATTTTTGCTATTGTAGTATCAGGTACTGATCCTGGTTCGGTATTTTTTATGTTGAAAAACAAGTCTAACAGGATTGTAAAGTTCTTGGAACTAGAAGCGATAATGAATACTCCAATCATAATAATTATACCATTCTTGCTTGTAGACTTTATCAACAATCTTACTGGTGCGGGCTTGGTAGTAGGATTTGTGAATCTCGTATCTCCCTTCTTGCTGCAGCTTTTTGTAGGTGTGGGTGTGGGTATTATTATTGGTGTTGTTTTGTTCAAGTCTATTCGTAAGGCATATTCTGCCAGATTGACTCCTCTAGTTGTGATGATTGCAGCTCTTCTTTCATATATATTGTCGGAAAACCTTGGAGGTAGCGGAGTGTTGGCCGTCGCCACTCTTGGTTTGGTTTTTGGTAATGTGTACATTAAGCACAAGGCAGAACTTCAGGAGTTCAGTTCATTGTTTTCAGACTCTCTCGAGATTCTGGTATTTGTTCTTCTTGGTTTCATTATTGAGATTCCATTCACTTGGTCATTCTTTCTAAAATCCTTGATTATCTTCATTGTTCTGCTTATTTCAAGATTCTTGGCAATATCCGTTTCATTGAGAGGATCTGTATATGCGCTTAGAGAGAAGTTTTTCATGGCAATTAACATGCCCAAAGGCATTGCAGTTGCGGTGGTGGCTTTTTCTTTCACAGTATTAAAATCTGACTCTCTTGGTACAATCACTAACCTAATCCTAATATTTATAATATACTCTTTAATTCTTTCTTCATTGGCAGACAGATTTGCCAAGAGATTTATTGGAATAAAGATTGATTAAAATGAAAATTATCTTAGGTGTTGCAGGTACATCAGGGTTAGGGTATGAAAACGCCTTTAAGCAATGTGCCGAAACTGATATTGGTGCTTTGGAGGTTGAATTTACCTATGGGGTCAGGATGCCAATTGAAGACGCGAAATTGATTGGCGAACTTGCTAAGAAGAACAATGTAGCGCTCTCAGTGCATGCCCCTTATTATATCAATCTTGTTTCAAAGGAAAAACAGAAAATAGGTGCCAGCAGGACCAGGATTCTTCAGAGCTGTGAAAGGGCGCATTATCTGGGTGCATCGCCAATTGTCTTTCATGCAGGTTTCTATATGGGTAGAGATCCCTCGACCATATATGACTCTATAAAAGAACAGATTGAAAAGCTTCATGATGCTATTAAGGAAAATGGTTGGGAAGTCCAACTTGCACCTGAGGTGACTGGTAAACCAACTCAATTTGGTAATCTTGAAGAGCTGCAGAGATTGAGCAAGGAAACAGGCTGTACATACTGCATTGATTTTTCACATATGTTGGCCAGGAACGGTTCAATTGATTACAATGATGTTGTTTCAAG
>CAZYIM010000055.1:0-10418 GCA_964647565.1 uncultured Methanosarcinales archaeon
ACAGGCAACACCAATCCCTGCCAGAATCCCACTTTCCTTAGCAGTAATTTTTGCAGACATGACATCCTTTTTCTTGAAAAACAGTCCAGATGTAACATCACCAGACTTGATATCCTCCTGAAGAGATGCTTTGATAAGCGTTTTGACATCCATGAACTGCAGAATGAGCAGGAAGTTTAAAAATGTTTGGGGGGGAAGTTGGTAAATCCCAGGGAAGAGGGAAGAGATGATAGACAGCCACAGAAATCATACCCCGACAGGACAAGAAGTTCACTCCAGAGTAGAAAAATTTAAATAGGATAACCTCTCAAAGCCCCATAAGGGGTGTAAATGCTCATCTCACGCATTTATAATTTTATATAGATAATGAAAATGAGCGAACAGAAAAGGAATCCCCAATATTTGATATACGGAGACAGGTTACCTCAATCTAATAAAAAAGGTTTCCTTTACTGAGTATGAGACGAAGAGATAGGATAAAGGTGGTGTTAGTATATGCAGTAATTATTACAGTTCTAGTTCTAATTATCCTGTTTCTAAAAAAGAAAGGAACTACAACAGAATACGTCTGCCTCAACGGCGAGACAACAATGTTCAAGGAAAACTGCCTAAACGAGACAGAGTTCTTATGTGCTGACGGATCCAGATATGATGTTGCAACAGGAGAATGGGCTCTAAATTTTGAGAAAGCGGGGAAGAAGACAGTGTTATTGAAAACGCCAGGCAACTTGGAAGGGAAGCAATGCAGTTTAGAATTCGGGCCAAATCCGGAAGGTAATACTGTAACTGGAGATATTGAATGGTTTTTTGGAAAAGATTTGGGAACAATAACTCTTGCTAAGACAATTGATGATTTTGAAGATGGAACCGATCTTTATATCGGCGTTGTTGATGCCAATGAAAACGGAATAAAGGAACAATCCATCGTAAAAGATGGAAACTCCAGCTTGAAACTCGTTTCCGATTCTGCTAAAAATGAAAGAAAATACGCCCAATGGTTCAAGTACATTGAAAAGCAAGATTTAAGCAAATTTGTTGGGACGAATAAGTATTGGCCAAAAAAAGGAAGAACACAAGCCTTTGTTTGGGTGGACAACCCCACATATCTAGATAAAGTGAATTTCATTTATAGAGAAGGAGATCATGAATGTATATTTACACAAACAAACGTAACCAAATCGGGCTGGAACCTCATCGATATAGATATGAGCGCGGTTCAGAATCAAGAAAAATGTCCTATAGATTTTGACTGGACAAAAGTCAACAATTTAATCTTACAAGTATTCAATGTTGATTTGAATAACGATCTCGAGATATCTTTCCCCATCATAATCGATGAATGGATGATATTAACAAAAAATACTCTCTCAAAAAAATTTTTACTCAGTAATTCTCAGATCCAAAACAATAAAATTGAAATAGTGACTCATTCTCCAGGATTTTTGAAATTTAGATATGATTGTAAATAAAGATTTTGAAATAGCTATTTCCAACTAACAATGAGATTCGTAATCCGTGATGATGACACTAATTTCTTCACAACACCTGAAGATCTTGAAAAAGTCTACAAAGATATCTGGAATCTATGTCCTATCAATTTGTCTGTTGTTCCTTTCCATAGATGCACAAAAAGCGGTGCCATACCTAAAAAACACTGGAAGGGAGATGATATCTTCCCTATTGGCGACAACCCAAGGCTAGTTAGTTTTCTAAAGCAAAAAATAAGAGAAAATAAGATATCTATAATGCTGCACGGCTACAGCCACCAGGATGGAGAACAATACTATGAATTTGGCTCGCATAATTACCCTCTGCTTCACAAGAAAATACGGCAAGGTAAAAATTATCTTGAGGCTTTGTTCGATACAAGGATATCTTGGTTTGTCCCTCCACACAATGCTCTATCTAAAGAGGGATTGAGAGCAGCAATAAAGAACCATATCAATGTTGTCAATGTCAACTCATTCAGGCCTGACCAAAGAGATTTTTCATTCAACAACATAAGCCCTTTTATCAAGCTCAAATTATTCAACCTAAAACATAAGGAAAGATATCCTTTTGTTCTCGACTTCAAGAACCATAAAGAGGTATACCACGCGTCTCTTGTTCCAGAAACAGATTTAGAAACACTTAAAAAAAGGTTCCTTTTCTGTTACAGACAAAAAGGAATTTTTGTCTTGGCCACCCATTATTGGGAAGTTCACAAAACAGGATTTAACGAATTTTGGAGTTCGCTACAAAAGTTCAAGGGAATTAAGTATTGTTGCATAAACAACCTGTAAAAAATCTTTAAAAAATAACAAAATACAGGATATAAAATCAAGATAAAAATTTTGATACTTATACTTATGAAAAATAATAAAATAAACAGAAAATGCATATCTTATTTATCAACAGAGGAATGGGTATATTTAGAGGTGGCGGAGAAAATTTCGATTTAAGTATTGCTCGAGAATTGGAGAAATCTGGTTGTAAAGTAAGTTTCATTACCGGAAAACCTTTACTACATGCACCGAAATATCCTGTTAAAGAGTTCAGAACTAGGTATGTGAGTTCTCCTTACTTGAGAAAATTCTGGTATAATATTTCAACAATAAATTCAAGAATAGTAAATGCTTTAGCAGGCAGATTAAACCTATTAGATGTCAGACTTTTTGAATACGGAGCGTATAATATATTAAAAAAAGTCAAAAATGTCGATCTTGTTCAACTTTGCAATATGCCTCTTTTAGGCTGTAAAATCAAGGAAAAATTAGAAATACCTGTTGTAGTAAGATTTCCAGGCCCACCACATAGTCTATATAAAAAAGAAATAAACCAGTGTAATGCAATAATTGCTAGTGGCGCATCTATAGAAATAATTAAAGGAAAAATAAGAAAAGATGTTTACGATATCCCTAATGGTGTTGATACAAAAAAATTCAGAAAAATCAGAACAAATGTTAGAACAAAATATGGTATGCAAGATAATGAAATTCTTTTATTATTCGTAGGAAGATTTGTCCCTGCCAAAAACTTAGATTTCTTAATAAGAGGTTTTAGCAAGGCATTAAAAGAAAATAAAAATATCAGATTAATGCTAGTTGGCGAAGGTGCTTTAGAGCCAAAAATAAAGACGCTGGTTAAAAACTTTAACATTTCTAAAAAAGTCATATTCATTGGGCATGAAAAAGATGTAATAAAATATTACTCTGCTGCAGACATTTTTATCCTCACAAGCACTTTCGAATCTTTTAGTATAGTAACATTAGAAGCGATGGCTTGTGAACTACCTGCGATAGTAACAAAAGCAGGATGGCTCCCAAACCTAATACAAAATATGGAGGGAGGTTTGATTATAAAACGTGACGATATCCAGGAATTAAAACAAGCCATCTTAAAACTGGCGGCCAACAAAAAGTTACGTGAAAAAATGGGTCTATATAATAGAAAGCGCGTAGTAGAAAATTATGACTGGAAAAAAAGCTTAAAAAAATTAAAAATGATTTATGGGAAAATACTTGAAAAAAGTAACAAAAGTAAAATTGAAAAAAAGATGGTTAATAAATTTAATACGTCAGAACTTTATTATCACATGATAGACGACTGGCATAAAAAAAATGATGGTGCGGCTCTTGAACCTGAAGTAATGTCATTAATAAAGAAAAACTTGAAAGGGAACATATTAGACGCTGGTTGTGGAGAAGGTTCTGTTACGGAGTATTTTGCCAAAAAAAAATTACGAGCAAACTTTTATGGCGTGGATATTTCTCAAGTTGGAATAAAAAAGGCAAAATTAAAAGAAAAAGACAACTTGAAGTTCGTTAATGCAAATCTGAAAAAACTGCCGTTTCCGACAGGATTTTTCAACACCATTTACTGTCAGTCTGTCTTAGAACACGTTGTTGAATATGAAAATGCGCTTAAAGAATTTCACCGTATCTTGAAGAAAAGAGGTAGAGTCATTATACGTATAAGTAATAGCGGAATAGAGGATAAAAGACTCGTCACAATAATTTTTAATTATATTTTTTCAAAAAACAGACGCCAAATAGTAAATCCATCTCTCAAATTTACGAAGAACAAAAGGAAGGGCATGCGAGCAAACTTTGATGTGAATTTAATTCCATCAGATGTGCTAATGAAAAATTTAAAAAAATGCGGATTTAAAATAAAATATTTTTCAACAAGAAGAAAATCAACACTTAAAAAATTGAAGAATATTAAAAACCAATCAAGTTTGAAAAAAATTATGCTAAATATAATTATGAATCTTCCGTTTTTCCCATTTACTCACCTCGGATCAACGACTATTATTATGGCACAGAAATAATCCTATAAAATGACCCACACAAGCCAAGTTATAAAAAGCGGCATCACTTTATTTAGTTCGAGCATATTCATAAACATATTTCTTATAGGTTTCGGGATTTACTTTGCACATGTTCTTCCAAAAAAGGAGATGGCTGTTTTTGCGGTTTATGGACTATTAGCAGGTATTGTTAATATTCTTGCGTGGTTAGGCATGAACGATACCATTTTTAAAAATGTCCCTGAATTAGTTGCAAAGAAAAATATTAAAAAGGCATCAAGCCTAACTAAATATGCCCTATGTGTGAAAATAAGTGTAGTTTTTTTACTTTCTTTATTGCTATTCATATTTGCAAAACAGGTTTCTGTTGTTTTCCTAAAGACAGAAACATTCAGTAGTCTAATGAGATTAGTTTCTGTGGCTGTTTTTATGGAAGCTGTCAGTAGAACATTTGATCCTGTTGCAAGATCCCTTCAAATATTCAACAAATTTGCCATGATTAAAATAGTGAAAAATCTGGTAGGGAGAGTGTGTGCTATTATTCTATTTTTTATAATCGGATTCAAAGGTTTTATAATGGGATTTATTGCAGGTAGTTTTATTGAATTAATACTTTATATATACTTTACAAGGGAATTAGTAATCAATAAAATACCAATAAAAAAACAAAAAGGAATAATTAAATATTCACTCCCTTATTTTGCATCAGGATTAAGCAGGTATACATTAGTGCATATTGATCAGTATCTTGTGGCAATCTTTCTTTTACCTGAGACGCTGGCTCTGTATTATATCGCAAAAAAAATCATATCATATATAGAAATGCTTGTTGAGTCTACAATGACTCCTCTCGCACCTAAGCTCGCAGAATTAAAGGTGCAGGGGATTGAAAGGATAAGCACAGTCTTTAAAAAAACTTCAAGGTATGTCTCATTTGCCTTTATCCCTATTTGTTTCTTTGTGGCATCGATAAGCTACCCATTTCTATTTCTATATGGAGGTATAAAATATGTTAGCGGATTCATGGTACTTTCTATACTATCATTCTCAATGGTTAATTATGCATTCACAAGTTTATATGGAAGCTATGTATTTATAGCTGGAGAACCAAAAATTAAATTTAAAATGAATTTTATGGGAGGTATATTAAATCTTATCTTAGGTATAATACTAATATATTCATTAAATATTGTTGGTATTGCAATCTCAAGATTCCTTGCATTTCTTGGCACCATTTTTATAGGTCATTTTTTACTAAAGAAAATATTAAAATTTGAGTTTGATAAAAAAGCTTTACTCGTAACAACCATGATATCTTGTTTGATGTTTCTTATTATCGTAATTCCTCAAATCGCGTATTATAGACTTTATTTGGTTCCGGTTTATGTTATTATTGGCTCACTAGTATTTTTAATGTTATTCATAAGAATTTTAAAGAAAGAAGATTTCATTCTTATCAAAGATATCATACCAAAAAGATTTATTCCTTTATTTGACTTTATAATAAAAATCCTGCTATGTAAAAAATGCATCTAAAAAAAAGACTTGGAAAAATGAGAAGTTTTCTTCAACCACCCAGTCCAAACTATTTTCCTAAACAAAAACTGCTTATAAAAAGGTTTTTTAATCGTTTTGATGAAAAACAATTGATACTTAATCTCGGTTCAGGAAAAAAAGATTATAGGAAGAATGTTGTTAATCTTGATATTCAGAGATCTTCAAAAACAAACACGGTAAGCGATGCACATTTTTTGCCCTTTAAAGCAAAATCCTTTGACGGCATTATTTGCATTGCGGTTTTAGAACATGTAAAAAATCCTTTTCAGGTTATTGAAGAAATGAAATGGATATTAAAAGAAAATGGTAGAATATTCGTAGACATCCCCTTCATGTATAGATATCATCCAAGTCCAACAGACTACATACGCCTGACAAAAGACGGCATAAGAAACCTTTTCAAGGACTTCAGGGAAATCGACTGCGGAATTGGAGGCGGGCCCGCATCAACCCTTTCAATGGTGCTTACAGAGTTTTTCTCATCAATGACCAGCAGCTATACACTCCACACCATCCTATTGACCTTCTTTGGCTGGCTATTTTGCCCGATCAAGTTCCTGGATGTGTTCTGGTCAAAAGGTAAATATGCAGGTGTCATAGGTATGAATTTTTATTTTTATGGTGAGAAGAAATGAGAATCTGCCTATTCACATCGAGTTTCCTGCCAAAATTAGGCGGCGCAGAGTTTGCAGTCCATTACCTAGCCAATGCACTCTCAGATCTAAACCACAAAGTCTATGTCTTTGCTCCAAAAAGTAGGAAGCCCAATCTGGAATTAGAGCGAAAATATACACTACACAGATATCAGCTTCCAAGAGGAGAGACCAGGCTCGGGTTCAAGATACCCTTTTTTGAATATCTCTTGATAAAGGAAAAGTTCAGAACAAAATTCGACATCCTTCACGCACATTTCACTTATCCGCCAGGATATGCTGCTGTCAAGGCAAAGAAATTCATCAAGACTCCTGTCGTCATCACAGCACATGGACAAGACATCCAGAAAATACCCTCCCTAGGTTATGGAATAAGACTAGATAAAAGGATAGAAAAGAAAGTCAAGACTGCTGTAATGAATGCAGATGCAATGGTATCTGAAGGCGCATCACTCACAAAAGAGATGCTGAATCTGGGAGTCTCGGAAAACAAGATCACCCACATCCCTACTGGAGTCAACATCGCAAGGTTTGAAAAGCAAGAAGTGAATATACGGAAAAAGTATGGTATCCCTGATAAAGACATTATAATCCTGAGCGTGGGAAGACATCATAAGAAAAAAGGATATGAAAGGGCGTTAGAGGTTGTTAAAGAACTAACACAAAAGTATCCGCATATTAAATATATAATCGCTGGAAGAGAAACAGAAAAACTTGGAGAACAAATCCGCCAGATGGATCTAATCAATCATGTGATCATCAAAAGTGGTGTTAGCGGTAAGGAACTCGACTCGCTCTATCTGGCCAGCAATCTTTTCATCTCTACATCATTTGTTGAAGGATTTGCAGCAGTTTTCCTGGAAGCATTGGCTGCAGGCCTGCCGATAATAGCCATGGAAGCGCCAGGAGTTGTGGATATTGTAACAAGTGGAAAAAACGGATTCCTAGTAGACTCATTAGATAAGATGAGAGAAAAGATAGAATATATCATCAAAAACAAGAAAATCAGAGAAAGGTTTAGCAGCGATTCTTGTGAAACGTCAAAACAATATGACTGGAAGATAATGGCTCAAAAACATCTGGAATTATATGAAAGTTTACTTAAAAAATATTAGTCATTCTTAACTTTTACTTTATAGATCTCATATAATTGATTCTTGAATACTGGCGTTGCCTCAGTAACATTCTCAAGAAAGGGATCAGTTAATCGAGTATATGTCAAATAGCCGGGCAAGGTCGAGAGGAAATAATCAATCTTGGAATAAGTATTTGAATAGTTTAGATATAGAGTGTCCTCTTCAATATACAATAAGCTTGCATTTCTTACAAAGTCCGTTATGTGTCTTGTCAGATGTGTCTCGAAATTTATTATGTTTCTATTAGTTAAAATCGCTAATCTGGGCACATCCAGTCTTTGATTGTGATACTGATATGACAAAGACAGGATCGTGGCATTAGGCTCAATGTTATGCCGAATCCAGTCATAAGCAAGCCATTCAGTATCCTTGATCGGCGCATATTGTTCAAAATGATCCTTAAATAGCACTAATGAGAAGAAAGAAGACAAGGCTAAAGACACAACTAAAAATAATACGATATATGGGTGAAAATTTTTTGGTGGATTGAAAAAGTCAGGTGAGGATACCAAACAATTTTTATTTCTACCGAACAGTTTCAGCAAGCAAAAGGGAAAAAGAACTAATAATGCAAAAAATATTATAGATAATTTTCGGGTTATGAACTCAAAAGGAATATAGGCGAATAAAACATAAGCAAGCAATAAAATAATATACGGCCTATATATCTGAAAATCTTTTGCCTTGTAATAAAAAAGAAAACATAAAGATATTACCAGCATTAAAACACCTGTCTGAACAGCAAAAAACGGGATTGGCAGATGATATGTAAAATATAAGTATTTTTCATAATCACTATTCGCAAGAGATGGATTGAGAATAAACCAGTAAACAAGCGAAGAAACATAATATACCAACAAAATTATGCCGGAATATAAAAGAGCTTTATTCAGATGCTTCTGAAAAATATTCTGCAACAGTCGTTTAATAAAAGGCAAAGAGATCAACAAAACAAATACTATAACAAAGAATATCTTAGTTTCCAAAGAACCGATCGTGAACGGAGACCATCTGTTTAATGCAACCAGAAAATTATTCAGGATATTGATGTTACTGAAGAAACTAAAACTGTCCACAATGAATACGACAACAATCGGAATAACAACTGCAAAAAGAATATGCTTCAACGTGGTCTTATGGTAGAACACATAAAGTACGATCACAGAAGGTATCAGGAAAGTGAAGACTTCTTTCATATGACATAAAAACACCAGTGAGAATGTAGTAATAAAAATGCCAAGATAATTTTTTTCATTTCGTACATAATTAATGAAAAAAGCAAGAAATACCATAACACTTACCGAGGCCATCAATCTGGGTGTGAAAGTTGTATGAATCAAGGTCGCCCAGGAGATATTCAGAAGACCAAATGATTTGACAGCTGCATCCCGCATCAGATCTGTTGTGTTCATGGAATTACCAAAAGTTGCAAGAAAAGCTAATGGGCCTGCAATAGCTGCAAAAAAATAACCCAGAAACGCAAGCAGTTTGTTTCTAGAAACATTATGAACAGCAGTAAATATGCTCAAAGGCACTAATATGCAGTAGATCGAAAGTAATTTAAAAACAATCAACAGAGGAAGGCCTATTATTTTCTGAAAGGTCGCAAGAATTAAATGAAATCCACTTGAATAAGAGATCCCAGTAGGCAGCAATGCTGCTTGCGGAGGCCATATCCCGTTTGCAATCTTCTTGGCTGCAGCAACATGCCAAAGCCCATCTGTCGTCAGTAATGACTGTTTAAGCCAGAGATGAGTTGATATAATAGTGATAGCCAGGAGAAGAGTTACTAAAATACACATCCACATAGCAATTCGCAGTTGTTTTTGTGAATAAGTCGCAACTTCTATATCATTATCAGGGTTTTTATGCTGCTTGATCAGGAACAGCATTATGAGCAACAAAATAAAATGTCCCAAAACAAGATAATATTTTGAAAATACGCCCAGAATCAAAGCAAGAGAACCCATCACTATTTCCTGGAATAAGCTGAACAATAAGGTTATGGTCATAAATTTAACAAGATTATATTTATTACATGGAAGGATGAGCCTGTTTACAACAATAACGCTCGTTAAGATTATCAAGGCAAATCCCGCAATTGCCCTTACAGCACTCATAAATTCCAACGGACCTACCCTAAATAACAGATAATCTTGAAACCTATCAGAAGTAAAGATTACAATAGCTGATAAGAATAAAAAGACGAAGATTAGCCATAATCTAGTTTTTAGTTTATCATCGAAAAGCAAATCAACCCACCTTGAGTCCTGAATAGAAATTCAACTATATAAAACTTTTGTTTGATTGCTCTTTTAAAGTAGCAAATTAAATCTGTCCAGATTAGATGCGCTTATTCAAAGAACTTATTTTCTGCAGATAAAGAATGTACCGCTACAAAAAGTCAAATATAAGGATTTTAAGGCCTTTGATTTTTTCAGCATTGTAACAATCATCTTTTTTGTGCCTGTCTTCCCCTCTAAAGATAGAAGATCTACCCTGTCAAGGATCTCGGAAAAACCGATTTTGTTGAATTCCTTCCTCAACAAAGGATACGTAAACTGATTATAATCAATGCCGAGCTTCATGATCTCAGGCTCCTGCAACATCACTCTCAATTTGTATCGTATCTTATTCGGAAAATATGAATACAAAGGAAAATCTGCTTCGCTTTGTTTTACAGCGAATTTGTTGGTTGAATAAAAATATAGAATACCTCCTTTCTTCAGGGTTTTATAGATATTTTTCAATCTGGTAGTTAATTTACTGACCCCATTATTC
>CAZYIM010000055.1:10428-11989 GCA_964647565.1 uncultured Methanosarcinales archaeon
AATTTATAGAATTCCTCCTTTCTTCTCTGGTTTATAGATTATTTTCAAGCGTTGTCTCCATTTCTGGACATGCTCAAAAGTAGTATTGGCGATAACAACATCATAATGCTCAGATTTAAGATCAGTCTCTTCTATATTGGCCAGCTTAATATTAACTTTAGCATTATTCTTTGAAGCCAAGTCTTCTGCAAATTTCACTAACTGCTGGCTAATTTCAATACCATCACAAATAATTCCTTCTTTATTTGCTATAATCTGCAGCCAGCCAGTTCCGCAGCCTATTTCCAATATTCTGGACTCAGAAGTCAGGTCATAATATTTCTTAATCCAGGAAACCAACGGGTCAAAATCTATTTTTATCCACTGAATAACATCAAACTCGTATTTAATTATGTACCTGTTGATGTCCGGAATGTCCTCCTTGACTACTTGCATTTTCTTTCATCACCCTTAATATAAATACTGAACATGTTTTCTAGTTTCTTCATTATTTTTTCCCATGAATAAGCCTGAACCTCTTTTAGACAGCAGGCTCTCATTTTGTCATGCAAATGAGTATCATTTAATAATTTTATTATATTTTTTCTTAGCTCATCCGAGTTATTAGGCTTGACTAAAAATCCTGTTTTGACATCCTTGACAATATCTGGAATGCCTGCCATTCTTGTTGCAACAACAGGCAAGCCTAAAGACATGGCTTCAATTAAAACATTCGGCAGGCCTTCACCTCTGATGGCAGGCAAAACTAGAACTCTTCCCCGTTTCATATAATTGCGGACATCTTGGGGTTCAACCCTGCCAACAAAACAAACATTCTCATCAGCAAGCTTTTTAAGACTCCCTTTCTCAGGCCCAGCACCGACAATCAAGGTCTCTGTTTTAAGGCCTTTCACTGCTTCGATAAGATATTTCACACCCTTTCTTTTGATAAGATTGCCCACAAACACAATCTTGTTGCCATCAGCCTTTTCATTAGTCAATTCGATACCATTGGGCAAAACTTCTAATTTAGTTTTAGGATATATAACTCTGACTTCTTTTTTTATCTTCTCTGTCTGAGCCAAGACCAAATTAGAATTATTCAAAGTGAGTTTTTTCCTCAACCTGCTTAAGAAAGACTTTTTCAGATACCAGTCTCCACCCCTAATCCAAGTTATTACAGGTATTCTGTAAAGTTTTTTTGCAAGAACACCGATAAATCCCTCTTCTATGCTCATACACAAAAGAACATCTATCTTTTTTTTATCTTTCTTAATCTGGGCCAATGTTGAACTGATATGCCTTCCTGTTGGAAGACTAAACCCGAATGAACCTGTTCGTTTCAGGATATATCCATCTCTTTGCTCGCTCTTGGGCTTGCCTTTTTTTCCCCGAATATAGACCGTCACCCTATGCTTTTTTGCAAGATGCTTGGCCAGGCCAGCAGTCTGGGTTTCCGTACCCCCAATAGATTCTGGAGCGATTGCATTTGACAGTATAGCGATGTACATAGAAGTTCAGACAGATTGAAATAGTATATAAATCTTTCATTAACTACCACCATAAGTTTTATAAACATCAA
>CAZYIM010000056.1:0-11484 GCA_964647565.1 uncultured Methanosarcinales archaeon
ATATATTAAGCAGAACGATACTAATGATCAAGTATATACTTATCGCTTTGTAGATATTCCGAATTTTCCACAGATTGAGTTTGCAGAAATAACTCTGCCCATTGTCAATAATGAATATGAAAAAGGCCTTAGAAATGGTCTGGAAAACGGTCTGACCAGATATCTAAGAGCTGCAAAACTAGTTAAAATCTGGAAACCCCTGCAAGAATATGGGCCTGATTTGTTCAATATCCTAATATATTTCCAAGCCCCTAAAAAGACCCAGGTTCGGCATGGCCTTTATATTCCTTTGATTGCAGATGATAGCAAGGTTCCTGAAGAAAAAAGGAACAATTTCTGGCATATCTTCTACGCTAAGTTCTTCAAAGAGAATGCCAAATCAGAGCTCTATTATCATGAAACTATAGATAGGACGCTGCTCAATTGTCATGGTCATTCCCTCTGTACTCCTGACCTGCATTTCAAGGGTTGTTTTGAGGATGCAATTCAAAAATATGGAGGTCGAGAGCAATGAGCGAGTTGATTGAAGCTGGTCCTGGAAAGATAAAGAAAAGGCCTAAGCAGCCTCCTTTCAAAACCCTTGTAGGCAGCGAGCTCAACCCGTTTGATATTGTTAATCCATTCAATACAAAATATAAATTCACTAAAGAGCTGGTTAAACTAAGAGAAGGTGAGTTGTTTGACTATCAGAGTATCAGGAATTCTGACTCTTTTGACAAGCTAGTGGAGGAATGTATGTTGCATGTTAATCCCTGTAGGTTTGCAAAGGAGTATTTCCTTGGAGATAAAGGATCTATCAATAAAGGATACGATAGTGACAGGTACACCATTGTTGATCCGAAAAGATTCCCTGGGGTGGTATGGGTAAGATTTGACATGCCTGTCGAACCTGATAGGAAGAGCAGCATATATCATAAACCGCCAGAGCACTACAAGTATTTTATGAAATCTGAAGAGCTGATAAAATACATGGGTGAGGGCAATGGTCCACACCCCCATCATTATTCTATGCAGGTCATCTTTGGCCAGGAGCCTGATAATGACCGTTATATGAGAGGTCTTTACATACCTCTAATGGTCGGCAACCATATCATGCCTGATGAATGGCAGGGCAATCTGTGGTATATCTTTTCGACCAAGCACTATAATACCAAGCCAGTCAAGACAGAGCTGTTCTATTATCGATTGCAGGGAGGAATTGGATTTAACAAGCTGGGCAAAGAAGGTGGTGGAAGACCCACTATTTTTGCAGGGAAGACTCAAACTCATAAATTTTTCAAGAAAGGATTAGAAGATGCAATTCAGGAATTAGGAGGGATAAGATGACTGAAAAAGATGATATAATCGAGAATCATGAACCTGGCAAAAAGCCGAGGAGGAAGCTGAAGGCAGAGGAGAAACAAAAAACTCTATGTCCTTTCTTGCAAGAGGGATTTAAGTGTATGTTTGATCCGAAATGGATTGATATGACTGTAAGGAGAATAACTAACGGTAAAAGTAAAGGATATTTTGGTTCGAATGACGTTCAAAATTGGCATGATGTTGCAAGTTTCCATTATGATGTTGTTGGGACTGGTAGATTGCTTGTTGATCTTGTCAAACCCTATGATACCCAACAAAGGGACCATATAGAAATAAATAATCCTGATCATCTAGAGAAATATGTTTTTATAAATCATAGTAAAAGTTATCTTGCAAGGATTTTTGAGCCAGAAATGCCTGATAATTTTTTTGCGTTCTCTAATGATGATATAAATAAGACAATCGAAGATTTTCAAAGATCAGAAACATCCGGGCTGACCTTAATTGCTCTGGATGAGTTCTACCATTGTCAAAACAAAGCATGGCACGTACCATTTTTTCGGGATGATGATACTGTGCCTGAGCGTCTGCAGAATAAACCAGGACATATCATAACCCTGAGCTACCTGCCAGAAGACAAAACTCTGAATGTGGATGATGTGCAACAATACGACCGGGACAAACTGCTTGGAGTGCTGCGTGAGACACTTGGGCTACCTGGTGAAAAAAAATAAAATAGATTTCCAATCAAGAATGAACCAATCAAGAAACAAAGAAACAAGCCCGCTGATCGAAGCTGGAAGCGGTAAGATAAAGAAAAAGAGAAAGAACAAACCAGTGAAAACCTTCACCTCTGGCGATCGTATGATGCGAAATCCATATGAGATAGGAAGTGAATATCCTATTCGGCTTAAGAAAGTTCAAAAATCAGATGAAGTATTTTTTGGATCAATAGACAATAAATTCTATTTCAATCATCTTATCGAGCAAAATATTTGGTTGTTCAACCTGGAAATCATAGAAAAACTCTTTGATGCTTCAAAATATAAAAAAGTCAAGCATGATGATAATCCAACATATTATTTCTGTAATATCCCTGCTTTTCCTAATATTGAATTTGCTTCATTGTATATGCCCACCATTAGAGATGCAGATGAAAAACCGCATGATTCGTGGGATGAATCGCGGAAGAGAAAAGAGAAATTTTATTTTAAAACTCCAGATTTGGCTAAGTTATGGTATGTAATTGGTGGAGGAAGCTTTACACCCCATCTGCAGATATATTTTGAAACTTCTCCTAAGAGCAAAACCCGGAAAGGATTGTATGTTCCTATGATCCAAGGCGACTCAAAGACACCTGAAGAATCAGATGACTACCGCTGGAACATCTTCACATTGAAATTCTACAAGAAACCCAAGAAGTTCGAGATCTACAACTATGCTTCTTGTTCTAATACCTTTGACCAGCCTGCAGAACCAGGATGTGTAAGTCGAAAATGCCTTGAGAAAGCATTGATACAAGGCATCAAGGAGGATGGTGGTATCAGATGAATATTATCAATG
Source organism: uncultured Methanosarcinales archaeon (assembly GCA_964647565.1). Taxonomy (GTDB): domain Archaea; phylum Nanobdellota; class Nanobdellia; order Woesearchaeales; family CAZYIM01; genus CAZYIM01. Next base: position 2,866 of record CAZYIM010000056.1, read on the forward strand.
CTGGATCTGGAAAGATCAAGAAAAAGAGAAAGAAACAGCTGTTAAATACCTATCATGGAAATTCTGTTGGTGGCAGCCCATTTGATAGTTATTACACTGAGAAATTATCTTATTTGAGGAATTCTAAACACATACTAGAGCAAGGTGATATTGAGAATGCAGAATTCTTCCAGAGTCTGATTGGGCAGGACGCCTGGTTGTTTGATCCTCTCTTCGTTGAGAGATATTTTCTGGGCGCAAAACTAGTATTAAAAACAGATAATGAAGAACCCAAGGATTCAGAATATTATATGGAAGATATTCCTGAGTTCCCGAATATAGAGCTGGCCATTCTTAACCTTCCTAAAGTATGGGACTCTATTGAAGATAATGAGAACTATGAATACAATAAATCCCTGTACAGATATACCCAGAGCTGCATGAAGACACCTGACATCATGAAGATATGGAGATCTACTCGTTATGGCGGAAGCGATTTTAGCCTGAAGATACATTTCAAGTCTGCTGAAAATAGTAATATCGGGAAGGCTGTCTATGTTCCTGCTTTGCCTGGAAATGGTTATACGCATATAGACATGGATGCCAACCGCTGGAACATTCTTTCTATGGTCTATCATAAAAAACCTAAAAAGCAAGAAGTCTACAAGTATGCAACCTGTTCTAAGCATCACGAAAGCTATAAGCATCCTGACTGCGTGAAGCGAGAGTGCTTTGAAAAGACTCTTCTGCAGGCCATCAAGGAGCAGGGAGGTTCTGAGCAACAAGTTGCTGGAACCTCGCCCGGAAAACTCGGAGGTATCAAATGAAGGTAATCAATGCAGGTTCTGGGAAGAAGAAAAAGAAGAAGAAACTCGAGTTAATCATAGAGATCACAGGTAATTATTTTGGCTTCAAAACGCCATTCGATGATATTAAGGAACATTTGAATACTATTGAAAGTTTTCGAGAGTCAACAAATGTTTTTAAACAGGGTACGATTAAGAATAAGGATAAGTATAAGAAAATAGCTGGCGAGCCAAATAAACCCTTTTTTCTTCTACAGCCAACTATTTTTGAGAAATTGTTTGAGGGTTCTAAATATAATAAAAGAGAGTATAAAAATTCAAATGTAATTGTGTATGAAATTGGTTCTATACCGAATTTACCTCAGATTGAATATGCTTATCTATACCTTCCTACTTTTCAGGACAATATCAAATTTCCATATAAACGAAAGGGCGAAGCATTATTCAGAAGCCTTCAAAACCATATATCCCTTCCTGGACTATCAGGGATATGGAATGCGATTACTCAGGGGAGTCCAAACCACTTTAATCTTCAAGTATTCTTCAAGGCTGATAAAAAAGCACAGATCAGAGAAGGGCTCTATATTCCCTTGTTTTCAGGCGATATCAGGATCCCTGATAAAACCGTTGACAATAGCTGGCACATTTTCTATGCAAAATACTATGCAAAGGATCGAAAATCAGAATTGTATCTTTACGAGACTATCAATGGGCCGGTTGAAGATTGCTATCACGGCAATAAAATTTGTACACCTCTAGATCATTTTGAATTTTGTTTTAAGGAAGCAGTGAAGAAGTATGGGGGCGCAAAGTGAAAAAACTGATCGAAGCTGGAAGTGGCAAGATAAAGAAAAAGAGAAAGATATCGCCAATATTTACTTCTAAAGGCAAGATTCCAGGTATGAAGAGTCCTTTTTCTAAAGAGCTCTTATATAGATCTCGTTTGGCGAGCGTGATGAGCAGCCAAGAAAGAATAAATGAAATCGGTTTTAGAGATGCAGAATTTTTAGAAAACTTGGCGAAAGACAGAATAATTTTCATAGATCCGATCAAACCTGTTGAAGAGCTCTTTAAAGATGCTGTTTTTAAGGGATATACAGAATACACACATTTCAGATTTGAGATAGCAAAGATACCTTCTTTTCCACAAATAGAGCTTGTAACATTAGGATTGCCAAGATACTTTGGAGCACACTCTTCCGATCAATCAGATAATCCTTTTGTTGAAGCAAATAGGGGTTTGTTAAAGTCAAAACATGTCTATAACATGTACCCTGCAATAAAAAATCGTAAATTAAATTTTTTAACCCTTAACATAATCTTCGAGCATGATGATGATAATCCTTCAATCAGGAAGGGTCTTTTCATTCCTTTGATGAACGTGGACAAAAGGATCCCTGACAAAGACAAGGATAACTATTGGAACATCTACAAGGTCAGGCATTATGCACAGCCAATAAAATCAGAGCTTTTCCCTTACATGCATTGTAATCATGATTTACTATATTGTAAAAATGGTACTTATGGACTACAGAAAAATATGTTGGCTTCGGATGACCAATTCCTTCATGCATTAGAAGAAGCCATTCTAGAATATGGAGGTAAGAAATGAGCAAACTGATCGAGGCTGGCCCTGGAAAGATAAAGAAAAAATTCAAAGATAAGACTCCAATCCACGAGATCCTTTATCACCAAGGTGGTTTCTTCAATCCGTTTACAGACATGGAAGGCTACTTAGAACGAATTGAGAAGGCAAGAACCTGTGGTGAAGAACCATTCAAACCAAAATATATTCAAGGAGTGGAGATATTCCAAAGGTCTTTTTTCTATTGGTTATGGATGATAGATCTAAAACCATTGGCAGAACTCTTCGAAGGTTCAAATTACAATTATTCAAAGCTGCCAATATCCGGTGATGAAAGAGGATTTCAGTACTTTTTTACTGATGTTCCAAAATATCCTGCGATCGAGTTAATGCAGATTACAATCCCTAAATTACAAGATGAGCTGATAATCGACAAGAATAAGAACACGACCTTTCAACAGGCACTGCCTCAATATTTAACTAACAATAGGATGGTGCACATTTGGAATGCGCTTGAGGATTTGGGGCCGGATGCATTTAATATGCAGATCTTCTTCAAGACAGGAAAGGATAGCCAGGTCAAGGCCGGACTTTATGTACCTCTTGTGACGGGGGATCCATTAATACATGAAATTAACAGGGATTTTGACTGGCATATCTACAATGTCAAGTTCTATGCAAATAGCAAGGCAGAAGTTTTCTATCATGATTATAATATCGGGCCTGTAGTAGGCTGCAAGAAGGTCAAGAAATGCGACCGCGACCAACATTTCTTCCACTCCTTAGATGATGCGATAATCAAGTACGGAGGCAGAAAATGAGCAAACTGATTGAAGCCGGACCTGGAAAGATAAAGAAGAAGAGGAAGACTAAAGCTCTTTATACTGTCCAGGATTGGTGGGCTGGTTTGTTTAACCCGTTTGAAAACTTAGAAGAGTATTATGATAACATAAATAATACAAAGAAAACAGAAGAAAAGGGATTTTCGTCAGACTACTTCAAAAATCTGGAATATTTTGAGCCTCTCTCACTCAATAGAGTCTGGATGATCTCACTTGCAAGAATTGGAAAATTCTGTGAAGGTTCTGATTTTCATGACTCCCCAATAAAATTAATTGTAAATAGACTTATTGGACATGAATATTGTTTTTCAAACATTCCTTCTCATCCATCGATCGAGTTAATGCAAATCTCTGTTCCGGATGTTGATAATAAAATGAAGATTCCTAAGATGAATTCTACCTTTCAAAAAAGCTTGGAGCATTATGTCCAGAATCCCAAATTGACCAAGATTTGGAAAGCTCTTCATGAATGGGGGCCGGGCAGGTTTAACATGCAGATATATTTCAAGTCTGATAAGAAGAGCAAGATCATAGAAGGGCTTTACATACCTCTGATGAAGGGAGATCCCAGGATACCTGAGCATAATAAGGGCAATCTCTGGCACATCTTCTATGTCAAGTTCATGAGGAAGAAAGCAGAGATATACTATCATGATAATGGTGCTTTGGTTACCAACTGCCCTAAGGCCAGGAAGCGAGGACCTTATTGTAATCCTGATCAGCATTTCTTCCACTCGCTAGGGGATGCGATAATCAAGTATGGAGGTCGAAAATGAGTCTAGCACCACCATTCAAGTGGCCTCCTGTCCTACGTAGCAAGGGAATAATACATAAGCCTGAATCCGGCAAGAAGAAGAAAATACCCAAAGTCTTGACGCCAAAGAACAGTAAAGTCCTTGCTGACTATATTAGGGATCTGGACTCATCGCCGCGTGGAAGCATATATCCTGAGAAAAAGTACGCTATAATGAGGGATATAGATAAAGAGGTTAGGCCCAGTTCCAGAGCGATTTTTTCTGGGTTTCCTGAATTCAAAAAAGGCAGCATAAAGGAGCATAAAAGGCTTAAACAGATGGCTGAAAAGACTCCTGAAATGTTGGATATTGTTCCCATAATAGAATCTGTATTTGCTGGCGTGCCTTACCATAGGATGGAGCGTGATGATTTTGTACATTATTACCTGCTTGAAGATAAGAGATATCCTAACTTGTCTATGGCCAGGTTCACAACCTTAGACTTTAAATGGAGAAGAAAAAAAGCAAAAAACTCAACCCTTATCTCAAACTCTTCAGGCAATAAAGTTTACGCTAGTAACCAACTTATTTCTACTGAAAAGATGACTTTTTACATTGCTTTTGATATGCTTCCAAGTGGGAAAAGGGAGTACACAGGTAATAACATACTGATTCCGACAAATACTCTGGATGGTAGAATACCTGGAGAAGTCAGGGATTACAGAGGCCATATGTTCCTTGTCTCCTGGTTCCAGGCCAACTCCCGGATGACATATCATTCTGCTTATCGAACAGAGTCTGGTCTTGAAAAAGGCTTGGTATCTGTGCTTGAGAAATACGGGGGTGGCAAATGACAATAATATCCCAAAAAGCCTATCAAGACGGATTTAATAAGGTTAGTCCGGATCCCAATATAATAGTCCATGAACCCAGCTCCGGCAAGAAGAAGAAAATCAAGAAGTCCAGAATTATATATGGAGAGATCATGGATAAATACAAGAGGGTATTGACTGGCACTGGCCAGGGATTCCTCAATCCTTATCTTGAAAAGGATTTGATCTATGATTTGGTCCGTGAGATTCCGAAAACAGGCAATGTCTTGGAAAAAGGATCGATTGAAGAGAGCCCTTTTTATGCAGCCCTGGCAAAAAGAAGACAGCTGGCTTCTCTGTGTGAAGTCTGTGAGAATATGTTTTTGGGGGCCAGCTATAAAAAAACAGAGACCAATGAGGCCCTTGAGTACTGTTTTACCGATGTGCCTAGATTCCCCCAGGTCAGGATTGCAAGATTGAATCTTTTCAAGATTGCTGACTTCCAGGAAACATGGCCTGCTCTTGCAGAGACTGATTTTGTGTCCCAGTGGCAGGTCCTTAAGTTCTCCCAGGATAATTTCACACTTAATATCCTGTTAAAGGGTAAAATGAGAGAAGGCCTGCTAATCCCCCTGGCAAGGTATGACACTCGAATACCTAGTGAGACCAAAAGCGAATATAGTCATGTCTTCAACTACAGGTTCTATCCAGGATCAGAACACAAACCGCCCAGGATGATCCTAAGATATCATGATGTCTGTAGTTCGAGAGGCTCGCTTGAGGCAGGCATACAAAGAGCAATAATCAAGTATGGGGGTGGCAAATGAATCTGATTGAAGCTGGCCCTGGAAGGAGAAAACGCTGGAAGACGATAAATAAGGTGAATTTGAATGGCAAGGAGGTTGCTGTTGCAGATTATAATGGCAACATGATCTGGTATAATGTCTTTAGTGATGAGACCTTCCGTATTCATGATAATCTTATAAAGGGATTCAAGAAAAACCTGGAAAAAGATAAACAGTGGCTTTTAGCAGATGACCAGATACAGATGAATTCTACTGTCCTAGCTTGTGCCAAGAAAGAACCCAACAGCATTCTTCGATTAGATGCGCTTGCTAATGATGTTTTCAAAGACAGCGTCTATGTGGTACAGAGAGATACAATCGATGATGTTTATTGTTTTTTTAATGTGCCTGATATGCCGCATGTTGATATGGCTCGTTTAAAAATTCCTTCAAATACAAAACCTGAATATGATTTTAAAGAAACATTCTTAGATAAAGAAATTACTTATCGAGCAACGCGACAATCGTATTACCTGGAAATATTCTTCAAAAGGAAGCTAAAAAAACCACGTGAAATTCTTTTCATACCCCTGGACAGCTGTCATGAACTAGTTCCTGCAGAGCTGCAAAATAATGAATTCTGCATATTCTATAAGAGATATGATAAAGCTAAGGGGCTGGTTCCTGAGGAGTATCCCCACCCTACGATCTTCATTTCAATTGTAGGCTCATCGCACTTTCCAGAGAAAATGGGTCAACTGCTCAAGGATGTCATTGAGAAATATAATGGAGGCAGAACATGAATATTATCGAAGCTGGCCCTGGAAGGAGAAAACGCTGGAAGAAGATAACTCATGTTAATCTGGGGAATTCTAAAGTTAGTGTCAACTCATTTAATGACAGCAGGATTTTCAATGAAGCTCTTGCTTTTGAACTTGTTGAATATCATGACAAGCTCATATCAGGTGGTAAAAATCACATTAGGAGACAAGGAAAGATTCTTGAACCAGCTAGTCAGATAAATCTGCATCCGACTGTTAAACCTTTGGTTGATCATGAATACCGTACCATATTGCCTTTAGATGAAATAGCAAAGCAAGTTTTCCAGAATGGCTACTTTGTTGAATCATATCATGTCATAAGTTCAGATTATTCTATCTATAAGATACCTGGGATGAAGCGTGTTGACATGGTTCATGTCAGCCTTCCATCTCATCGGGAGAAAGAGTATCCTTTTGATAACCTTTTTGGTCCTGAAAACTGTTTGGAGAAAGAGAAGAAAATAAGAGACTCATTCCACATGGAGATATTCTTCAAAAGAGGGCCAAAAAAATACAGGGAAAGCCTCTACATACCTTTGAGTTACTACCACAATCACATTCCTGTGCCTATGAAAGGAAATGAATTCTGCATATTCCACAGGAAATATGAGAAATCATATGCATGCAAGAGTGGGGATGAGTATTACCTATCTGTAGTTCAATTCTCAATTGTGAATTCAACTCACTATCCAGAAAAGATAGGACCGATGCTAAAGGCTGCAATTAATGATTATAGGAGGGAAAAATGACTGATAAAGACAATATTATTGAGAATACTACATCTGGCAGGAAGCCGAGGAGGAAGCTAAAGGATAGAACAAAGGGACAGCCCAATTTTTTTGATATATTCCAAACTACAGGTGAAGGTCATCTTAAAGCATTGTTCAATAAAGAGGATATTAGCATGACAAGGAAACGGATTGAGCATGATAATGATGGAACATTTGATTTAGGCATACTTGACGTGCAATGGCATAAAGTTTCTTTATTCCATGACGCGATAGTGCCTATCGATACTTTTGCGAATAGTCTAGTATCTCGAGATTATGCTGGCGGCTATGATGTGAAATACCTCAAGATTGTGGGGGGTTTAAGATGTGAGTATTATTTTATGGCACCTCAAAAAACGTTTGGCGACGTATTGGTTAAATTGTCTGTGCCAAAAGCAGGTAAGGATTTTCGCAATTCCAGCAATCTTGCCATAAACAGTTTTATCAAGGATTTAAACGAGAAAAATGGCCAACATAATCTGGCAATGGTGGCTCTGGATCAAGATAATACGCCACGAAAAGGTCTCTACATCCCTATGCTTAGAACTGATAATAGATTGGATGATAATCTTAAATCTAAATTTGCTAATGTTTTTCTGATGAAATATGATGCTAATGCAGAAGGAATTGATTATTTCCACCTAGACTCCTTGAAAAATGAAGAAGAAGCCAAAGCTTTTCTTAAAAATACCTTAAAAGACTGGAGATATAAAAAATGACTGAAGACGATCAAAATATTATTGAGAATACTACATCTGGCAGGAAGCCAAGAAGGAAGCCTAAGGATGTAACCAAGGGCGAACCTGATTTTCACGATCTGTTTCAGATTTCAGGGCAGGATCACCTTCAGGTATTGTTCGATAAAGATGATATTAGCATGACTAATCAACGACTTTACAATGCTAATGATGGCGAGTTTAAATTAGAAGATCTTGAGGTGCAGTGGAATAAGATTGCATTATTCCATAAAGCAGTAGTTCCTATTGATAGATTTGTATTTCGCATGGTTGAATATGGGAGTCCTCCTTCCAGGTATCTTAAGATTTTAACTGATCAAAGATTAGAGTATTATCTCAAGCCGCCTTCAGATTATTATAGAGATGTGATGGTGAAATTGTCGATGCCACAACATGGTGAGGATTTTCTAAATTCCAGTAACAAATATATCAACGAGTATATCGAAGGATTATCTGGAAAAGCAGCTCAATTCAATCTAGCTATTGTACCCTTAAATGGCAATACTCCGCAACGTAAAGGTCTTTATATCCCTATGATGAGGACAGATTCAAGACTAGAGCAAGATTTCCAATCTAAATTTGCTAATGTTTTTCAGATGAAATATGATGCAAGGGAAGAAGGGATAGATTATTTTCATCTCAAATCCTTGAAGAACGAAATGGATGTGATAAGATTTATTCAAAATACGTTGCAAAAATGGAGAAATAAAAAATGACTGATAATGATAATAAAGATATTATTGAGAGT
>CAZYIM010000057.1:0-10622 GCA_964647565.1 uncultured Methanosarcinales archaeon
ATAGTTTGTTTCTTCATTTTAATAGCTTTAATTCCCTCTGTTTCTGCAGTTGGTTTTGCAGGTGACGGAAAAATTCATGTAATCTATGAACCGGGTCTTGAGATTTCAAGGAGCTACAACCTAATAGCAACTATCACTCCGCCAACCAACTATACCCTTAAGGTAGAAGGTGCGTTTGCAGACTATGTTGAGCTATCAACTACTAGATTCGAAAAAATTACGCCCAGGGATGCAGCAAGCTTTAGCTTCAATTTGAAGTTACCTGATGAACTTCCAGAACATCTGCAGACTCCGGGTATGCAAGGGACCTTCATAAATCTGTGCGAAGAGCCTAAGAAATCTGGTGAAGCCGGCATGTTCAATGTGGTAACATGTGCAATCGTAGCAGTTGGAGTTTATGTTTTACATCCAGATAAATATACAGAATCTGAGTTCAAGATACCCTATATCAATGAAGGAGAAGATATTATAGCAAAGTTAGAAATAACTAACTTTGGTCAGAAGACTATCAACAGTCTTAAAGCAGATATAGAGATTAGCAATAAATCTGGTGCTGTTGTCAGGTCATTCTCAACTGACACCCGCTCTAATCTGGCTTCTAAAGAAGAAGTTACTCTCCAAGGAAGCACACCCAGCCTTAACCTGCCCAATGGCAACTATGATGTAAAAGCCACATTATACTGGGATGGCAATACCGAAGTACATCATGCACCATTCAAGATAGGCACACGAACAATTGACATTGACAGTTTCACAACAAGAGCAGATATTAACACGATAAGCAAACTGGATATTGTAGTTTCCAGCAGATGGAACTCCAAATTAATAAATGTCTATGGTATCATTGAGATAAATAAGGACGATCAAAAACTTCTATTGAAAACACCACCTACAGACCTCAGCCAGTTCGGTAGTGCCAAACTATCCACTTATTGGGATACAACAGATGGAAGCTGGGAAGAAGGCAATTATTCAGTAAAAGTAAGCATAACCATGAATAACGAACCAGGCGTAGAAGAAACATTTATCCTCCAGCTCCTAAAGCCCGAACAAAAAAACTCTGATTCTAAGAGTACCAAGACTAAACTAAGCATCAATAATACAACCATCATAATAGGAATAGTGCTTGTTGTGGTCCTGATATTGATTATATTCAATTTTTTCTTGCTGAAAAGAATAAGGGTGCTGAAATAAAATGAAGAGAAACCAACTGATAATTCTAATAGTAATGATCTTTTTTATTTGCATTGGTCTCACTTCAGTCGCATATACACTCTTCCTGAAAAGCAATAGTATGCCTACAGTCATAGGAGTAGGCGTGATTGATATTGATGTTAAAATAGAGGATGTAGAAGGTATAGCGCTTATGGTCGACAATAATGCCCTGCCATTTGGTATTTTAGAGCCTGGCAGAGAAGCTGCCAGAAAGATATATGTTCATAATAATCTAAGCGAGACCTTGGTTATCCAACTTGAATTCTCAGGCGAAGTAGCTCCCTGGATGGGCATTGCAGAGGAAAGCTTCTATCTGGAGCCTGATGAAATAAGGGATGTTAAGGTAAGTATGACTGTGCCAGAGGATACTGCTAAAGACAGGAATTATAGTGGCACTCTAAAAATATACCAGATACGAACCTAAGTGAGCAAAAATTTTATATAGTCCATTGTGCGGTAATTGATATAATGAAAAAGAAATTTCTTATTTTCATAACCTATCTTACAATTATTCTGATTGTTCTACAGACAGCGTTAATCACGTATACAACCTATAAAACTTCATCTGATGCGGCCCCAAGCGGGGCGGTTGTTAAACAGGGTAAAGTTACAATTTGTATCACAGAAGTAATTGATGTCCTGGGATCAGCTGATTTCACATTATACGAACGGCAGAACTATTCAGCAAAATTCAACCATTCGCAAACCAATCTAACAGTACATATGGTATCTTATTGCCCACCTCCAAAAAGAAACCCGGGAGGAGGACCCATCTTTCAAATGACATCTGATGGGTGGATAAACTTCACTCCCGACGAGAGTTATCTTGAAGCTGACTATTCTGACGGAAGATATATCTGCCAAATATCTGTGATTGCAGATGAATCATGGGAAGAGGACGAATGCTTTGCCTGCAATGACACATGGCCCATGTTCATTGTTAAGGATTACAACTATGCACCATATCCAATTGCAAATCTGTCTGATACGGTCTGGCCTGCCAACACATCAGTCAGTGCTTTTGTATTAGATGAATATTTTGCAGATCCTGACAATGATACTCTAAGATATAATGTGACTGGTAATGAAAATATTATTATCACGATATTGAATTCAAGCGAAGTCTACCTTTCATCATCCTGGTGTGGCATTGAGAATGTTTTTTTTACTGCAATAGATATATCCCGAGCTGCTCCGCATAATCTGACCAACTACAGCAATTGGGTCAAACTTGAGGCCTCCTGCGCTACTGAGGGCAGCGGATCTGGTGGGGCAGCAGGTGAAGGTGCAGGTGGTGCATCTATGGGTGGTGCCGGCATGTCTTTACCTTGTGTACCTGAATGGAAATGCTTCCCCTGGGGAGATTGTCAGCCAGATGGAAGCCGAACCAGACAATGTGTTGACGTAAATGGCTGTGATGCAGACCGCTATGAACAATATCTGACAGAATCCTGTGAATACAAAGTAGAAGAGAATTGTGTAGAAGACTGGCATTGTGATGAATGGGCTCCCTGTCAACCTGACAATACCCAAACCAGGGAATGCTACGACCAAAACGACTGTGGAACCCAGAATAACATGCCTCCTGCGACCCAATCCTGTATCTATATTGGCACCTGTTCAGATGACATTAAGAACTGTCATGATGATGCATGTGAGGAAGGAGTTGACTGTGGCGGGCCTTGCGATCCTTGTGCTGAAGTCCAAATGCCCATACCTATTGACGCCCAGGCAAAGATCACACCCCTTCTGATAATAACAACTATCTCAGCAGCCTTATTGATCCTGCTTTATGGTTACTTCCACAAACAGATAAACGCAAGTGTTGCCAAACTGGGTTGGAAACTTGCTGGCCAGATCATAAAGCCTATTCTTCTTGCTGACAAAGAAAAGAAGATTATCATGGAAATGTTATTAGCTTTAGAGAAACGCTTGAAAAAAGCCAAAAAGCTCAAAGAATCCCGTATGATAATCTCTTCAATCATGAGATATTTCTATAAAAAACTCATGGATCTGCCCTCGGCATTTAAGATGGACGAATTTAATGTCAAGATAAAGCGTCTGAAGTACCCAGAAACCCTTAATCGTATTCTTACATCCTTTGCTGAAAAGATCATAGATCTAGAGAGTGGTAAACTCCCGCTGAACCAACTCGAGATAGAGAACATGATTGAAGAATCCAGAGTCTTGGTATACCTGACTTCAAGATTCGTCAAAGAGGACATTGGCAAGGAGATCGCTGAGAAGAAGATAGAGACAACAGGTGTAAGCAAGATTGAAAAGACCAGATTGATGATCTACAATACATATATTGCCATGCTTTTCAACGAAGTCGAGATCTGTAAGAAAAAATACATTGAGATAATCAATATTTACGATGATCTGCATCCAGACAAGAAGAAGAAGATTTATGAGGATTTTGCTCGCTTGTTTGATGAGATCAAGTATGTGATCAGCTGGAAAATATAGTTCTAAACCTAATTCTTGGCCTTGAAAAAGGAAAAAACTTATACGCGAGAAATTAGAAAAAAAAAGATTTCTGAGCATAAATTGTTCTAAAAAAAGGAGAAAATTTATAAATAGTTGAATAAGTTAATTAATTTAAAATAGTTAATTTGTTTAGATAAGTTTATTAAATAAAATAAGTTAAATAACTTAGTAAAATGCCCAACATAAACATCATAATTCCGAATGAGCTGCATAAGAACCTCAAAATAATTTCTATTGAAAAAGGTATAACTATGAAGGAGCTCATCCAGAAAACCCTAGAACTAGAAATTAAAAATGGTTAATATCAACATCGAGATCAAAGAAAACGTACATAAAAACTTGAAGATAAATGCTGCTAAGAACGAGCAGACCCTTAAAGATCATATTATAGAGATACTAGAAAGGATTAAAAAATGAAAAAACAGACCAAATATGCCCTTTTGACAATCAGCATATTAGTATTACTATCGCTTCTGGTATCTGCAATAACTTTCGATTCAGATCCTACCATAAACAATCTACCACCAATCACAGGCGGTAATCTATCTGAAGTTATGTCCCGTACCAATTTGAATTGCAGTTGGAATGCAACAGACTCAATACAGACCAATGTCAGCTGGTATAGAAATGGCGTTTCCATATTGAACAAGACCGTGCTGAGCAGCTATGATATAATTGAAAACAGTCAGACATCCAAAGGAGACACTTGGAACTGCTCAATTACCATTACAGACGGTATCCCCCCCTCCCTAACTAGTTGGTATGCAGTTGTGATCAGCAATTCACCCCCAGAACCACCCCACGTCAGAGATTGGAATAGTGATGTCGTAATTAACTGGACACACGTCTATGAAGATCAGAATTTCCTATACCAAATAAATTCATCAGACATCGACAATGATCCCTTGGTATTCAGCGTACTATCTCTAGAAAGCGCCCGCTCAGACTTATGTGCTGTTCTTACTCCTGATAATAATCCAGCATCAATCCGATGCAGCCCGATAGCAATGGATCTGGATTCCATTCATGTTCCCACAACAAGAAAAGTCAACTTCAAGGTAGATGAGAACATCGAAGGTATTGCTTATGGAATCTCGAAAACTATATACCTCAACATAACTCCTGTCAACGACACACCTATATTCATGGCAGGATTTCCAGACGATATCCTGACCTATCAAGGAAATAGAACCAACTTCGACTATTATGATAGCGGTACAGGCAGGTACGGACACCTTATCTGGGCAGAGGATGAAGAAAACGATACTATTGGCTTCTCTCTAGGCTTGCCCCCTGCCCTAACAGGAAGATTAGAGATTGTATCTGTCACTGAAAATGCTCAACATGACTACAGAGCAGTGATGTCCTGGAATACTGCCACTACATATCCCGAATTCAGGGATAGAGGCAACTATTCAATCAATGTCACTATCTTTCATACGGGGAACACCTCCAACAACAGGACATCTCCATTCCTTTTAGAGGTTATTCCTGTCAATACACCACCCAACATAACAGGCATAGGTTTTACGCCGACAGCACAAAATCAGAATTTTACATTGATCGTGAATGTGTCAGATGTCAATAACGATACATTTATTTTCAACATGGTCGGGATAGCATGTCCATTATCCAATCCTTGGTCTCTTACTATTGTGAATAACGGTACATGGAACAATACTCGGAACCTAAGTCTAGGCCAAGCCATATTCAACAATACCTTAACTAATACACATGTCGCGTGCGACCACGTCAATGTCTCTGTAACAGATATAAACACACTTGGTGAAACCCAGGAAACAGTGTGGACCAATGTAACTTTAAATCTGATAAATGTTAATGATCCGCCTGTACTCAACCAGCTTAGCGGTTATCCAGGGAACACTGGAGGAGACGATATGAGCAATCTTCTTGCTTATGCACATGGAAGTTTCTATTATAAATTGAATGCCACAGATCCAGACCTTTATGTAGGAGGTGAGGTGTTATCATACAGCCACAATTCAACAGCAGCTTTCTTTGATATAAATAATAATGGCGAAATCTTATTCACACCAAACAGCTCAGATGTAAATAACTACTCCATAAATATCACTGTAATAGACATCAACTTTAGCAATAGTTCGAGAGTAATGACCCTAAGAGTGCTGCCAAATGAGATACCCTATTTCATTCCATCACTGCAGAATCAAACCAATATTAGCGAAGGCCTTAATTTCACATATCAGGTTAATGCAACAGATGCAGATGCAGACAACATAACTTATTCAGCCAGATTTGTTAATGGAAGCATCTCAGGATTCACCATAAACACAACAACCGGCCTGATTTGGGCTTTACCACAACAAGCAGAAATTGGAAATCATACCGTAAATATTTCAGTAATAGATGAACATGGAGCCATAAATTGGAGCGTCATCATATTCGAGATTGTAAACAGGAATGATGCCCCCCTACTCACTAACTATGATTTTTCAACCCTTACAATAGTAGAAACCCACGAAGCCACCTATTATATTGCAGCTACTGACAAGGATCTGGTCTTACCATCTACCTATGATAGTCTAACTTTCAATGTTTCACTCACCTGGCCGATCAATTATTCTCTAAACTACAGCCTAGGGTCACAAATCACTGGAAATAGTACATCGACCATCAAATTTGTACTTAGACCTGTAGATGGCGATGCAGGCAACTATTCAATGAACATCACGGTCTATGATAGTCTTGGAGAAGTAGATGTCAGACGCGTCACTTTCAATATTATAAACAGGTCTGCTCCACCAAACATTGCTAATGTGACTCCCTTTGGAATGCCCAAGAACAACAACTATAGCAATGCATGGACAGTCAATGACTTCCTGAATTCAATAACCTATCTACATATAACTGAAAACTTACAGGATGATGTCACCAGGAACTGGCTCTTGTTTAACCACACAACCACGGATGAGAATCTGACTGGCATGACCTATACGTGGTATCTTAATGGAACAGAGATCACTGGTTCAGAGCTTATGGAAAGAACACATACTTACAACAGGACCTTCGATTATTTCTCTGCAGGAACCTATAATATCACTCTCTTGGCAGAAGATGCAACCCTTGAATCAGATAGATTTTCCTGGATAGTAAATGTCACCAATGTTGACAGGGCTCCTGATCTGGAAACTCCCCTTGTAAATATCACTATCACAGGATATGTTAATTCATTCTATAATTATTTCCTCTATTGGGGAGGCTCGGCCAAATTTGTAGATCCTGATGACGATTTAAACAATAATGAGATAATCGATGGTAATGAATCCAGTGGACTGACTTATAATGCTACCACCTGCAATAAAGCCAACTTACAGATAATAAATCACACCTTGTTTGTTGATTCTACAGAACTGGGCATATGCTATGTTCTTTTCACTGCAGAGGATAATGATACCCTAAGTAAGACATCTAATATGGTAAAGATCAATATTTCCTATGTAACCAACAAGACAGAACAGCAAACCCAGATCTCTGGAGGAGGAGGAACATCTCGAACCATAACTGTACCCATACCTGAAGAGGTTGTTGTACCAGTACCTCTACAGATCATAACACCCAGCCTGATCTCCATATATAGGAACAGGACTATCAGGGTTCCAATCACAATTAAGAACAACTGGAACGATTCATTATTTGATGTCTCTTTGAACGTGTTATTAAATGCAACACACCCAGATATAAAATACAGTCTTACAAAAGACTATTTCCCTGACATTCCAAGTAATGCATCTGAAGAGATCTTCCTGACCATATCCAACTACAGGCTTGGTGAGAATTTCGAGATTATACTTGGTGCCAATGTCAGCACACCTAATTATTATGACAAGGTAAAGATTGCTATCAACTCGATGGAAGGCAGCATGGGTGAGGCTGCTGAACAAAAAGTGACCTTTGCAAGGGATCTGTTAAGCCAGAATCCCGAATGTATGGAATTACAGGAAATACTGCTTAAAGCTGAAGACCTGATCAGAGCAGAGAAATTCAGGGAAGCAACTGATCATTTAGAGGGTGTCATTAATGGTTGTAAATACCTGATGAGTGCTCGTGAAAGCTTCGAAGAGCAGCCAACTCTGATCAGTGAAGTTAGGTCTACCCTAAAAATATATCAGAGTCAGTTATTATTTGCAGGTATTGGCTTGTTCGTGATTATTTCTGCAATCGTGACCATCAACAGCATAAGAAAACCAAAAAAACCAAAAGAAGAAGAACAAGCAAACGTCATCTAAGAGCTTAAAGCAGAATAAAATTTATTGATTTCTTCAAAATATTGCTGTTTTTCCTTCTCATCCAGCTCTTCATATTCTCTTTGTAGATCCTTGTAAACTGATTTTGCAGTTGCAACATCATTTTTTGCCAGACTCATCTCAATAACCTCAATCAGTTTTGGAATGTCAACTTCAGGTTCATCCTGGCTGTATTCAGGATCAGATTTCGGGGTCTCTAAGGCCCAATCAGAAGGCTTATCAGCACCGATCTCGTCAGGGATGGCATCAGGCTCCTCAACATCTCTTTGTGGTTCGGGTTGGGCTGTTGATTCTGAGACAGTCTCAATCTGAGAGATTGAAGCATATATTTTGTTTATATCCTCAAAATACTCAGCTTTTTTCGCTTCATCAAGAGCCTCATATTTAGCCAGTATTGATTTGTATAAGTTCTGAGCAGCATCTATATCATTCTTATTTAGATTCATGTATAGCAATTCAATCTTACTTTTCAGCTCATCTGGAGATGATTCTGGATCTGCTTCTTTCGAACCTACTTGTGCCCCTTCAGGAACTTCAAAAGAGGGTCTACTAGCTAAAGACTCTTCGCTCATCTCTGAAAATGCCTTAGAAGATCCGTCTTCAACTGCGGCTTTGGCTATAGCAGTAGAACTGTCTTTAGCAGTTGAACTAGAAGAAACATGGAATATTTTTGCCAATAACCGGGTTTCAGACCTGGATTTCTGCTTTAATATGTTACCTATAATTAATGAGTCAACGATTTTAACAAATGATTCTAATAGTTCCTTGAGTTCTTTTTGGTTAAACTTGTAGTCAGTATATTCGATGTATCCAATGCTATTTAGAAACGTAAACAATTCAGATCTTATATCATAATTCAGGTAGACGTTTTTCAGCTCAGACTCTAATTCTGCAAAGGTGAATTCATAATTAAGATTGAGATATAGTCTAAAAAAATCTTTAACAAGAGAATAAACCTCAAAATCATCAATCAAGTCCTTGCTCATAAGGTACGTAATTTTCCTAGAAGTGACTTCTTTTAACTCTTTTTTATTTAGTTCGAACTCCCCCCTCTTTGATTCCATATAGCCAATATAGAATAGAACTCGTTTATAAATATTATGTTTTTATCTATTTACTTATGTCTTATAGTGTAAAGTTACTCTTCTAAAGTAGGACAGTAAAATATTTATATCAATATCAATATAAGAAAGATAAAATGAAAAACATAGCTTATGAAATTCCTGAAACAAAAGAATTAGATGAAAAAATCAAATATTATGGGGTTAAAATTCAACAAATAAGAGATGAGTTAGGTAAGATTGTGGTTGGTCAAAAGGAAATCGTCGATGGACTAATAGAATCACTCCTATGTGACGGCCTTGCCTTAGTTGAAGGTGTGCCCGGAACAGGTAAAACTCTGATCATAAAATCACTTTCAAAGATCACGGGCTGTATGTTCTCAAGAATCCAGTTCACTCCAGACTTACTACCGACAGACATCATAGGTCTTACCACCTATGAAGAGGGTAAGGGATTTTATACTGTAAAAGGCCCTATCTTTGCAAATTTTGTGATTGCAGACGAAATCAACAGGTCACCGCCTAAAGTACAGTCTGCATTGCTGGAAGGTATGCAGGAAAGACAGGTGACAATTGGAAAGGAGACTTTCAAACTGCCACATCCTTTCTTTGTAATGGCCACACAAAATCCTCTTGAACAACTAGGAACCTATAAGCTTCCAGAAGCACAGGTAGATAGATTCCTTTACAAGCTCTCTATAAGCTATCCATCAACAGAAGAAGAGATCCTTATTCTCAAGCAGAACATGACCCTGACAGACTTCGGCGAGTATAATCTGGAACCTATCCTCAATCCAGAGGAAATCAATGAGGCTCAGGAGTTTGTAAAAAAAATCTATCTAGACAAAAAGATAGAAAGATATATTGTAAAGATTGTAGAAGCTACCAGGAATCCAAAAAAATACAACATAGATTTGGGTAAATATATCCTATATGGCGCATCACCCAGGTCTAGTATAAGCCTCTTTATATCCTCAAAAGCTCATGCCATTATAATGGGCAGGGCATATGTAACTCAAAAGGATGTTAAAGAGATTGCTTTCAATGTTCTGCGTCACAGGATACTCTTGAATTTCGAAGGAGAAGCTGAAGAGATCAAAACAGAGCAGATAGTTCAAGAGATCCTAGACAAGGTACCTATACTTTAACTAAAATGGCTGTCCAAGAGTTAAGATTAGATCTTCTGCCAAGGTTCAAACAAGCTGAACTTAAGGTAAGGCAAGCTATCTTAAGCAAGATGCTTCAAGGAGAATGGACTACCATGTTCAAGGGAAGGAGTATGGAGTTCACAGGTTTTAGAAAGTATGAATATGGCGATGATGCTAGTCTGATAGATTGGGGCGCATCCCTGCGTGCCAAAGATATCCTAGTAAGAGAGTTCGAAGAATACAGGAATTTCGAGATATTCTTTATGTTAGATGTAAGCGACAGCATGCTGTTTTCCTCAACAGGCAGATTGAAATGTGAGTATGCTGCTGAAGTACTCTATGCCATCATGTATGGCGCAATCAACAGCGACAATGCAAACGGCATGCGTATGATTAAAGACGGGTTGAATAAAAGAAATGAA
>CAZYIM010000058.1:0-10236 GCA_964647565.1 uncultured Methanosarcinales archaeon
TTATAGGAGATTTTCTCCTAAATTGCACGTGTTAGCTTAACGGGGAGCAGTATAATTTCGGGTTTCGAAATTCGGATTTTTTAAGATTATGGTGCACAGCGATTTTGTCCATCTTCATGTCCACACCCAATACAGCCTTTTAGACGGGGCTTGCATCCTGGAGAGACTGGTAGATAAGGCCTGCGAATATAAGTTACCGGCTTTAGCCATGACTGATCACGGCAATTTGTACGGAGTAATAAAATTTTATAACTTATGCATGGCCAGGGGGATAAAGCCGATAATCGGGTGTGAGGTCTATGTTGCTTCCGGTTCCCGTTTTGATAAGGAGTATAAGTCCGGCGAAGAAACTAATTATCACCTTCTTTTGCTGGCTAAAGACGAAGAAGGGTATTCCAACCTCATAAAATTAGTCAGCTTAGCCCACACCGAAGGTTTCTATTACCGGCCCCGGGTAGATAAAGAGCTGCTTCGGACTTACAGCAAGGGGTTAATCGCCTCCAGTGCCTGCATTAAGGGAGAAATCCCTTCTTGTATTATAGCGGATAAGGTAAACCAGGCCTATAAATTAGCCGATGATTATCTGCACACTTTCGGCCCGGGTAATTTTTATCTTGAACTTATGGAAAACGGCCTGTCCGAACAGAAGAAGGCCAATTCCTGTCTGCTCAAAATATCTAAAGATTTAGGCATCCCCCTTATTGCCACTAACGATATCCACTACCTGGAGAAAGAGGAAGCATTCGCTCACGAGGCGCTCCTGGCTATCCAGACCCAGACCACTCTTTCTGATCCCCAGAGGTTTCGCTTTAACAGCGAAACATTTTATTTCCGCAGCCCCCAGGAGATGGCCGCTGTTTTTAAGGATATACCGGAGGCCATAAAAAATACTTTGGAAGTCACCCAGAAGTGCAACCTTACCCTGGATTTTTCTAAAATACACCTGCCTCATTTTCCCCTGCCTAAGGATGAGACCGAATTTGAATACTTAAAGAAAATCTGTTACCACAATTTAAAGGAAAGATATCCGAATTCAAATCAGGCAGTACTTGACCGCCTGGAATACGAGCTGGGCATAATAAAAAGAACGGGGTTTTCCAGTTACTTTTTGATCATCTGGGATTTGGTTAAGTTTGCCAAAGAAAACCATATTCCGGTGGGCCCCGGCCGAGGTTCCGCTTCCGGGAGTATTGTCAGCTATATTTTAAGGATAACCGACATCGACCCCTTACGCTACGATCTTCTTTTTGAACGATTTTTAAATCCGGCCCGGATATCTATGCCGGATATTGATATCGATTTTTGTTATGAAAAGCGGGCCGCGGTCTTAGATTATGTGGCCAATAAATACGGCAAAGACAGTGTGGCCCAGATAATTACCTTCGGGACCATGCTGGCCAGAGCGGTAGTCCGGGATGTGGGCCGGGTTATGGGGTTTGGCTATTCAGAAGTAGATAAAATCGCCAAGATGATCCCTTATTCCGTAGGCCACCATATAAATTTGAAAAACGCCCTGGTTGAAAGCCAGGACCTTTCGGAAGTATATCGGGCCGATTCGAGAGTCAAACGCCTGATCGATGTGGCCATGCAGTTAGAGGGGCTTTCCCGCCACGCCTCTACGCATGCCGCCGGAGTAGTTATCTCGGACAAACCGCTCATGGAAAGAATTCCCCTGGTGAGGGGAGTGGACGGAGAACTGGTAACCGGTTTTGATATGGGCTCTTTGGAAAAGACCGGTCTGCTTAAGATGGATTTTTTAGGGCTTAAAACCTTAACCGTGATCGAGGAGACGGTAAAGATTATAAAGCGCACCCAGAAAAAAGAGATCAGCATTCCTAAAGTACCCTTGGATGACCGGAAAACATTTTCACTTCTCCACCGGGGGGATACGATCGGCGTTTTCCAATTGGAAAGCCGGGGGATGCGGGATATCTTAAAGAAAATAAACCCGACCCGTTTTGAAGACCTGATCGCGGTCCTGGCTCTTTACCGGCCCGGTCCCTTAGGCAGCGGCATGGTTGATGATTTTATCAATCGTAAGCAGGGTAGACGGCAGATTTCTTATATTCACCCCCGATTAGAGCCGATTTTAAATAAGACCTACGGGATAATTCTTTATCAGGAGCAGATTATGCAGATAGTTTCCCAGCTGGCCGGCTTTGATATGGCCCGGGCTGACCTTTTAAGAAAGGCTATCGGTAAAAAAATCCCCGAGATTATGGATGAACAGCGGCACCTTTTTCTGGAGGGCTGCCGTAAAAATGATATATCTACCTCTATAGCTAACCAGATTTTTGATTTAATCGATTACTTTTCCGGTTACGGCTTTAATAAAAGCCACAGCACCGCCTACGCTTTAATTTCTTACCATACGGCATACCTGAAGGCGAATTATCCGGTTGAATTTATGGCCGCCCTGCTTACCAGCGAGCGAAATAATACCGATAAGATCGTGGAGTATGTAAATGAATCGAACCGGATGAAAATCAAAGTCTTGCCTCCGGATATAAACACCAGCTTTACTAATTTTACGGTTACCGATGATAAGAATATTCGCTTCGGGTTGATGGCCATTAAAAATGTCGGCAAAGCCGCCCTGGAGAACATTATTGCCATCCGGAAAGGGAGTAGATTCGAAAGCATCTTTGACTTCTGCTCCCGGGTTGACTCCCGGACCGTAAACAAAAAAGTCATCGAGAGTTTAATCAAGTCCGGGGCGATGGATTCTTTCGGTTTAAAGCGGGCCCAAATGGTAGCCTTGCTGGACCGGCTTCTAAGTAGATCCGGGCGCAAAGAAGATGCCTCTCAGCTGATGCTTTTTGAGCCTTCCAAGGATGAAAGCGTGCCCGACATCGAGGAGTGGCCGCTCCCGCAGATTCTTAATTTTGAGAAGTCCCTTTTAGGCATATATTTAACCGGCCATCCCCTTTTTACCTATTCTAAAATAATCAACTATTTAAACCGCGATAAAATAGCTGCCTTTTACGAAATGCCGAAATTTAAAAAAGAAGTTATCGTCTGCGGTGTGGTCGAGAAAGTAAGGCTTATCACTACTCGCAGAAAGGGCGAGCGCATGGCGATTATCAAGATCGAGGACGAGACCTCCAGCGTGGAGGCATTCATTTTTCCGCGCCTCTTTGATGAGGCCGGGATCTATCTGAGGGAAAAAGCGGTCATCGTCTTAAAAGGGCAGGTTGAAGCCAAGGAAAGGGTCCCCAAGATTTTAGCCGCTAAGATTATCCCGATGAATAAAATTGCCGCCAGCATTACCGCCGTTAATATTTCCGTTCAGGATAACGGTTTACCCCTCAACCGGCTGAAGGATGTTTTTGTTAAGAATAAAGGCGATACCCCGGTATTTTTCTCCTTCAAAAATTCTAAATTGAAGGGGGTAAAAGTTAAGACCGGCGATACCTTAAAGATTTCTTCCAGCGAGGAGACTTTGGGAGAAGTAGGGGCTATAGTCGGCCGGGAAAACCTGACCCTCTCTCTCTGAAACAAGCTATATTTTTTATAATTTATTTTGGCTCAAGAACTAATGTAAATTGTCCGGAAATTTATCCCTTTTTGGCCCGGCCGGTAAGGCTCTGCTTTTCTCTGCCCTTAAAAAAATCCCCTTGACACTAAAGACTGGGGCTGATAGACTTAGAATATGAGAAAAAGAGACATAGTTCTTAAAATCAGCCAGGAGACCGAGATAAAACAGGTTGTGGTCAAAGAAGTGGTGCAGAGAACCTTTGATGCCATTTTGGGAGCCTTGAAGGAAGGACGCAGGATTGAGCTGAGAAATTTCGGGGTATTCGAGGTCAAAAAGAGAAAGAAAAGAGTCGGCCGCAATCCTAAGACCGGTGACGTCGTTCCTATCCCTGAGAGGCGCGTTGTCGATTTTAAGCCTGGCCTGGAAATGAAGAATTCCATAAAATAGCCGCCGCTGTTTGAGATGGGCCTCAATTATTCCCTTCCGCGGTTAGCCTACCCGATGATACTAGGAGGAAGACAGAGGTGAAAAAAACCTATTCTAACGTACGGGGAACATCTGATTTTGATGCCGCTCAGAGCCTGCTCTTTCAAGATACACTTAAAAAATCAAGAGAAGTTTTTAAGCGATTTAATTATCAGGAGATTATTCTTCCCCTGCTGGAAGAAAGAGATTTGTTCGTAAAAGGGGTAGGGCAAAATACCGAGATCGTCGAGAAGCAAATGTTTAAGATCGAGGGCAAAGATATAGTTTTACGGCCCGAAGGCACAGCCCAGGTAATCCGTTATTACCTCCAGAACGCGCTTTTTAAAAAAAGTGACTTTTCTAAGTTTTTCTATACCGGGGCGATGTTTAGAGGGGAACGCCCCCAAAAGGGAAGATTGCGTCAATTCCACCATATCGGCGCGGAAGCGATCGGCTCGGATAGTTACTACTTAGATGCGGAGATAATTGATTTGAGTTTAAAAATTCTAGATTCAGCCGGCATAAAAGAAAGGAGGCTGCTCTTAAACTCTTTAGGCTGCCAGGGAGATAAAGAAAAATTCGCCCTGATTCTAAAAGATGAACTTCCCCGGTACAAAGAACACCTTTGTGAAGATTGTCGCCGAAGATTAGGCAAGAATCCTCTAAGAATTTTAGATTGCAAAAAACAAAGGTGCCGTCAAGCGCTTAAAGATTTTGTAGCTCAGACAGGAGGCCCGCATGCGCACCTGTGCTTAAGATGTTTGGATAATTTTAAAAATTTAACGCTGCTGCTTGACGATTTACAGATAAAATATATTCTCGATTTTTCTCTTGTTCGCGGGCTTGACTATTATACTAATACTGTTTTTGAAATTACGTCTCCGAGATTAGGGGCTCAGGATGCTATCGGAGCCGGCGGAAGGTATAATAACCTGGTTAAATTGCTGGGCGGGCCGGATACCCCGGCCGTAGGCTTTGCTTTAGGGGTAGAGAGGATGCTGCTGGTTTTAGGCCAAAGCGATTGCCAGCAGACAATAGATGTTTTTGTAGCCCTGACCGGCAGCAGTCTGGCCAAAATTGGCTTTGACATTTTAAGTAATTTACGCCAAAATAACCTCACCGCTGACTATGATTATTGCGGTAAATCTTTGAAGGGTCAGTTACGAGCTGCCCAGAAGAAAAATGCCCGATATGTGGTAATCGTCGGTGATGAGGAGTGGAAAAATAATTGCGTGCTCCTTAAGGATATGGCCAAGGGCACCCAGGAAAAAGTAAAAATTAACGATTTGATCAACAAAATTATGTAGGGGCCGCAGATCTGCGGCCCGATACAATAAATTATGCTACGCACCCATACCTGCGGACAGTTAACCGAGGAAGATGTAAACAAGGAAGTGACTCTTTGCGGTTGGGTTGCTGCCCGCAGAGATCACGGTAAGCTTATTTTCATTGATATCCGGGATCGCTACGGGTTAACCCAGGTGGTATTTTTACCTAAACCCAATAAAGAGACTTACCAGCAGGCTAAGAAGTTAAGAAGCGAAGACGTGATTAAGGTTAAGGGAACGGTTAACCCCCGGCCCAAAAATACCGAAAATCCCAAACTTCCCACCGGTTTAATTGAAGTTTGTGCGGCCGAGCTGGATGTTTTAAGCCCCGCCCTGGATTTACCTTTTGTTATTGAAGACAATACTGATGCCAGCGAAGAAGTGAGGCTGCTTCACCGCTATCTGGATTTAAGAAGGCCCCAGATGGCTCAAAGAATAATTTTACGCCATAAGTTAAACCAGGAATTTCGCAATTTTCTTAATAACCGGGGTTTCATCGAGGTGGAAACCCCTTTTTTGACTAAATCTACCCCGGAAGGGGCCCGGGATTATCTGGTTCCCTCCCGGCTTAACCCGGGTAAATTCTACGCCCTTCCCCAATCTCCGCAATTGTTTAAGCAGATTTTGATGGCCAGCGGAATGGATAAGTATTATCAGATTGTGCGCTGTTTCCGGGATGAAGATTTAAGAAAAGACCGCCAGCCGGAATTCACCCAGCTGGATATGGAGTTTTCTTTTGTCAATGAGGAAGATATTCTTTCCTTAGTCGAGGAGATGATGGCCCGAATTTTTTCGGAGGGCCTGGGAGTAAAGATAAAGACACCTTTTTTAAGAATTTCCTATCCGGAGGCTATAAAAAAACACGGGAGCGATAAGCCGGATATCGGCGAACCTGCCTGCCGGCAGGCAGGGGCAGATTATCGTTTTCTTTGGGTAGTGGATTTTCCTTTATTCGAGCGCAACGATGAAGAAGGGCGCTGGCAGACCTGCCACCACCCTTTTACTTCTCCCCGGGATGAAGATGTAAAATATTTGGATAAAGATTTATCTAAAGTAAGGGCACGTTCTTACGACCTGGTTTTAAACGGCGCCGAAATCGGGAGCGGCTCGATAAGAATACACTCTCCGGAATTACAACAGAAAATCTTTAACATTCTGGGGATTTCTCAGGAAGAAGCCGAGAGAAAGTTCGGGTTTCTGCTGCGGGCCTTCAACTACGGGGTTCCTCCCCACGGCGGAATTGCATTTGGCCTGGACCGGTTATATGCTATAATAACGGGGTCAGAAAGCATCCGGGATGTAATCGCTTTTCCCAAGACCCAGAAAGGGGTTTGTCCTTTGAGCGATGCCCCTTCGGAAGTTACCGAAAAGCAGTTAGAAGAGTTATCTATAAAGTCGATAGATGAAGAGGCAGGGTAAAGAGGAGGTAAGAATGAGAAGGTTACTGGCATTGCTGGTCATTGTCTTTTTTGCCGGTTGTATGACCGTGAAGACTTATACTATTGAGAAGCCCCGAGTAGATACGGACATCGAAGGAAATCGCGGGTATTTGGCCGGTGAGCCTGAGGAAGAAGCCGAGGAAAGTAGATTGGGCGATACCCGCAAGGTATCGGTTGTCGAGGTTGAGTTCGGTTCTCGTAAGCCGAAAGGCATAAGTATAGAAGATAAGGAAGAAACCTATCCGGAGACGGTGTTTGAAGAGGAGGCCCCGGTTAGAGAAGAGGAGATCGTATATACCACAGAAGAGGGATCTAAAGAGGAGTACAGTTACTACACCGTTAAGAATAACGATACCCTGCAGAAGATTTCTCATAAGTTTTACGGGACGACCCGGAAATGGAAGTCGATTTATAAGGCCAACAAAAACGTGATCAAGAATCCGGATCGAGTTTATCCGGGTATTAAGCTAAGAATCCCTAAGTGAGGCTTAGCTTTTTTGAAGTCTGCCGAAGGCAGACGCACAAAAAAGCTGTAGCCGAACTTACCCCCACACCAATTGGTTGACTTTCTTTAGTTACCTACAATTGGTGTGGGGGTTCAATTCGCGCATACGACTTATGTTCATTCGCTGTGCTCATTCCATAAGTCGTGCGCTCATTGAATGCAGAAGATAATAGCCGTCGAAGATTCAGCTTATTTAAACTATATAGTAGGCGTTGCGGATTCTAACTTAAAGTTTCTGGAGGAAGAGCTAAAAGTCAGGATAGCTATCAGCCCCCGGGGAATTCTGATTAAGGGGGCCAAAGATCCGATTGAGAAAGCCAGCCGTATTATCGGCAAAATGCTCGGTCTGGCCAAGGAAGGCGTTATCCTGGCCGAAGAGGAATTAAAGCAATATCTAAATTCACATATTTTGGACAAGAAAGAAGTTGAATCCGGCAGTGAGAAAAAAGGATATCCTTTAGGCATAAAAGTTCCTTCCGCGCGCAAAAAACAAGTTTTCCCCAAGACCTCCGGCCAGAGTGCGTATATAGAGGCCATGCAGAATTACGATATTGTTTTTTCGACCGGCCCGGCCGGCACCGGAAAGACCTATCTGGCTATGGCCGTGGCCGTGAATTTTTTGATGGAAAAAAAAGTGCGCCGGATTATATTGGCCCGGCCGGCAATTGAAGCCGGAGAATCTTTGGGGTTTTTGCCGGGAGATATGCATGAGAAGTTAGGGCCGTATCTGCGTCCGCTCTATGATGCTCTTTATGATATGATGGAGCTCGAGTCCATCGAAAGTTACCTGGAGACGGGCGTTATTGAAATTGTGCCTTTAGCCTATATGCGCGGAAGAACCCTCAATAATGCTTTTGTTATTCTGGATGAAGCCCAAAATTGCACTTCCGAACAGTTAAGGATGTTCCTGACCCGCTTAGGGTTTGATTCGAAAACAGTGATCACCGGAGATTTGACCCAGAGCGATCTTCCCAACGGAAAGCCTTTAGGGTTAGTCGAAGCAACGCAGCTCTTGAAGGCCATAAAGGGTATAAAATTCATTCACCTGGGCAAGGCGGATGTAGTCAGGCATCCCTTGATTCAAGAAATTATTCAGGCTTATGAAAGTCACTATAGCCGGAAAGAAAATTGAACTCAACGATCTAATCGTAGGGTTAGTGTTTTTTAGCGTCATCGGGTTCGTATTTTTCATTTACTCCATTGATTTTTCCCCCCTGGTAGTAGCCCTCATTCTTTTTATTTATGCCCGGTTTTTAAGAAGAATCGAGAATCTGCCTTCCTGCCTGGACCTTTCCCTCTTAGGCGCAATAGCGGTGCTCATACCCCTTTTGACCCTGTCCACTCTTAAGATCCCCGGCTACGGCATTATCGCTATCGGCTTCGCCATGCTTATTACCCTTTTGTTCGATAACCTGGAGCTTTCTTTTATTTTTGCTCTTTTCATATCGCTTTTAAGCGCGATCATTGACGATAATAACCTTAACGTGGGGATCAGCTTGCTTTCCGGCTCTCTGGTAGCGGCAATGCTTACCTTTAGGGTCAGGCGCCGATTTCAGGTAATCCGAGCGGGTTTACTGGCGGGAATTGTTCAGTTTATCGTGGCTTTTATCGTGGAAAGGGAGCAGAGCTTTTTTGTTCTTTCCGGTCCGGATTTAAGCCTTTTAAAGCTCTGTTTGCTTAGCGGTATTATATCTTCTATTCTTATAATCGGGACCTCGTCGCTTTTTGAGTATCTGTTTAAGGTAGTTACTAATATATCCCTTATTGAATTGTCCGACTTTAACCAGCCCCTGCTGCGGAAATTGATTTTAGAGGCTCCGGGAACGTATCAACATTCTTTAGTGGTGGCCAATTTAAGCGAAGCCGCGGCCGAGGCCATCGGAGCGAACCCGCTGCTGGCCCGGGTGGGCGCGTATTACCATGACGTCGGGAAGATAATCAAGCCGGATTACTTCGTGGAAAACCTGGTGAATTACAAAGATGTGCATAAAAATTTGAAGCCGTCGATGAGTAAGCTCATTATTTTTAACCACGTAAAAGACGGGATCGAGCTGGCCCGAAAACACCGTTTGAACCCGAAGATTATTGATTTCATATCCCAGCACCACGGTAAAACCCTGGTTTATTATTTTTATCAGCGGGCCAAGGAACTGGAGCCGGAAGGAAAACACGAAGAAGAGTATCGTTACCCCGGGCCTAAGCCGCAGAGTAAAGGGACGGCCATCGTTTCTTTAGCCGACTCTATCGAGGCTTTATCCCGGACCCTGGAGGTACCTACTCCTTCCCGAATTGAAGAGATGGTCAGAGAGGTAGTTAAAAAAAGATTTATGGCCGGAGAGCTGGATGAGTGTAATCTTACCTTAAAGGATTTAGAAAAGATAACCCAGAGTTTCGTGCGCATGCTAAACGCCATTTTCCATACCCGCGTAAATTACCCTAAGGATGAAAGTAAGAATAATAAATCGGCAAAAAATAAAGAGAATAAATCTTAAGTCTTTTAATCAATACTTAAAAAAAGCCCGCACGTACTTAAATATCTCTTCCCAAAGGCTGTCTATCCTTTTTTGCGATAACCGTTTTATAAAAAAGCTGAACCAAAAATATTTCGCAAAGGCCGAAGCGACCGATGTTATTGCTTTTCCTCTCTGCGATGAACTGGAGCCCGATTATTTAGGCGATATAATTGTTTCGGTAGAGGAAGCGGTAAAAACTGCTCGTAAGATTAAGGTACGCTGGCAGGACGAGTTGTTTCTTTATTGTCTCCATGGTATTTTACACCTCTTAGGCTACGATGACCGCAATCAGGCTCAGCGAAAACGCATGGAGCAAAAACAGCTTCAAATAATGGGGACGGTTCTCAACCGGAAACAATGGGGACGGTTCTTTCGCTCAGCAGACCCTGGGGGGCAATAGGTTGCAAACTTAGCATTATTAAATTGGTAGCATTCTCATTGCGGCGATTTCTGTCCTGCTTTTATAATGGTCTGTTTGTAACTTGTTGGTGCTCAATGCCCGGGGAAA
>CAZYIM010000059.1:0-10078 GCA_964647565.1 uncultured Methanosarcinales archaeon
TCTTGATAAATGCATCATCAACTTTCACTAAAATGTCCAATAAAGGACTCTCAATACCATAAACATCGTATTTCATTTCAATTCCACCGTGATTTTTCCTTCTTTATCATTAACATCCTTAATGATGGCATGCCCCTTGAGTTTCTCCTTTATTTCCGCCCAGGAATGTTTTTTTCGAACTGCATTTAAATCTTCAAGTATCTTGTTAAGCTCGTTGTAGTGTTCATATATTAATTCTCCTTTTTTCTGGTTCTCATCTGCGCTTTTAGTCATATTCTTTATGGTTAACTCTTGCTGATCAATGATTACCTGGATCTTCTCAAGCTTCACATTTCTTTTCTTCTCTCCTGTAACTTGTTTATGGTCACTTAATTCCTTTGAAAGTTTGGCATCAATAGCTTCTGAGAAATTCTTGAAACTCTTACTCTCTTCATCCTTAAAGCGCTGCAGCTCAAAAGGGACTGCTTCTTCACCTATCAACACAGGTTTAATCTTAGACCTAAGTAAACTCTTAATAATTGAAAACAGGCGTTTAAGAATATCCTCATTCAAAACAAGCTCCTTCTTATCTATATCTGCCTTCAGACATACTTCTTCCGCATACAGACCTCCCAATCCCAAGTCTGCTGCCAATACTTTCACTATAGAGTCCTTTTTTGAGTTCTTAGCAATCTCAATAAAAGAAGTTTCATCAATCTCAAGCAGGTTCAATATGGGCGGAGGAAACTCATATTTCACACCACCTCTTACAGTACGGTCTTTCCATCTCTGGTTTTCTAAAGGACTGATAATGGTATAGTCTTCTTTACATAAAATAATGTTGCCTTTACTGAATAGTTCAATAATCAAAATCAACTTACCTTCTTTAGCATCAAAGATAATTTCCACAATACGTTCAAAGTTAACCTGTCTCACAGCTTCAATCCTGGCATTTCCCAGATGTTTTCTTAAAAAAGTGCAATAGCCTGGAGGGCTATCAGTAAACTCTTGTTTGTATTCTGATAAATAGATAAAGCCCGGTGCAATAACTCTAAGCTGTTTCTTACCATGACTAGGAACATGCATCCTGAATAGGAATTCCCTTTTGTTGGACTTCTGTTGATATATCTTGTCTATTTTGCCCCCAATCAATACTTGGAATTCCTTTATCAGACAACTTAGCTCCAAAGAGCTTGTTTCATTATTCATAGATTATAGAAAAACTTGAATAATTTTTAAATCATTCGACTGTTACACTCTTTGCAAGGTTCCTGGGTTTGTCCACGTCTAAATTTCGCAAAGTAGCGATGTGATATGCCAAAAGTTGTAATGGAATCACATTAAGAAGTGGACTCAATTGCTCGTCCACCTTAGGTATTTTTATGATTGAATCTGAAAGCTTCTTAATATCTCTGTCAACTTTGTCTGTAACAGCTATTATCTTGCCACCTCTAGACTTAACCTCTTCCATATTACTAAGTATCTTATTATATATCTGCCCATCAGACTGTACAACAAAGACTACAGGCATCTGCTCATCTATCAAAGCAATAGGTCCGTGTTTCATCTCTGCAGCAGGATATCCTTCTGCATGGATATAAGAAATTTCTTTCAGCTTAAGGGCGCCTTCAAGAGCAACTGGAAAGTTAATGCCTCTACCCAGATAAAGGAAGTTAGGTTTATTGTAGTACTGATTAGCAATCTTCTTTATCTTATTGTTTTTCTCAAGTATCTCAGTCACAAGAACAGGTATTCTATGTAGTTCTTCAATCAATTGTTCTGTATCCGTCTTGGATATTGTCTTTCTCTTTAGACCCATCATCAAACTGAGCATGAACAATGCAGTAATTTGGCTGGTAAAAGCCTTGGTACTAGCCACCCCAATTTCAGGTCCTGCATGCAGATATATACCTTTTTTACATTCTCTAGCAATGGTGCTACCTACAACATTAACTATACCAAGAGTTGTAATATCGTTTTTTTTAGCAAGTCTTACAGCAGCAAGGGTATCTGCAGTCTCACCTGATTGACTTATTGCAATAAATAAATCTTCTTTTTGGAATAGAGGATAATTATATCTGAATTCAGAAGCATAATCAACTACAACAGGAATTCGACAATTTTCTTCAAAGAATTGTTTAGCTACTAGAGCCGCATGCCATGATGTTCCACAGGCAGTTATAATAATTCTTTTAATCTTCTTTATTTCATCTGGAGAAAGACTAGGCCCTCCTAACTTTACAGGATTATCTCCCTTGAGAATTCGTCCTCTAAATGTATCTGCTATGGACTCAGGCTGTTTGAAGATTTCCTTTAGCATATATGTTTCATAGCCGTCCTTCTCTAGTTGATCAATAGTCATATTTACTTCAGAAGGTTCTTTTTGAAGATATTTTTTATCATGATCAAATATCTTGTATCCTTTCTTATTTATCTTAACTATTTCACCTTCACCTAAATAAACTATTTTTTTAGTGTGTTCTGCAATAGATGAAGCATCGGATGATAAAAAAAATTCTTTAGCTCCAACACCCAGCACTAAAGGACTTCCGTTTCTAGCACCAATCAATTCATCTTGATCTTTTTGCATGATTACCAAGCCATATGCACCCTCTAAAATAGATAAGACTTTAATGGCTGTATCAAGAAGGTTCCCTGTATATTCTTCTTCAAGTAAATGTGCAATGATTTCTGTATCTGTGTCGGATATGAATTTGTGTCCTTTTGATTCAAGATAACGTTTCAGTGTGGAATAATTCTCTATGATCCCATTATGAACAATAGCAAACCTATTATTACAATCTGTATGGGGATGTGCATTTATTTTAGTGGCAGGGCCGTGAGTTGCCCAACGAGTATGGGAAAGGCCCATATTAGATATCTCTGTGAATTCATTTGATAATGTCTCAAGATTGGTAATCCTACCAGACGTTTTCATAATTACCATATCATCCTTTGTTTTCAAGCACATACCTGCAGAATCATAGCCTCTATATTCCAATCTCTTTAAGCCCCTTATTAAAATAGGAGCAGCATTTCTATTTCCCATATAAGCAAATATGCCACACATGATCAGAATTTATTTTTTAGAATAGATTCTACTTTTGGAACATCCTCGGGACATCCCAAGTCAAGCCAATAACTTGTTAATTTTTTAACATAAACATCAGATTCTTGTGCAATGATGTTTATTGCATCAGTAATCTCATATTCGCCTCGTTCAGAAAGACTGATTTTTTTCAAAGCATCAAATATTTTCGGGGTGAGTTTATAGAGACTTATATTAACCAGATCTGATTCGGGATGCTTTGGTTTCTCAATGATCTTTTCAAGCAATCCATCTTTCTGATATATAACACCAAACTTCTCAGGATTTTCTACGTTTCGTGCATACATATAGAGTTGATCATCATCAAAAGGAATCCCTGCTAAATCTTTAGCATCATAAATGTGGTCAGCAGCAAACAAAATAAAATTGCCACGCATATATTTTTCAGCAACCATGACCGCATGACCAGTTCCTAATTGTTCTTTTTGTTCGATAAAATGAAAGTCGGCATCGAACTCAGCATTATTTGTCAGATAATCAATAATTTTTTCCTTTAAATATCCAACTACTAAGGTAATATCCTCAAATCCTGCAGTTTCAAGATTCTTGATAATATAATAAAGAAAAGGTTTGCCATTTACTTGCACTAAGGGCTTAGGCGTGTTCTCTGTAAGATAAAGCATTCTTGTTCCCTTTCCAGCCGCAAGTAATAAAGCTTTTTTCATAAACGTAGAAAATTAATTTGTTGACCTTATAAATATTACTATTGTTTTTTTAGTAGTATTAAAAAGACAATTTTATATTTAATTTCTTATTTCAACCATCCTGAAGTAAGGCTCTAACATTTTTTTAAAATCATGCAATACAACAGGGGGATAAGGTTTAACATCAGCTAATTTCTGATCAAGAAGGGGGACATCTGGCTTAAACTGCTGTAGTACAAACTTTTTTGATCCTTTCAACCATTTCCCTATCTGCAGCGCATCTTCCTTCTTGAAAAAAGAAGGGATAACTGTGGTCCTGAATTCATAATCTACCTTACCATTCTGAAGTAGATTGATGCTTTTTTGTAGAGCTTCTTTATTGACGGGCACTCTTGTCACTTCGTTATATTTTTTTATTGGTGCCTTAATATCCATAGCAATATAATCTATCAATTGGCGTTCAATCAAGAGTTTTATAATTTCAGGTCGTGAGCCATTAGTATCTAGCTTAACTAAAAAATTATGCTTCTTCAGTTCTGATATGAAAGAAATCAATTCATCTTTATGTAGAGTAGGTTCACCACCAGTTATGCAAACCCCATCTAACATCCCTTTTTTAGATTTTAAATGTTTGAAGATGACTGAATGATGAACATCATCCATATCTTTATGATTAATAACTAAGTCAGGATTATAACAAAATCCGCAATTGAAGCTGCATGTAGGAAGAAATATTGTAGTGACTATCTTACCAGGATAATCAACCAAGGAGGTCTTCTGAAATCCTTTTATTTTCAGATTTTCCATTTTGAAGATTTAAAACAATAAAAATAATGAAAAAAATAAAAAAATAAAAATAACTATGCTGTATGCTCAACCTTTTTCTTATCTTGTGTAAAGATTGTATTCTGAGTACTTTTTTTCTCACAAAATGCAACTCTATCCTTGAACTCTTCTTTCTTACCAATGTTCCAATTCTGTACAGGTCTATAATAACCTACAACTCGGCTATAAACCTCTGTAGGTGCATTACAATCAGGACATTTGAAAATCTCTCCTTTGATATATCCATGTTCCTTACAGATACTAAACGTAGGTGTTATTGTGAAGTAAGGCAACTTAAAATGTTTAGCAAGTCTCTGGACAAGCTTTTTACAGGTCTCAATATCAGTCACCTTCTCACCAATAAACCCATGCATTACAGTACCACCCGTATATAATGTTTGTATATCATCCTGAAGCTCAAAGGCCTCAAAGATATCATCTGTATGGCCAACTGGAAGCTGTGAAGAGTTGGTATAATAGGGATCTTTCTTTCCTGCCGCAATTATATCCGGATATTTAGCTTTATCAATTTTAGCAAATCTGTAGCTGGTTCCTTCTGCAGGGGTTGCTTCTAGATTATAGATGTTTCCAGTCTCTTCTTGATACTCAGTCAATTTTTTTCTCATGAATTTAAGCACTTCTACTGCAAAAGCCTTACCCTCTACTGTAGCTATATGCTTATCTTTTCCAAGGAAGTTCAATAAAGCTTCATTCAGACCATTCAATCCGATTGTAGAGAAGTGATGCTTCAAAGTTCCTAAGTACCTCTTGGTATAAGGCAATAGTCCACTATCCATGTGTTTTTGAACAATCTTTCGCTTTATCTCCAGAGACTCCATAGCTATATCCATCAACCTTGTCAGTTTTTCAAAAAAGTCCTTTTTAGTCTTGGCAAGATAACCAAGTCGTGGCATATTTATCGTAACAACACCCAAGGATCCAGTTGACTCTCCAAATCCAAAGAGGCCTCCTGTTTTTTTCTTCAAATCTTTCAGGTTCATCTGCAATCTGCAGCACATACTTCTAACATCTTGAGGATTCAGATCAGAATTGAGGAAATTCTGGAAATACGGCAACCCATACTTAGAGGTCATCTCAAAAAGCAGATTTGAATTTTCAGTATTCCAATCAAAATCATGTGTTATGTTATATGTCGGGATTGGAAATGTAAATACCCTGCCCTTAGCATCCCCTTCAGACATGGTCTCAATAAATGCCTTATTAAGCATATCCATCTCAGTTTGATAATCTGCATATGTCTCATCAAGCAGTTTGCCACCCCATACAACCCGTTCTTTCTTAAGGTCATCTGGAACAGTCCAGTCAAGAGTAATATTAGAGAATGGCGTTTGCCCACCCCATCTTGATGGAACATTCATATTAAAAACAAATTGTTGTATAAGTTGTTTGACTCTTGCATAATCAAGCTTATCTTTCCTTACAAAGGGCGCTAAATATGTATCAAATGAACTAAAGGCCATAGCACCAGACCATTCATTCTGTAAAGTTCCCATAAAATTAACCATTTGTCCTAGTGCAGTTTCCAAATGTTTTGGAGGCTTAGAATCAATCTTACCAGGCACTCCATTAAATCCTTCAAATAGTAGTTGTTTAAGGCTCCATCCTGCACAGTATCCATTTATGCCCATAGATAGATCATGAATGTGAAGTTCTCCACTTTTATGAGCATCCCCTATTTCAGGAGGATATAGATTCTCCAAGACATAGTATGCAATAACAGAACCCGCTGTATGCATAAGCAATCCTGAGAAGGAGTAGTTAATATTGCTATTTTCGTTCACTCTCCAATCTACCTGCCTCAAGTAGCCATCCATCAGCTTAGCAATATCCATAAAGATAGAATTGCTTTCTCTTATCTTCTTGTGCTGATCTCTATACAAGATATATGCTTTGGCAGTCTTTGCGTGTCCTGTTTCTATCAGTATTTTTTCAACAGAATCTTGAACATCTTCTACAGCAGGATGCGCTTTGGGAAATCTTTCCTCTAAAAGCTTAATAACTTGGTCAGTCAGTTTTTCAGCCACTGCTCTGTCTTTACCGCCTACTGCCGTTGCTGCCGCAAAGATTGCATTAGTTATCTTCTCCTTGTCAAAGGAGACAATCCTTCCGTCTCGTTTCTTCACTTTCTTTAGTTGTGTCATTTTTTTGGCCTCTTTTTAACACCAGCCCGAGTCTTTCTCAAGTGGGTTATTTCTTTCTCAAAATCTCTAAGAGTATTAAATTCCTTGTATACTGAAGCAAAGCGTAGATGTGCAATCTTATCAAGCTTTAGAAGATGCTCCAATATCATGTTGCCTATAGTTGAACTTTTTACCTCATTTAAGTCCATATTTCTTATCTTAAGTTCGATGTCATTCACGATTCTATCTATTTTTTTCTGTTCAACGTCTCTCTTGGCACAAGCTTTAACCAGACTTAAAAAGACTTTATCGCTATTGAAAGGTTCTCTTTTTTTATTCCTTTTAATCACGTTTATACCAGAGATATCTGCACGTTCGTAAGTAGTAAATCTTTTACTGCAAATCAAGCATTCTCGTCGACGTCTTACCTTTTCGGAAGAGTCTCTCTTATCCACAACCTTTGTCTTATGCGTTAAACAGAACGGACATTTCACCAACAACACCTCAAACCACAACATGTTGTGTGTTCTCCTCTTTTTTTATTCAACATATTGTGTATTTTATGTAAAATCGCCATGATTTAAAAAGTTTATGGTTATTAATTATATATTTTAAAGGAAATCAAATTTAAAAACCCTGCGTCGATATGTCCAGTGGTAGTGACCTAGCAGTTCGAAAAAACAGAAAATGGATCATCTTCTTGTGTCCCGTGCAAGAATAAATTAAATATACACACTATTGAAAAACTATTTATATTCTGAAACCAAAACAATAACATAATACAACATAGCTGAAGCTATGCAAAAGGAGGTGTATTAAATGGGATTAGAAAACTATATAGCCCAAGAAAATAAAGCCAACGCAAATCGAAAACCCAATGATGGCCCAAAAGTAGGATATCGAAAGAACCTTGAAAGAGCCCTGATTGTCTCCTTGAGTAGCACGATTCTTCTGTTTGCAGGCTTCAAGAGAGCTCCGAGAGATTATAATCTCAAGGTCTTATCCTTGGACACCATCCAACTCGAGGAAATCCCTCAAACCTATCAGATGCGAAAACAGAGAGCGCCAGAAAGACCCTCGGTACCGATTGAAGCAGATGAAGATGAAAAACTTCCAGATGATACAACCATAGAAACTACTGAACTGAATTTGGATTATATACCACCACCTCCGCCCCCTCCGCCAGAAAGTGGAAATAAGTATGCTGTACCAACATTCATTGCACATGACGAACCTCCACAGCCTATAGGGGGATATGATGCCATAAAAAAATACATCGTCTATCCTGAAATTGCTAGAAAAGCAGGTATTGAAGGAAGAGTATACATTCAAGCTTTGGTAGATGAAAGGGGAACTGTTGAAAGAACAGTAGTTACAAAATCTCTGGGACCGAACGGTTGTGATCAAGCAGCTATTGACGCCATAATGAAAGTTAAGTGGGAACCTGCTTATCAAAGGGACAAAGCTGTGAAAGTTTGGGTAATGATTCCTATAGATTTTAGATTGAAATAGTAACTCAGCCAATTATGGTGCTAGGTAAAAACAGTGATTCACTATATTTGAAAAGGTTAAAGACAGGAATAATAATATCCTTATCTCTAACCATCCTACTCCTACAGATTTGGAAAAGAATTCCCCGTAAATCTTACAAAGAGTTTCGTCATTCTCTTGAGACTTTAGTTGTCTATGATGTGCCTCAGACAATGCAGGGCAGACCTGGTTCTATTCTCAGACGTCCTGAGATGCCACAAATACCTATTCCAAGCGAAGATGAATATCTACCTGAAGATGAGACAATAGAGACAACAGAATTTACGACAGAACTAAGAACTCCACACCTCGGAGAAGGACTAGGTGATGAAAGCAAAGGAGGATCTGGAGTATACTTAACTCGCCCAATAAAAGAAGTAATACCTGCATATCCTAAACAAGCAAAAAACGCTGAAGGCATAGTAGAACTGGATATTCTTGTCAACTATACAGGGCTTGTCGATAGTGTGAAAGTTTGCAGAAACACAACAGGCAGCAGCATCCTTGAAAGAGAAACCATTCTTGCAGCATATAAAACCCAATATCTGCCAATGCCAAGAGAAAGGGAAAAAAAATCCAGCTGGATTCGAAGGCTTTATAGTTTTGAAAGAAAATAGGCGTTTACCCTACTAGAAATATATTTAACATCCTTGGGTCTTAAAGCATAATAAAAAGGAAGATAGACTATACTATGCTCGAGTTTTTCAGCAACACACTCTGTATCATTACTTATGTTCAGCATATATTTGGTCTTTGTGTCTATATTATTTTGCCACATAAATTTTCTGAATTTAGAGATATTATCGACCAAAACAGGAAAAAGCATAGGGGCGTATTTCGCAAATCGCAATTTTTTTTGTAATGATAATCCGTCCAAAAGTTCTGAATAAGCATCAGCTTTGGTCAGTCTTGAATTACTACGAACTTCTAACTTGGTAAGATTGTCCACGAGTACATTAATATTTATTCTACCAATCTGTTTGACAAACTCTCCTGGCTGGTATGTCTTCGAATCTTCTGAAAGTTTATCTAAAAGGTTCATACCAACCTGATTAAAGAAGTTCAATACATACCAAAAGAAGAAATTGAAGATTGGCCCATTCAACAGCAGGGACTCAATGTTGTTTACCATCAACAGTTTTATTTCCTTAAAATAGTTCACCCTGCCTCTATAAATATCCTCCTGAATCTCAATTTTAGGATTGTTGACAACAGCCAATCCGCCATAAAGACCGTGTAAAGGTTTGGTTCTATGCAGGCTAAACATAGATACATCACCAAAGCTGCCACAAACTTTACCTTTGTATTCAGAGTCCATACAATGAGCACAATCTTCAATCAGGATCAGCTTATGCTCTTTTACTATTTTAAGAATAGACTCCATATCGCAAGGGTTACCCAACAAATGTGCTATCAATAATACTTTTGTATCTTTAGTAATTTTTTTCTTTATTTCATTAGGATCAATATTAAAGCTCCGTTTGTCCACATCAACAAATACTGGATTGAAACCTGCTTTTTTCACTACAGCAGGTATAAGACTAAAATTGAAAGCAGGCACCAAAATATCGTACTGTTTATGAACACCATTACCAGATTCAAGATGTTTTTTAATAGCTTTAAGCATAAAGAAAAGTGAGTCTCTCCAACATCCAAAAAAATAAATCCTTGAAAATTTTAATTTCAGAATGTTTTTAATTCTCTCTGTTAGTAATTCTTTTGTCCCTTTCTTAATAACGTTCATAAGACTACTAAAAACCAATCTTTGTCTTGGAAACTTCCTAAATCTATCCTCGTAATATTCAATTATGCGCAGGGGTAACACAAAGAAAATAAGTCCTATGAGCCTT
>CAZYIM010000060.1:0-9955 GCA_964647565.1 uncultured Methanosarcinales archaeon
ATTAGTGGCGGACCCCTTCTAGATTTGGGTGTGCATGATATTGATCTATTACACTGGTTTTCTGATTCTACTATCGAGGTTAACTCTGTTGAAGCTTCTAATGACAAGGTTTATGCTAATCTTCATTTGAGTAATGGTTCTGTGGCAGAGATGCTTGTTGGCTGGAGCAAGGATGAGTTCATAAACAATATCACGTATGTGTCTGAAAAACTGCAGCAATCATTGGATGTCTTTCAGCTTGATGCACAGAGGTATCCTTTTGCATATCAGCAGGAAATAAAAGGATTTTTGGATTTTGTTGAGGGTAAGCAAAATGATTTTCCTACGATTAAAGATGGTATCAAGGCACAGGAGATAGTTGAGAAAATCAATACACATTTAAACTGATTTGAAATTGCATTAATAGGGATGAAACATGGACGGTTACAAGAAAAAACTAAAATCCTGGTACGATAAGAGTGCAGAGAGATATGACTCCTGGGGCGATAGAGAAGGTGAATATAGCACTTCAACCCAGAGCATTGAAGAAAAGAGTTTCAATCTGCTGTTGGATCGGATCAAGTTAGATTCAGATGCCAAAGTGTTAGATATTGCTGTCGGTACCGGAATTTATCTGATTGAGGTATTGAAGCGATTTGGGGTTGGATATGGTATTGATATTTCTGACAAGATGATAGAACAACTTAAGCTTAAAGTTGAGAAAATCGGCTTTTCTGATAAGGTGAAAGAGTTAGTTGTGGGTGATGCAGACAAGCTTCCATTTGAGCAGGACTTTTTTGACTTTGTCAGTTGCATAGGTATGTTTGAATATTATGATCTTGGAGAGGTTGTTACATTCTTGAAAGACATAAAGAGAGTTATTAAAAAAAGCGGATGGCTGATTGTTGATTTCCCTAACTCTGAGAATGATGAGGTCTATGAGTTCCAGAAAAAGGAAAGAAGCGTTGGCCATGAGGTGCATATTTTCAGTAAAAAAGAGCTTTTGGAGTTTTTAGAAGGTGAGGGTTTTGAGATAGTTGATACAAAAACTGCTGGCATTGAGATCCAGTTCCTTCTGAGGCTGAAAGTATGAATTATAAACTGATTTTGTTTGATTTAGATGGAACCCTTGTAAAAACAGAACCAGATCATATTTCTCATATAGTTAACCAGTCCCTTGTTGATATGGGATTTCCCAAGCTTTCTGATGAGCAAGTTCTGAAGTTTTGGTTCTCTGTAGATATGGATGGCTTTATCTCTCAGATAGTTGAAGATATTGATCTTTTTTGGAAGACTTTTAGAACTTATGATACGGTGGAAGCAAGAATTTCTAATGCGAAAGTGTATGATGATGTTGGTGTTTTGGATGACATCAAAGAAAAAGGAATTAAGATGGGTATTATAACCTCTGCACCCAAATACGTGGTAGATGCAGAGATTGAGTTGATCAAGGGTATTGATTTTGATATAGTGGTCTACGCCCAACCCTGTTACGGTGTTAGGGAAAAACCAGATCCTCAGTCTATTGAGATTGCATTAGATAAAATGAAGATATCTTCTGATAAGGCCCTGATGGTTGGTAATTCTGTTGTCGATGTGCTTACTGCTCAGAATGCGAATGTAGATGATATATTCATCAAGAGGCCTGAATACCCCTATAAAGCACCGAATAAAGCAACAAAACATATAACAAACTTGTATGAATTAAAAGACTTAATCTGATTTAATATTGTCTATTAACATTCGCCTTCTGTGTATGAATCTATCTCGCCTGATGAGCAAGCAGTGCATCCAGTGGCATAAGTCTTGCCGTTATCGCCACAGACACCAACGTATTCCATTGTACAAATCTGTGCTGCCTTTTCTTCATCAGTGCAAACGTGGCCTGTCTCTGCTTGGTTGCAAGCTGCTAATGTTATTGCTGTCAACACAACAAGTAAGGTTACCAAGATGGTTGTTTTCTTCATAATTATCACCTCTCTACATAGATATTGCTTGAACTTTATAAATGTTGATTAGGTTTCAAATTAGGTTGCAGTTATAACGCCTACCCTAAAGTTTATATAGTTTGAGTCGTTTCTTTATGTT
Organism: uncultured Methanosarcinales archaeon; assembly: GCA_964647565.1. Lineage (GTDB taxonomy): Archaea > Nanobdellota > Nanobdellia > Woesearchaeales > CAZYIM01 > CAZYIM01. The sequence goes on from CAZYIM010000060.1 coordinate 2,068, forward strand.
ATTATGTTTGGAGAGATGTGAATGAAATTAATACCTATGTTAACACTTCTGTTCGGTTTGACTGTGGGAAGTTATACAACTGCACAGGATTTTACACTGACCAAGATCAAGAATCATTTTGCTTCGGATACAGAGAAAACGTCCGATGAATTAGTGTATGAAATTAATAAAAATAAACAAACTTTCTTTGGCAAGCACACAGATGAGATTTGGAATGTGATGGAGTATGATGGAAGATATTTGACTTTGTGGAGTAAGGATGCTCTAAATACTAGTATGTATACTAATCTTTTTAAGATTGTTAAGGAGAATGAACTTTCTCATCAAGTATTTAACAGAAATCAGAAACAGCCTTGGCAGCCTCGAAGAGTACAATTCGATCTAAGGAAGAATTTGGCCCCTAAAGGCGAAATCGATTGGGATAACCTTTCAATATGCTATGTCATTGACAGAAAAGATACTTATGGTGAAGATATAACAGAGATATGGGTCGACACAAAACATCCTTACTCTGATAAGATTCTTGAGCAGGTTTTAGAAGTGGATGATACTCCAAAAACAGAGTTCACTAATCTTCCTGACATGCTAGAATTTATCACATCCTTGGAAGAGAAGAAATACCCTTCCTCTGTCATTGCGAGAGAGATCGCACCATATAAGAGCTATGTGATTGCAAATGTCGGAAGATTTTTTGCAGAGCCAAAGGATCATTTCAGCAGGGGATCAAAAATGGCGTTAGTTCTTGAGCTTCCGAAAAGGAATATAACTCAAGAGAAATATAAACGATTGAGTAAGATAACCAAGATGGCTGAATTTGAGTTCAGTGGGTGGGAACATTATTATTACGACCATAACAAGCTGGGGGCAGATGTCGTCTATTATGATGAGACCATGACATTCACTATCAAGGATGCGCAGGATGAAGTGGCTATATTCGTAATCGATATGGATAATACCAGATATAATTCAATGATTTTAAATATGGAACATCCAAGAGCAGATGAATATTTCGATATGTTCATAATGCATTATGAGCTATGATCTGTTGGTTTGATTGATACATATATCTTTTTTTCTAGAATCTGTAATTAGATTACAAGCTTCTGGATCTTGGGATTGTCGGGCGTATTCTGTCATGCACCAAATGACATTGTTCAACTCACCTATCATATAGCAGAGTTCTGGCTTGCCCATCTTGAAGGCTGCTTGGCTAATGTTTGAAAGCACTGCGCGCCTGCAGAAGTCTTTACCCTTATAATCTTGGTTAAAATCCACCCAGTTGTAACTATTATTGCAGATAGAAATATCGCTCTCCATCACAGCAAAATGTATGAAGCATTTATCTCTTATCTTAGGCAGGGGATATGTTTTGTTTAACTCTTCTAATTGTATATTATTGCAGAGTTCTATATTGTTGGTTTTTATGGCCTGTTCTTTCCAGCAAAGATCGACGTTCTCTTCTTTGTCGCAGTCAATAGTACACGCAGTAATAAAAAGTAGAAAAACAATGCAGAAGAGTATGTTTAGTTTCATATTATTGGGATGAAGTTGAGGTTTTTAAAACTATTTACAATTCCTTGAACTTTACATCGATTAATGTATCTTTCATTTGTTCAATGTGGTATGGCTTCAAAGGTAATACTCTGTCAGGGGTCCAACTTTTAAGAAAGCTGCCAAATATCCCATTGGCCATTTTAGTCCATTTATAGAATCCAACCCGGAACATATACCCTTTTTCAACATCTGGGGACTCCCAAGCCAATTCACCTCTTATTGCTGCGAGGTAACCCGTGACTTTATCAATTGAGCTAAGAACCCTTCCTGTAATCCCGTCGTGGACTCCGTTGTGTTGAGATTCTGCAGTTGGATCATATTCGATTGGTATACCATCGATTTTTCTTTGTATTCCTATAAAAAAACTAGTATTCCATTGTCCCACAAAATAATTTTTTTCTATCATTTTACAGATTGGGAATGCTTTTTGGTTTAAAAACATTGTTTTTTGTAAGCACTTGCGAGGGGTAAAAATAATAAGATTTATAAGGGGTTGGTAGTTCCTACTACTGAAATGGACGTTAAGAAAGTAGTATTGAATAGGCCTGTACAAGGTAAGAGTGATGTTGAATTAGAGACAGCAATACATCCGCACCCTAATGGTACAATAGTGGTTAGTATGCCTGGCCTTGGAGCAGAGTTGGATGGATACAATAATGTTTATGGTCAACTTGCAGATATTATTAGGCAAAATGATATAGGTGCTGTTGTTAGGATGGATAATCAGGAATGTGATGCAGAACGGTTTCCATTCAGTATGTTAAATAACTTTAGGTTCTTGGTGGACTATGCGATCCAAAACTCAGTGGATATTTGTGACGCAAAGAATCCTGTTATTTATATGATGGGTATGTCTGCGGGAGGAAGCACAGTAGCAGCAGTTGTTAGTGAATTTCCAGATGTTGAAAAGATATTGTTATTAGCCCCATTTGGAGATGCCAATATGGGCATAATACAAAAGGGCTTGGTAAATTATAAAGGTGAGATGCATGTTGCAACCGGTGATAGGGACTTAATGGTGCCGCCTGCGATGGCAGAAACATACATAGAGGTTGCACTATCTGCAAAAATAAAAAAATTCGAGGTTATTCCTGACTGTGATCACTTTTTTACAAGCAAACAGAATGGAATGGTGATGAGCAAGGCACCATTATGGGCATTTGCAAATGAGAAAACATTCCCCTCTCATAAAGGTGGAATAAATCTTTATGGATAATATTTACCTGATCTTTTCTACTAGTTCATCTAATCTAATTGGCTTGTAGTCTGTTAGTTCTGTACTGACATTGATTATCTTAGTATTATGATTGATTATGGGATATTCTTCAGGATATTTGTTATGTTTGTGTCCTGTGATAGCCCAGCCTTCCCAATCAGGGGGTATTTGCTGTGGTTTGTGTACAAGATAAAATCTGAATGATCTGTAGTTGATTATCATGCGTTTTTTTAGGGGAATGATCTTCGACCAGTCATGATTTCCCTTGATATACGTAATGTTGCCACTCAGTTTTTCTGTCCAAAAATGCATCTTTTTAGCTCTATATTGGAAGGCAAGATCTCCAAGAAAAAATACTGTGTCTTTCTTTCTTACAGTATGGTTCCAGTTATAAATCAAGGTTTGGTTCATATCTTCCAGATCTCTAAAAGGGCGGTTGCAGTATTCTATGATATTCTTATGGTTCAGATGTAGATCAGAAGTTACATAGATATTATTATGATTAGGCTTAAGAACTATTTCCAGAGTTTCAACTGGTTTGAATATGTGAGTCATACTAACAACCACCTTTAATAAAATAAATTAGACTCAATAGCTGGCGATCTTGACATGATAGCCTTTGCTCATTTTTTCTTTGTAGTCTTGCATCTGTTTTTTAAACTTGGGGAAAGCCTGGCTTACTGTTTGTATTGTGTTGTCTTGATTTGTGAATGTAGGATCAACATATCTGAGCTTAGGTTTGGTATAGAAATCAGGATTCTTTGAATCAATAGTAACCTTAAGTTTGGGGTTAAGCATCTTTAATTGTTCCAATATTTCTTTGTTGTGCGAGCTTTTGAGCTTGTTATAGACAAACTCATCATCTTTGAAGAGATCATCCATTTCAAGTATTTTGTTGTCTAGTGCTATGCTTATGGCATCCGCGAGTATATGGAAGAGCGCTTCTTCAATCAAGCTTGACCATGCTACCTCATTCATCTTGATGTAATCTTCTGCAAAACTCTTTGCAATATGCTCATTGTTCATGATTATCTCATTATTCTTTACAATGAAGGCTGAGATATATTGATCTACGTTTTCTCTTTTATTGAGGTAAAGAAGGATATCTCTGAGTGTGTAGTCTATCCGGTCTGCGCAGATATCTGGAAGCTTATTCTCTAATAATGGAAAATTACTATCATCCATGATGTATTTAAGATCTAGATTATATTTTTGTAGAATACTTGGAATCTCTGACTGCATAATGATCTTTTCATGGAATCGCTCATGAAATTCGTGTTCTTCGTTCTTAAAGACATAGTCGATCACATGGGAAAAGGCAGTATGAGGTATATCGTGCATTAGACCTGCTATCTGTTCTTCAATAGGTGCGTTTAGCTTTTTTAGTAGTATCATGACACCGACTGAATGATCATAGCGGGTGTTATATCTTCCCTCTCTTGCAAGAGGTGTGGCTCCTGCAGAACTGATCTTCTTTAATCTTTGCAGAGGCTTGGAGTTTATAAGTTCGATAAGAACAGGTTCCTTGATTTCTACCTTGCCATAAACCAGATCATTGATGATCATAAGACATGGAAATTAAATGATGTATTTAAGATTTATGGGTATTAATACCTATGAATTTACTGCAACCAAATCAATCGTGTGTCATCCGGTAGAGATCAAGATTGAAATCTGTTGGATCTTTACGAATGGTTTGAATATGTTTAGGTGTTAGATTGTCGCCAAGTCTCTGACAATATCTTACGATCGCTCCAACGATATAGCCGCCATCTACAGCAGTTTCCATCAAGAATTGATGATCTTTGAGGCTTATCTGGGGAAACTGTTCATGTGTTTGGGCCGCCCATTCTTTTATCTGTTCTTCCGAAGCATTCATTTTTTTAATCTTGGTATAAACGTCCTGGTGACATTCAAATCATAATGTAATGGCTTCCCTTCTTTTAACCATTGTTCTGCTGTTAGCAAGTGGCCTTCATATGGGCCTTTTTCTGTTTGAGTTAAAGTATCACTGAAACAGACTTCTTCTATTGTAAGAACGAGTCGTGAAACAAATTCTGATTCATCGCCGTGTAATAATGATTTGGTGCCATAGCCATACTTGCCTGTTATTAGGTTGGCTTTTGCTAGGTCGATAGTACCTCTGTTGTCAGTTGCTTCTGCTATATATAGAGCCATTTGACCTCCGTATTCGGTGTGCAAAGGAGTTCCGAGACTGGAATAGCTCATCTTTAAACGATCTAACCTTAATACGTGTTGTTTATTCTTGATTGTAGGCTTCATTTTAGAGTGGTGAATGCGATGATTTTTATAAATGTTGTGAGAAAAAGAGTCTGCCAATTCGTTAAAAGAGTATGATGTTTGTTGTTGTTTGCTATTAACAGCCTGTTGCGTGACAAGATCCGCAAGTGCTCATATCTTTTTGCTTGGCTCTAAAACCACATTTTGGGCAGATTAATCCATTCTGACCGATGATGTGAGCTAAAACATTCTCGCGACTTGTATTGTTTTCATTTCCCATTTTGGCAAAACCCAAGCTGGTTGAATGCGGTTTTCTTTTTAAATGTTTTGGTTTATAACCACTTTAAAGTTGTAAAATTAATTTTAATAATATTTTTAAAGTACAGAATGAACAATTCTCATATGAGAAGGAGCCTTGCACTTGATCTGCTTGCAGCGGGATTTTTTGTTGTGTTAGGCCTCATATTTCTTTTTGGCCCTGCGGGTAGTCCAATAGGGTTTTGGATTGGAATGTTCTTTGCAGTCATTGCAATGATAGTTGCATTTGCAGACCGCAAACAAGAGAAGGGTGTTATTTTTGATATCCTTATCGCTTTGATTATTATTGTTGCGGGTGTTTTAGTATCTCTTTATTTTTTTCAGCAGACATCTCCCAAAGTGGCCTCATGTGAAAGTGTTGGGGGCGTGTGTGTAGAAGATTGTGCTGATCTTGAAACACTTCATGTCTTTTTTGGAACACCCTGCAAAGAAAAGGGAACTGTTTGTTGTGTGCCTATGGGTGTGGGGTAGATAATAGGGTCTACATATTTATTTATAATCATTTTTTAGTGATAAAAATATGAATATTTATAAAGAATTGGTTCTTTCTTTTCGCTATGAACAAAGAAAATAAACTTACTTTGCCAAATGGAATTGATGTGTTTTTTGATGCTGAAAAAGGTAGCGAGGGAGATATGCGAGTTGCTGCCCTGGCTCAGGGTTTTTTAGAACACGCAGAAGTCATGAAAAATTATGAGCAAGATGTAAAATTTCACCTCTTAGTTTATGATGATCTGCTTGCACTGGGTGTTAATTTCTCTAAGGGCCCAACACAGATCGGATTTGTTCCTTTTTCAGATCTTATGTTGGCTAATTATATTAATGTTGCTATGTCTGTATGGAGAACGCCTATACGAGTGATTGAGAAAACAACTGAACAGGGTAAGATGTTCGAAAGGATTAAAAAATGGACAGATATGGATTGGATCGCATATGATCCAATTACAGATATTCTGGGTGAGGTTAAGGGTAGGTCTTGTGCTGCAAGGCAATACCTTGAATCCATGCCAGTCAACAATGAACTTTTTGCAATATCACAATATCATGATAAGGTTAAAGTGGTCCATATGTACATTGATGAAGAATTTGTGGCAGTGGGATCTGCTGGTGAAATCAAGGAAGGTTTGATGTCTCGAGGCAAGGAGCGACAAGAGTATGATGCCCCGATTGAAGAAGTTGAAGCAATGGTTCGTCATAAAAATCCAGATGCTTTGGTAGTCATCGAGCCGCTTAGTTTTTGTTCAACCAACGAAGTTCAATCCTGGTCATGTTTAGGCTGTATTTTTGAAGAGGTTTATGCAGATAAGATGGGTTATAACATGGAAAAGGCGGACCGAAGCCAGATGAATATTTCTGATCTGTTATAATAACGTTTGATATTGTTAAATAGAGTATTCTTTAATGGGTTTTTATTAAATATGAACTTAGTATAGTTCACACTACATATGCATTAAAACAAAAAAGAAAAAGATAATGATTTTTTACTTGAAAAACAGTATTATTATTCTTCAGACTTGTCTAATTCGACATTATTGGCTTTTGGGCCTCTGTCGCCTTCTTCAACATCAAAGACTACTGAGTCGTTCTCATTAATGACAACGCCTTCTTTTAGTCCGGATTGGTGAACAAAATATTCATTGCCGTCTTCGCCAGCAATAAAGCCGAATCTCTTGTTCATGTTAAAGAACTTAACCTTTCCTTTCATTTTTTCTTATCCTCCTTCTTCTTAGGTTTAGAGGTCTTCTTCTTTGCGGTTTTATTCGCTGCATTTAATGACCTCGTGATCTTCCTTTGACAGGTAACGCAATATATTTTTTTTGCTTCGCCCCTGTTTACCACATACCTCTTTTTACAAAGTCTGCAGTACTTCACTATTTTGTACTCAACCATTTTTATTTAAAATCTCTGTGGTTTACGCTTGGCAAAGCAGTCTCTACAAAAAACAGGTTTTCCTTCGGTTGGTTTGAAGGGAACTTCACATTCTTGGCCACATTCAGCACAAACAGCCTTATGCATTTCTCTTGGACCTCTGGAAAAAGACCTATTAAAGTCATTCCTGAAGCCTCCGCCTCCGCCGCCAAATCTGTTGGAACCTGAGTCCCGTCCGCCACGATTTCTATTATTTTCTCGTCTCATTTTATCCTCACAGTTTTATTCAGAAACAGCCCAACAAATTTGCCATATCGCATCGGCATACAGTTAAAAAGTTCTGATATGGATGTGAAATGAAGGTGTGTTTTTAAATGCTTCCATTTATAAGCAGGGATTTGTCCGATTATTGTGTCATTATAGGTGTGGCTTAACTTGGAGTCACATATCTAAAACCCAGAAGATATCCTGTGTTTTCTTGTCTGTGAATTTTCTGGTACCGAATTTTATATGAATATCTATTTTTTTTTTCAAGCTAAAATCCCAGATCACTTGAGCACAGGTTTCATAGAATTCAGGATTCTTTTTTTCCCAGCGGGTGCTTGGGGTGTTTCCATTAAGTTTTCCAAAGACAATCTTGTCAACAAACTGGATCTTGTCCAGAAGCTGCTCTAGATCTTGCTTAAAGAT
>CAZYIM010000061.1:0-9534 GCA_964647565.1 uncultured Methanosarcinales archaeon
CTTGGCTTTTTCAATGATTTTAGGAAACAAAGAAATATCCAGGGTAATAATGAAAGGGTGATATAGTTGCCCATGACATTCCTTAACATGAAAACAGGCAGCATGAATAATATTGAGCTTAAAAATGAGAACCTGTTGTTTATACCAAACTTTTTTGCGAGCAAGAACATTCCAAACATACCTATCAATATATTTAGCGACATAAGTATCTTGAATCCTAAGATGTGGCCGAATAATAGGATAAATAAAAAAAAAGGTGAGAATACCATTGATTCAGGATGTGCCAGTAAGATAGTACCCCCGCATTTATATGGATTCCAAAAAGGTAGCTGATTATATTCTACTATTGATTCCCTTGAAACACCCATCAATTGCTGATGATAAACCCAGTCTCCTTCTCCCAGGGTTCCAGGATCATCGAATAAAAAACTTGAGAAAAGAGCTGAAACTGCTACCAGCAGAAACAAGATAAGATAATACTCATTTTTTTCAGTTAAAATCTTTTTGAGCGGGATATTTATCTTTGTTGTCTTATCTTGTCTCTTTTTTTTCATTTTTTGGTCTGGGTGATCAAATAATCTCCTATTAGCAAATAATCCAGCTTGCTCTCCTGAAAAGCCCTGATTGCATCCTGCGGATTGCACACAATTGGTTCTTCATGTATATTGAAGCTGGTATTTATGATGCTAGGTATGGTTGTAATCTTATGATATTCTTTTAAGACATTGTAGTATCTTGGATTGGATTCCTTATCAATCAGTTGGGGTCTTGCTGTCCCATCAATATGAACAACGCCAGGACTTGCCTTTTTCATATAATCTGTGCATTCAAACGTGATGGTCATGAACTTGGCAGTATATTCTGCGCCATCCAGATTTTTATAACATTTTTTAGCGTATTTTTTTAAAGTTACCGGTGCAAATGGCATAAACTCTGTCCTCTTTAACTTTTGGTTAAGCCAGTCATTGACTTTAGGATCTGTGGTTTGGTAAAGGATGCTACGGTTGCCAAGAGCCCTGGGCCCAAATTCCATCCTGCCTTGAAATAACGCCACTACTTTTCCCTTTGCAAGCAATCTTGCAACTTCTTTTTCAGGATGGGTTGGTTTGCTGTAATCTAATGCCCATTTTTTTAGCTCCTGTTTTATCTCGTTATGGCTAAACTCTGGACCGAAATATACATCTTTGAGCTTGTAAGGTGTTGGCTTAGCACAATATAGTGCGGCACCTAATCCGAGACCCCCGTCGCCCATCTGAGGGAAGACATAGATAGAACCGACACTATTAAGTTCGTGTATCTTCTGGTTTATCTTGACATTGGCAAAAACGCCCCCTGCCAGCGCAATATCTTTTATGCCTGTCTTTTTTATCCAATAATCAATCCATTGGATAATTATATCTTCGCAACGTTTTTGTAGCGCAGCCGCTATATCTTCTCTCTTGTAATTCCTGAATATTTGTTGCATTTTTTTTCTGTTAAATCCAGCCCTTAAGAACAGAGCTGATCGTACAACATGTTCTTTGTCAATCCAGATCAATTTCTTGAACTCGTTATAGCATTGATTAGGATCGCCATATGCAGCTAAACCTGTTATCTTGCCTTCATGCCTATGATGCTTAAAACCCAGATATTGGGTTAATCTGGCATATGCATGAGCTACTGTTGATGACCAGCCATATCTCTTCAGGATTTTAAGTTCTCGTTCATCCCCTCTTGATACTGTTGATGCAGCACCATCCCCATATGCATCCATTGTTAAAACCAGGGCTTTTTTGAGGCCTGATGTATAGAATGCTCCCGCTGCATGGGCAGTGTGATGATCCACAAATCTTTCAGATGCATTAATTCTTATGAAAGCAATAGTTAATTTCCTGAATTTTTCAAGAGGCCACAACAACCATCCTGTCTTGGTATAGAATGTGTCTGCTTTGTAGTATTTCTTATGTATTACATCTGATTTGTATCCATAGCTAAGGTAGTCTCCTGATACTGTTTTTAATAACGAGTACTTTTTTTTCTTAAGATAACTTAAGATATAACTTAGGGTTTTTTGAGGATAGTTAGGTGTCAGCTTCTTCCTGGATAATCTTTCCTCATTAATTGCTATAATGACCTTGCCATCTTCATCAACTGCAGATGCTCCGCTGTCCCAGCTTGGGGCTATGCCTACTATTGCTCGTTTCATATTGAGATCTGGCTGAATAGTATTTTCCTTAATGCTTTCAGCTCAAAACTATTCCTGAATTTGTTTCGGTTCCACCTGTACTTTAGCCAAACATACATAGGATAAAACAGTATTTTCTTGATAAAGGGGAGTATTTTCATATTGGTATCTGAGATGGCATAACTGATTAGGTTTATGTTTTCAACTAAATGCTTTTCCTTAGGGTTCAATCCTGGCGCATGGATGATTAGGTGATGATAGTTTATCCACTGTTCTAATTTGGTAGGCAGGCCTTTCTCATCCCTCTTATAGATTTCAAACAGATCTGTACCCGGATACGGCGTGTAGATATTAATGCCATGCATTTCAGCTCGGGAATTCTCTCTTTTTAGTCTCTTATAGAGATTTACAGTCTCCATGATCTCTGGATAGGTTTCAGTCGGTAGGCCAATCATGAAACTGAAGCTTGGTTTAATGTTGAATCTCTTGGCTTTCTTGTTGGCTCTAAGGATGTCTTCTTTGGTTATGCCTTTGTTAATGAATTTCAAGACCCTGTCGCATCCTGATTCCGCGCCAAAGCGAAAAGCAACACAGCCAGCTTTTTTTAAGAGAAAGATAGTTTCATCATCCATCTTATTGAAGATGTCAATCCTTAACCCTGAGGCGTACCATGGTATGTTGAGTTTTTTTTCGATGAGCGCCTTACATATATTCTTAACCCGTTTAATATCTACAAAAAAATTGTCATCTCTTATCCAAAACGAGCTGAGATGAAACTGATTTTTAGCGTATAGTATTTTTTCAACAGATTTTCGAACACTCAAAGCTCTCCATTTGGATTTATGAAAAACATGATTATAGCAAAACTTGCATGAGAACGGGCAACCCCTGCTGGTCTCACCAATATCTAGTTCTCTATTGCTGCCTTTTACTTCAATGCTTTTATGAACATATTGTTCAACATCAATCAGTTGCCAGGGTGTTGGCAGTAGGTTGTCTATATCAATAAAATCTCTGTCAGCATTATGGATAAGCCTTTTACCTGCTTTAAATGAAATGCCCTTAATATTATCAAGGTTTTTTCTTTTTTCAAGAGCAAACACCAGATCTAGAAATGTAGCTTCACCTTCTCCACGGATCACTATATCAACATAATCCTCCTTGATAGTCTGGTTGGGCAGAAAGGTGGAGTGATGTCCTCCCCAGATAACAGGTGTGTCTGAATTTTTTTTAACAAATCGACTAACTTCAATAGCAAACTTAAGCTGAATGCCGGTCATGGTTGAGATGCCTACACAAACAGGACATTGCAGGAGTTCTTTCCGGAGGATTTTTTCCCATTCTGGTTCCACTCTCTGATCGATTAGTTTAAACTTAAATCCTTCTTTTAAGAGTGGTGCGGCTAATGCAAGAAGGTTGTGAGGTGGGCTTAAACCTGCTCCAAAATCAAAACCTGTTCTTGGAAAAATCAGAATTATTTTTTTATTTTTTTTGGCGCAAACCATTTTACTACGCTAAATAGGCTGGACATCGTATTGAAAATCTCTTCAGGCCGCCTTATTCTCTTGGCATGTTTTAACATAAAAGTAGGTCTGAAATAAAATTCCTTGAATGCTTTTTGTCTTATATTCATCAATTCCTCCCTAGTTATGCCTGGTAGATCCATAACACAATTATTCTGTTCATACTTGGTCCAGTCATCTGTTTTTAACCATCCATTTTTTTTATAGATTTCATAAAGAGGGGTTTTGGGATAGGGCACCATACAGTAGAATTGGGCATAATCCACCCCGCATGTTTTTGAAAACTTGATTGTTTTAAGGGCAGTTTCTTTGGTCTCTCCAGGAAATCCAAATATGAAATGGCCCATGGTCAGTACACCAACCTCTTTGCAGATCTGTATTGCTCTGTATATCTTTTCAAGCGAAATGTTCTTGTTAGCATTCTTTAGCAGTTGATCGTTGCCACTTTCAATACCTAAGCCAAGAAGTATACATCCAGATTTCTTCATCTTTCTTAGGATATCCCTGTCGAGAGTATCAACCCTGCTGGTACTCATCCATTTGATTTTCAGGTCCCTCTTGAGGATCTCATCACAAATAGCCATACCATAATTCTTATTGATGGTGAACGATTCACCCCAGAACATAAAGTACTTTATCTTGAACTTCCTTACACATTCCTGGATTTCATCAACCACCTTTTTTGGGCTTCTCTTTCGAAAGGTGTTTCCATAATAGTTAGGTGTGATACAGAAATTACATTCAAATGGACAACCTCGTCCTATCAAGACCAGAGTGAAAGGTTTTCTATCAAAAGGAAATAGATATCTCTTGTTTTTCAAAAGACTTCTATCAGGAATGCCGAGCTTATCTAGATTGGTGATATAATCCCTTTTAGGGGTTTGGAACACTTTTCCATTTTTTAGAAAAGCAATACCATTTACCTTGGACAGATCATCTTCAATATCAATTGAGCTGATTAAATCCGCAATAGTTAACTCAGGCTCCCCGAAAACTGCAAAATCTATCTCATAATTTTTTAGGCATTCCTCAGTTAAGATGGTTGGGTATATTCCGAATGTAATTGTTTTTATATCCGAGTTTATGGACTTAGCAAGCTCAGCAACCTTAAAATCTCCCTTGATGGTTGGCAGAGCTGTATTTATGATAATGATCTCCGGTTTAAATGTCTCTATCAGGAATTGTACGTGTTTTAGATCCTTGTTCTCACCAATACAATCAACTAGCTTGACCTTATGGTGCTTTTGGAGAATACTTGCGATGTAAAGCAAGGTCAAAGGAGGCCAGATATTATTCCAGACACTCTTGGGCTGCATACATCTGCCTTCTCTAACATAATCTATCCCTTCATATTTCGGTGGATTGATAGCTAAAACTCTCATAGTACACCCCTGGTTTGGATTGGAGCTTGGTGGTTTATTAATCTTTCGCAAGGCTAAAGCGAAATATTTTAAAATCAGCAGATGTCAGGATGACATAGGTGATATATCATGAAATTTGCTGAAAAGGATTTCTCATATTATTGGAAAGCCATAAAGATACCTTTATTGGTTCTGGTGGCTTGGAGCATCATAGCTATTGTTGTTGCTAAACTGTCTTTACAATGGTACCAGTCCATATTCTCTGGAATTGGGGGCTTTATTGTGCAGATAGCAGTTTTTGGTTATATTGGATTTGTTGTCGTAGCAGATCATCAAGGAACTCCCAAGCATAGTGCATGGGCAGGTGCAATAACTGGTGTTATTGCAGGTTTCATTGGCGGCTTGATTGGGATACTTTCTATTTTTTTTGTTCCTGAGATTTTTGAGATGGCAATTCAGCAGGCAGTAGCACAAGGCGCTCCTGAAGCCATGGTTCGTCAGATGACCAATATCATGACCTATCTTGGTGTTGTCACAGGTCCTATATTTGCGGGAATAATAGGTGCGATATTATCTGTGATTGCAGGGGCTGTCACCAAGAAAACCAAGAAGAAATAGTTTTCTTTTTTTTATTTTCACATTTTATATTTTATCAAGGTCCAGACAGCTTCAAGGCCGTCCTTGAATCTTATTTTCTTGCCTTGGCTGTATTTTCTTGGAGTGTATCTAATCGGTACCTCTAGAATGTCAAATCCTGCTTTCTTCACCTTTGCCGTAATTTCAGGACAAAATTCAAATCTTTTGCATTCCAGTTTGATCTTATCCAAGACTTCCCTGTGGAATACTTTATAGCATGTAGACTCATCAGTTATATTTGCATCATACAATATGTTGGCCATAAAGGTCAAGAGTCTTGTCCCATACCATGTCGAGGCGTAAAGATGATATTTTGGGTTGCTTAGAAATCTTGAGCCATATACAACCTTAGCTTTTCTGTCGATAATGGGTATAATAAGCTTGTTATAATCCTTAGGATCGTACTCAAGGTCGGCGTCCTGGATTAGAAGGATATCTCCGCTTGCTTTTTCAAGACCCTTTCTTATGGCAAATCCTTTGCCTGTATTATTTTGATAGGTAACGAGGCGTATTTCATTATGATGTTTCATAAATTCTTTAATTTTAGGCTCTGTTTGGTCTGTAGAGCCGTCATTTACCACTATGATCTCTTTTTGAAGCTCTCCAAACAGTTTTACCTCTAATACTTTTTTTAGAATAGTCAGAACTGTCTGTTCTTCATTAAAGCAAGGAATGATTATTGATAGTAACATTTCAAAGTTTCTCCAGGTAGTTGAGAAATTTAAAATGATCTAGGGCGCATTTCCTGCAATAAGAGTTTTGCGGCGCACCCCTGATGCAGTATTCTGGCTTTCCTCCACAGACTATGCATTTCTTTTTTTCAATAGCTAGTTTCTTTTCTTCCTTCTTAACTTGTTTATGGACAATTCCCATGAGTATTAAGTGATGATGTTCGTCTTTTCATTGAGCAAAAAACTGGCAAAGCCTCTGCCAAACTGAAAGCTGTGTTCAGCGGCCATTTGGCTTAAAATCTGTCTTAAGGTACTTCTAGTTTTATATTTTTTCAATTCAGGAGTTATATTCAGGGTTTTTTTAAGGTATTCTTTCACTTCATATTCTCCTCCAAGCTCATCGACCAAACCTAGTTCAAGACCCTCAATTCCAAGATAGACATCCCCTTGGATAATTTCATTGACTGCAGATTCTGATAGATTCCTGTTTTGGGCAACATCAGTTATGAAAAAATCCTGCATCTTATTGAGTCTTTTTTGGACAATCATTTCTTCTTCCTTAGTCATCTCCCTAAAAGGCGTTCCCATATCTTTGTGCTCTCCTGCTGTCAACTTCCTATAGGTCACATTATATCGTCTCAACAGACCTGAGAAATCCAGCTGGGATCCGAGTACGCCTACACTGCCTACAATTGACATTCTGTTGGCTATGATATGGTCTGCAGCTGTTGCCATCCAATAAGGTCCACTTGCTGCCACCTCTCTTACCCAGGCAACTGTTGTTAAGTTGGTTCTCTTGATTTCTTGCACGACCTCATCTGCTGCTACTGGTGTCGATCCATAGCCATTTATCTCAAAAATGATTGCCTTGATAGTTGGGTCTTCGTTAGCATCCCTTATATACTCTACTATTGTTTCAGAGGATGTAGTTGTATCTCCCAAAAAACCTGCGTTGTCGTTTCCGATGCTGACAAATCCATTGATCTCTATTAAAGCCACGTTGCCAGTGCTTGCTATTTCTTCTGTGTCCAGGCCTTCAAAAAGAATAACGCATGATGACATTATAGTTGCAAGTATAAACAGTGCGAGAATGATTATTGCAGCAATGATTATTCTGTTATTTTTTTTAGGCACTTCTTCTTGCTTTTTCAAGATTTCACCTCTAGGAATTGTATTACCTTGGTTTGGCTCATCTCCTCAAGAAAGCGAAGCTTCTTGAAGAGATAGTATACTGGATCGACTATCCAGAACAGGTAAAATGGAAAAAAGGGTATTATGAAAATGTTTCTGAGCAGGCATCTGAAGAAGGTTACCCTGCCGTCAACATAAAGGTGGAAAAGCATCATGCCCACAGTTTGTTTAAGATAAAATTGCGTGAGTGTTAGATACAGCCAAGCCAGAACTACGATAGAGAAGAACGCTAAGTAAAATGTGGTTCCTGCATTGCTGATCATATCAAGATTCTGTTGAAATGAACCTGCTACATAAGGTTCGAGGATCTTCCGAAAAGGCGTAGCAATCACTAGGTTAATCAATAGAAGATCTACAATGAATGCAATGATCCGCTTAAGCGGAGAAGCATCGACCTTTAGCACCCTCTTTTTTGGAAGTTTAAGATCCATTCAGTACTCTAAATAGCTCATCATTTAAAAATCTTTTTCTAGTGATCAACAGTTCCATCCAACTCAGAAAATAAGCATTCATGGCTGGGCGTAGCTGACCGCGTTCCTGTATAAAGTACGGGGTTGAGGTCAGCGAAGTAGGACCAAAGCTTGCTCTGGCCGTCTGTGCCATGTATGGATATTTATTTTCTTTTTCCATCATATTTTTCCTTTTAACTCCGTCTCATAGAAAGATATTTAAACCAATCATTCTTTCAAGAAGCCAATGGGTAAGAAGAAGGAAGAACAGGCCAGAGAAGAAGCAATACAAAGAGAGATATCGAGAGTTAAGCTTCCCAGAGGTAACCAGACCATGGGTGTTCTTGAAAGACGCTTAGGCGCGAGCAGATGTCATGTTCGATGCTTGGATGGTAAGACCCGGAACTGTAGGATTCCTGGCAGGCTAAAGAGAAGGCTTTGGGTCAGGGAAGGAGATATTGTCCTGGTTGAGCCTTGGGAGTTCGGCGGTGATGAAAAAGGAGATATAATCTTCAAGTATAGGCCAACTCAGGTTGGCTGGCTGAAAAGAAACGGCCATCTAGATAAACTGGATGAGTTCGAAGAATTCTAAGATTTTTTTGTTTTGGTGAGTTTTTTCTCCAAGAGCACAAAGATTATTATGCCTATTACACCTATGCTGATCATCGCGTCTGCAAGGTTGAAGACAGGCCAGAACCCAAAATCAATGAAATCTAACACAAAACCCCTGAATATCCTGTCTATCAGGTTGCCGATTAGGCCGGCAGTTAAAAGCATCAGAAAGAAGCGACTTTTTTCTGGGAACTTATCGTAATACATCATCAGGATACCAAGCACTATGAATGATATCCAGATCAGGTGGCTGTTGGAATTCTGCAACAATCCAAAGCTTGCGCCTGTATTCTTCACTATATTGATAGCAAAGATCTTAAGGTCATAGAAGACATTGTTGTTGAATATTACCAATTTAGTCAACTGGTCAAGAAGTATTAATATTATGAAAATTAACCATCCGACATATTTTTTTCTATCTTGTTTTTTACCAGGTTTTTTGTTCATGATGGGGTTCAGATTCTGCAAGCCTCTCAATTTTTATTAATCTTTGGTTTATGGTCTCTAACTTTGCATTGATGGTGTCAAGCTTTTGTGAGAGTAAGGTCATGTCAGATGAGTCTACA
This sequence comes from uncultured Methanosarcinales archaeon, assembly GCA_964647565.1. Taxonomy (GTDB): domain Archaea; phylum Nanobdellota; class Nanobdellia; order Woesearchaeales; family CAZYIM01; genus CAZYIM01. The sequence goes on from CAZYIM010000061.1 coordinate 9,174, forward strand.
GGTGCTGGTTGTTGCATTTGGGCTTGTTGTGACTCTTGGAAATTTTTTGCAGCAGAAAAACTGGATGGTTGCTCGAATCCCATATCCCTGTCAAAGCCTGGTTGTTGGGGGGATGCGTTTGCATTGGGTGCAAGGCTTCCAAAACCAGGTGGTGGTTGGGTACCAGGTAGATTATTGCTGGGTAAAGATCCCATCGTGTCCTGTGGTCCTAATAGGTCATCTGCGGGTTGGCCACCAAGTGGGGCTGCGGTTGGAGATGGTTGAAATGGCTGTCCTGGTTGGGTCTGCGGGCCTGGTTGGTTGAAGTCAGGACTGCCGCCCATATCTAATCCTTTGAAAGGATTTTGAGAACCCAAGCTAT
>CAZYIM010000062.1:0-9017 GCA_964647565.1 uncultured Methanosarcinales archaeon
AGTAGAATAGGATGGGGATGATTTCTTGGCTTAGGAGTTGTTGTGTTCTTTTTGCTAGGTTTTCTTTGCTTAGGCATTGTTCCATGATGTAGCTTGTTGTTTGTGTTTCTGTTTCTAGAGGTTCGAAGATGGATCTTATTGGTTTTTTTATGTCAATTCTTCTCCTTCCGTCGTTCCAGAGCACCTTTCCTTTGACAGTTATTATGCTGTCGTGGATGTCGATGATCTGGTTTTGAGTGAAATCATTCATTTTTTATCACTGTATAATAACGACTTTCACCCTTTATAAACTTTTTTCCAGAAAGTACGGAAGATATTCGGAAGAAACCGGAGGATTTCCGGAAATAAGAATTATATCGGAAGATTTGCGGATTTGTGGGTGAATAGTGTGGTAAATAAAATCATCTTCCGATGTTAATAAGTAAAGCAATCAACTGTAATATAACACTTAAAATAATCATGTAAAATCCATTTATTGCATTATATTTATCGCTTAGTAAGCTATTCCAAAGGTGTGGATGTTTACCTCCCCAGAGAGAGGTAGATTCAACCGCTATTTGATATTTGTTCTTTATCATACCCTTTGCTAACAATACTGTTCCCCATAACGCAGATATTATGCTCACAACTTGAATAATAAAGCTTAAATTCTGTCTATCCAATACATTTTCATTTTTCAGAAGCTTTATTCCGATTAAGATTAGAGAAGCCAATAATATTAATGAAAAATTAAGCAAAAATGCTTTTGTTTTCATATGGTCTTCAATCTTTTCAATTTCATCAATAGTTTCTTTTTCAATTTTAAGTTCTTCAGCGGCTTTTTCCCATTTTGGAAACCACACATCTAATTGTGTCTTCAGATTCTCTTTAAAATACTTAAAAGAATATTTATTTATTTTTTCACCCCCAACTGAAAAAATTTAATTTAGCCACTTTATCTGTTTTAATTTATATCTAAATTTTAAATATATTGGTGGAATTAAAAAGATATATATTACATCAGATAATCCTAAAAATGCAATAATTTCAATTAAATTAAATCCTAACCCAATTAATAGGGAATAAACTTGAGTAATTAATCCTACCAGTATTAAGAGAATAAAAATATAAACAATAGTTGTTATATAACAAGGACCTAGCTGCTGAAATACTGTTCCTTTATTTAATTCACGTTTATTTAATAATTTTATATTAAATATCCCTACAAGAATATAAATAAAAAGTCCTTGAAACAGAACTAATAATAACCAATTTGATTGGAAAAAGAATGGGTTGTTTAACTTTATTATTTTAATCAAATATTTGAAAAAGAAAATTAAACATAATGGAAGAATCAAAGCTAATATATAACTCAATACAGATCCGCTATTTTGTTTTGAAGCCATAATGATAATGAAGCATTAGTATTTAAAAACATTTCTTTAATTATCCTGAATAATAACCGTAATCTGGTTCGTCTTCAGGTATCAATTCGGGCGCAATACACACACCTTGATCATCAGATAAATCATAATTGGCAGAATAATAATGAGGTCGATAGCTTCTACCACCTCCGCTGGTTCCGCCCGAAGAATCATCTGTATTCCCTGCAATATTTGCATTATTAGTGAATTCATAATAAGGAATATTGTAATTCGGTTCATAATAATATGGCGTATTTGTATAATCTGGTGTTGAAAACCAATCCGACATCATTTCAATCACATCATTAAAGAATGCTTGAGTACTAATATCTTGTAGGGGCCCCGATCCTGAACCTGCAGGCAAAGCAGATACAAAAGCACCTCCATAATGTTCAATACTTGCTTCAATAATTTCTTCTTTATTTCCACTTTCTTTTGCAGCTTCTACTTTGAGATTAGTTTTTGCTAAACCCCATTGACCCACTAAATAGATTGCTAAAACCGCTAATAAAAGACTAGCAACGCAAGCTCCCCCACAGACAAAATGCCCAGTTTCATCCGTATTCTTATACGGATTCCCCCTCTCAAACATATACCTATTCAGACTCTGCGGATCATACACGTTGGGAATGAGGCTATCAGGCTGGGTGAATATGCCCCAACCGGGCATATACTTTCTGAAATGGAAGTCATAGTCTTCTGTGTTAGAGTCATATTCTTTGCCTTCATAATCAAACTTGGTTCTTGTTCCTCCAGAACTGATCTCTCCAAATGGTGTATAAGTGGTGTTCTCAATGACACTACCAGCGCTATTAGTGACCACACTCGTCGATCCCAGATGGTCTCCATGAACATACTCCTTAACACTATTAACCTCTTGAGCAACCATCTGACCATTATGATAAACATAAGTGAAATTGTACGTCCCTGACTCATTTACAATCGTTACAAACTCTTTACTCCAGTAGTAGGTTGTCTCGTTCTTTGAATAATCGTGCTTTTTCAGAATTCGCTCTTCGACAGGATGATATTCGAACTCCTGCAATAAAGGATATTGTGCACTACTTCCATTATACACCTTCACTAATTGATTCAAAGAATTATAAACCCTGTAAAAATCACCTTCAGTCACAAGATTACCATTAGCATCATAAGTCAAGCTTAGATCACTTGCAAATACAAACGGCAGACTGACCATTAAGAAAATCATAAAGCCAGCAATCATTTGTATTTTCTTGCTTATTTTCATATTATTACAGCACTCCTTTCACTATCCTCATAACTAGATGAATTAACAAAAATCTCAGCCTCAAACACACCAACACCAGTATAATTAGCAGATATATTGATCGTAGTTGAACTATCAGCACTCAAATTCACAGCAGAACCTGAACTAATATTGGTCTCGCCAGTATCCAACCTCCAATCAAACACCTGGTAAGTATTCAGCTTGTTCTCAACAACTAACTCAAACGTAGCCTGAGTAGCCTCAGCAGTAGTCTCAAAACTAACAATGCTTAAAGGTCTGACTTCAAAATAATCTTCGATAAAGTCCAAATATGAAGATCTGGTGGAATTAACAGTTATAGTATTGAAACCTTGTGTAGAGTAAGTATTTGGTAAGAATACCGATTTTACTTCATCATTAGCAAGAGTATCAGAGCTGGAATTGGAAGGATCACTAACTTTCCAATTCACAAGGCCTGTGAGCCAGTAATTCACAATATTAAATGTCAAATTGTAATTAGCATAATCAGCCTCAATTCTTGAATAATTCTCAATGCCTGTACCTCTCAACCAGAACCTGTCCATAAAAGACTGAGTTGAGCCATTAGCACTCAACACAACTTCAAACTCCTGCTCATCATCAGCAGAATAATTAACCTCTGCAATAAACACAAAACCCTCATCCTCATCAATAACAACACCAGACCAATTCACATCCTCACTATTCGTATCAATATCAACCTCCACAGACTGATTAGTATAATCATTCACAACATCAAAAGAGACAATCCTCCTGTCCATATCAACATACAAAACATCATAATCCTCAACTTCAAGGAAAGGCACCTCAAACGAAACCAGAACAGACTCATTACCATCATCACTCGTAACAGTACAACTCAAATTAGTATCTCCAGAACTGCTATAAGTATAATTAACCAGATGAGTAAGATTTGAATTTGCAGTAAGATTATAAGAAGAACCAGAAGAATCTCCGTTACTGCAATTCCACTGAACATTATAAACAGTATCAGCCACGTCATTATAAATCACAAGCAAGAACCTACTCAAACTATTGCTAGAAACATTCTCTTTCAATGAATAAGCCCTAGCACCAAAAATAGAATCAACCTGATCATCATCGGCGTTATAAGAGCTCTCAGCACTAATATTAACCTCATACTCTCCACCATAAGAATAGTTGTTCTCAACAATAACAACTACGCTCTCATTCAGACTAATATCAATAGTTGAATTAATGATGTTTCCATCGCCAAAACCAACAGAATAATTCACATCCAATGCAGAATCCTTCTCATTGACCAAGAAAAACTCAAACACCCTGCTTTTATTACCTGTATCAAGCTCACTAACATCATAAACATCCACGCCAACATCCTCATCCAAAATCTTAGAAGGAGCATGAGGTAGATCATCATAAACAAACCTCTTTACAACAGCATTCTCAATTATCTTCAAAATATTACCAATGCTATTATATGCATATGTGTAGTTGTCAGAGCCAATAGAAACCTCCGCCATCCTATCTAAACTATCATAGGTCATGTTATGCCAAGTGCTAGAAAGAACGTCATGAATACTCAAGATATTGCCGACATCATCATACGTAAAGCTCATGTTGCTTACATTAGCAGCAATAATGCTTGACAACCTGTTAGTTAAGCTATCATAACTAAAGCTTGCATTCACCCCATTCCCATAATACCTGCTGGTAATGCTTCCAAAAGCATTATAGGAAGAATCATTAACATAACCGGTAATTTCTGAGACCAACCCCTGCTTATTGTAGATGTAATCCAAATCATTATTAGAAACAAGCCTATTCTGAGAATCATACAAAAACTCCTTCTCAAAACTCACACCATTCACAGACTGTGTCTCTTTAATAACTCTAAGCCTGTCATCATACTCATACTCAATACTATCTCCATTAAAGCTGATATTATATAACGTACCCTGATAATCAACATCATAATTAAAGGTTAGGTTAACATCGCTACTATTCTTCTTAGCCACCCTGTTCAGAACATCATAAGCCAATGTAATCTCTTCCCCTCTGGCATCAATTTGCTTAATCAGATTACCATTGCTATCATACTCATAGGTCCAGGTTCCCATATCAGGATCAACCATCTTGATCTTCCTGCCTATAGCATCATAAACAAACAAGAACTCATTACCCTCATTATCAACAATCCTAATCAAATTGTCATTAGTATCATAATAATACGAGGTTTCATAAGTATTCGTGATATCTGTGAAAGGATCTGTATTATACTCATAAACCTTAGAAATCCTACCAAAAGCATCTAAACTATAGGTATGCTTGTTTTCATTCTCATCATAGTCAGAAACATTATACCTTTCAAACACAACAGTCTTATTAGTTCCGTCAGGATTCACAACAGCAATAACCCTATCAAGAGCATCATACGAATAGGATGTATTACCTGCACTTGAAGACTTATTTGTCAAATCCGCAGAATAACTATCCTTGTAAGGATTCTGTTCATAATCAACCCTAAAAGAGGTGTCATAGAAAATATTCTTCACAACCTCTTCACTACCTTCAAGCCTCGTCTTCATCTGAACCAAATTAGCAAAACCATCATAGAAATAGCTGATATCATCAGTCTTATTTCCAGTTGTTTTCAAAGAAATCATGATCTTCTCAGGAGCAGAGCCATCAAAACTATAGCTATACTCCTTTGTAGGCTGATCAGAGCTGTCATAAGGCCTAATCTCTTTTTCAATCCTACCAAAAATATCATACTCATAACTTGTTCTCACACCATTCCTTTCCTCGTATTCTAAATTTCCAGTTCCAGCATCATAATCATAAGAAGCTACATGGCCCAAAGCATTGATAGAAGTCTTAAGAAAGGTATTATACTCATCATAAGCATACTTGACAGTATTTCCCAAAGAATCAGTCTCAGAAACTAAGTTACCATAATCATCATACTTAAACCATCTAAATGAATGATTATTTTCATCAATCCATTCCTCAGTCTTAGTCAAGTCTCCATAACTTCCAATACCATTCAAGCCATGATCATCATAATAATACTTAGTCTCCTTACTCTTATTACTAGCAGAATCATATACAGTCACTCTGGCAACCTTGTTAATAATCCAATCATCAAAATTATACCCATAAGAATAGTTAAAGTACTTCTCATCACCCGAAACATTTACGCTTCCATAATCAACAACATACTCTGGCTCACCATAAAAAGCATACTGAAAAGACTTATTACGGATTTCAGCAGACTCCAAGCCATCATAAGAATACTCAGTAAGACTTCTCAAACTTAGATTGTAGATGTCATTAGCATAAGTCCAATTATAAGTTCTTACAGTCTTAGAATATAAATTATCATCTTTATCATACACTTCAGTCTGATTTTCCTTACCCTTTCTGGCAGCATCCTGATAGAAATAATGCTTAATAACGGAAGAAGGTCTGATCTCATTAGTCAAACCAAAACCCCTAAATTCAGACTTATCATAATCAAACTTACCAAAAGAATAATTATAAGAAATTTCACCAAAAATATTGAAATCAGCTTCCATCGAATTATTTTTAATAACTTCAGAAACAACAAAGATATTAAAGCCAATCCGAGAAAGACCATTCTCAGTGTTATCATACTGAGTAGATTCAGTATAATCAATAGAAGTAACACCACCATACTCACTAGTAATATTCTTGAGTAAATAGGATGACGTGGAATTTTTAAGGTAAGATCTCTGGTGACTCCCATTAAAATAGGATAGAATAAAATCAGCAAAACCATCTCCGTTAACATCTGCAAGCCGCCTACCAACATTTTGTCCTGACCAAGAAAATTCTTTGGGTGTAATCCACGAATCATTTTGAGTCCAACCATCGCCCTTATTAATCCAGACATTGAAATTACTACCTCCATTCGCGTAACTTATTAACATATCAACGAGACCATCACCATTAACATCAACAAATCTAATACCCTTTTCGATAGAACCATCCACAAAATATAATCCTACAGGTGGTTGCCATGTTGTACTATTCACCCAGCCACTACAATTATTTAGCCAGGTTTCACGGACTACACTTCCAAGATTAGAAGATCTAATAATATCTGTCCAACCATCACCATTTAAATCTACAAATCGAGTACCAACATCTGAATTGCTACTATTCGTGATGTCAGTGGGGAAAGTCCATGTTGAGTTTTGAGCCCATCCACTACCATTATTTATATACACGCTGTTGGTTATCTCATTGGATTTTATTAAGTCAACCCGTCCGTCGTTATTGATGTCAATTAAACGCACACCTTCATCTTTACCGCTATTATCAACAAAATCAACAGAAATATTCCAAGAAGAAGAAAGAACCCAATCAGACCCGTTATTAAGATAAACTTTCCTACTTTTGTCCGTCCTAGCTTTAATAAGATCCGTAAAACCATCATTGTTAATATCTGCAAATCGTACACCCAGATCACTATTATCTGTTGAATTAATTATTTCATGCGGGATGTACCAAGACGTATCTAAATCCCAGCCACTAGTCTTGTTATTAATATAGGTCTTATTATCATTAGAATATCGTTTTATAACATCGATAAAACCATCGCTATTAATATCCAATAATCTTACACCAAAATCAGTAGATTTGTCATCTGTGAAAAGTTCGGGTGGAACCCACTCAGAACTACTGTTGCTATAACCAACTTCCTCAGCATAATACTCAAAAGAAATATTATATAAATTTGAAGAATTGTCAGAACCATAATGGGAAATTTTACTTATCGCTGAAAAGGCTGCATTCAGATCTGTATAAGTTAAATGATATCTTCTTACCAAAGCATTATCAACAAGAACAGATATATCTGTTAATCTTCGTGATTCTTCAAAAAGGTTGCCCTGTTCATAAACTCTTCTTCTATCAGACCTTGCAGAACTCTCATAAGTGAAAGTAATTTTTCGTTTTAAATCATCATTATATTCAATCTTATCAAGGTAAACAGAACCATTGTCTTCTGCATTCGGATTTTGTATATAAGAATAATTTATGGTATTGCCATGTGTATCATTAATATAATCAACAAACCACTTCACAACACTCCCAACAACCTTAACCTCTTTATCAGCCTTCATTGCTGATTTTATCGCTGTGAACAGCATCAGGTAGAGCATGATTATGTTGACTAGTCCGAAGGCTGCTATCATTACTAGTATTTTCAGATTGGAGAAGATTGGCACATAGACGATTTTTGAGCAGGCTAGCAGTATGATTGCGTCTAAAAACGTAATAAAAATGCATATGCCTAGGAAATTCAAGATAAGCTTTCCGTATTCTTTTAGTGGTGGTATGAAGTATAGGAATATTGCTAAAGGTATTAGTACGATTCCTATGCTTACTATGATATATCTTAGTGTTAGCAGTATCACGCTGACAAGTAGGACTAGCAGGTAGAATCCTACAAATATGGGTTGTAGGCCTATGTTCACGATGCTATCTGCTGTGAGTCTGAAGAATTGGATGTCAATCATGTTGACTACGCCCATTGTTAGGATGCTGTTGATGTCTATTACTAGGGAGTATAGGAAGTATGATGTTTGCACCAGTATTATCATGATCAGGATGTTTTTGAACCAGTCTTTGGCTTTGGCTCTCTTTGCAGTGTCATGGCCTGATATCATGAAGTTGAAGCCTGAATAGAGCATTAAGAGACCATAGAGTAAGGAAATAGTATAGAGCATGATAGCCCAGAATGACTTGAAGGCGCTTACAGCGGGTGGTGCTGTCAAGAGTGATCTTACAAAGCCTAATAATGGCTGTATGGGCGCGTTTATCACATCAATAATGAACTCGTAAGCTTTCTGGGGCAGGCATTCTGCCAGGTTTAACAGGCTGCAGCCTCCTCCCGCGCTGACCAAAGGCAATAATAACAAGAATAAGCTGATTATTAAGATGGTTCTTTTCATTGTAACACTCCTGTCTTTTTCCTAGCTAGGTTATAGAACAATTTGGAAACCAAGACAAATGAAGCTAGGCTATATAATAGGGAGATTTTATTTGTGATTGAGACTGGTTCTGGGTTTTGAAGGTATGGTTCTATGTTGTGCTTGGGTGGTGGGATTTTGGCCACTGCTTGAGGGGAAGGATTTTCTAGGACGAGAAGCAAAAGCTCTTTTTCTTCTTCACTCAGATCGGATTCTATGGTCCAAAAGCAGATCTCTTCAAATTCGCCTGAGAAGATGCTGCAGCTAAAAGCAGAGATAAGTGGAGCTTGCACTAATAAAAACAGTGCAAGACCCCAAAAAAATAGTTTGTTTCCCATTTTAACCTGCTATGAAGTTCACTATCAGCGG
>CAZYIM010000063.1:0-8254 GCA_964647565.1 uncultured Methanosarcinales archaeon
TTCATATTACCTATTTTTCTTTTTAATATACCTGAAATAAATCCTGATGTCAACGAGTTCTTTGGAATAGCTAAATATGTTGAGATATACGGCCCGATCGAATTTTTCAAGCAGTTCGGAACTTCAGAATTAACTGGTTACAGGCTTCAGGGATTGTCTATTTTCTATGGTCTTATGTTCAAGGTTTTTGGAGAAGCTAGAATTGTGGTGCAGCTGATTAATGCATTAATGTTTGCTTTTTCAACTGTTCTTGTTTTTTTATTGTCTAGGAAACTATGGAATAGGAAAACAGCCATTATTGCATCCTTTCTTTTCATGTCTTCACCAATTATCCTGATACAAGTACCTCTTTTCCTTATGGATATGCCAACTTTGTTTTTTACTCTCCTGGTTGTATACTTATATTCTGCTTTTTCCACAAAGAGAACACCAATATTCATTATGGTGATGCTTATTACCCTTGCTGCAGCCTTTGCAGTAAAGACCGTGATAGTTCTATTTTTATTGGGTTCGATGCCTATCCTATTCATACTAATCCTGAAATCTGAGGGGATTCATAAAAAACGTTTTTTACTAAAAAATCTTTATCTTTTCATAATTCTCTGTGTAGGTGCAATTACATTTTTTATTTTAAAAAAAGGCGTCTCTATAACCCAGATGTTGGTTGATCTTCAGCAGTTGAATATTATTGGCAATCCTGCTCATTATGTGAACACTTGGAGTTTTTTCTTCCAACTCGGACCCATAATAATGGCTTTTTTTATCCTATCGACAATATTTTTTGTCTTAAAAAAGCAATTGAATTATCTGCTTCTTATTGCTTGGATACTAGTCCCAGGTATATTCTTCTTTAACACAACCTTACGATATATGCTGCCTGTATTTCCTGCAATAATAATTGGTGCAGCTATCTTGATTTCGCATCTTAAAAAACAGTTATGCATTTTTACCACCGCTTTGATTTTTATTAGTTCTATAGGGGTAGTGTTTGTTGGCTATGCTCCTATGATGCACAATGAATTTGCAGATGTAAATATTCTTCTTGCAGCAAATTATATTGATGATCTTCCTGAAATAGAGACTGCAGGTATATATCTTCTACCTGTTGAGATACTCAATACAACTTCGCCAAAACTTGAGATAGGAGGATATCTTTTTGATTATTATTCACAAAAAAGTATGGCATTTGATACTCCGCCCAGAATAAATGAGTTTTATCGACAAATGTATAAATCTCGGTTTGAAGTCTTCAACTTTTATAAAGACAAATGCTTCTATGATTTTAGCTGCGATACGATGATTATCCTATCGGACACTACAGATTATTTTGATCTAATATTCACACCTTTCGCAGAAGATTTACATGACCAACTCGCAAAGGATTATACTTTATCCAAAAGATTCATGCAGGGCATGCAGAGCGTTGAAAGAAATTATGTTGTTGATATTTATACTAAAACTTAATCAAACCTGTGGGAGAGGGGATTCTTGCTTCTATGTGTGACACTAAAGAAATATTTCAAGATATTTACATCTCGCGGATCATAGTGTATGCTGTTTGTGCCATCCTCTACAAAGGGTTTTAAAAAGATCCTTTTTGCAGCATTATACACACCTCCATAGTGCATACCTGGCATGCTACTAAGATATTGCGCTTTGAAACCCAAAACTGCTGGTAACGCTAACCAGTTATTCTCTATGAATTTCTGGCGAAGGTTAGTAGAAGGCGGATAGTCCTGATCTTTAAAGAGATTCTTATAAAAAGGTAAATCTATTTTTAAAAAATTATCTGGATTGGTTGGATCCATGACGATATTATTGGGAACTGCAAAAAGCGAGTTACTATCGTATGTAATATCTATGCCCGGATCATTTAAAGGAAGATCATTTTCTGAAATAAGAAAACAACTCGGGCAGGATTTTCTGAAAAAGTCGCCCACCCATTCCCTATATGTTTGGGCCGCAGTATTGTTATTCGGTTCATTTGAGAATTTGGCAACATTGGCTTCTGCGTTTTGCATGGATAATGCAACGTCTATTAATTTATTTTCAACTACATTAACATTCCAATATGGCTCAAGCTCATCGAATTCAGGAACTCCAGTTTCGACGTCTCCATATCTATAAAGATTGAGTCGATCAGGAGAATCTGGATTATCTGGATCAATAGGCAAACCCAATCTCCAAAGAGACATAAGCCACGCATATGCAGGGAAATCTATCTCAGTAAAGAATTCTGCAAGGTTGGTTGCGTTCCAATTCATGGTTTCATGCATGGGTTCGGCCAGGAAAGGACCTTCATTTGTTGGCAACGAAACTTCTCCAACATAATATCTTATCCAATTACCTAATTTTTTAAACTGTTCAAAATCAACTTGAGGATCTCCAATCAAAGGTGTGTGCTCATATTTCTCCAGTTCATCGTCAACATAAACTTGATATGTCCCTCCTGCGGTTGCACTGTTAAGCGCCCACACTGTTCCGTTACCTTTTTCTGTTCGATGGAAGAATGTATGATTAGGTCCCTCAAGAATTATATAAAGAGTGTCGTTAGCTAAACTTAGATGCCTGTAGTCGAATATATCAACATCGATCTTTTCAAATCCCTGAGTTGGTAAAATAAATTTAGCAAAATATTTCAGTTCTCCATGTTCTGAACCTATATGATTGTTATCATAGATGCCCATCCCAATATCAAATTCACCCAATATGCTTTTAACCATAGCTCCGATCCAAACTGAATCGCTACCAGCTTTTTTACTAAAATCAAAGGCGCCCCTGACTTTATTTGCATTAGGGTCCCCTCCTATGTTCTTTTGGCGTATAGCCAATTTGCTATAGTCATCGTCAATGATCAATTCCGAGAGATCTATCCATATTGAATCATTTGGAAAAAAGTTATCATATGTGAGCCATTCCTCTCCGTTTCTAGCTATTGGTTTTCTGTTTAATTCCATATCATGATAATTTGGACCTTCCTGAAGAATTAAGCTTTCGACAGAATCACTGTATGCATCGTAACTTGAAAAAAATAGCTTAACATCAAGGTTGGATAATATTGCAGCATTGCTGCTCTTGGATAAGCCCTGGCTTACTGTTGGCTGCTGGAACCTGCCTGAGTTGTGCATCAGGAGCATCTTCTTAACATCTTGAAAAGCTCCTGCTTGTATGCGATAAAAATATACTGAAGATGCTGACATGTTACCATTCTTATCCCTTCCGTCCCAGGTTATTTGGTTGTATCCTGGGAGCATTTGTTTGTCTGTTAAGGTTTTTACATGGCTGCCTGTGGGTGTGTATATATCAATCTTTACCTGTTCATACCCTGGTATGTAGAACCTTATGTTGGTCATAGGATTGAAGGGGTTAGGATAATTTTGAAAAAGTTTAAACTCTTTGGGAATTGTTGGCTGATCTTTGTTATCTACCGGGTTTGTATCACCTATTTTAATTTTATAATTACCTTCACTATCTGAAACAGAGTCCCAAAAGTTAGCGGGGTTTGAATTATCCACAACATGGATACGCGTATCATTTATAGGAGTTCCACTTAGATCGACAATTTTTCCTTCTAATGTTCCATTGAACGATTGGGCGTTTCCCTTGAATGGATTTGCAAGCGTCCCTAAAATGCATGCAATGCTTAACCAATTTTTCCATTTCATAAGCACCAGAGTAAGTATTAGGATATAAAAATATTTCTATTTTATAGTGGTGAACAAGTGACAAGGCTTGTTGAACCTAATCTAAAGAATTCTTTGTTTTTAAGAGAATATTTATAAAATTGAAATTAATTAATGATTTAATGATGAGAGTTTCTAGATCTTTTATAACCAGATTAATAATCTTTGTATTGGCCATTCTTATTATTTACCCATTTATACTTGTTTTTTTCATGAACATGCATTTTATAACTGCTTTACGAGCATCTTTTTTATTCTTAAATTCTTTTAAAGTCGCAGCAGCAGCTGTTCTGATCTTATTTTTCATTATTCGCGATCAAATAAAAGATTTTAAGTGGCACATTAGTGTGGTTCAAACTGTGACTTTCATTATATTAGCAACCTTGTGCTTTTGTGCATCATTTTATGCTCAGGCAGACATAGATAAGATAATGAGTTTAGGAATTGACGTATCTGATAAACATATAGATTTTGATGGCACTAAATATCTAAACCTGCCTCTTGTGAATGATAGGACAAGTATTTTCAAAGATAGTTTTATTGATTTTTCAAACTTAAATACTATTGTCCTTGAAAAACAGAGCATAATCAAAAACATTCCGTCAGAACCCATAATTAGGTTTCATGCATTTACAGATGATATAAATGCAATTAGATCAAATAGCAGCAAGTTCAAATTATATATCCTTGTGAATGGTTTTATTGTTGATATAACTGATTCAATTATAAAGCAGGAAGCAAATGACTTTATTATATCTGTCCAAATACCTCAATCCAAGTTAGATGTTGGCTTAAATGAATTTCAGCTTAGTGCTGACAAAATGCAGACTTTTAAAGGTAAATTAGGCATCATTACACAGGATATCTATGTAGTAGGCTCTAGTTTTAAATCCTCAGATAATGGCCTTAATTGGCAAAAAGAATCGAGGGAATATTTATTTTATCTTTTACAAGAACATAGTTTTTTTGAGAAATTCCTATTCAAACTTAGCTTCATATTCAGATTTATGGGGATAATTTGTCTGTTTATTGCTTTACATGGATTGGGATTTGTTAAAAAGTTGTTAACAAAACATTATCTAGCCTTGATTTTCTCAACAGTTATTGCCTATCTAACTTATTGGTTTTCAGAATTTGTAAAAGGATATTGGTATTTCTTCTCGTCTATATCTGGGCTGTTGGTCAATTTTCTCTTTAAAATAACCTTTTTCAAACCAACTTTTATACCATCCCAAGTTCCAGTAGTGGGGATTGAGGGATTTATAGTCAGGATTTATGACATATGTTCTGGTGTTGATGGGCTGGGCTTTTTCACCCTTGCATACTTTGTTTTGATAGTGGTAAGTTGGAGCAAGATTAAATGGTGGAAGGCAATAATAGGGTATTTTGTTGGTTTGTTAGGCGCATTTTTATTGAATATACTAAGAATTTACTTCATCATTCTTGTTGGTGCATTTATCTCCAGAGATTTTGCAATGAATGCGTTCCATACCAACATAGGTATGGTTTTGATAATTATCTATTTCCTGATATTTTTATCAATAGCTTTAAAATATATTGAAAAAAAGCCTGATGAACCTAAGAAACCAAAAATAAGAGCTAAGTCGAGAAAATAGCAAAAATTATATAAATAGTTGTCAGGTCCTATTGTCTTAGTGCCTCCGTAGCTTAGCGGTAGAGCGTGCGGCTGTTAAATCTGCAGTCACCGCAAGGTCACCAGTTCGATCCTGGTCGGAGGCGCTTTTATTTTGGGCCCGTAGCTTAGCCTGGTAGAGTGCCCGACTGATACATTTTGCTAACGTAAGTGCGCATAAGCAAAGCATGGAGATCGGGTGGTCCGGAGTTCAAATCTCCGCGGGCCCATTGAACATAGTGAAATGGACCGAGGAGGCCCAGCAACTTGATTGCTCGTGTCTCCGCGGGCCCATTATTCCATTAATTTTACCATAAAGCATTTAAAATTAACTTTGTTTCCTTCATTAAATGGTGGTTGATGTATCTGTAGTTCTACCCTGCAGAAATGAAGAAAGAACTATCGGAATTTGTATTAACAAGATCTTACGAGTTTTCAAAGAGAACAATATTAATGGAGAGATTATTGTCTCTGACTCTTCAAATGATAGATCTCCTTTGATTGCAGAAGAGCTGGGGGCCACTGTTGTTAAGCATAGCTTTGGTTATGGTGATGCTTATTTAGTAGGATTCAAGGTGGCTAAAGGTAAATTCATTTTCATGGGCGATTCTGATAATACTTATGATTTTTTTGAAATTCCTCGATTTCTTATTGCAGTTGAAAATGCAGATATGGTAATAGGTTCCAGGTTTAAGGGTATGATTAGGAAAAGATCCATGCCTTGGCTTCATAAGTATCTTGGTAATCCAATCTTTAGCTTCTTAATACGCATGATGTTCAATACAAAACTGACTGATGTTCATTCAGGATTCAGGGTCATTCGTAAAGAAGCGTTAGATAGGCTTAATTTATTGACTACGGGAATGGAATTTGCCTCTGAAATGATAATAAAGGCGCTCAGGAAACGATTACGAATTAAAGAAATTCCAATAACTTATCATCCAAGAAAAGGCAAATCTAAGCTTAATTCATTCAGGGATGGCTGGAAACATCTTCGATTCATGTTGTTATACAGTCCAACGCATCTATTTTTCATACCTGGTTTAATTTTAATGCTTCTGAGTATTATCATAGGTATAAGTTCAAATCTTTTAAATCTGGTCATTGCAGGCGCCCTTTTCATACTAGGATATCAAGTGATTATGCTCGGATATTTTGCCAAGACCTATGCAGTCACACACTTGGGTGAGAGAAGCAGATTTGTTGAAAAGCTTATCTCCCTTGTTAGTCTCGAAAAGGGCATAGGAATCTCAATATTTTTTATCATATTAGGTCTCATATTGGCTTTTATATCAAAGTATGCATTTAATGTTCAATTTCCTAAAGTGACTCTTGTTACTCTTGCTGTAGTGCTCTTTGTCATTTCTTTGCAAACATTTTTTAATGTGTTCTTTCTTAGTATCATCGGCATCGAGCAAAAATGAGAATTGCAATTTTCCATGATTTCTTTGGGACGATTGGTGGCGGCGAAAAGCTGGTCTTGGAACTAGCTAAAGCGCTTAACGCAGATATCATCACAACAGATGTAAATAAAGAAAATCTGGCTCGAATGGATTCGGGAGATATTAACATAATCTCTTTGGGCAAGCCTCTCAAGATACCACTGTTTAAGCAGATGCATGCTGCAATGATGTTTCAGTTTTCAAGGTTTCCAAAATACGATTTTTACATCTTTAGCAGCAATTGGGCCCCTTTTGCAGCCAAGCGTCACCAGCCTAATCTTTATTATTGCCACACTCCAGAAAGGATGTTTTTTGATCTATATAAAGACTTTAAGGAAATGGTGCCTTTCATATTAAGACCTATTTTTATTGTTTGGGTTGGAATATTTAAGCAAATTGTATTGAAGAACCTAAGATTTGTCAATAGGATAGTGACTAACTCCCTGAATTGTCAGAAGAGGATTAAAAAGTACTACAAACGGCAATCGGTGGTTATAAATCCGCCCATCATAAAATATCCTGATCTTGGATATGGTAAATTCTGGCTTAGTGTTAATAGGATTTATCCGCATAAACGATTGGATCTTCAGATCGGGGTATTTCGACGTCTGCCTAATGAAAAATTAGTGATCGTTGGTGGTGCTACTAGGGGAGATCATTCAATGAATTATTTTAAGAAAATAATGAAGAAATTACCCGCAAATGTAGTTTATACAGGAGAGGTTACTGAAACACAATTGGTGGAGTTATATGGCAAATGCAAGGGCTTTATAGCCACCTCTGTAGACGAAGATTTTGGAATGGCGCCAATAGAAGCAATGTCCGCCGGAAAGCCCGTTGTTGCAGTCAATATTGGGGGATTTAAAGAATCTATAATTGAAGGAAAAACAGGGTATTTAGTGAACTCGGATGTGGAATCCTTGTTAAAAGCAGTGAAAAAAGTTTCTAAGGATCCATCCAAGTTTAACAAGGCCTGTAAGAAACGGGCAAAGGATTTTTCAGTATCTGTTTTTATAAGGAAGATGAAACATGAGATTTCAAAAGCTGAAAAGTAAGATTAGAAATGCTTCAACAGTGAGCACCCTAGTTTTTTTAGGGATTTTCTTTTTAATACTTTTATTTGAATTTTTTGTAAGCAATGGTTATTATCCCCAACCGTCCACTGCATGGTTTCATCTAGGTTTTGTTTTATTGTTCATAACTATTTTTCTTTGTGGTTTCAAGCCTCCTAAATTTTTTTCTTTCTTTGCCAATTCTAATTTATTTAAAGATGAAATTCAGATTAAGAGATTAGGTATTTTATTAGGTCAATTATTCATTATCATACTTTTTATCTATTTTTTACAGAAAGGATTTTTACGAGGGTTGTTTGGCTACACCGTATTTACTATTGCTTTCTTGATTACAATATTTATTCAAATAAAGCTCCCTTCTTTTAGAACAATATTCATTTTTTTCTTAACCTTTGCCTTAGTATTGATGTTGATCCAGATAAC
>CAZYIM010000064.1:0-8085 GCA_964647565.1 uncultured Methanosarcinales archaeon
AGGTTTTTAATCCCTGCTTATGCAGATGTTTCAAGGCTCCAATCCTTGAACTATAGTCGGCTGTTCCAGGCTCATATCTCTGCCTGAATTTCTCATCAATAGAAACCAAACTGATTCCGTATTCATTATAGGATCCGTATTTTTTAATGTCTGTCAGCTGGTTTGGTAGCAATCCCTTGGTCAATACAGTGCATCTGATGTCATATTCATTCAACATACCAATTATCTTCAAGGACATGTCAGAAACTTCTTTATATCCTTTCATAAACGGATCTGTCATAAAACTGAGATGAACAAATTCTATCTTGTCCTTTTTTTTCGGGATCTCTTTTACTAGCAATTCAAGAGCATTTTCAACCAGTTGTGGTTCAGTCCATTCTTTATAGCTCTTCACCCATCCGTACCTTTTAGCACGCTGGAATGCATAACAGGGATACTTACAACCGTGTCCGCAGCCCAGAGCATGATTGATCGCATAATCAGCATACTCAACCTTACTCTTATTCAGAATTGTTTTTCTTTGGATGGTTTGCATTGTGACTAAACTAATATACTTGGAATTTGTTTGAAAGGAACTCTGCAAGTGCACCTACGCCTCCTCCTGAAGCCGCGCCTGCTAGGCTCCATAAGATTACTCTCCATTCCTTGATAAGATCCGTATCAATACCCTGGGTGAAGACTTCGTTATATATTTCTTTTGTATCTTCGAGGATCTTTTTCTTGAGTTTTCTGGCTTTCTTCTTTGACTGCTTTTCTTGGCCCTGAACTACATAGGCATTATCATATTTAACAAAATATAGATATTGCTCAATATCATTTTGAAGCGCAGGTATTCTTTCATTAATCATTTCCATATCGGCGATGAAACCTCCTATTTTATCACAGATATCCTTTCCAAGATTCAAGGCGCTCTTTGCCACTCTATATTCTGGAGGACCAGAATGACTTTTTGAGTTAGTCCTTTTACGATAATGTGCTTGTGCAGTTTCTTTAGCATCATGCCATCTTTTTGATTTATTCTTTAACTTTGAATAAATTCCTATTACTGCTTCGAGGTCATCATCATTTAATGTCCCTTCAAACCACATGGCACTGTTTGTTAACGCATCTTCATCACTAAATTCAACCTTAGAACTCCTGCTTTTTCTTGCAGTTTCTTTTCCTTCATCACTGACTTTAGAGGTAGGAACTATCTTCTCTTTTAGAAGTAACTGTGTTACTGCTTTATACATAGTTTTATAGCCTGTGCTTGCGTCATCACCTAGTCTTTTTACAAACCAGTATTGATGTATTGAATAATCATAGACTTGTCTTGTTTTCATTACAATCTTTGTTTTTATATTTCCTTTGGCATCGGAATATGTTACTGTGGCAGGGTATATTTCTGTCCTGTAATGATGATCATGATCTTCAGACCAAGCTTTGCCTAGAGCTCTGTTAATTTTTCTAAGATGGGCTACAACAGCGGCGTGATCCTTGAGAGTACTCTTTAATTTATCTGAATATCTAGTAGAGTTGGAAAATAGGCCTTTCAAGCTATTGCCGTTACGGGTTATAGACCTGTTGGCTGAAAGTTCTTCTGCAAATCCTTTAATTGAGGATTTATATTTTGGGCCATATGATTTGTTATTGCACTCAAACACTTTCATGCATAAGTCATTGACTGATGTCAAGAACATGGTAATATCTCCAACTTCCCGCTGTTCTGCTTGAGCATCTTTTTGTATTTGTCTTATTTCAGAATATGCAAGAGGCATTCTCTGTGCTTCTCTTAATTCATATCTTATCGATTTTTGCATTGCATAGGCTAGGCCTATTGCTGCAGTAGCATAGATTTCGATATGATTCGTGTTGACAATTGATTTAAGAGTTTCAGTAACAGTGCCCATGTCCATTTTATATTAAGAAGAAAAATCAAATATTTAAATCTATGTTTTTTAACCACCCCTGAGTGGAAAACTATATAAATAATCTGTTACTGTCTTTATAAAAATGGTTACGCCATGGCATGAGAAGGAGTATGTGCATAATCAAGATAATCAATGCTTTGCAGTTTCTCTTATGAATCTGATGATATTCCAAGATGATAATGAAACCAAGAAGCGCCTTTTCCAACGAGCGAAAAGGTGTAAGTTGATTTCTACTGACAATACCATCAATTTATATCTTACTACAAGAGCAGTCCATGAGTTAACTGATGGCCTGTACACCCCTACTCTTTACACTTCCAAGGATATGGATTTTGAGACTGCGTTCATAAAGACTTACTATGGTCAGCACAAGCCAGAACTTATAAGGAGCTTTGTAAAAATAGCAGAAGAAGAAGTTGATGCTGGTAGAATCAAATCTGCATATGAATTGGAGGATCCTAAGTATCCCTACATTGAATTCTGCGATCCTGATGATGGAGGCATTCGTCATTGTATGCTTAGAATAAATCCTTTTTACTATATTGATAATGGCAACGTAAGGGATTTTGTGCATGTCTATCGTCAATTTCCTGACGAAGCAGTTTTTGGTATTCTTGAACTCAAGAAGAAACGGAATGGTAAATCGTCTTAATTGCTTTCAATCAAAAAATATTTAAATTAATTCCAACAATTGGCCAACATGGTTAAAAAAGAGGTAGTAAATGAAAAGCTAAAACCAGTAAGATCTCTTTTTTTCTGGTTTGGCCTTATCTGTTTCATTCTCTTTGTCTTTTTTCTTGTCTGGGGTATAGCCTCTGAGAGTGTTCCAAATTTAAATGCAGGATTCATATTCCTGTTCTTAGCTATTGCTCTTATAATAATCTCTTTTGTGAAATAAGATGAAGAAAACCATTATCCTGCTGTGTATTTTAGCTTTGCTATTCTTGGTTTCGTGTAAGTCAGAGCAGATGGTACCAAAACACGAATTGGGGGATGAAGGTAAAGAACATATTGGGGGCAAATATAACCTTACTCTTATTGAGACAAAGTATTTAATTGATGGTCAGGACGTTGTCATGAACAGATTACAGTATGTTAAGGATGGTAAATTGATCGATCCTGATCAGATGCTTCCTGATCAGATGCGGCCAAGTCTTGACTGGTTGAAAAACAATGTTCCTGAGGATAGCATAATCATGTCTTGGTGGGATTACGGTAATGCATTAAGAGCCTATTCCTTGATGGAGCCTGTTATAGATGCACCTTCCAAAGAGATATTAACCAAAACTGTTTCCATACACATAGGTAAAAACCCAGATGATATAGAATGCGACAATTGCATTGAACATGAAAGAGTGCAGGATGTTGCAAGACTGCTTCTTTCAACTGATAATGAAGAGGCAATAAGCCTGATGAAAAAATATGCTGCAGAATATCTATATGTTCAGTATCAAGATAAGGATTATCTTTATGCTTTCTATGTTACAATTGACCAGAAGCCTGAAGAGCTCCCTTTAAAATCAATATTGGCGAAAGTGTTGAATACCGAACCTATAGAAGGATTTAGTCTAGTCTATGAAGATGATGTTGCTATTATTTATCAACTAATAGACTAGATAAAAATATTAAGATGTCTTCAGGGTTTATTTCACATAGTTAACATTTAATTGTTCTGGCTTTACATGTAATAGTTGGTCTAATGCAATTGCCTGAAAAACTGCAGAACCTTGCTTTATCGTGACCGTAGGATCCGTATTAACCTTTGACTGGGCTATTGGATTTCCAGTAGGGGTTTGTAAAGAACGTAGAGTGACAGTGGTTTTTCTTGAATCAGGATGAATAAGATAATCCAGTGAGAATTCTCTGCCTATCTTTACAGCCTCGCTCATCGCCTCTTCTTCGTTGTCTGCAAATATCTTTTTAGACAGGTATGTATTCTCAGGATACAATCTGCCAGATTTGTGATACGAACCATGTTCTATTCCAAAATTAGCTTTAAATTCCATTTTCATGAAAGGAAATGCATTTGATTATAAAAATATATCTGCTGCAGATCATATTAAGAAGTAGAATTGCCACTATTTGTAGACGAACAAATTGTTTTAAAAAACTACCGCATAGGTTTATATAATGTTAGTCAATTCTTGTTATTAGTAGGGGGGTAGAGAATCTTCAATCGGGAAAAAAGGTGATCCTGGTTTACTGGCCAAAGGTGTGAAAGTCAATTGAGATAGAATAGTTTCGTTTAAACAAAACTTTTTTAAACAATTTACTTCTTCTTTGTTCTTAATGGGAACGTAGCTCAGCCCGGGACGCTGTTAAGCAGCGCAGGAAAGAGCACTAGACTGAAGATTTGACCCGAGATCTGATGACCGCTTAGGCGGAATGATTATCAGAGATCTAGGTGAACAGCATAACGAAAGGTGTGTTGTCCTGAATCCGGGGTTCAAATCCCCGCGTTCCCATTTTTAGGGATAAGCGGGTCTTGCAACTTTTTTGTTGCATTTATCCGCGTTCCCATTTATATTTTCTAAGAAATATATGGTTTTGAAGGAATTAGTTTTACATCTTTCTTGAAGAACTTGTCATATTCCTGTTTGGCTATCCTTTCGAATTCATCTGCATGGGTATGCCTCATCATAATATTATAGATATGGCCAGAAATATCATCATGACCATATGTATCATCTGAATCGTTATCCTCTGCCAGAATTATCCTGAGCAAGGCCTCAGATTTATCTTTAGATGATTCCAATAATCTTACTACGTTAGGATTTATGAACGTGGGATTTGTCAAGGGTTTGTACCAAACATCTTCGTACTTTTGTATATCCTTATAATGAAAATCGAATCTCAGATCTGTATCAAAATCAAGTTTTAATGCATCAACATAGGCTTCTGCAACTTTATCGTTGCCATATCTTCCACGAAGTTCACAGAAGCGCTGATAGATGACAAAACCTCTCTTGTTTAAGATGTGTTCTGTTGAGAATTCTTCATCAGGCTTAAAATAACCATCATAAACACTCTCGAGAACAGCATCTATGTCTTCTATTACATTACCCAGATCTAGAAGTACTGGTTTATTTTCTATTAAGCAGCTGTTATGGAAGAAGTTATCAAAGACATATCTGTGCCTGCCCATAACTTCTTGTTCATTATTAACAAGATTTTGGACGATTCTTATCTGATCATCTTCTGAAGCATCCACAAAAACCTCGTCAAGTGGGTTGCCTTGTTTTTGAACAAAACATTCCTTCGCCTTAATTATGTTATTGTTTACATTTAATACCACATTATGCAGCAAGCTGTACTCTGCTATCAATCCGCCTAATGCATTGCCTGATAGATTATAACCTTTCTTGGTCTGTTCAAAATCATAGCTTTTTTTAGCTATCTTTATCACAAAATCCAGCTCTGGTTTTCTGATTATATTGGTTTCGTAACAATCTGTTATTAGATTCTCTGCTGCAAATACTGTGCTGGAAATAATCTGTCGAAATTCCTTTTCATCCATGGTTTCAACTCTTAATATATTAATTACTCGGAAGTAGTCAATATATAAAAAGATATCGAAAATACTAGAATTTTACTACATCTGACCTATGACTTGACTGATGATGGTGCCTGCGATGATGTTGAATAGTAAGATGATGCAAAAAGCAGTTATTACATAGGTCAGTGTTGTCCTATTCATATTCCTGCCAAGAAGGAATTTTTCTGTCAAAGAATCTGCGCCATTTTCAATACCATTGATCAATATAGTCAATAAAAAGACAATCTGTACAACATAAAGCCCGACAATGATTTGGAAATAATAGGTAGGCACTCCTCCAGATCCCATAGCACCCAATAATGCTGCTGCTCCTGAAGGCACTACACCTCCAGTCTCTCCGCCACCAGTTAGAGAAGATATCTGTCCTCCAAGCTTGCCAAGGATAACGCTAATCATGCTTGTAATTCCAATTACAATACCTGTTATTGCTGGAGTTAAAAATGAAACCTGGGATTTCATAGAACTGATAATATCTGCCATCAAATCCTTTAGTCTTTCTTCAACGCGATGCATCTGTTTGATATACTCAGAGACATTGATCAGAGCTTGGCTGGCAATAAGAGGACCCTTTTTGCTGCTTTCAATCAATACTTTCATCGAGCTTTCAATAACATTGGAGGGAAAATACTTAATAGCGCCTACCTTCTCATCAAATATAGCCTGTTCAACACTCATACCTAACTTAGTTATATTTATGCTGACTGAATCAAAGAACTTGCCTGATGTAGTTCCTTCCATGACTCTAGCTACCTTGTCAAATGCCATTTCAGCAGGGATACCATCTCCTAGTCTATTACCTAGTTGGAATAAAGCGGAGCCAAATTCTTTTTCAAGTTTCTTGGCTTCATTCCTAATACCAATGAGTTTAGAGGAACGGATTTTATAGAAAAGGCCTACAGATATACCTAATGCGAGAGGTATGCACAGGCTTATCAGGGTGGCGCCTAATCCAAAGGGGCCGAACTCCTTATCAGTTATCACCTCGTTTTCAACCAGATTTCTGTATCCTAAAAAATAAAATACGGCATCCTTATGGTCTATACCACGGATTACTCCTGGAACCCAGTCAGCTCCATCCTTAAGAATAACATAATCCATACCTGGCAGCATGCTATGCAAGACCAAAGGGATTATTCCAACAAAGAACAGTAGGATAAAGATGGATATGGCCAGGAAGGCAGGATTTATCTTTATCTCAGAGCCACCAACATTAATTAGAACATTCTTGTATTTCTTTAATTCGGGATTTATATCTGCGATGTCTGTATTTCCATAGCCTGTCGGCCTTTTGGAAAGAATTGTTTTACTGAAATAATAGACGATGATTGGTAAGGTGATATTATAAATCATAAAGAGATGATACCATTTGACTTCAGGAATAAAAGATACAGCTAAAGGCAAGATGACCATACCTAAAATAGGTAATATGATGCCTAACATGTGAAGTGTGTTTAGGGGTGCTTGTAAGTTATGTGTATAGTGCAGCATCCGTTCATATGTTTCATCAAGCATCACAGTCAAGGACTTGTCAAGTGCATTGACTCTTCTGCCTTCATCACTTTCGAAAAGAGATGACTCAATCAGATGTATACTTTCAACAAACTCCATATTCCATTTTTTCCATGTCTCAAGATAAGCGTCTATTGATTCTCTCAAGGAGTCAAACCGTCCCATCTCAACATTCCAAATAACCTTTTTAAGATCCAGAGATAATGGAGGTCCGAGATGTTCTGCAGCAAAATTAACAGCTAGTTCGAGATTAGACGTATGCCTCATGTAGGTGACGATATAGAAGATACAGAGCACCATTTGATTGCTTGCCTTCATACGCCAGTTATCTGCGAAGTACACAGGTAGATTCCCAAGAGGCGCCATTATGGCCACTCCAATAAGTATGGTGAAAAATATCAGGAAAAGACTACCTTCACCTCCGAGTGCCAAAGGCACGCCATATGCTAGGAGGCTGACAACGATTATTAGCATAAGAGGTCCAAAGATGGCAAAACTAGCTACTCCGGTGGGAGTTGAGTTGAGATGGCAGGTTTCGATTGCTATTTTCAGTTCAGGAATCCTTGCCTTGTCAGGTTTGACCTGCATGATTTTTTCTGAGAAATTGCATGCTTTTTCGTACCAACTCATATGTTTTGGTAAAATCTCCCTCTTAAACTCCAGATATTCCCTGGTTTGGTACTGGGACGACTCGCTAGGTTCACCTGAGAACTCTTTTTTTATTCTATCAACGTACTTGTCCCTGAACTTTTCGTAATCATCATCCTTCATTTTTTATTTTCAAGGTTATGCTTTTGGATTGCTCTCTTAAGCCATTCTTTCCATTCAAAGAATATTTTATCAGCATCCATATCACCGTGTTTTTCCTTTACTGCATCACTAATCTTATGGAAGTGGTCATTGCATTGTATTACAAAATCAGCTTCTAGAAGATCCATATTCTTTTCCTTTTCAGCAGTCTTGACCAGCTCTTCTTTCATCTTAGCCCTAAGCATAATATTTTCCCAGACTGCGTCCCAGTTGCCTGCCCAGTCTTTGACATTACCTGCAATTGCCTTTAGTACTTCACTTTCTCCATTGATTAAATCATCAGACGGTTCAAGTTCGTCT
>CAZYIM010000065.1:0-7677 GCA_964647565.1 uncultured Methanosarcinales archaeon
TTTGTCAAGTTATTTCTCGAGTATTTTATTCGGGAGGGAACGAATCAAGTATTTCGTTACGTTCACAGGAACGATATCAAATTTATGGTCTGTCTCCTCCTAAGATGAGGTTTCAGATTTCAGCACGACTTCTGGCCGCTGAAGCAACCAGTTTGATCAGCGAAGAAACGAATGAACTTTGAATCTTATCCACAGAAAGGGAATCGAAAAGCCGAGGGGTGATACCGGCACGGCCGTGAAACTGTCTGAACGTTTTAGAGACCGTTATGACCGAACAGGTTGCAACGATCTTGAGACACAACACAAGCAGTTCAGCCAGCGCCATAATTCTTATCGGCATTCCCCTGTTCGGTATTACGGCCTCTTAAGCGTGAGTTTTTCACGGACATGTCGGTATTATCTCTCGGCGGGGCTGAACAGCAAAACCTCTCTAGCGCCCCTGTTACCCGACTCACACCGGATACGCACCATATTGCAAGGCAGTTTCAAACATGGCGACGATATTTTGCGGCGGGATATCGGGTTGAAGGTTATGTACTGAGGCGAGAACAAACCCGCCTCCGGGAGCGAGATCATGAATGATTCTTTTGGCTTCATTACGCACATCGTCGACGCTTCCGTTTGGAAGTATCCCTGTGGTGTCCATGGCGCCCCAGAAACATAATTTTTCGCCGAATCTCTTTTTGAGTTTATCCGTTTCCATGCCATCTGCCGAGACTTGAACCGGATTGAGAATATCCACCCCCAGGTCAATTAGATCATCAAGGAGCCGCACGACCGAGCCGCAGCTGTGATAGTATATCTTTGCCGGGGTTAGAGATTTGACATACTGGAAAAGTTCGACCTGGTAGGGCTTTATCATTTCACGGTATAGTTCCGGCGACATATAGGGCCCGTTTTGCATGGCCAAATCATCTGCCAGTTGAAAAACATCCAGGTACTCCCCTACCTCATCTAGAAAAAGTTTCGCATTCAGTTTGCGGATTTCCGTTATCTTCGACATCAATGCGTGGGCAAAATCCTTATTATCGACCAGGTCCAGGAAGAATTCCGACAAGCCCCTCAGGTACCAGCTCTGTTCGAAAATATTTCCCGGTGACCCCATTTCACCCACAATGGCATACTGGCCC
Source organism: uncultured Methanosarcinales archaeon (assembly GCA_964647565.1). Classification (GTDB taxonomy): domain Archaea; phylum Nanobdellota; class Nanobdellia; order Woesearchaeales; family CAZYIM01; genus CAZYIM01. The sequence goes on from CAZYIM010000065.1 coordinate 1,131, forward strand.
TCATCGTAAAGTGCCTGCGCACGGCTCCGAAGTCCGCTGTAATCAATGATTTCCGCCGGATTGGGCCACGGGTAAGTTTCCAAGGTTTCGAGGGTTGCCGTTTGCAATGGATACTCAATGATACTGGCATATCCGGCGTCGATGATTCTTTTGACACCCCATTCATCCAGAAATGTGGTTTGGGCGCCCGCAGTTTCACAGAACTCGGGCTCAATCTTCATTGGTGGACGTATATGACGGCAGTCGATTGAAAAGCGTCTGAGTATGCTCTCGTCCACAAAAACCGTCTGCCATTTATGGGACAGCATCTTCGTTGTAATGTCATTTAATCCGAGGTGGGCTTTGAAGCGTTCATAAGTATCCGCCATAAAAGTGGTTTGCCGGCCACCCAAATCAATCGGCACCCGATCGGGCTCTTCATGATTCAATGCGGTTAAGACGCGCTCTTTGTGATTCATCGGTTTACATCTTACCTTTCCATGGAACCACCTTGCGTTCAACAACCCGCATGAGGAGATCGAACAGATAGGCAATCGCCCCTATGACAATAATGCCCATGATAACCACATCGGTAACCAGAAATTCCGCCGCACTCAGAACCATGTGACCGATACCGGCTTCGGCGGCCACCATCTCGGCGGCCACAAGGGTGGTCCATCCAAAACCGATTCCGATCCGCATTCCGGTAAGAATTTCCGGCATGGCTCCTTTTAGAATAACATGCCAGATCACCTGGGCACGGGAGGCTCCCAGCGAGTAAGCCATCTGGATTTGTTCGATGGTAACGGATCGAACCCCGGCCCGGGCATTCAGGGCCATGGGTGCAAAAACGGCGAGATAAATAAGGGTTATTTTCTGAGTATCCTCAATACCGAGCCAGATGATGGTGAGCGGCAAATACCCCAGCGGCGGAATCGGCCGGTAAAATTCAATCGGGGGGTCGAAGATTCCCCGAAAGACACGGTTAACCCCCATGGCGATACCGATGGGAATCGCTGTAATGCAGGCAAGAAAAAAGGCGCTGAAAACCCGGAACAGACTGGCTTTGGTGTGTGTCAACAGGGTCGCGCCGCCGAATTCCTCACTCCAGATTTCAAAAAATTTTGCCAGTACGGCCTGAGGCGACGGCAGAAACAAAGGTCTGATCCAGCCCATGTTGGTAATCAGCCACCACAGGAAAATGAGTGTCATGGATGTAAAAATGCTGATCCCCATGCTGTTGCCGACACCGGGGGCGCCGTAGGATTCACCCGGCTTAACCGGTCCGCGGCCAAAAACCTTGGAAAAATAACCTATGCAAGCTTCTTTGATGCTGTTATTAGATGACATGGATTTACCTCAACCCTGATCTATTCTAATTTCGTCACTGTGGATGATATCCAATACCTCCTGGCGTGTATCAATAAATTCCGTCAGTGCTTTGATGCGCCTGGCATCGCGGTTTTCCAAAAATCTGCGGTTAAAATCGAGATTGTAGGATTTGATGATTCTTCCCGGACGGGGCGACATCACAATCAGGCGTGTGGCCATAAAGATGGCTTCGTCAACGCTGTGTGTAATAAAAAAAATCATTTTTTTGGTTTCATTCCAGATATCGAGAACCAGTTCCTGCATGACCTCGCGGGTCAGCGCATCCAAAGCGCCCAGCGGTTCATCCATGAGCAACATGGCCGGATCGCTCGTCAAGGCTCGCGCCAGCCCCACGCGTTGCCGCATGCCTCCGGAAAGTTGATAAGGAAAATGACTGAGAAACTCTTCCAGGCCGACTAAGTTAAGATACTTTGAGGCCACCGACTGGCGCTCCTGAGAACTTTTTTTCTGCAGTTTCAGTCCAAACGATGTATTGTCCATCACATTGAGCCATGGCAGCAAGGCATGCTGTTGAAACACCACGCCGCGGTCCGCTCCCGGGCCCTCAATGGGCATTGAATCCAGCAGCACGTCTCCATGGCTGGGTTGAATAAACCCCGCCATCACGTTGAGCAGGGTTGTTTTGCCGCATCCCGATGCGCCCAGGGCGACCACAAAATCATTCCCCTCAATAGACAAATCAATGTCTTGCAGGGCGTGAACTTCAGCGCTGTCTTTGGTCGGGGGGGGATAAATGACGGTTACTTTCTGGAGATCGAGTTTACTCATTTGTGTTTCCCCTGATAGGTATTCAATGCCTTTGTTAGCTGCTATAAGTGGTTGGATACGCGATTCTGTCATCCTGTATCAGTTAACGCAGGCAACGGTTTTCTGCATAGCTGTCCGGATGCAGTACAATATTTTATGCAATTGCTGGGTTTATATACCTCCCGTAAAATTTTTTGTCACGCGATTTTTACAGGAGATGAAAGTCTTCGTTTATGGACGGGCACGATTTAGTGGGGTTTGAAATAAAGATCCCCGGTGCCAAACACCGGGGATCCAGGATAAAATCTTTATTATTTTCCTAAGGCCATCTTCACATATTTCGGATTAACGGCCACACCGTAGTCAGGCAACATGGCGGGAATCTTTTTCTCTTTTAGGAGAAATTCAGAAGTAAAATGAAGTGCCCGCGCGGCGCCGCCGTTCTTGCCGCCGCCCAGCCAACGAGGGGAAGCCTGCTCTTCCATGGTGGGAAAACCATACAGGGCCAGCACGCCGGGGACGTCTTTTGCGTTACCGCCGACCTGCTTGACGATGTTCTTGGCCATCTGAGAATCGGGGGACCAGGCCTTGGGATTGTTACGGTAAGATGCATCCAGTGCCGCCACGGTCTTTATGTATTTGGTCATAAATTCCGGGTGAGCGGCCGCCCAGGTCTTATTGGCCACACAACCGTCAAAAGTCGCCTTGCCCCAAGAGCTTAATAATCCGGAGGTGATCAACACTTTGCCGGTTTTTTTAATTCGGCCCAGAGCCGGATCCCAGATAAAGGCGGCGTCGATGTCACCGCGCTCCCAGGCCGCCGCAATGGAGTTGGGCTGCATATTAAGGATTTTTACAGCTTTGGAATTGATACCGAACTGCTCGAGGGCGAAAAGGGTGTGAAAATGGGTTGTGGAAACAAAGGGAACGCCTAATTTTTTGCCCTTGAGATCCTGTGGGGCAAGGATTCCGGAACCGTTGCGAACGACCAGGGCTTCGGCGGAAGCGATGTCTTCATAAATCCAGATCAGTTCGATGTCCAGGCCGCGGCTGACACCGGCGGCAATGGGACTGGAACCGGCCAGAGAAATATGGACGTCACCGGAAGCCATGGCATTGATCACCTTGGCGCCTGAATCGAACTTGCGCCATTTGATTTTGTAACCGGTGGCTTTTTCAAACACACCGTCAAGGATACCGGAGCAGGCCGGATTGTAAACCAGCTGATAACCGATGGTGACTTCCTTGTCGCCGGCAAGGCCCATGCTCGTACCCATGATAATAAACATAAATGCCAGTGCGAAAACCATAACCTTTTTCATAAAACGCCTCCTTTCAAATGTTAAGGGTTATTTGGTATAACCGTTTCACTGCCACCCGGGTGGGGCAAAACGAATGACGGTTAACAAAGCCTATCACACATTTATCAGCTATTCAAGGTAAAATGGCGGTCACGCGTTGCAGGTCGAATAGCGGATCGGAATCACCGGCGGAACGGTACTATAATCGTAATGTTTAATTAACTATAGAATCAATAGCGTCGCATATTTAGAATTGTCAAGGCTTATTTACTATCTACATATATGCCGAAGTAATCGCCTCCGACACCTCACTGGCCAATTTGGTAAGAATTTGAGGGAAATTGCGTTGAATGGAATCAAGTGAGTATTCGGAAGTTGGAAAATCAAGGCTGACGGCGCCCACGACTTGCTGATTGCGATAGTTGATGAGGGGGGCGCCAATGCAAATGAGCCCCTCGATATATTCTTCATTGTTGATGGAGTATCCGCGATTGTGCGTCAACTCAACGTCTTTCAGTATTTCCTTCTTATCACGCAGGGTGTTGGGTGTGAGTCTTTTAAATTGTATTTTCTTAAGAATTTCTGCTAATTCAGCCGGGTCAAGCTTGGCCAGAACAGCCTTGCCCATGGCACGTGCATAGAGTTCATCCATGATCAAAGGCAGACGAAAGTGAATAAGATTGGGCATTTCCCGCCGATAGAGCGAGATCAATGCATTTTCATGCAATAAGGCCGAGTCGATGGTGACCCTTTGATCGAAAAACGTTTTATCAACAATGGGTTTAACGCTTTGGTATATATCGAATCCGTGAAAAAAATGATGTCCCATCACGAAAGCACGCGGTCCCAGCTTGAGCGTTTTGTTACTGACGCATTTTCTTAAATACCCCAGCTTTACCAGCGTATTCACCAGGCGGTAGGTGGTCGTTTTATTGATTCCTGTAAGCCGGGATAGCTCTGAAAGGCCCCGGTGCTGGTGATCGCGGTCGAAGAAATCCAGAATGATCAGGCCCTTCTCCAGGGTTTTGGAAAAATATTGATCTTTTTTATTCGTCACTAGGATTTAGCCCTCGTCATCTGATAAAGCCGCTAGCAGCGTAACGATTGTTCCTTAATTTGGTGCCCATCCGCAAATGATATTCTTAAGCTTTTCATATATCATTTAACCTACAATAGCGATTGGTTTATTGCAAATCAGTTAAAATGGTTCCCATATCTTTCCATAATTGCTATTGTAACGTTTCATATGCCGTCGTAACTAGTGCTTAAACAAGTGCAGGAGCCCCCATGTTCTCAATCAGTGACATTCTCGATCTGGCGCTAAAGATCGAACAAAACGGTGAAAAGGTATATCGCAATGCCAGCCTGCAGGCCTCCGATCCGGCCATCAGCGCATTGCTGACCGGGCTGGCCGACGAAGAAAGGGAGCACGCCCAGTGGTTTGCAAGTCTCAAAAGCAAGAACATTCAGATACTCGAAAATCCCATCAAGGCAGAAATGAATAGTGCCATGCTGGGGCAAGTGTTGGGGAGACGTACTTTTTCCATGAAAGAGGAAGATCTCTTTAAAATAGACGATTTAAGCCAAATCGTTCTGCTCTCCATCGAATTTGAAAAGGATACGGCACTATTTTACGAGATGATGCAGGCTTTTCTTTTCGAAGAAGCGGATCAAATCCAGTTGGAACGTATCATTGCCGAGGAGAAAAAGCATGTTCGGCAATTGCAGGAGATGCTGGATTGATCTTCGGGCATGCATATAAGGATAATGCAGTGAATCAAAAGCCAGGCGAAGATAGCGGGATACTACAAAACCTTCCCCGATTTGTAACACATGTCTCCCAATCTCTAGCTGGGCGAAACCGGCACACGCGGCTTTTCCCGGAGGAGTTGACCGATCCGCACCTGGCTTCGGCCGTTCTGTTTCTATTGGGTGCAAACAACAACGGTGAAAAATCGACTTGCGGTCCTTCTCTGGTTTTAAACCGCCGTTCCTTAAAGGTCAAGCAACCCGGTGATCTCTGCTGTCCCGGAGGAGGGATTGCCCCCAAATTAGATGCCGTACTGTCAAAAGTTTTGTATCTGCCTTTTTCGCCCCTGTCACGCTGGCCGTATTGGTCGGCCTGGCGGCAACAGCGGCCCCGCCAAACCCGGAGCATGGCCTTCCTTCTGGCCACCGCCCTGCGGGAGGGTTATGAAGAGATGCACCTGAATCCCCTGCGGGTCAAGTTTCTGGGTCCGCTGCCTTCTCAAAGGCTGGTCATGTTTCGGCGAACGATTTTCCCCCTGGTGGGGTGGGTTCAGAATCAGAAAAAATTCGCCCCCAACTGGGAAGTCGATAAAGTGCTCCACATCCCCTTGCGCGAGCTGCTCAGGCCCGAGGCCTATGCCCGATACCGCTTGTGCATCCGCAGTTCATCCGGTTCTGAAGAAAAGCCTTTCGCTGAAGACCATCCCTGTTTCCGTTTTGTAAATGCCCATGGGACGGAAATCCTTTGGGGGGCCACTTTCCGTATCACAATGGTCTTTCTGGAATCGGTTTTCGGGTTCAAACCACCCCCTTTGGAATCGCTGCCCCTTTTCCGCCGGACCCTGGAAGAAAGCTATCTGACTGGTGTGCCTTGAATTGTATTCAATTCGAAATCCCGAAATCCGAAATTTTCTTTTTCCCGGTGTCCAATAGCGCCGCCTATTGTCCCCAGAACGCTGCCAGGACAACCCTTGCCTGGTCGGCATCCCCCACTTGTATCGGTTGCCACTCCTGCGGCAGCAGTGACGCATAATGCCGGTAGGCATAGCGCTGATCAATCAGCAGAACAGCTCCGCGGTCGTTTTCGGAACGAACCACCCGGCCTGCCGCCTGCAGCACGCGGTTCAGCCCCGGGTAAACATAGGCGAATTCGTAACCGGATTGTTGATTCTCGTTGTGATACCGGCGGATCAACTCTCTTTCGGGGGTAATCGCCGGTAGCCCCACTCCGACAATGGCCGCCCCGCTGAGTCGCTCACCCACCAGGTCGATTCCCTCACCGAATATGCCCCCCATGACAGCAAATCCCACCAGTGTGCCGGGATTGTCTTCCGCAAACCGGGAGAGAAAACGCTCCCGTTCGGCTTCCGCCATCCCAG
>CAZYIM010000066.1:0-7263 GCA_964647565.1 uncultured Methanosarcinales archaeon
AAAGTCACCAGAGAAATGGGTCTTCCTTGCATCGTATCAGCTACATCTCCTGACGGAAAAAAGGCAACAGAAGTACTCCAAAAAGGAATGTTGGTTGAGATGGATGGCTAGAGCGGAGAAGTATGGATTATCAAAGTACCCTTTGAAATCTGGAGTGTTGAATTGCTGGACGCTTGTGATGTAGGTTTTGCAGGCATGGATCTTATTACTATCGAACGTGTTTGCTTTCTCGATGCTATGCCATTATATGCAAAGGAAGGCTTACAAAGGCTTGGAAAAATAATCTCAAAGACCAAGGGCATGTCTGCAAAAGATATAGCAAGGCAGCTCCATTCACCCACAGTCATCAGATGCGAGTTTATTTTTTTCATGACCAAGGCATTCTTGGCAAAACTACCTAAAAAGGAGAAACTTAGAATTGCAGAATTCTATAACTCATTGCTCAAAGCCTGGTGTCTTGAAGACATCTACACTAAAGATGGAAAGAACATCATCCATACCAAGCAGCAGATAAAAGCTATGTTAAAAGATCTCAGAACCGCCAATCCTAAGATTGCCAGGGAACTAGGCAAACTGACCAATGCCTGCTACCAGCTAAGCTATGGTTTGTATTCTGACAACAACCCCCAGATCGTATATGAGAACTTTGGACCTTATGATGTATCAAATCAATTTGGAAAAGGACACATCATGATAATAAAGCAATTCCAGAATCTTCGGCCTATAAGGCTATGGGGTAAGAAGATTACAGACCTGCCCTACAACAAGATCAGAATCTACTGTGTATACAAGGATGTTGAGTTTTCCCAGGATGCATGTTCGCATTGCAACTATAAAGGAGATATCATCAATGGCCTGAAACATTTTGCAGTTGATATCAATGGAAAACAGATTAGAGAGTTTTCACAAGTTAGTAAAGCAATTGATCTTATCGGGGAAAAAGCAGTTGATATGTGGAAAAGCTTGACAAAAAAGGATTTTGAACAGGTGAAGATCACGTATCTTGAACAAAGATGCTATAACTATTTTCATCTCTGTAATCTCTTGAATATAGATTGGAGACCAACTCCTGAAATGATTGCAGCAGTAAAGGATAAGTCTCTGTCAAGGGAATTCTGGCCTAAATTTAAATCAATAGAAGAAGAGGCCAAGTTCTGGAGAGCTGCCCTTGATCCAAGGCTAGAATGGAAAGATGTTGAAAAATACTGGAAATGATTTATTTTTTTTAATAAAGAAAGATTAATAATATGCTTATGTTTCCTAGTCTAAATGGAAATCAGATATGACGGTCCTCGAATATTCGAAGACTTTATCGAAGATGCGTATCAGAAAGTAAAAGATAATTTTGAGAGGAAAAATCCTCAGATATCTTTTGATTTTCCTGGCGGAGTCCACATGCCTGACATGAAGGAGCGAGGTTTTGAAACAAAGCAGGAATTCTTTGATGACGTAGAGAAGAGCATTCAAAAAATAATTATGTGGTCTGAGAAGAAGCCCAAGGACCTAAATAACAAATCACGTATAATACTCAAAGAAGCAGATATTTTTGCAACTTTGAAAGCCAGGTCAAACCTGCACTATATCCTAAATCCAAAAGGCGCCTACTACAAGCAACTTATTGACACAGTCTATCTTGATGCATTCATAGTCACAGGCTGCTATCTGAGAGATAATACCAATTCCAAGACACTGAATTTTATCTTAAGAGCATATGAAAAGAATCAAGCTAATATCTTTAATATCACTGACTGGATTGAACACGAGATGGTGCATTATGATATTGGCAATACCCATGTCAGCAAAAACCTAAGAAGCAAGATCATTAATTTATATGAGGATATACATATCCTGAGCCCTATGGTTGCAGAAAAAAAAAGAAAAAAACACGAGGCACTGAATATGGAATATAAAAAGGCAGGATTCCATCTCGCTGAAGAGGCTCTTGCTTATTGCTTTACAAACGAGCGCATTGTTTTCCAGGACTGGCTTAGACATAATTGGTGGCCCAGAGATGAAGGTATTTTAATCTTTGAAAAATTTGAAAAGAAAATCAAGTCTCAGGGAAAAAAGGCAACTCTTATCGATGTCAAGAAGACATTTGATAAAGCGTTTCTAGAAAAAAAGACTTTTCAGCAAGTATACATGTAATCATCCTCTCTGCCAAATCTCATCGCCAATAAAATGAATGCTCTTGATCACTTTTCCAGAGTCCATTTCCTGGATTTGTGAAGAGGAATACAATGCAATGCCGACTGCCAAAGGCTTCTTATGGGTTTCTTCGATTATGACCACAATCGCATCTTTTTCAAAGTCCTGCATCCAGGTGATACCAGGTCTCATCACATCGGCACCAGAGACCATGAACTTGACTGCTCCAGCATCCACAACCACGTTTGGAAGAAATGGGTTGTTGAGCAACAGCTTTAGATGCGGAACAAACTTTTCTTCAAAATAGAATAAAAAAGGCTGTTTGTCAACAAAGATGATATTATCTTCTTGAAAAACTGCTGCTTTCTTGTCAATAGAAATATCCCAGGAAGAAATCTTATCATTCAAATCCCGTATATCTGATTTCCTGAGATGTTTTTGCATAAAGAAAAAAAAATTTAAAGAATATCTTCGATCGGTTTCTTCTCTTTCTTGGCCTTGTCAGACAAGTCTTTTGCCTGTGCTTCAAGATCAATACCGAGCTCCTTTAAGGCGGCTACATGCATCTGCATCAGCTGCTCAACTATCTGGAGGATCTTTGCCATTTCCTGCCTTTCTTTGGCAAGTGTGCTTAGTGCACCTTTGTGAAATCCGATTTGTTCGTCTTTGGATGCCTCTGGAGGCACATCTGTTTTTTTATCAGCCATATTAAAACCTCGTGTTTTTTAAAAAGCCCAAAAATCGCTATGCGATTTTTTTGGCATTATAATATCACCTGTACCAGAAGGGTTTTTGTTTATTTAAAAAGTTGTTGATTATTAAAGCCACTATTTTTCACAAAGTTTAAAAAACATTCTTTACTTCTAAGTGGGAAAATGAACCAACCACAAACACTTCGGGCGTATTTAGTCGAAAAAACAGGCGGAACAGCACAGGATCATGATTCAAGAGGCATACTTAAAGATTTCGTAGGTTCAACAGTATATGCGCCTATAATGGGTGCTGTGAATTTACTTGAGAACGTAACCAAGCAACTATCAGAAACTATGAGAGAGAAAAGAGAAGTAACATTTCAAGATGAGTTTATTCTATTTACAAAAAAGACAATACCAGAAGTAACTCTGAACAAAATGGCTGACGATTTCTACAAAACACTCGGTTTCCAACCCTGGTTAACTAGTGGCCATTATAAGAAACAAGATAAAGAGGTAATTGTCTACATGACACACGACTTCAATGAAGTTATAATAACTGAAACCAGGGAAACTGTAAAAAAAAAGAATCAAAAAAATAAATATTCGAGCGAAAAATGAACCAACCACAAACACTAAGAAATCATTTGGAAATTAAATATGAAGGAAAAACAATGGATCGGATCACTGGTGCCCAAGCAGACATGATTTATGAACTTCTTGGCACAGATTCAGAAACAGCCAACAATCCATTTTACCAGGCTGTATTGACACCATTAAAAGCAGCAAAGGATGCATTCAGTCAAATGAATAGTCATGTAGCTAACCTCGCAGACGAGTTAGGCGCTAAAAGAAAAATATTCCATGATGAAGAGGACTTCATGCTGATAACAAAAGAAAATGTTCCATTAGAAAATATGGAATCGACCATTGCAAAGTTCTATTTGGACCAGGGATACAAGCAACCCGATAAAGAGGATATGACGTTTACACAGGGAGATAAACAGGTCTGGGTTAACGCAACCCCTGATTTTCTTACCCATCAACCCGTTTACCTGGTTACAGCAGCAGTAACTACCAAGCACCCATCCTCTGCAAAGCAGATATAATAGCCAGATTTTTTTATTTAGTTCTTAGATAGTTTCCACAATAGTTCTGCGTAGATCTTAAATGAGTCTGCCACTTCCTGATTCTGTATTACAACTGAGAATGATTTCCCCTTATTTATACCTATTGTGACTGTGTCTGCATATATCTCCATCCAGCCATGTGTGATAATGCCTTTAGGCATGTATCTGACTTCACTTAAGGGATATTTTGCAGAGACCTTGCCAAAGTCTTTTGCATACTCATTATAGAGATATCTGCATTTTATTCCCTTGCTGTATCGTCTCGTGTGATACTCTTTGAAATATCTGGTCATCATGCCATCATAGGGGGTCTTAGATATTCCCACAACCCACATCTGGTCGCCTTTATTCATTATTCGAAGAGTTCTTTCCCTTGCAGTCTGTATGCCCCTCAAACCGTCAAAGACCTGCGCTGTTTCTGCAGTCATAGCAGAGCCATGGATTAGCTCAAGTTGTGGAATCAACTCTTTTAGACCAATCTCCTGCTCTTTGAGTTGTGTCTCTTTTTCTTTGATGTAATCCAGCAATCGTTTAGGATCTGCTGCCTTGAAAAACTTGATGTTCCTCTTGACAATGTGACTTGCAAGGCCTTTTTTTGCCAGTCGATCCAGTATCTGATACACTTTTGAGACTGATACACCTGCTTCATCTACCAAAGGTCCTGATGTTGTCTCACCAAGCCTAACAAGCGCAAGATATACCTTAATTTCGCCAGCAGTTAATCCAAGTTCTTCTAGGGGTCTAGTATCCATATCAGGGCTATAGACTTTGAATTATTTAAATCTTTTTATTTTATCCCCCCAAGGGGAAACACGTTTTTTCCCCCCTTGAGGAAGATAACATTTAAATAGTATACCTACTATTAAGTAGTAAATAAAAAAGAGGTGAAATTATGAAAAACGCATTCCAACACAACATCCCAGAGATCAAAGAGGTACTCGAAAACACTCGAATCAAAGAGTATATAGAACAGACCCTCATCTCAGTTCTGAACACACTGGAGATAGCCGAGCCCCAGAATATAGTAAACAGTGTCATTCAGATGGCTGCGTCATACTCAACGAAAGAAGACTATGAAGCCAAAGTCAATAAACTGCTGCAATCAAAAGGAGTGACCAAGGAAAGGATAGCCAAAAAACTGAGCCGAAGAGCAGACATCATATATGAACAGATCAAAGAACATATCAAATCTGGCAAAGTGTTAGATCTTGGATGCGGAGACGGTAAAGTTGGCGAAATCATCTCCCAGGCAGATTCAGAGGTAATGCTTACAGACATATACAAACATGAGCATATAGATGACACAGGACTTTCATTCGTAGAGTTCAAACAGGGAGAAAAAACACCCTTAACAGGCAACCAGTATGACACAGTACTTCTGCTGACAGTCATGCACCACAGCGACGATCCCTTAGCCACCTTAAAAGAGGCAAAAAGATTATCAAAAAAAGGAGGTATAGTAATTGCTATTGAATCAGTATATGGAGTGAACCAGGGTCAATCCGATGAGAATAATGCAGAATTGTTTGTTCAGCTCTCTTCCGAAGAACAAAGACTGGCCAACATATACTTCGACCACTTTTATAACAGGGTAGTTCACTACAATTCCGACCCTCGAAAAAAAGTCAATGTGCCTTTCAACTTCAACACACCCGAAGGCTGGAACCAAGAGGCTGCAAATCTGGGCTTAAAAGAGATAATCACCAGGCATTTAGGAATCGATCAGCCTACAGTCCCAGAATACCACACTCTTCACGTGTATGAACTGATTTAATTTTTTTCTTTCTTCTTGTTCCGTAACATATATAAACCACCCATATTTCTACAATTTTATGATTCTAGGCCGTATCTATGGTAAGATAACAACATCTGAGTTCAAGTTCCGAATAGAAAAAGAGACAAGGAAGTTTGAGTATGTCCAGGTCTTTCACAAGGTCTATAATTATGTGCTCTGTCAGATTGTAGAGATTGAGAGGCATGACAACGAAAGTATTGCCAAGTGCGTAATCATAGGCTATAAGGACAAAGACGGTAAGATCAAGCACATAAGGATCCCGTTTGATCCAAATACAGAGGTTCTAAAGGCAGATAAGGAATTCATTATGGATATTGTCAAGCTTGAGAAGTCAGAGCAGGGAGCTTACATCGGCAAGCTCGATGGTGTTGATATCCCTATCTATCTTGACCTGGTCAAACTACTGACCAAACATTGTGCTATTCTGGCCAAGTCAGGAGCTGGAAAGAGCTATACTGTCGGCGTATTGATAGAGGAGATCATGGAAAGGAAGGTGCCTTTGTTAATCATCGATCCTCATGATGAATACTCCACTTTGAAGTTTGAGAATGACAATAAGGATGATTTAGAACAACTCAAACGCTATAATCTCAAGCCCAAGGCATATAAGATTCAGGAATATGGAGACACAAAATTAAATAACGAATTAAAAAAGCTAAAACTCTCCAACGTTGTCTCGAATGATGAGCTTATCCATCTTATTCCTGGTAAGCTAAGCAGTGCATATCTTGGCATGCTTTACAGCGCGCTTAGAAACATAGACCGGCCTGATTTTACCAGTCTTCTGCTAGAACTCGACAAGGAAGAAAGCAATGCCAAGTGGAACCTGATCAATATAATCGAATATCTCAACAACCTGCATATCTTCTCTGATGCACCAACACCCCTGAATGAGCTGATACAACCAGGTGTGTGCAGCATAATCAACCTGAAAGGTATCAACCCAGATATCCAGGAGATCATTACCTACAAGCTTTTCACAGACATCTTTCAGGCCCGGAAAACCAACAAGATACCTCCTTTCTTCTTAGTGGTTGAAGAAGCGCATAATTACTGTCCTGAACGGAACTTTGGTGAGACCAAGGCGTCTAAAGTCATCAGAAACATTGCCAGCGAGGGCAGGAAATTCGGATTAGGCCTATGCATCATCAGCCAGAGACCTGCAAGAGTTGATAAGTCTGTCTTGAGCCAATGCACCACCCAGATAATACTCAAGGTTACCAATCCGAACGACTTAAAAGCAATCTCCAACTCTGTCGAGAGCATAACCTCTGAATCTGAAAAAGAGATCCAGAACCTGCAAGTAGGCAATGCACTTGTCTCAGGAGTTGTGGACATCCCTTTATTTGCAACTATAAGGCCCAGGAAAAGCAAGCACGGGGGCAGGGCTGTTGATGTTATCAACGAGAGCAAGAACATTCTAGAGCAGATTGAGAACTTCAAGCCAGAAGAGATGTTGCCTCTTATCATGCCCAAGACATCTGCTAAGGATCTTGCA
>CAZYIM010000067.1:0-7109 GCA_964647565.1 uncultured Methanosarcinales archaeon
TCAGTCGCTGAAGATAAAATTTCTTTTGGGCAACAACCCGTTAAGATGCGACCCCTTTCTCTTCCTTTTTCCAGAACTATGAGCCAATTATCTCTAATCCCCCGTTATTATTGATTTAACACCCCTTTGTCATACTTTTTATGCAACTATGGGGTTAATCCATCGAACAAAAAATTCGTTATATTTTGAAATAACGGCGGATCTGTTAATCATTTGTATTCACGGTTTTTCTTAAAACATAACCGGTTGCGGCATAATATCTTAATAGCATTTGAATTCATAAGAATTCAGTTTTGTAAACTGCAAATGTGCGGGGCGTCCCCTCCCCCCCCACCTTATTTGAGATGCAGGCTGGCAGGAAATTGAAAATCGGCTAGCCGTGGTTGCGTCCGCTGAATATAATTTTTAGGCAAAAATCCTGGCTGTCCGCCTCAGAACCTATCTGAGGGTACAGCCGTTCGTAGTAGGAGATTGAGTTGTTCTTCCAGGCTTTCCTCACTTGTGAATAAATTCTTTGAATAAAGCCAGTTTCTGTGCCGACCGATGTTAAATGTTCCAGTCCGTGGTTTGTATCCGCTGTGAGCCCTAATATCGTCCTCACTAATCACTCGCTTGATTGCCTCCCTGCCTAGCGACCATTGCACCTTTTCTGATGCTGCTTCCTTGTTCAGAAGGTAGCAGCTTACACCGGGTTCTTCAGTCTTCAGCGTGGTTCTCTGCTTCGTTGTCTCGAATACCACCAATTCTTGCATTTGTGCCGTTGGTCCGCCGTTCACATCGTCGGCAGACAAAGTGCCAGCCATAGTACGGTCGGTCTCTGTTGGTGTTCGAAGCAAAGTTTTATAAGCAATCCAAGCTCCGAAACCAGTGATTGCTATAGTTGCCAAATGATTGAACACCTGGATAATATCTTTTGTCATATCCCACCATATCATTCAGGTATCCTCCTTTTTGTGGCCCGTTACCTAGGCCTGCTATCAACACCCTCTCTTTCGTTGTAGCGACTAGAACTAGGGTATTTGCTGTCAACCAATTTGACGTCGATCCCTTCAGGTTCCCAGTTGATCCCACCTATAGGCGTGCTTATACCACGAATTGACTTGAGAACTTTCCTTATAGCTTTCATGTCGACTCCCGTGCATAACGCTGCAAATCAGCCGCGCGGCTTTTTGCGTCGGCTGAATTTGCTTTGTTAGGTGCGCTTTGGGCTTCCGCTTTGCCTGCGGCTAAGCACTGGCTAAAATCACTTGTCATACAAATTTCTTTTTACTTTCAGCCAGGCGAATGTGTGAAGTCCAAAGCTAAAGTTTGGAAAAGCCATTACTCTGCATCATAGACATTATGTGGAATCACCCTGATCACCGCCCTCCCGACTACCGCTAACAGACTTCGCAATCACGAAGCCAGAGATCGCAGAAAGAATTGGTAGGCCAGCATCAGGGGTAATTACCTTAGCAATTAAGAGTACAGCAATTACAACCACTATAAAAACAGCAGCTGTTGTTTGCATATATGTGGTCCAAAATTCATTGCGTCGTTGTAAATGGCCTTCATTACCTTTGTTCAAGTGCCAAAGGGGATTGATCTTATTTTCCACAGTCTTAAGATAGTCGATTATTTTTTCTAACTGAGCATCCTCAACCACCTTTGTCTGTGTCATCTTAATCCCGAATCGCCAAATGAAAATGAAGGAAACGACTCCAAGCCCGACCAACAGTAGAATAGAATATAATGGGTCAACGAATTTCTCCATACTCCCTCCTTAGATAAAGAGATCATGCATAAAGCATCCCTTGCACCTAACGATCAAGGTCACTTGCGCCGCCACCAAACCTTACCGCGTCAGCGCCGCGTACGTTCACGGCGTCAAGTGAACCGCCTGGTTAGAGCATCGCACGCATATGTATTTGTTGTTCACTTTCCATCCCTAAAAAACTTTCCGGGGTAACGATGGTTTCATTGAGGACGAATTTATATGCGTATTATGTTCGTTCCCAACACGACAGCTTCTTGCGGATTTGTCAGATTTCTTTCGACATAGTCTCCAGCGCGGTTTGAATATCGGAAAGAATTTCATCGGTTTCCGCAAACGACAAGCTCATCAAATAACGGGCAACCATTCATACAAGCCGAACGGTGGTTGCACGCCCCACAGCGATCCGAACTGAAGTAACTTCGAAACTCTCCCATGTTTCGAGACTTTGTCCAAATATCCAGGAGTGTTGTCTCATTGTCCAACTGATCGTCTTCCGCCAAACCACTCTGGAAAGAACAGGGATATACCTTCAGATCCTCCGACACGTACATCGAGAATCTACCCGCGTCACAAGCGTCAACCATTGAAGTGTTGGTATTCGTAAGCGCGAACACCCCGCTCACGCAACATGCGTCAAAACCAACCTTCAATTTCCTCTGAGGTGAAGTAGCTAGTCTGAAAAACTCTTCCAGTCCTGTACTGTGTCGCAAGAGCTTCTTCACAAGCACTTTTCGACCAGATGGTTTGTAGTTCAGAAAGACAATGGCGTTTATGCCCGCCAGGAATTCGGGTGGCTCATTGAGCCAGTCTATTGCAGTGTCGATGCTGACGGCGTCCAATATGAAATGAACGTTGGTCTTGATACCGTTGTGGATAAGTTTCTTGATTGTCTTAGAAGTTTCATCGTAAGGTGGGTATGCAGAAATAGCGACAGCACCGCAATGCTTTCGTGTGTTATCGAGGATTTCATCACTCAGGCCACGACCGTTTGTAGTGTAGTTCGGAACTACTCCTTTGGAAGCTGTGTACTCAAGGATTTCAACGAAGTCTGGATGTTGGTTAGGGTTGCCTCCCCCCAACGCTACTTGAAACGTTCCCATATCTGCTGCCTGATCAATCACACCCTTGTAGTCATCCAGCGCCATGTGTTCACCATGCCTAGTCGAGGACTTGTAGCAAAATGAGCAGCCTTTATCGCACCAATTCGTGATTGAAATATCCATCAGCTCCGGCCCGTGTGGTGACCAGAACGGGTCTTTCCCCCCCTTATCTGGGACTCGGGCGAAGAAGCCAGTATCTGGATTGAAAAACGACGTATAACCCAAGCTCTTGTAACGGATGGCTTTTAGCACGAAACTACCAATAATTATTGTAGGCGTTGATATAGAAGCGGTCTGACTCAATCTCAAACATGGCCATGCACAGAATCGATTCCCCAATAGGGCCATCGCTGCTCAGCTTTGATGTAATGACGTTTTTTCCCTGTTCAATCGCATCTTTCATCTTCTCGACAACCTCCGGTGTGAACTCATGTGTTCCTGCAAGGCTGTCTGCGGCCTCTTTGGTCGTGACTTGTTTTCCGTAGTGCCGAATCGCAGTGCAGATCTCTGAGTGCATCTGACGAAACAAATCCCCAACAGGACCATCTCCGTCCACACCGGCAGCTTCGAGAAAAACCTCTTCGCTCAACTCTTCGTCTGAGATGTACACAAACGACGTCGATGAGCTATTCGAAACGAAGTCAAATTTGAACTTCATTCTGCGCCTCTTCTATCTTTTTAATGCATTCCAGTACGGTGTCTAGCTTGTTATCCTCGTAACTGTCGTCGATGACCTGTGGCAGCCAAGTCACCAAGAACACCCGATCTGCTTCCAAATCCTCTTCGCTTAAAGTTACCCCATATCGAATTTCCAAATACACCGACAAGTTAGCATACTCGACGGAATAATACTTTTTAAACTCACCCTTGACTTCAATGGATGCGACAAACAGTGCGTCGTAGACGGCTCCAAAAAACTGCTCGCCAAGACCTCCACGAAATACCCCCAATGCTGCGAGAAACTCATCCCGATCGGGTTCCCATGAAGTTGGGAGAACCAATTTGACCTTATCTCTCATGGTTCCTCCCGCTCTTCTGCTATTTCTTTCAAGCAGCTCTGCACTTTCACAGATGCCACATTTTTGCAGGCTTCAATAGCGTCGCCAACTTCTTGCGTAAGCTGAAACTTCTCGAAGAAGTCTAGCGCGGCCTCCTTTTCATCCCAACGAGCATATGGTGCAAAATGCAGTACAAGTGCTAACGCCGGAACTCCCAATCCAAGTTTTTGATCTTTGCTTAATTCATTGAAACTATTGAGTAGATCGCTAACCCTATCCCTCCAATTACTATCTCGAAAATCGAAGGAACTGGAAAACATCGCTCTGAAGAACCGCTCAGATTCTTCATCATCTAAGCTGCTAACATGATCGAGCAAAATTCGAATATTTAAATGATCCGAATCCTCTCTTTTCCTGAATAGGAACCAAGCAACTTGCCGGATATCACGCTCCGCTGCCCTGTCCTTCAAAATAGTCTCAACTCGTCCCACGTCTTCGGACGTTTGAATGTCTGCTGACAAAAGCGACAGATTGTTCAGATAATGCTTTCGGAAGTCATCTGAAGCCTCGCAAGCGGCTAAGACTGTGTCGCTGCTTTGCTTGCGTGCCAGAACATAGGCGTACCGGAAAAACCCTTCATAGATGGGCCACTCGGGGATTTTCCCAAAAATGCCTTTCACTTGTATTATATGCGACACTGACAGCTCCACAACGGTATAGTAAGCAAGCAAGAAATCTCGCAGTTCGTCATATGTAAATGAGAAATTTTCAACGCCCAGCGACGCAAGCCCTGAAGACGGTACTTCCCTCCGAAGAATGATATCCTCTCCTATCAGCCGTTCAATAATTTGTCGCTCGGAGTCATCAAAACCCTCAACGGATATCTGCGAGAAATTTTCTTCGTCCAGCATTCGAGAGCAAATTTTGTATAGGGAGCGTAACGCCTTCTGTCTTGAATAAGTCGGAAACTCGTTGATCTTCATGGTCAGATATCCCTCGAATATATCCCCTTTATAAATATCCGACACATATCCAATATTCTTACCTTCATGGATTTCGGAGAAAATCCGCAGTAGAATGAGATCGTTTTTTAGGAACTTGGCTGCAGCGTTTGAAAGCCGTGATTTGATCTTATAGTGGTGCAGGTAAGCTTCCAGTAGTCGAGATTTATTGCCGTCTGACATCTCCCTGCGAAGGTCTTGCACACGATAGAGATGATCGGAGAATTGAGGTTCAAATACCCCTGCGAATTTGTGATCAAAAAATTCGCTCCGACAGGTTAAGACGATCTTTACGAAGTCGTACTGACACAAGGCTTCAAGGAAGACTCGGAGCTCGGCAACAAACCCATCAAGGTCGCCAACTTCGTTTATTCCGTCGATGGCTATTACAAACGGCTTTTGGCACTCTTCGGCAACATTGTTTAGCAATGTGAAAAGATCGTGGAGGGTTGGCACATCTGGAGCAAACCGATTGTTTCTGATATACGACAGAATTCGATTGGGACCTGGATAGTCGTTCAAAGAGCGTGCAGGGATGAAGATTGTGGGAACCTCAAATGCCCTGAATTGTTTTTCGATCAAGTCGCAGACAAAGTTTGTTTTTCCTTGCCCCGCCATGCCCGTAACTAAAAAAATCTTGGCTTGGGCAATTCCAATTTTCTTGGAGACCTTCTCAAGCGAACTGAACACTCCGCTTCCGCTTGACTGGATACTATGCCGAAACACTTCCCAGTAGCCGGTCAAGTAGTCGCTAGGTACAAAACTCTCAGCACGGTCGCCATACCAAGAGAACGGAGAAACATGCTCTTGGATAGCTTCAAGCACAGTGCTTTGTTGAACGAAACGTGTCCGAAAATCAAACAGGCTATTTGGCGCCTCCAAAGTGGTGATTTCGCGTAAATTGTCTGCAAGAGGTTCGAGTTTGGCCATGCTTAGAAGCTCATTGAAATGGTCTAAGTCAATTCGCCGAAGATCGTCATCGATCTTTCTGAAGAAAAACATGGGATTTGCAAAATACCTCATTTCCTCTTTCGTCTCTGAGGTCTCCACAAAGACCGAAGGAATATATTTCTTTGTTCGCTTCTCATCCTCAATCTTTTGTTGGCTAACGCCGAGGAACGCGTCCAAATTGCTTCGAAATTGAAGATTTGCGTCTATCTTTGTGAACTCCGCGTCGAGATGGCCATTGATGCTTTCGAGTTGTTCGTTAGTGAGCTCACCAAACCTTTTCGCCAAGTCTCGAAAATCGAGAATGTTGCCCGAGGGATCAAACGCAATTGACAGGCTGTTCGCGGCTTCTGTCAGCTTTTGGGAGCTGTACGAATTCTGTCTCTCAGTAATGACATACACGTAGAGGCTGTCAAAATCACTGCTGAGGTTGTGAGACTCAAATTTCTCTAGCGTTTCGCGCACTTTGCTGCTTGAAGAATCAGAAGTAATTTGGATAGAGGTTCTGCTAGTTTTGCATCCTAGATCGACGGCTGGGAAATTCATTTGGATGCGATTTTGGTTGCACAGATCGGGGCAATCGAAAGCTATCTTGAAGACGGGGATAAGGAAGTCCTCCGCGATGGTGTTAATGTCGAATAGTCCAATCGCGTTCGCGACTTTCACCTCGTGCGCAAAACGCCCTAAAAGAGTACTTGATCGTTGTAGGAGTTCTTGTCGTGTCATATTATGATCAATACACTCAGGTTCTTAGTTTTCATTAGTAACGTCTATGAGCATTTGCACAGTTTCAAACAATCCGCTTTTTATTGCAACTCATGACTTTATTTATCAGGCTCTAACATTATATATTATGTGAATTCTGCAATTTGTCCCGTAATGCCACAAGAATCGAGATCTACCGGTATCTCTTAACAATAAGCGGTATCACAAAAAAACGTTAAAATGATAAATATTTCAGCGGACTATAAAATTTACCGGCTCGGCCCTTTAATTTGTACATTTTTTAAAAATTCTGCTTTTTATCCCTATATGGGATGTTATGCAGAATTTGTCGAATTCTATCGATCCTTATTTCTAGTGATCTAAAGGGCTTTTCACGCCGCGTCTGTTTTTTGATGCCACGTGAGTATATATCATCGTTGTCTTGACGTCTGAGTGCTGCAAAAGTTCTTGTATTGTCCTGATATCATATCCATTTTCTAATAAATGGGTTGTAAAAGAATGCCTTTTATGCCGATATCGGCATAAAAGGCATCATGCCGACTCCTGGATTATGCCGACTCCTCTCCGTGTGTTTCCCCAT
>CAZYIM010000068.1:0-7022 GCA_964647565.1 uncultured Methanosarcinales archaeon
GCTAAAATGTCCTGTTCTTGGCCCTCGAAGATATACACAGTGGTGGAGTTTACTCTAGATCTGTGAAAGGTCACCCTCTCATATTCACTTTCTATTTTGTAGCAATTTGGCAGTATCAATTTTGCAACTTCGACTTGTGGAAAATCCGGAATTTTAGCAAACCAATGATATATGAAACTAGAATCCTGCGAGGAACCGTATCTTGAACCATCAAATAGAGAACCGACCACTTTATCGAGCGGAGGTATTTCATCCCTATAAGCCTTATCAAGAAACTTTTCTGAGTAAATAGAGAAATCCTTACCTAAGATAAGTCCAACTCTACCCAGTGCTTTGGCTTCCTTAGAAAGATTCTTGAAACTGAAACCAACAATATTAAAGTAACCATTCTTGAACTCAAAATTAAGAAACTCATCAGTATACTTCTCTGTACAAAGCCTTCTTATTGATTTTGGCTTCTTCTTCTTTTTCCCGCTTCCTGCTTCGATTATCTTAGTCATTTTTTATTTGGTATTTCATTAGCCAGATTCCACACGCCATTGATAAACGCTTTTTCATATAGGTATCCATCGTGATAGTTGATCTTGATCTCTTTTTCCTTATGGATATTTGCCACAAATACATGACCCACGCTTTGGTTCATTAACAACTTGACATGCCCCCAATCCTGCTTATGCCTTATATATGCTATTCTCTGATCATCCTTGAAAAATGGAACAAGCAGAATGCGTCTTTCCCTGGCCTTATGATCTTCCTTAAGTATAAGATTAAGGTTAATTGTTTCATGAATATATTCTGATTTTTCTGCATCAGAATCCATCCAACCAGCCATCTTATCAAATGTAGGTATTGTTAAGACTGCCAAAGCCACTCTGCTCATACCTGGAATGGCATATACATAATAGCAGGTCAACTGATCCTGCTTATGCTTTAGACACCTACCTTTATAGAACAATTTATCACATAGACGACCAAGATCAAATGTATCTTTATTCAATCTCATCATCTTTAGAAATGGATCATTTGCAATATATCCTCTTTCAGGATTAGGAAGTAAAATTCCTTGGGCAGTTATTGATTTGTACAAGTTATCGATATATTTATACATGCGTTTCTTATTGATTATTCCTGTCTGCATCAGCTCAAAATCCAGCCAAGGCTCATAAAAACCAGCCCTAAGTTGAGGTTTGTGAGCCTTAGCGCCGACTGACTTCATCCGCTTCTTTATCTTCCCGCTTCCTGCTTCGATTAGTTCATCCATACGCATACCTCAATGGCGGGGGAACTGGAGGGTGAGTCAGTGCCTCCTCGTTTATCGCTTTTTTTAATCCTTCTTCAAGATAGTCATGTCTGAAATAGCCATCATAGTATTTACAATAGGGATGATACTTCGACCATTCAGGTCTTAGTTGTTTCCTTGCCTCAATTATTTCATTCGGACTGGCTGAGAAAGGATCCAACTCCAAATCATACGGCTTGTCATAATCAATTGACAAAATATGACCGTATGCTTTCTTGCCTGCTTCTTCAACATTCGAATACACAAAAAGATACATATGTTTCATCCGCCAATACCAGTTGGACATCGGGACCATCAGACCTTTTCTGGCATCTTTTTCCAATCCATCCTGGTTGAAATAGATATTCAGTGAGTGGCTATATTTCATATTATAAGTGTCATAATTGGTGAAGTGCTTGCCCAGCTGACTCTTTTCTCTTGGATATTTTGGAAATGAAAGCATTGCCATCCTGATGTTATAGAAATCTGGGATGTTGATGAAATAATAGTTCACCAAATTGCTTTTGACATGACGCCCGTATTTAGCACCTAAGAAAAGATTTTCGCAAAGCCTTTCCAAGTGTACAAGATGCTTGTCATCAGTAATGCCCCTAAAAAAAGGCTCATTCAATATCTTGCCTTCTGTTAATATGCCTCTTTCGAACTTCCGCATCTTGGAAAGCTCATCGCGTATATGAAATTCAATATATCTAAAATCAGGGTGGTAAGGGATCAGTTTTTGTTCCCCTACATCTAGTGTTTGCCTTTCATATCTTTTTTTGTCTGTCAATGTATTGGGAAATTTATCACTAATTGACTTGGTTTTTTTCCACCTTCTCGGTTTTTTGCCGCTTCCTGCTTTAATTATGTTAGTCATGGCCAGCGATCACCTCTATGGGCGTGTATTGATGTTGTATCCCCATATCCCTTTATTGACCAATTTATCTTCTTTTTTTCCGTCTCTTTTTTCTTTTTCTGGACCTTAGGCGGCTTTGGAACCTCACCATGTTCCCTAATAGCCTGAACTAATCCTATTTTAAAAGAATCATTATTGAAATAACCATTATGATAATGAAATGTGTTAGATTTGACTGATTTACCGTATTTATTAACAGTTAGATATATATGGGCATAGACTTTTTCTGGCAGCTGGTATAATGTTGTCTTGAATTCTTTGTCAAATAGGGCTGCAAAGGTTGCTTGTAAATATTCACTTCTCTTGTTTAATGGAATTAGGATACTATATTTATCAGAGTATTTATTAACTGGATTAAGTAAAATGTCAACTGTCAATGAGGTCTCATTTACTTCAATCGAATAATAGTCATCAAGAGGTTTATGAAGCAGGACATCTGCCATATTTTTTAAGTTTAAATCAGAATTCAAGTCTTTCTTTTTTTTACCACCAGTTAAACCTCTGAATTTTTCCTGGTTTGGTGTTGTTATTACCACATAATTGATCTCTGGGAACTGAGGAATATGACCGATACAGTGCAAGGTATTAAATTCATCTTTATTAAAACAGATATATGAACCCCCTTTAAAAAGATCATTCACTAGTTGATCTATTTGCAAAAGTTCATCAACAACTATCTGGAAGAAAGGATCCTGGTCTAGACATTTCTGGGATTCAAAACCTTGTTTGGTTTGTTTCAATCCCTTCTTGATTTTCTCATGCAATTCGGTATCCCAGTCTGGGTGGATAAGTCCAGCCCTACTATAACGAGCGCCCCAGCTAACATCACTATCAAAATCCACATCTGCCATTATACGTCTCAAAGGCTTCAATAATTTCTTCTTTTTCCCGCTTCCTGCTTTTAATGGTTCATTCATGGCCATGTTTTCCTTTCCCTCTTCTTTTTTTTCTTTTTATTTACTTTAGGCGGCTTGGGCACCTCGCCATGTTCCTTAATAGCCTGCACTAATCCTTTTTCAAATGATATCTGATTGAAGTAGCCGTCATAATATTGATATTCATTATAAGCCTGCGGCAGATCATCTCGTTTGTGCGTGACCAAGAAAATATGGGAATGGATCTTTTCAGGAAGCCTATATAACTCTTCTGTATATATTTCTGAAAAGAATGTATGGATATACTCACTCCTTTTACTTATTGGGATCACAAGACTCTTTGAACCGTATTTACCTGAAGGTTTTAATTTTATCTCAATATTGATAGCAGTCTCATCGACCTTTTTTGGATAGTAGTCATCCAGTGGCTTGTGCAGCACAATATCTGCAAGGTTCGCCCAAGTCATTTTATCATAATCGAGATCGTCTGTTGCTGTGCCTTTCTTGAAGAATGTAATATCATCTTTTGGAGGTGTTCGGATCACCACGTATTCAATCTCTGGAAAATCAGAAATATTTCCAATACAATGAAGGGTTGATTTTTTAACCTTGTCAAAACATACATAGTTTCCGCCCGCAAAAAGGTTCACCACAGTATCATCTATTTTTAAAATTTCTTCAGATTCAATTTCAAAGAAAGGGTTCCTTTCCAGACAATCATTCCGACTAAAGATCCTTTTTTCATTCTCTAACCGGCTTATTATGTCCTGATGTAGTTTTGTATCATGCTTAGGATGGATGATGTTTTCAGAGAAATAAATACATATCCTGGTAAAGGTTTGATCGAAATCTACACCAGTCAATATTCCTCGGACAGGTTTTAACTGCTTCTTTATCTTCCCACTTCCTGCATAGATTGGTTCATTCATTTTTTGTTGTAAAAATCTATATAATCCTTTACGCCTCCAACTAGCGTTCTTATTGACAGATATGAATCATGATAGGTTATAGATGGAACCTTATGATCAAATTGTCCCAGTATGAAGATGTGACCTGCAGCCTTGTCAAGAGACTCTCTTTTATTTACCATATCTTGATGCTCATAAATGAAATTTATCCTCTTGTCAACCTTGGCAATGGGCAACAATAAGATGGTCTTGTAGTTCTTTTTGGACTTGATATAAAGGTTCAGGGTCATGGCTTCAGGAATGCTCGCTCCTAAATTGTTTTTAGGTTCATCCGGATGTGTCCATGGAATATGCAGGGTTGCCAGGCTAATTTTGGAATCTTTTGGCGGCAGGATGTCGTATGTTTTCCATCCACCCCATTCCTTAAGTGTATATTTGCCACCCATTAACAGATCATCCATGAGCTTATCTATAGAGAAGATCAGGCTTTTATCGGTATTCCTGAAGAACGGCTCCTCTGAAAAGGTTATGCCTTTTACAACTCCCAGAGTCAGGTCTATCTCATCTGAAATATTTTTTCCAGACATTTTTATTTTATTTCTTAGTTTTGATACATTAGTTTCCTCCCAGTGCCCTGTCCCATGCAGATAGTCACGCTCACTAGGAAGCCACCTAGTACTATTGCATTCTGAAAAACTCATGGTTTTCTTGACTGACTTGACCTGCCTTCTTGGCTTTTTCCCGCTTCCTTTTCTAATTAGATTTTTCATGTTCTCGTATTAGGTTTACAATTCCGCCTAGGAATGATCTTGTTGTGAAATAGCTATCATGATATGTGAATTGGGCCCAAGTCTTGTTTATCTCCAGCCTATAAAGATGGGAAGATGCTGACTCGATCTGCTGTCTGATGTTTTCATCCTGTCTGCCAAGTACTCTTTTGAGCATGTCATCCTTGAGAAAGAGTGGAGCATATAGACCTGATTTCGATTTTTTATCTTCAGATTTAAAGATTATCTCGAGATATAGTGTTTCTTTATCATAGAGATAATAGGTCTTATCAATCTTTTGCTTGAGATCCGCAGGTGTTTTTTTATCAGGATACCTAAGAAATGCCACTTCAATATTCGGAAACTGAGGGATATGACCAAAGAACAGATTATCAACTCCATCATTTAATCTACTATGCATTCTGCATCCGTTAAATAAAGTGTTTGCGACAATATTTAATGGTGATGTCTTGTCCTTGTTTTCAGAATTCACAAAATCTGAAAAATCAACATGGGAATAAAGCCTCCTAAGAATAACATTCTTGTTTTTCTCAAGTCGTTTAAGAATAGCACGATATTTCCCGGATTCTGAAAATGGACTTAATACTTTTGCATGACTGGAATTTATTGATGGTACGTAAAAGCCACCTAAGAATCTTTCACTCCAAACGTGTCTCAGAGTATAATCAATATATTTTTGCGTGCAGAGAGCGCTAACTGACTTGACCTGTCTTCTTGGCTTTTTACCGCTTCCTGCAACGATTGGTTGTTTCATTTTAGTTTGGTTTTCAAAGCTGTTTCCAGCCCTGTTTCTATATTGTGACTATATCTGAAGATATTAAAGTAATGAAACTCTGTGAATTTACCTTTAAATTTTAATAAGAAAGCACCACCTAACTTACCGATATTCTCTTTACCTAGCCTTGAGTCTATTGAGTACATCGGCATAAGAAGGCCTTGTTTGATTGAACCAGTCCCTTTGCTCCATTGGTTGTTGAACAAGATAAAAAGTGTGTATATATCCTGTGTGTTTCCTTTGATTGCTTTGTAATCAATCTTATTTATAGGGGCTTGGGCTTCAAAGGGTTTTTCTTCTGCAGATTTGGGAATCGTTAAAAGCACTTCCTGGATATGGGAATATCCAAGTATATCAGTAATAGAATAATGGATTATGTTACTGTCTGTATAATTATTGTATCTTCCTGTCTGCCTTTTATATTTACCTAATAAGATCAATCTTTCGATAAGCCTTGATAAAGAGATCTTATCTTCAGAACCAGGATGCTTTGCTATTACTAAATCTTCCTTGATTGATCCATAACGGAATATTTTCTTAACATTTATTAGCTTCTTTATTTTACTAAAAGGCTCTGGACGCCAGTCAGGGGATACCACACCTGTAAGACCCCAATCGCTTTCAGTATAAAAGTCAGCATAAGCAGAACCAGGCACAATTTCAGCTTTCCTGAACTTCTTCTTTTTCGCTGTTCCTGCTTCGATTAGTTGTTTCATTTTAGTTTGGTATTAAGTGCTGCCTCAAGGCCTGTATCAAAATGATGGCTGAACCTGAAGATGTTGAAGTAGTGGAACTCTGTGAATTCGCTCTTGAACTTCACCAAAAAGGCATGGCCAAATTCTCCAAATGCGTCTTTGGGCAGCCTTGAGTCTATTGAGTACAATGGTATGAGCAGGCCTTGTTTTATTGAGTCAGTTCCCTTGCTCCATTGCTCGTTGAACAATACAAAAAGAGTGTAGACATCTGGTGAACCTCCATGGATGGCCTTATAATCAGTCCTATTCATTGGCGCTTGGACTTCAAAGGTCTTTTCTTCTGCTGATTTTGGAATTGTAAATTGTGCTCTTTGAATATGGGAATATCCAGGTATGTCTGTGATTGAATAGTGGATTATTTTGAGGCCTGAATGATAGCCAGGTTTGCCTGATTGTCTTGTGTATTTCCCAGGCGAGAAGTACCTTTCAATGATCCTGGACAATAAGATCTTGTCATTGGATCGGGGATGTTTTGCTATAATTACATCCTCTCCAATGGTGCCAAATCTTAATATCTTTTTTTTAGCCACTACGGATTTAATTTTCCTGAAAGGTTCTGGCTTCCAATCTGGAGATGCAACTCCTGCCAATCCATAATGGGTCTGAGTATAGAAATTATCATATGCACCACTAGGTACTGCATCCACTCTTCGAAACTTCTTCTTTTTCGCTGTTCCTGCATCAATTAGTTCAGTAGTCACGTTTCCAGTCCCCCTTGAGTTCAAT
>CAZYIM010000069.1:0-6690 GCA_964647565.1 uncultured Methanosarcinales archaeon
TATTCAAGAAAGGAAAATCAAAAGAAGATCTCAATCGTTATGGCCTGGTCATTCCGCTTGTTTTGGAAACTGACTGGAGAATTAAACAGGTATATAATATCCAGAAAGACTGGATGCGACCACACTTCAAGAAAGCTATAGCTCATGTCTTTTCCATGAGACACCATCCTGAGATTAAGGAAGTAAAGAAAAAAAATACCATTCTTGTAAATTACCAGGGCGAAGAACAACAAGTAACCTATTTTGATGGTTATTTTACAACCCCTGGTTTGATTAAGGGGGTCAGAGAAGCGATTAACAATTACAGCATACCAAACAGAGGTAAATGATGGCTAAGGACTTGTATTCAGATAAGGAACTGGAAGAAAGGATGTATTCAAAAAACCCAAAACCTAAAATAGAGATTAATACGAGAAAGAAGAATCTTAAATCTTTAAGGACTATATTGAGAAATAAGAACTTTCAGTATGTCAAAGAATTATTAGACAAAATCAATATAAACAATAAGATTAGTTTTGAAGGTAGTTTTGTTCATCCCATACCCAACACAGATGCTTTCAATGAATTAAAATGGAAAAATAATAGACATTGTAGAAGTTTTAACGGACAACCTTTCAGATATTTAAATGCGCTTTTCTCTAACGATGATAGTGTTGTTAGGATTGATCTGATCGCAAAAAGACTCTTTAGACCAAATGATGTACAATATAAGACATTTGAAAACAAAGGAGTTGAAGTGCTAAAGATAGACAAGATCCAGCAGTTCGACAACATTTATTCAGGTGTATATCTTTCATATCCTATAATGCCTCAGGAAGGAGGAATAATTACGATGGTTGCTTGTAATCCAACTCTGAGACTAGAGACTGTGAGTGTCGATGAATATACTTCAAACTATCTAAATAAGTATAAAAAAGAAAATTCAAGCCTGACATTGTTCTACCCAAGAAACGGTCCTGGCGAGGATTATCGTGGTATTATCATACCACTGCATAAAACTGACTGCAGGATACCCACTAGAAGGAATATGGAATTAATGGAAGAGCTTTATGGAGATGACTTTACGAATAAAGATCCTGTGCAGATAGAGTATGCTGCAGAAATGCTACAAACTGCCTATGCACATGCATTTGAGTTCAGTTATACAACTAAATTAAATCTAGAGTTTAAAAAAAGTAAAGTCTATTATTACGACAGTTTCTTCTCACTAAAATCCCTTGAAAAAGGGATAACAGACTGGATGGAAAGATGGAAACAATGACTAACATAATCGAAGCAGGAAGCGGGAAAAAGAAGAAACACGCCAAATCACTGAGCAGATTATTGACTCCTGAATATGTTAATGACAGATTACGCATCAGCGTGGAAGGTGCTCGTTTTGGCACAATTGATCCCTTTATCAATGATCTTATGCACAGACAAAAGAGAAGTATTAAGGAGAGCCGGCGTACAGTTGGTGTACATGAATTTTCTTCAAATGAATTTTTCTGCGGCGTTTACAGGGATGAGATTGCCCCCCTTGACAATGTGATTGAGGAAATATTCAAGGGTGCTAAATATTATTTTGATTCTGATACTCAGGCATATTATCGTATCTTTTTTGGAAATAATCCAGATCATAAGAATATCAGGATGGCTCGGCTTGTTTTCCCGTCACGAAGACTGGATATAGATATGAAGCTGACCTTCACCAAGAAAAGAGCTGAAAAAAGCAAGCACATCCATTATTTTCAGGGTGGTGCTCTTGTGGAGTGTACAACCCTGCATATCCTGACGACGAACATTGATAAGAAAGATAGAGAGATAAAAGGAATTCTTATACCTTTAAGGCTTAAAGAGGACTCAAGAACAAGAGATGCTTACTCAAAACAGTCAGGGAAAGTCAGAGCGTATATGGATGGATGCATCGGCCATGTCTATGAGACCAGTCAAACGCCTGCAGGTACATTAAGAGGTACGAAAACAGGACTGACCATAACGCCGTCAAAACAAACAACAATAACATATCATGACGGTTATTATACAACAAAGGGCGTGATCAACGGAGTAAAAGAACTTTTACAAAAATATGAAAACTGAACTAATCGAAGCAGGAAGCGGGAAGATAAAGAAGAACCGTAAATCTCTGAGGAGACTACTCAAACCAGAATATATCCGGAAATATATAGATATTACTGTTCCAGTTGGTTATTCAGGGATCATTGATCCTGATCTTAAACAAAGCCATTCGATTGACATAAAAGAAATGAACAAGGATCCTTATATTCTGGGTCAGGATGGTCCTGGATTTCAAGAAAATACTTTCTTCAAGAGGATATTTCGGGATGAAATAGTGCCTTTGGATAAAGTTGTGGCTGAATTATTTAATGGAGCAGAATACACTGGATCTATGGAGAATAAACAAGCAGACTATATCGATTATTTTTTCCAGAACATTCCTAAATTCAAACAGATTAAATATGCTCAACTAACTGTTCTCAGACCAAGAAAACCAATCCCTGCAAACAAGACAATAACCTTTGATAAATTTCGGGAGGGGAAGGGATATTTTGTTGAAAGATCCCTGATCGATAGATTGACTCTAAGTATGATCTTCAGAAAACCTCCCTTTTCAGGCAATAATAATCAGCTTGGCCTGGTAATACCTCTTGTATTAAACAAGGACTGGAGAATTAAACATGTCTATTACGAGCAAAGAGATTGGGTCAAGCCCTATTTCAAGCGAGTGATAGGTCATGTGTTTTCAGTTGAATACATACCTGGTCGGGGTGAGGTTATGGAAAAAAACACGCCGTTTGGCAGATTTGATCCAGATAAACGGGAAATAAGATATCTTGACGGATATTTTTCAACAAGAGGTTTGATCAAAGGTATTAAATCAGCTATCGGAGAGTTTGGAGGCTTTAATGACTGAACCCATCAAAGCAGAATCCGGAAAAAGAAAGAAAACCCCTAAGTCGCTTAGAGCCCAATATAAGAAAAAAGACTTTAAATTTTTAATGAATTATTTCAAAACTACTAGGGAAACCTCAAATGACTTGAACGTTATGATAGGTTCTGACGTATACAAGAAAACCAATCTTCATTATCTCGTTGAGATGAAGGAATTCAAAGGAGGATTGATTGATAATAATGAGAATCTTAATGACATGCTTAATCACACATTTAGTATTGCTCGTTTGGACCAAATTGTCAACAGCCTATTCAGGGGATGCCAATATCTGAGCGCGCAGGTATTAATACCCACTACAAACGGTAAAAAGAGTGACAGATGCAGTCATACTACCTATATCTTCAGGCAGATACCCAGGTTACCAAACATTGGTTTGGTTGAACTGAATCTACCCTGGACTGATCAGCATTATACGATTCCCCAGCCCATTAATGATGATTTCAATTATAGGATTGGATCTGAAGGTTTCAGCTGGGACAGATACTATATGGAAATATTATTTTCAAAAGATGGTAAAAATACAGATCATGGTCTTTTAGTACCTTTCTCTACGTTAGACTCGCGACGTCCATATTTTATGGTGGATTTTTTTGAAGACAGCCAAACCCCACCAATGCGTGAGTTGGCGAGAAAAGCCAGAGGCCTGAATAGCTATATATTGACTGTTAAATACAACAGGAAAAAGCAAGAATCCACCTACAGATTCTATGACGGATACTTTTCACAAGAAGCCTTAGAAAAGGGTCTTATCAAAGCAATAAACTCAATGCCAAAATGACTGAACCCATCAAAAGAGGAAGCGGGAAAAAGAAGAAACACGCCAAATCACTGAGCAGATTATTGACTCCTGAATATGTTGAGGATGATTTGCGTATAGTGGTTAGCGAAGATCAGTCAGGTACAATAGATCCCTTCATGAGAGAATTTATGCAGAAAAAAAAGGTGGCTATTAATAAAAGTAAAGTTACAATCACAGCTCTTAGTTTTGCGGCAATAAATTTTTTCCTTTGCGCTTATAAAGATGAGATAGCGCCTCTTGACAAGGTTGTGGGAGAAGTATTCAGGGGCTCTAAGTTCCATGTCGAAGATGATACTCAACATTATCATATTGTGTATTTTGGAAGTAATCAGGAGTATAAGAACATAAGGCTTGCCAAGCTTGTATTTCCAAAACATGAATTATCAGATGGCATAGCAATCACATTTGCCAAGAAAAGATCAAATAAAGATGAACGTATCCGCTATTTCCAGGGAGGTGCATGGATGGAGAACATGACCCTACACATCCTTTTGAAGGGCAAGAACAAACCAGCTGATAGCATAAATGGCATACTCATACCCTTAAGGCGCAAAAGAGACTTAAGGACAAAAGAGACCTACAAACATCAGACTAGTGATGTGAAAAGACTGATGGAAGATTGCATAGGCCACGTCTATACCACCAGTCAGAATCCCAAGAAGATAATTCGAAACAAGAGTACAGGCATGAGCTTGTATAATACTGCGGGAGTGCATATGACATATCATGATGGTTATTTCACTACCACAAGCCTGATCAATGGAGTAAAAGAGTTATTGAAGAGCTATGAAAAATGAAGACAGTTAACAATGAACGCTGGAAAGCCAGGATATCATCAAACGAGATACGGGAAGAAATTGAGAGAAGCAAGGATATGCCTATCAGACCTAGCATCTTATATGCTGGAAGCGGGAAAAAACCTAGGAAAATAATCAAGTCACTTAGCTCTGTGTACAAGCAAAACGAGGTTGGCATCGATGATCTAAGAATCATGATTAAGCAACATGATGATGAGATTATTGGCCCGTATAGAAATAAACTTTATAATGAAATGTTTAAAAAACTTAATGGTAAGTCCCAATTTTATTTTATTAATGGGGGTTTGCGCTCTCCTAGTAAAGATGATTTCTTCAAGAATCTAAAAAGAGAAGATTATTTTGTGCCTTTGGACAGGTTATGCGATGACCTGTTATCATTTTCAAACTATATAGACTATTCTGATAATGAGCAAAATAACTATCGGTTCATATCTGATGTTGAAAAATTGAATCAAGTTGACATGGCAATACTAAGATTCCCGAAATACTTCAAGAATAAGAATTTCCGAAAAAAAATAAGAACAGAGGAAGACTATGACCTGATGAGATATCCTATAAGCCAGATGGGTCTTACAATAATATTAAAGAATTATCATGAAAACGACATATTTAGGTCGGGCATTCATGTACCTTTGTTTATAGATAATAATGAATATGTTAATAGAAGATTCCTTGAACCTCGTGATATATATGATGATTATCTTGACGAAGTTTTTGCACATGTCTTCACTGTGCAATATTTCAATTCTCCTAAATTCGAGGTAAAAAATACAACAAAAACCCAGATGTACTATTGGGATGGTTATTTTAGCTATAAATCATTGTTAACAGGAGTGAAAAGACTAATCGAGGGTGAAATACAATAGCTTCAAAAAAAGAACTTTTAAGGATTAGGGCAAGTATGGACTTGGCTGGAAATGAGATAGATAGAGCTCTTAAGATCGTTAGTCAATCCGAGATAGTAAAAGCTGGAAGTGGAAAGAAGAAAAAACATCATAAACCTATGAGAACAGTCTTTTCAGAAGAGGAACTGTCTTACAAGCTTACTAAAGGAGACGTACATGAGCATGGTGGTTCCTTTAAGCCATATTCTGATGAATTCAGCCTATCGACAGCTATTAAGGCTGTTCGTTATAAAGGCAAAGCAGTATCAAGTGATTTTGCAAACAAAGATCCTTTTTTTAAGATAAAACTAAAAGAAAAGAAGATTGTGGATTTAAGAGAAATAACAAAGCAGGTATTTGATCAGTCTTTCTATTATCAGCATTGTTTAAATGACAAGACAGCTAATTATTTTGCAGACATACCGACATTTCCAAATATTGAATTGGCCACTCTTTCAACTCCGCCTATAGCCAGATACAAGAAAAGGAAAAGAGGTCGTTCCTTGAGTGATTATTATAATTACTATTTTTCTGAAGATATTCCGTCGCTAAGCATTCTTTTCAAACAGAAAAATACATTCTCAGACAGATACAGCCTTTTTATTCCTTTGATTCTAAAGGACGAGATGCAATATGATTTCTATAGAACTTTTACAGACAAGGCCAAACAAGCCTATGATCAGGCATTCGGTCACATCTTTGCAATCCATCACTATCAGGACAACTGGAAATTTGCTTATCTCGAATATAGTTACTACAACGGATACTTCACTCCAGAATCATTCCAAAACGGATTGGTTCAGGCAATAAAATCAGAAGGAGGAACAAGAAAATCGTTTCGGAAAAAGAACTATTAGAAGTCATGGCAAATCTGGATAGGGCTGGAACTGAGATAGAAAGCGCTCAAGAAATAATCAAAAATAACGAGGATGGATTTGAAAACATTAATAATAGATTGAAAAAGTTAAACAAGCAAGTTAGCAAACTAGATGCACTAATCAGGAAGAAAAAGATCCAGAAGGCTGGAAGCGGGAAAAGAAAGAAACGCCTCAAGTCTGTAACTGCGGGCTTGGATAAAGAGACAGCAAGCAATAACTTGCTATCAATTAAATATGATACTAGTGAGAACTATCCTGATCAATTTTACTATGCTTTGGGCACTTCTAAAATCAGATTCGAGAGAGGTATTTTCAATCCTTTTAAGGATTATTTCAAACATCCAGCTTTTGAGCGCAA
>CAZYIM010000070.1:0-6607 GCA_964647565.1 uncultured Methanosarcinales archaeon
TTACATCTAAAATGATCTGTTCTTTACAATAAGGATCGCATCCATCAACCAGGTTGTTAGCTGAACACGCAATGCATACTGAAAGGATATCTTCAAGTTGCAGATGCAAACCCTCATTGATGACTTCAGCTCGTTGTTCTTTTTTTAGGCTAAACTTCTCTCCCAACCTAACCAATTTGATCGATGGTGTGCCATCGTCCTCAACCATTACTGTAGTTGAGCTTCTGACCGATTGACCATGATCATCTATGACAACAATGGTTACTGTATATTCACCTTCATTTCTATAACTATGACTGAAAGTAGTAGTTTGGGTGTAGGCTTCCTGCTTTAAAGCTGAGTCTGTTATTGCGCTTTGTGTTGGGAGTTCATCTCCCCAGAATACATTATATCTTAGGTTTCCATTTTCAGGATCGTGTGCCTTAACAGTCCAGATTCCTACTTCTCCAACTTTAAGAGCAGTGGGGGAGGAAACTCCATCAATAACAGGAGGGTTGTTCTTGATTTTACAATCCGCTGGGCAGTTGCAGGAGTTTTCCCACTCTTCACAAATTCCATTTCCACAATCTGAACAAATAGGATAGCCTCCAATCATTTCATGGCAGATGCTGCTGCCATCAGGTGCTGAAGTTCCAATTCCGGTCGGACCTGCACAACACGTCTTGGCAACGCCTGACTGCTCGCCTGCTTCTGCGCAAGCAACAGGGATGACATATTCCTGGCCGCAGTCGCCGCGATAAAAGTCCCATTCGGCGCAACTGTTGCCATCAGGGAAAAAACATACTCCATTTTGAGCTCCGACATCATTGCTGATGATCCTAAGCTCATAACCCAGCTCGTCACAATAAGTTGAGGCTGGGTTCGGTATAGCCGACGCAAATTCAGTCAGTAATAAGAAAACAAAAACCATGCTGAATGCAACAAACAATCCAATTGATTTTGAAATTTTTTTCATTTTTTTCAATCCTCTGTTTGATTATCAAATCTAATCTACCATATAGTATAACCGGACGAATATAAGTAAGTTGAGCGGACAGTTCAGAAAATAATCGTTCCAAATCGTTCCAAAATGCTTTATTTCAGAAAAAGAGTTCTAATCGCCCTTATTTTCGTTCCCAGAGCAGAAAAAGCCTGTAAGTTCAATTGTTTTCATTTTACCAATACTTTCTGTTTTTACCAGGTTTTTACTTTCAAGAGAATTGATACATCTGAATAATGAAGTCTTGGGGATGCCTGTAAACTGCCGAATCTTGCTTTGGGTGGCCGTTCCATTATTGTCACAGAGGAATTTGACTACATCTGTTTCATTGTCATTCAGAGTTTTCATTATGTCTTGCATCCTCTGGTTCACGACGATTTTTTGTTGATCAGGTTCATCCTTTGCAACAGTTGCCTCTTGTTCAACTGTTATCTCTTGGTTAGGTCTTTTCTTTTTTTCACGGACTACAATGATCAGTACCACTAATATTATGAGCACTATCAATACTAAAAGAAATAATAACCAGGCTGGAAACGACGACTTGTCTTGGGCAGTTGTCTTCTTGTCCATGCGTAGGGTTATATCATAGAGTCGGTTCTGTGTCAGGTTAATGTCCACAAAACCTGCATGATCCTCAGAGGACGCGAAAACTCTACATTTGCCCAACAGTAAATTGGCTGCTCGAAAAGAGCCGACTGTGTCAGTTTTTGCAGGAAATTCAGTTCCTGTGGTTTGGCTACACTGAAAATTCAGATTTGCATAGATCACTAAGTTGTCATATTCATCCAGGACAATTCCGACGATATGAGCTACCTTATAGACCTTAAAAGATAAGTTTTGGTTTTGGTTCACATCTAGTTTTAGAGTATTATAATAATACTTGGTTTCATCGGTCAAACTACGGATGCTGATGCCCACATCATAACTACCATTGCTCAGGCTTAGAGTTAAGAGCGAGTCATCTCCAATGTACTTTTCTTCGAGGATAGCTTCTTGGCCAGTTTCAATACGTACAGTGGCAAGATGATCTTTTAGGGATTGAGC
The DNA here is from genome assembly GCA_964647565.1 of uncultured Methanosarcinales archaeon. Taxonomy (GTDB): domain Archaea; phylum Nanobdellota; class Nanobdellia; order Woesearchaeales; family CAZYIM01; genus CAZYIM01. The sequence goes on from CAZYIM010000070.1 coordinate 2,024, forward strand.
ATCCTGATCAGAAAGCAGGATATTCACTTCAAAGACATTATTATCTGCATAAGTGCAGGGCATGAACAATATAATCAAAAGAAGCAAACAACATATCAGGTTAAACCCTCTTTTTCCCATATGATACCACAATAATGACTTTCAATTTCAACTTTTAAATATTTTATGATAATATTTCAGACAAAACAACTAAAAAAGACAAATCATTTTTAGAATTACGAAAATTTGGGTTTCCGTAACATTTATAAATTCCTTATGTTAAGTTTTTTTAGAGGGATTGAGTTGGTATGTCAGAAATATACCACTGGTCTAATCCAGCTGGTAAATCCCCTTTCAGATTTTTGAAGGTGATATATTTCTGATCATGATCAAGAACCACTCGAATAGAATAATTAAAAAACTAGGGCATAAATGCCACCGATCTAAGATCGGTGGTTCTTGACATAATGACTAAAATCAACCGATTAGAGATGAGGGGCTTTAAGTCCTTTGCAAAGAAGACAGAGATGGTATTTGGCGACAAGTTCAATGTTGTTCTAGGTCCCAATGGTGCGGGTAAGAGTAATATTCTTGATGCACTCTGTTTTGTTTTAGGCAAGGCCTCTGCAAAGGGTATGAGAGTAGAGCGAGCATCTCATCTTATATATAATGGCGGCAAGTCCAAGCAGCCTGCTAAGGATGCAGAAGTTTCTATTTATTTTGATAATTCTAAAGGCATATTCCCTTTAGAGACGCCCGAGGTAAAGGTAACAAGGATAATAAAAAGCAGTGGCCAGTCAAAGTATAAGCTCAATGGGAAGAACAGGACAAGACAGCAGGTGTTGGAATTTCTTTCATTGGCCAGAATCGATCCTCAGGGCTATAATATAATATTACAGGGTGATATTGTTACCCTGGTTGAGATGGCTCCTGTTGAAAGGCGAAAGATGGTGGAGGAGATTTCAGGCATTTCAGTTTATGAAGACAAGAAAGAAAAGGCTCTGAGAGAACTCAGTCGAGTTGAAGATAAACTAAATGAGGCAGATATCATCCTTGCTGAAAGGAAGGCTTATTTAAGAGAATTGAGAAAAGACCGGAACCAAGCCCTGAAATTCAAAGAGCTTGATGAGAATATCAAACGAAATAAAGCTACTCTACTTAATACTAAAATTAAAGCCAAGACCGCTTCAAAAGAAAAGCTTGAGAAATCCATTCAGAATAATGACAAAAGGATGGCTAAGATTGATGAGCAGGTTGGTTCTCTCCAGGAAAAAATCTCTAAGCTTAAGTTGAAGATTGAAAACATTAACAAAGAAGTTGAGGAAAAGGGAGAGAAAGATCAGGTCTTGATCCATAAAGAGGTTGAGAGGCTTAAGGTTGATTTGGCTCTGAACAAACAAAGAATAGAGACTCTTAAAGGAGAGATGGATAAGATAAAGGAGAGAAAAGAATCCCTTCAATCAAATCTTGCAGATATAGAGTCTAAAATTAAATCCCTAGAAAAAGAAAAATTGGATCTGAAGAAAAGAATCCAAACCCGTGAGAATGATATCAATCTTATTAATCAAAAGATTAAGAGTTTCAAGGAGAAGAATAAGCTTGCTGATGCCCAGGATATTGATAAAGCGATTGAAGATATTGATACGAATGCTGAACTGGTCCAGGAGCAGATCCAGAAAATGCGGGAGGGACAGCAGAACTATCTTAGGGAAAAAGACAGGCTTGAGATAAAACTTCAGACAATAGATGAGAAAATTGAGAAAGTGTTATCTGTTGCCAAAGAAAACAAGAAGGCTATTGATAATCTTAAAAATAAGAAGCAGATGTTTAAGAAAGCTACCCTGGAGCTTAACACCCGATTGACAGATGATTCGTCCTTAGCTGCCCAACTTTCCAATATCAGGTCTAAACTACTGACCAAGAAAGAAGAGCTTGCAAAGCTTAAGGCACGTTCAATAGGTATTAAGGAGAATATTTCTATGAACCGGGCGCTTCAAGAAATCCTTAAGCTTTCTGGTAAGCAAAGAGGTATTCATGGAGTAATCTCTCAACTCGGACAGGTAAACTCGCAATATGCATTGGCTCTGGAGATTGCCGCTGGCGCTAGAATTAAGGCGGTGGTTGTTGAAGATGATGATGTCGCCACTCAATGCATTAAATATTTGAGACAGAATAAGTATGGAGTTGTGACCTTCTTGCCGCTCAATAAGATGCGGCCAACTTTGATACAGACAGAGTTAAGAAATCTAAAGCAGCCTGGCGTGATCGGTCTTGCAGTTGACCTTGTCAGCTATGACAAGAAATTCCAAAAAGCATTCCAATTTGTTTTTGGTAACACCCTCGTTGTTGAGAACATAGAGACTGCCAGAAAAATTGGTATTGGCCGTGCAAGGATGGTGACTCTTGATGGTGACCTATTAGAATTGAGCGGTGCCATGCAGGGAGGATTCAGAATCAAGACTCAGGGATTAGGCTTCCAGGAAAAAGAGGTTGTTGGCAACCTTCAGAAGGTCGAGACAGAGATTGCGGATCTTGAGGGTATGGAAAAACGCCTAGTGGATAAGAGAAGTGAGAATGAGTTAAGGATCGATGAACTCAGAGAGCAGAAGGCACATATGGAGGGTGACATAATCAAGGCTGAAAAGACCCTGCATCTTGAGGACTCTGATCTTGATGTGTCCAAAGGTGAGAAAACCAAGATAGCTGCTGAGTTGAAGATTCTTGAAAAAAACATAACTGATGTCCATGATAAAATATCCTCTTCCAACACTGAGTTGGCAGACTTCAAAATCAAAAAACAACAGATGCGTGCAAGGATTAATGAATTAAGGAATCCTGCGCTTCTTGCAGAGCTTAACACTTTTGAAGAGAAGAAAAGCCAGTTAAGGGACGAGATTATGGATTTAAATGGGGAGCTCAAGAATTCAGATTCTGAAATAACGAACATCATACTTCCTGAAAAAGAGAATATCCTTAAGATATTGAAACAACATGATAAGGAAAAAGAGGATTTTGAGAACGAGCTTAAGGCCCTTAAGGAGTTGATGATAAAACAGGAAAAGTCATTAGCTGACAAAGAAGCCAAAGAAAAGAAATTCTACAATCAGTTCAAGGAATTGTTCAATCAGAGGACTAAAATAACTGAGGATGTGACAAAATTAGAGGCGGAGGTTGGCAGCAAGACTGAGAATTCAAGAACTTTCGAGATTCAAAAAAACAATATTTCTATGGAGATGGCTGCTGTCAAGGCTGAGCTTGCAGGCCTTGAGGAAGAATACAAGATATATGAAGGCGTGGCTTTGTATAGGGATAAGAGCGAAGAGGATATCAACTATGAGATCAAGCAGTTTGAACGGTTGCAGCAGGACATAGGTGCAGTCAACATGAGAGCTCTTGAGATATATGAACAGGTTGAGAAAGAGTATGATTCTTTGACTGAAAAGAAGAAAACCCTGGATGTTGAAAGACAGGATATCATGCTGATGATAAATGAGATTGATGGCAAGAAAAAAGAGCTTTTTATGAATACCTATGCTGTTGTCAATAAACATTTTCAAAAGATATTCGGCACTTTATCTACTAAAGGAGAAGCATCTTTTGATCTTGAGGATAGGCAAGATCCCTTTAACGGCGGCCTGATCTTGAAGGTTAGGTTGGCTGGTAAGAAGTTCCTGGATATCAGGTCCCTCTCTGGTGGCGAAAAGACCCTAACAGCTTTGGCATTCCTATTTGCAGTACAGGAGCATGAGCCTGCCTCATTCTATGTGCTTGATGAGGTTGATGCTGCATTGGACAAGAAGAATTCTGAGAAATTGGCCGATCTGATCCATTCCTATTCGAGGAAGGTCCAGTATGTTATGATAAGTCACAACGACGGTATCATCACCAATGCAGAGAATCTTTATGGTGTTTCTATGAACGAGCATGGTATTTCTAAGATAACCAGCCTTAAAATTTAATTAACACAAATGATTCTTGTTTAGAAAACTATAAATAGTCTTTTTGATTCCTGATGACTTGGGTGGTAAAATGAAAGTAATAAGATGGAAACCTTTTGAATCTGAATCGACCTTTTCAGGAGTAGAATCTTTAATGGAAAGCATTACTCATGAACTGTATAATCAGGTGGGTGAATTGTTCAATGATGTGACTGGACAAGTAATTCCTGCCCCCTTTATAAAGACCTATTCGCAAGGAGAGACAGAAAAAGAGTATCAGATATCTGTTATGCTGCCAGGCGTACCTAAAGAGCAGATAGAGGTCAAATTGGGAACGTCAGAGGGCATTGACAACAAGGTATTGAAGATAATTGCAGGAGAGAAACCCAAACCTAGCCGACCCGCAGAAGAAAAACCTGATACTGACCGCTTCTATTTTGAAGGTGCATTTGAACTGCCAAGTGATGCTAGTGATGAGATTAGGGCCAAGTATGAGAATGGTGTTCTAATGACTTTTATTCAAAAGAAACAGAAGGGCAATATGGATTATCATGAAGTTAAAATAGATTGATTTTTTTTTTTTTGTAATTTCACAACCTTTATATATTTAATAATTCCAGTTCGGGATATGGACGAAGTTTATATCTATGCTGTGGCGCAACCTATA
>CAZYIM010000071.1:0-6055 GCA_964647565.1 uncultured Methanosarcinales archaeon
TCGTTGCCGATTTCGGAACGTTGGGTACCGCGGAGGTATCCTTTTATTAGATTGAAAAAACCAAAGGGGTCAGAGCTACACTTTTGACAGGAAAGCAGTTGTCATGCTAAGGTATTTTAAATATCAACATACCCACTAAATGAAAGGCTCGGTTAATGGCACGACAATTACGAATCGAATTTCCAGGGGCTTTTTACCACGTCACATCAAGAGGCAATGAGCGCAAAGCCATATTTAAAAGTCAGCTTGACAAAGACAAGTTTCTTGGAAAGAAAAAACATGATCGGAATCTTTCGACTTTAAGAGCATTATCAAATCGGCCCGATATCGAGCAGATTAATGAAGAGGAGGATAAAATGAAAGTAAACTGGAAAGATCACATAGTAAGTACGCCCGATGTGATTCGTGGTAAACCTCGTATCAAAGGAACAAGAATTCCGGCAAGCCTTATCCTTGGATATTTCGCAGCAGGTAATACTATCGAAGAGATTATTGCTGAATTTCCGGACCTTGACAAAGTTCATATTGCTGCATGTTTAGACTACGCCCGTGAATTGGCTGAATTCGAGGTCGCAGCATAATGAGTCTCAAGTTTTTTGCAGACCACTGTGTTCCCAATTCCGTGATCCAATATTTTCGTGATGCAGGTCATGAAGTATTACGTCTTAAGGACCATATGCCAATAGATTCACCTGATTCGGTGGTCATTTCGAAAGCGTATGAGCTTAATGCTGTTCTTGTTTCTCTAAACGGTGATTTTGCTGATATAGTGACCTATCCTCCAGAGAAATATAAGGGAATCATCGCCCTTCAGGTAAGAAATCATCCAGAGGTTATCCCGCAGCTCATGTCAAGATTAAATGATTTCTTATCTGCTCATTCTGATATGGGCTACTATGCAGGCCAATTATTTCTGGCAGAAGTACATAGAATTAGGATTCGTGGACAAAGACACTTCTGACGACCGCCGAACAACGCCATTCACTCAGACGGACAGGGTCGCGGCGTTTGAAGCTTTAATCAAGTTTTGTGTTTAATTGTCACTTGCAAAGGCCCGGTTTCCCTGCCCGCTGGTGATGGCGGGCGTTATACGCAAGAAATAATAATGAATATCCGAAAAGAGAAAGATTCAGATAAAAAACAAATTTGGAAAGTTCATGCTGAGGCTTTCGAGACAGAGGCAGAAGCAAATCTGGTAAATGCTCTTAGAGATAGTGGGATTTATTTCATTTCTTTGGTCGCTGAAGAAGATGAAGAGATCGTAGGTCATATACTTTTTACGCCTGTAGAGTTAATTGGTGATGACTCTGCTCTAAAACTAATGGGTTTGGGCCCTATGGCAGTGCTACCTAAACTTCAAAAAAAAGGCATTGGCTCTCAACTTGTAAAAACCGGCATAAAGAACTGCTCCACTAAAGGGTCCGATGCTATTGTTGTTCTTGGGCATCCTGAATATTATCCCAAGTTTGGTTTTGTATCTTCAGTAAAATGTGGAATCAGATCAGAGTATGATGCTCCTGATGAAGCATTTATGGTTCTGGAGCTGAAGAAAAGTTCATTGAAGGATAAAAACGGCATTATAAAATATCAGGCAGCCTTTGGCAGCGTATAACAAGCGCTTTCACAGCCGACCGGGCTACGTCGGCACTTTTTTATCATCTTCGTTTATCGGAGATAATCATTTTATCAAAAGTTTTCGCAGTGCCTCGCCCGGCAGGTGAAGCTCTGCGTTAGCCGCAGAGGAATAATGAAGAAGATTGATTACAAGAAAGAACTGAAACACCTGTACAAGCCTTCACCGAAAACCGTTGAGATTGTCGATGTTCCTGAAATGAACTTCCTTATGATTGACGGTCAGGGCGACCCAAATACATCACAAGAATACAGTGACGCAATCGAGGCACTCTACGCTGTATCCTATGCCCTCAAGTTCATGGTCAAGAAAGGTGGATTGGAGATTGATTACGGAGTCATGCCCTTGGAGGGCCTTTGGTGGGTCGATGATATGTCAGAATTCGACATCAACGACAAGACCGACTGGAAATGGACAACTATGATAATGCAACCAGAATATGTCACGCAGGGCTTACTCCTGGATGCCTGCAAACAGGTTGAAAAGAAGAAGAACCCATCTGCATTATCGAAAATTAAATTTGAGTCATTCTCTGAAGGAACAGCGGCACAAACAATGCATATTGGACCATTTTCAGAGGAGGGTCCAACCGTTGAGTATGTGCATAATTTTATACGTGAAAACAAATATAGTCCTGTCGGAAAACATCACGAGATTTACTTGAGCGACATTCGTAAAGCTGCCCCAGAGAAGTGGAAAACGATCATAAGACAACCAGTAAAAAAGGGATAACCAGAGAGTTGATTTTACTCGTTACTCGCCTGCAATCCGGTCGGAGCGCATCCCCGAGAAAAGTCACTCAGACCGTTAGCCCCACATATAGGAGATGCTATGAAAACCAACGAATTATCGACATGCTTTATTACAAAAGATGTAGATGCCTGCCGCGAATTCTATCAACGCCATTTTTCAGCAAGGGCTATTTTTGATTGCGGCTGGTATGTCAATTTACGCATTGATGGAGATGGACCATCCATTCAGTTTATGCAACCGCAAGATGATATGCCGACATTTGGTGGCACAGGAATCATGCTCAACTTCAAGGTTGATGATGTAAATGCAAAACATGCAAGGCTAATGGAGGCTGGTCTGCAACCTGCGATGCCACTGGAAGATCATCAATGGGGCGATAGAGGGTTTTCTGTAATCGACCCGATTGGGAATTCCGTTTACATATATTCGGATCGTGAGCCATCAGATGAATTCAGACAATATTACAAGGGCTAACAAGGCAAATGCACTCGGACGGCAAAAAGCGCCGCTCGTTCCTCGCTCTGCTTTTTGCCGCCGGTGATTTGGGTTAGGCACAGATTTATCAACATAATCTAGGTGAGATGCTATGGAAATTACTGTCTTGGTAGAAAACAATGAAGCACCCTACGAACCAGAACTCCTTCATGAACATGGTTTATCAGTGCACATTTCATATCAAGGAAATAACATTTTGTTTGATACTGGTACATCAGATAAATTCTCGAAGAATGCCGAAAAGCTGGGTATTGATTTAAGTTCTGTCCATTTGGCTGTGATTTCTCACCATCATTATGATCATGGTGGTGGCCTCGCTCGATTTTTCGAACTAAATAAGGATGCCAAGATCTACCTGGGAAATACACCAGATGGGGAATGTTACTTCAGAGCTTTGTGGTTCCAAAGAAGGTATATTGGCCTGGAAGCGAATTTGATCGATGCAATGCCTGAGCGATTCTTGTTTGTAGATGAAACTGTCGAAATCCTACCTGATGTCTATATCATCCCCAAAATTTTAAAGAAGTATCCGAAGCCCAAAGGTAATAGGTTCTTGTACGTGAAAAATGATTCCGAATGGCGGTTGGATGATTTTTCGCATGAGCTTTTATTGGTAATAAAAGAAAACGATAGCCTTGTGATCTTCTCTGGTTGTTCCCATAATGGCATGCTCAACATGATTGATACAGTGCACGAAGAGTTTGATGGAATTCAAATAAAGGCGGTCATAGGTGGGTTCCATTTAGTAGGATTGCCGATGTTCAATACTATGGCGGGGAGCAGAAGTGAAGTTGAAGATATTGGAAGGAGAGCTCTTACATACCCGGTTGAGTCGGTATATTCGGGGCACTGCACTGGTCAGAAGGCTTATCGAGTATTGAAGAATGTAATGGGTGAGAAATTGAACCAGCTTCATACAGGAGCGGTTATTGAAATTTAATGGGTTGCTGTATCAAGAAAGCTCTGTGCCTAACCCCGCGTGTAAGCGACCCGCCTGTGGCGGTGGGTAAGCGACGCGAAAATTGCGAAATGTTGGCTATAATGAAATAGTTGAGTCTTGCAATAGTCGGCGGGCGCTTAACGCCAACGTTCTGCTCTAATGAATAATTATTGCCACACCTCATTGTATGTGTTTTAATAGGCAAATAAAGGAGGTGAGCCATGGCAACAACACGAGACAGAGTAATTGAGGAAGCCCTATCCCTTCCGGCAGACGTCCGTCTGGGCCTGGTTGAGAAGCTCCTCACGAGTCTCAATTTGCCAATAGATGCGGAAATTGATCGCCTTTGGGCAGAAGAAGCGGAACGTCGTGTGTCCCAAATTGAGGCCGGCGAGGTGAAGCTGGTTCCTGGTGAGGAAGTTTTCTCTAAAATCCGAGCAAAATTTGAAAAGTGAGATTCTATTTCCATGAACATGCGGAAACGGAGTTTGACAGGGTTGTTGAGTACTACGAAGACTGCCGGCGTGGCCTTGGTATAGAGTTTGCTCAAGAAGTCAATGCGGCAATTGCTCGCATTATCCAACACCCTGAGGCATGGTCACCAATGTCCAAGAATACTCGTCGCTGCTTGGTCAATCGGTTCCCCTTTGGCGTTATATATCAATTAAAGTCTGACTACATTCTCATCATCGCAGTTGCCGATCTTCGACGGCGCCCGGGCTATTGGCTATACAGAGTGTGAGCAGAACCTGTCGCTGCACTGGACCGGAAGGGTACCGCGGCTTTAGCAATTAAACATTTTTTCGGGCTCAATTTTCAATTTCTATGGCGACATCATAACCACCCTTCCGGCAAGTGAGTTCTTCGTTAGTCGCATAGACTGAAATGGCAAAGAATAAACCTATCACTCCTCGAATTGCACTATTAGGAATATGTCACCGGGCCAGATTTGAGCGGGGGGATCCGCCTGAACTTTCTCATCAAGCGAAAAGGGGACGACCTTAAATAGTTAAATAATTTGACATAAAGTATATTTGTGAGTGAAATAGGGTCGCACAGGAGAGGATAAACTTCGTGGCAGATGTACGTAAAGCTCTTCGTGAGCTCCATGAAGGTAAGGGTATTTCCCATGAGCGGATCAGAGAAGAAGTATGATTAATTCAAATAATATTTTAAAAATCAGAATGGTAAGGAATTGTTTTATAGTATTTCTTATTATCACGATTGCATTATTGACAGCCTGTGCTCATGTTCGACCTGTTAAAAATGACGATTTCTCAGGCAGAGGAGGTAAATATTCCCATTCCAACGTTCAAAGTCCGTCACGTGGTTTGGTAAATTATATTGTTTATTTACCTCCTAGTTGGAAGCAAAGTGGACAGGAAACTTATCCACTCATCATTTTTCTCCATGGACGGTTCAAAAATGAGTATGAGTTCCCCATGGCAGTGCCCGCCAGTCAATTAAATGATTGGATTAACGAGAAATTGATCCCTCCAATGGTAATTATTGCAATCAGAGCCGATAAAAAATGGTTTGATGACGAACAATGGTCGACTCCAAGCAATCAAATATTTTTGACGAGTAATAGCCCATTTGAGCTAAGGGATCATTGTCGAAATAAATTCAGAGCAGGTGTAAGTGCTAGAACCACATCCATACATGGATTTTCGCGAGGCGCAAGCGGTGCTCTGCATTATGCTCTTAAATATCCAAATGAATTTGCTTCCTCCATTTCCAATTCATTTGTCAGCGATTATGCCCTTAAAGATGAGATGCCACGGGCAGTATGCAATAAAGAAGAGGTGGTCAACAGTGGTATTTTCTACCGTTTATCCATTGGAACAAAAGATGAACTCTTTCATATGCTTGGTCGCAACGCTTCACAAAAAATGCATGAGCTTTTAGAGTGCTTGAAGATCCCACATGAATATGAAGTATTATCAGGAGCAAAACACTATTTAAAAAGTGTTTGGAATGCCAGGCGGTCTGATGGCACAGCAAATGGTCTTTATGAGCTAAAAATGCACGCTAAAGCTTGGAACTCTTTTCAGTCCCTAGCACACCAAAGTTCTTCGGAGAATATATGGGACGGGTATTGATATATGTCAATGATGCATGGGGGGCGTAAAACAAAGGGGTCAGAGCTACACTTTTGACAAGAAAGCAGTTGTCATGTTAAGGTATTTGAAATATCAGCATACCCACTAAATGATAGGCTCGGTTAATGGCAC
>CAZYIM010000072.1:0-5928 GCA_964647565.1 uncultured Methanosarcinales archaeon
CGGATGTGATGTCAATCCGCCAATATCGCAGATAATGCCAGTAGATCTTGTCATCATCTGGACCATTCTTGGATTGGTGATCCTCGTTACCAATATCTCTCCTTTCTGGAACTCCTGTTGAGGATTTTTATCATCAACAATGTTGATTTTTCCAACTACTTTTCCCGGGCTTACTCCGAGCCCTTTAAGGATTATTTGTTTCATTTTCGAAGTACCCTTACAAGATCTTTTCTTAGATTGGAACCGGCCTCTACTACAGCATTCTTGTCTAGATCTTCAATTGATTTTTTCTGGTAGTTGCCTGTTTTTTTATCTGCAGATAGCTGGAAATATTCATCAAGTTCTGCATAGGGAACACTGCTCTTGATGATGACTGCTGTTGCTGCCATTTCCCTGATGTTCTTATCTCCAGAATCAGTGACATAGCCTGCAAGAGGTTCATTATGGATCTGGCTTTTTACAGCAGTCTTTTTTTGAACTCTTGAAATGCCTTCCAGATCTCCAGTATAATCTCCAATTATTTGCTGTATGTCGGTCAGTGTGCCATGAGAGTTATATATTCCTGTAGCGCCGACAACTCCAGAGATTACTTCCAGACCACTTCTGTTATTGACATCCTTTGCAAACGCTTCAAGCTCTCCTGTCAGGTTTTTACTGACAAGAATATGCCTGGCACCTGTCTGCTTCAAGTCAACCATTGCTTCAATAACCTGATTACGGATCAGTCCCTCATCAAACAGCATGTGTGAAACAACTTGGAAGTCTTTTTTAGTTATATTCATCTCAGTCATGAACGAATAAAAATCAATAAGGGCCTTGTCTTCGCCATGTTTCTTGTAGGTTTCCATGTACATCTGGCCAAATCGATTAAGCCTCTCTTTCCAGACTTGCTGTGCCTTGTCTCCGAGTTTGTACTCGAACAATCTTTTCAATGATGTTTTTTTAGGACTTCCGATGTTGCCAGTCAAGTCCCATCCGATATTGTATGTTTGTTGCGTCATTTTTCTCACTCCTTTTTTTTAATCATCTATTCCTGGAAAATGTAATGCCTGGTTTTCATATCTTAGTTGGTTTATTTTGAGTGTTGCTGAAACCTCAACACAGTATGGTTTTGCTATGTTTTCAACGATTTTTTGCGCGATCGGTATCATTTCTGATCCGTACACATCCAAAACCCATTTTTTATTGGGTTCTGCATCTCTGGACCTGTTATCTATCCAAATTTCTGTCAGGTATAAGGACGGTAGTTTGATCAGGTTAAACAGGAATTTTTTACCTGATACAATAATGCCAATATTGTCATAGCGGCCAATACTGTCTGCTTTAGGCTCGCTAATTACCTTGCCAGAAAGACCGTGACCGAGCAGATATCCTTTGCCAGTTAACTCATCTGCAATCTCTTGTAAAAGCTTCTTGTTGGATTCATTTCTTTTTTTTTGTTCTTGTGTTAGATTGACTTTCATCAATATCACCTCTTTTCATTTACTACTTAATAGTAGACATATTATATAAAGGTTTGTTGTCGTTTTTCCGACAACTTTATATAAAAGAACGGTTTAATGTTAGATATGGACAAACGAGAAGTGCTAAATGAACTGGGTCTTTCCGATGGAGAAGCCAGGGTATACCTGGCTCTGCTAAAGCTGGGTTCAACCACTGTCAGCGAACTCACTAAACAAACAGGCCAGCATAGGACAACTCTCTATGATTTTCTTGAACACCTGATGCAAAAGGGCCTGGTCAGCTATGTCATTAAGACAGGAGTTAAATATTTTAAGGCAGGAGACCCAGACAATCTTTTCCAATATCTCAAGGAGAAACAAGATAAACTTGGCCAGATACTTCCTGAACTAAAACAACTGGCTGATGAGAAAAAAGAAGCGCTGAGTGTAGAGGTCTATCATGGGATTGAAGGCTTTAAGACCATGTGGCATGATCGGTTAAGAGCTGGGGGAGATTTATATGGTTTTGGCGTGGATGAGTCCTTATTCAAAGATAGATTTCCACACATTATGAACCATTTTATTAATGAAGAGGAAAAAACCGGCTTTAAAGAGTTGCTATTAACAAAAAATTCTGCAAAGTTTGTCTATCCCCAAAAACACCTCACTTATAGATACATACCTGATGAATTCTTTGAACCAACAGCCACAGGCGTCTATGGAGAGAGAGTATTTATCATTATCTTTGAGCCTTTAACAACCATACTGATAAAAAACAAAAGTCTTGCAGAATCTTATCGCAGGCATCATCAGATGTTGTGGGCCATGGCTAAAAAGAAACCCACAATCAAACATTAATCATTAATCACAATCAATCTTCTGCCTTTAGGATTATAGTTTAATAGCTTCTTGTCTTTTAGTTTTCCGCAGCCCAAGAAATCTTCACCGTATTTAACAAGCACAAAACCATTAAGCTTAGAATCAACTTCAAAGTCCATGCCCTGTCTCCACATGTCGGACTGTTCTTTATTCAGGTCCAGGATATTCTTATCTGAGTCAGGTCCTATCATCTGGCTGCCTTCTATGCTGAGCCTGAACCCCTCTTTGGCAACAGTGCCAAAATAAAGGCCAAGAGTGTTGATCCTCAAATTATTGAGGTCTATTCTGGAAATATCCTTATTGACAAAAAAAATCTTATCCTTGTTATTTCTCAAAAAGCAGAACTTAAGCTTGCTTTCAAAGCCAAACTGCGTTTTCAAGGATTTGAGAATGGGTTTTATCTCTCGCGTATTTAGAATTCTTAGGTTTTGCATCAGACTCCCCACAATGGACGCTCTTTCCTCTTTATTTCTGCAATCTGTTTTAAAACTTCAATTTCTGGTTTGGAAAGATACTTAGTTAATTTCTTGATTTGGCGGAAGTCATCTTCGGGGATATCTGAATAGAAGATATCTCCTTCCTCGATCTGTCTTCCGATAGTGACATTGGGCAGTGAGATGGCCGCCTGTCTGCCTTTGTTTAATACCTGTAGGTTTTCCTTATCTGCCTGTATGCTCTTTACCTGACTCAAGGCTCTTCCATCTGCCTTCATCAAGGGAGTTGCGGTCTTTAACACTCCTGTAATTACCTCTACGCCTATGATAGCAGGATTGTTCTGCCTAAAGCAACAGTTGGGCAGGAATTCGAGCTTGCAAGGCCGAACAAGCACATCAAGGTCTTGGGCCTCTAATCTTTTCTTTTCTTCGTCTTGCCAGACCTCAAATCCTTCAATTAATTTGTAGATTATGTCGCTTGTCAACACTTTTACATTATCATGGCAGAGGTTGGCTGCATCTTTGACATTGAAACCTAGAATGACGGCTAGTAAAGGATCCTCTTCAAAATTACTTTCAGCATCCATGTAATCTTTTTTAGTGATATCTCCGACTTCAGCTTTCCTGATAGTGAAGTTCTTCTCTTTTAGCAGCTTGATTAATGCTTCCAGGCTTCCAAGGGTATCTGCTTTTATGATGATGCCCTTTTTGTCTGTTTCAACAATCACTTCCTGGATCTCTTTTTGCAGAGCGTCTTTGACCTGTTCTACAGGAGTGCAGACTGCTGACATAACAGGCATTCCTGCAATCACACCATCCATATCTGGACATGAGATCTTAACACCTGTTGCAGCCTCAACCTCCTTAACAGATTTGAACTTGCTCTTCTTGTCCCTCATCTCATTAAGGGGTGAAGGCTCAAACATAGCCTTTACCTTGGTTACTATAGGCTCGCCTTCAAGAGTGCCAATTACTAGAGGATTATTGACTTTAAGATTACCATTATATATGATGACATCCATGGTTTTGCCAAGTCCCTGTTCTTCCTTGACTTCCAATATGGTTCCTTTTGCATCTGCACACACATCGACTTGTAGGTTCTGTTCAAGGAATCTTTGCGCAAGGCCTGTTATGACCATTAATAGTTCAGCAATACCTATATTTTCTTTTGCAGAGCAAGGCACAATTGCAACCTGCTGGGTGTAATCATCTACCCTGTCAAAGCGCTCTGCATTCAATTCAAAATTTTCATGGATCTGGCCTACCAGTTCGTAGAGTCTGGTATCTATTGTCTGTACTACTGAAGCATCCTGCTGGTTTATCTCCTGCAATAATGGCAGGCCCTGTTTCCTAAAGCCTGGAACCAGGTCCAATTTGTTGGCAGCAATGATAAAAGGAGTCTTAAAGCTTTTCAGTATCTCAATGGCTTCAATTGTCTGAGGCTTGAATCCCTCCTTGATATCGACGACCAGAATAGCGATGTCTGCCAAGTTGCCGCCCCTTTTTCGCAAGGTCGTGAAGGCTGCATGACCTGGTGTATCGATAAACAGGATGCCAGGGATATTGAATTTCATATTAAGACTGTCTAGAAGAGTTCCACACTTCTGCTGTATGGTGTCCAAAGGTATGATTGATGCTCCGATAGCCTGGGTGATGGCCCCTGCCTCTGTCGCCAGGATATTCGTGCCTCTGATTGCATCTAGAATGCTTGACTTGCCATGGTCAACATGGCCAAGTACAGATACAATAGGGCACCTGGTTGTTTCTTCTGACATAAAAGAGCGAAAATTAGGGAGGATTTTAAAATTTGTTGGTTTTTAGTGGCCAAACAAAAAAATATATATACATTTTCGCCTACTAATTTGACAAAGACAAAATATTGTATGCAATACTTTTGTCTTTGACTATTTTATGGATAAAGTATATTTTTAAGGGTTTCAATGACTTCTTTTCTCGGTAGCTTCCTTTTCAAATAAAATGTTTGTAATCCTGCTTTTTTAGCATGTTCAATATCCATATCATATTTGTCCCCTATGTGTAGGATTTCTTCAGGTTTGACTTCCAGAACCTTGGCTATTTCTGTATAAAGCTTGGGAGGTTTTCCTGATATATTAAAGTCGTCTAATGAAGAGAATATTTGACTGAAATATTTTTTGTTCCTGCCTAACTCGACAGATATGAATTCTTTGGTTGTTGATGAGATAATGATCATTTTCTTTTTACCATACAGATTATTTAAGATTTCAAGAGAATCTACATATAAATGTGGCTTGTTTATTATCCTCTTGAATATCTCTTTAAATGAGTGGATTTCAAGTTCTTTCATCCAATATTTTATTGAATAATACCTGTAATCATTCTTTCCCCATTCATTGAACTTCTTTTTAAGAATCTCTTTGGCTTCTGCAACAGAGATCTCTTGTTTTTCAGCATATAATGCGGGAAGGGTCTCTAGCCAGAACTCATCTGAAAAAGCGGCATCAGTAAGGGTTCCTTGCATATCAAAGCTTATTACCTTTATCATTTTTTCTCCTTAATTTTCACGAGCGAAAACAAGTCGTATGACTTGAGTGCTTTTCTTCCATGCAGGTATTGGAGTTCAATCACATAAGCACAACCAATTACATTGGCACCTGAGGATTCTATTAGTTCTATGGCTGCTTTGGTCGCACCAGGTCCTGCCAGTATGTCATAGATCAGCAACACATTATCTGTGCTCTCAAAAGTATCTGTTCGTACTTGATACTCTCCAAGTCCGTATTCCTTCTCAAACTTCCTTGATTTGATCTTTCCTGGAATTAATCCTGGCTTTCTAATCAATACAAGAGGTTTCTGTAATTCATAGGCAAGTGCAGTAGCTATTGTAAAGCCCTTGGCTTCAATAGCTGCAATCTTGGTAATCTCTTTTGCTTTGAAATGATTCTTGATGTCAGCTATTACCTTCTTGAACATCTTTGGATCTTTTAGCAGAGGCGTGAAATCCCAGTAGACTACTCCTTTCTTTGGGAAATCTTCAGTACTTTCAATAAACAAGTTGTACTTATTCTTCATCTTCATTCACCAATATGGCTCTTGCAGGTGCTGCATCAATGCCAGTCACCTTTAATGGAAGGCAAATTAATAAGTATTCTTTTTCTCTGGTTTCCTTAAGCCTCAGATTGTCTATCAGGAGG
>CAZYIM010000073.1:0-5924 GCA_964647565.1 uncultured Methanosarcinales archaeon
GTGGATTTGGTTTGTTTTTTGTTTGTGGCATTGGCTTGGGCTGTGGTTGTGGTTATGGCTCTGGCTGTGGCTCTGGCTCTGGCGGTGGCTCTAACAATAACTATAGCAGTGGCTATGGTGGTAGTAGAAAATATGGCTATGGGCGTGGCGCTGGATATGGATATGGCCGGGGTAGTGGTTACGGCGATGGTAGTGGTTACGGCACTGGTAATGGTGATGGCATTGGGAAGGGTAGCGGAAGCGGATAAACTCATCTTCAGTGTGAAGATGAGTTTATCCGCAGAAAATTGGACGTGGGAAGGAGGAATAATGGAAAATGGCAGTGGTTATGGTTATAGTGATGGCACTGGCCATGGCTGTGGTTTTGGCTCCGGCGGTGGCTATGGCTGTAATTATGGTCAGGGTAGTGGTTACGGCGATGGTAGTGGTAATAGCGATGGTAGTGGTTACGGCGCTGGTAATGGTGTTGGTCAGGGAAATGGTAGCGGAATTGGACGTGGGGAGGTGGTACCTGTGGTTTATTGGGGTAATTGTGGGAGTAAGTAGATGGATAAAAAAACTGATGTAATTTATTGCATGAATAAATATTGTCATTTATATGAAACTTGTCACAGACGTATGCCTAAAGAGTGGGATTTAACATATTCACTGGGATATTTCAGGCCAAATAAATCAACACGAGAGGGGAAGTGTGAATACTATGAAAAGGAGGAGCGAGATGATGAAATTTAGAAAGTTTCCTATCGAGACCATAATATATGATTTTGATGGAGTGATGACTGATAATTCAGTATTTATAGACCGCGATGGCAAAGAGTGGTTACAGTGCAATAAAAGTGATGGCTTGGCAGTAGCGTTATTTAAAAAACACAATATCAGACAATATATAGTTACCAGTGAGGGCGGCCCATCATTAGCCCGAGCAAGAAAATTATGCATACCATGCGAGGTTGTAACAGATAAGGCCCAGTGGGTAATAAATCTCACGAGTACCGATGCCAATTGGGAAAACCTTTTATATGTTGGCAATGATCTAAATGACCTTGAAGCGATGGAGATAAGCAGGTTTGCGGCCTGTCCCAGTGACGCTCACCCTACCATTATTTTAAATTCAGATATTATACTCACTAAAGAAGGCGGTATGGGCTGTGTTATGGAACTGTATAATACATTGGAAAAGGAGGACTAAAATGTATATTGGGAATAGAAAAATAGGAAGTGAATGCCCCACCTATGTAATCGCAGAGATTGGCATCAATCACAATGGGGATATCGAGATTGCGAAAAAACTTATCCAGGCGGCGGTTTGGGCAGGGTGCGATGCAGTAAAATTCCAGAAGCGTACGCCTAATGTACTTTACGATCAAATAATACTAGCCTCCCGTAAAGAATCTCCCTGGGGACAAACCTATGGAGCATATGCTATCGGTAGAGAGTTCGGAGAAGCAGAGTATGATGAAATAGACAAGCTGTGTGGTAAATTGGGTATTGATTGGTTTGCCTCCTGCTGGGACACTAAAGCCTTGGCATTCATGTCTCGCTACAGTCCTCCATGTTATAAAATAGCATCAGCATGTATGACGAATGATAAATTGATATTTGAACATGCAATGATGGGTACTCCCATTATCATGTCCAGGGGGATGTGTAGTCTGGATGATATTAGTGGAGCGATAGGATGGTTTGGGGAAGTCGACGTGGCGTTACTACACTGTGTATCCACATATCCCACAAAACCTGAACACCTCAACCTAAACGCCATAGTTACACTAAAAAAGAAATTCCCCCAATGTGAAATAGGCTACAGTGGTCATGAGGTAGGAATGTCCACCACACTGGGGGCCGTAGCACTCGGTGCTACAATTACGGAGCGACACCTCACGTTAGACAGAACCATGTGGGGCTCGGATCAGGCCGCATCCATTGAGCCTTACGGGATGGAAAAATTGGTGCGGTATATACGGACATTCGAAAAGGCCAGAGGGGATGGAGAGATAAAGGTGGAAGACTGTGAAAAAAATGCCATCAAAAGACTAAGGGGGTAACATGAAAAACGTGGCGTTTATACCAATAAGAAAAGGGAGCAAAGGGATTCCCGGTAAGAACACAAAGATATTCTGCGGGAAGCCCCTATTTGAATGGGTAGTGAGATCAGCATGCGCAGTCAAACAAATAGACTCTGTGGTAATAGCCACGGACGAACCAGAGGTGGTAGCATACGCTCAAATACTATATCCCAAAGTGCGGGTATATACCCGACTAGCAGAAAATGCTACGGATACAGCAACCACAGAATCTGTGATGTTGGAATATTTCAAACAGACTAATTTGAGTGGTAATGACAGAATCTTGCTCCTGCAAGCAACTAATCCATTCACAACACCCGGACATATTAGGGGGGCTATGATAGCATGCGAAAATTATGGGTGTGATACTCTGGCAAGTGTTGTGGAGTGGGATAGATTATTCTGGGACGAGAGAGGGCCGAAGTATCCTACAAAACGTCGGCCACGCCGCCAGGAGATGTGCTATAATTATATGGAGAATGGAGCAATATACATAACATCAATGCTATACTTAACCACCTTTGAATGCAGACTTGCCAATACCAATAATTGCAAATATATTATGCCCAAACATACATTCCTGGAACTAGACGATGAAGATGATTGGTGGATGGGTGAAGCGCTGATGAAACGTTTTCCGTATGCATGGGAGGAGAGAGAATCATGAAAATGAAAGTGATTGTGCAAATTAATGATATGGAATTGTTGTATCATCCTGATAAAAAAACTATGGAGATTGCCCGGTACGACCCGAATAGAACTTCTTGCTGGGGAATATGTCGGTGGAAGGTGCCAGAAAAGAGCACAGTAGAAGTAGGGGAGATCACGCTGGAGGCAAGAGCAGTGTGGAATGATTGGGGAGTGATCGGCCACCTGCTGAGGATTGGTATGTATATCACTGAAGATATGAGGGGGAATCATGAAGGATGTGCTTGCGGCTCTTGAAGTTACTGTTGAGAAGTGGGAACAAATGAGAGCCTACGCTGAGAAGGATGACTTGGAGATGATGCAGGAAAAGTATGAAAGCGATTGTCACCTTTGTGTTTACTTTGAGCAAGATTGCTCACAATGTCCCATATATGATCTCCTGGGTTATCGATGCTACAGACATAAAGCATACGATACAATAGGCTATAAACTATCTCGTAATATTACTACTGAAATAATCGACGACATTTACAAGTGTATCGAAGTGTTAATAGATGTGCATGAAATAGAAAAAAGGAAGCCAAAATGAACAAAGCATTACTTGTTAGCAACAAGCAAGATTGGCAAACCCCACATCACCTACTCAAGTTTCTGCAGCAGGGTTATTGTAACGGTAAAATGTTCGACCCCTGCCCCCATAATCCAGATTTCGATGGGCTTAGTATAGATTGGCATAACAGAAATTATGTCAACCCGCCGTACAATGACGCACTAAAATGGTTTATTAAGGGAGTGGAGGAAAGAGAGAAGGGGAATATGTCTGTATTCCTCCTACCCGCCCGCACCGATACTAAACTATTCCACGAACATGTTATGGTGCAGGCTAACTATATATGGTTCATCAAGGGCCGGCTAAGGTTTATAGGGGCCCCCGCCGGCGCACCATTTCCAAGCATGATTGTGGGGTTGATACCACATGTCCCGGTAGGGCCATATTTCAGAACGCTAGCAAGAGATAAAAAGAAAGGATGGGAATTAATATGAGATTTTACACCGCAAATGAATACACCACAAAAGTAAAGAGGGGAGAATCATGATGACATCGGATGAAGCACATAAGTGGATACTGAATAAAATTGGTTATCGAAACGACAATAAGATATGTGAGAATTGCCGGCTGTATAACCATTGCTCTGCCCGGTGCTATATGTTCTACCCACCGTTGACAATTCCTTTGGCTGATGCCAAGGGGGGCTGCAAATTTTGGGAAGATGCAGAGGAGGTGTGAGATGGAGCCGGAGATGATAATGATTTTAGAAAAAGAATATAAAGAACAAACAAGTTTATCGCATCGTAAAAAATACGCTCAATTCTTTACACCTGAACTTGTTGCAAAGATAATGATTGATTGGATTTTGGATAAGCAAAATGTTCAAACATTACTTGAACCTGCCTTTGGTTTAGGAGTTTTTTCAAGGCTTATTTTAGAACAAAAAAAAGATATTGATATAACGAGTTTTGACGTTGACCCTGTTATATTTGAAATTGCGAAACAAAATTTCAACAACTTTTCAAATATAAATTACTTCTTAGAAGATTATCTTTTCAGTGACTGGAATAATAAATACGATGCAATTATTTGTAATCCACCATATTTTAAATTTCACGACTACGAAAACAAAAAAACATTAGAAGAAATAAAAAAAAGATTAAAGATTAATCTTAGTGGTTTTACAAATGTTTATACTTTATTTTTATTAAAATCAATTTATCAACTTGAAGAAAATGGTCGTGCAGCATATATTATCCCGTCTGAATTTTTAAATTCTGATTATGGCAAATTGGTTAAAGAGTATTTACTAAAATCACAAACATTAAAGCATATTATTCTTTTTGATTTTGAAGAAAATGTTTTTGATGATGCCCTAACAACAAGTGCTATAATTTTACTCGAAAAAAGTAATTCAACTGACAAGGTTTCATTTTCAAATATTAAAAATATTAAAGAATTACAAGCATATCCGAATATTCCCACATTTGAATATTTAGTTGAAAAATTAAATCCAACCATAAAATGGCGAACATATTACAGTGAACAGAATAGTAAAAAATATAAAGATTTAATACCTTTTAGAAATGTTGCAAAAGTTGTTAGAGGTATAGCAACTGGTGCAAATGATTATTTTACATTTAATCAAAGCAAGGCAGAAAAACACAAGATTGCCAATGATTGTTTACTACCGTGTATCACAAAATCAAAAGACATAACAACACCATTTTTCACAAAAGAAGTTTTTAAAAACTTAATAAAAAAAGATGCAAATATTTATTTGATAAATGCTTGTGTAAACGAAACTGATATAAATATTCAAAAATATATTGATATTGGAAAGGAAATAGAGGTTAATAAGAAATATTTGACATCGAAAAGAACGCCTTGGTATTCGTTGGAAAATCGTCAGCCTTCACCAATTTGGGTAGGAGTTTTTAATAGAAATGGACTGAAATTTATACGCAACGAAGCAAATATTAGCAACTTGACTACTTTTCATTGTATTTATCCTAACTTAAGCCTCTTTTGTAAAATAAATATTGATTTATTATTTGCTTATTTATTAACTGATACAGCTAACCAAATATTTAGTGATAATAGGCGAGAATATGGTGATGGACTAAAGAAATTTGAACCTAATGATTTAAACAATGCTTTAATGTTAGATTTAACTAAATTAGATGTTAAAACTGAAAATAAGATTATAAATTTACTTAGAGATTATAGAAATTCTGTATTAGGTAATAATGAGAATGATGAATATCTCAATAAAATCAATAATATATTTATTAATGAATACAAAGTATAACAAATCGTTGCACCTGACATTTTTCCGTTCCACCCCTACCCCATGATTCTACCCCTATCCCCCAATCAACCCCAGGGGCCGTCCATGCCCCTACAATTAAATCCAAACGTAAACATGACCCCTACCATTAACCCGTAAGAGATATCGCAACAGAGAGCGAAAGAAAGCCGGTGAGTGGGGGTTTAGTGAGCGCAGAATGGGCAATAGGCTCAACAAAGGACCTTAGTGAGTCTCCAGACTCACCAAAGAAAAGGGCCCCCATGGAGGTACAGAGAGGCCCAAGATGGAGCAGCCGCGGCATACCCCACCTGTTAAGAACATAGTAACATAGATGAAAAGGGAAGTCAAC
>CAZYIM010000074.1:0-5860 GCA_964647565.1 uncultured Methanosarcinales archaeon
GACAAATATTGATATAAATCCAAGTACAAAAGTTCATGATTTACTTATCGAATATCCAGAGCTTGAAGATAAATTAATTGCTATGGCACCACCTTTTAAAAAGTTAAAAAATCCTTTTCTTAGAAATTCTGTTGGTAAGGTTGCAACAATAAAACATATTGCTTCTGTTGCGGGAATCCCACTAAATGAGCTCATTAATAAGATAAGAACAGCTATTGGTCAGGAACCAACCACAGATTCATATGAGGATGAGAATTATTTTACAGAGCAGCCTAACTGGTTTTCAACTGATAAAATTTCATTATCTATTAATGAAGATAAAGTGGAAAATAAAAATCAAATGACTCTTGTAACCATCCTTCTTGAAGCGAAAAATGTAAAAAAAGGAGAAATCATTGAACTGATCACCACATTCTTACCAGCGCCAGGTATTGATATATTGAAATCCAAGGGTTATTCTGTTTGGAGTAAGAAACTAGAGAATGGTTCGGTAAAATCTTATTTTTTAAAAAATTCAGACTAAAATTTTGCCCCGGATTTGATCTTTTGCCCTTTTATTCTTTTGTTTAATGTATCGCATTCGCTCAATGTAGACGCACCGATTTCTGACTTTTCGGACGAAATTTGTCAGAACTCCGCTTCGCTCGTAACTGGCAAAGAATATAACAGCGCGATGTTATGTGCAATTAATTTTGGGTGTCTTTATAAATAATCCCTGCTTTCCATTCTAAATGAGAATAGCAGCTTTTGGAGATATTAGTAGCGATTATAGTGGACTTGAAAGATTCTTTCAAGCAACACAAGATCTAAGTATTGATAGCTATGTGTGTTTAGGAGATATCCTTCATCATAATTCTCCTAGAGGTAAAAGAGAAACAGATAAATGTATAGATATATTAAAAGAACATGCTGCGAATTCAATTAGTGGAAATCATGATAGATTGCTTGTTGATCTTTCCCCTGATTATGTTTCATCTGAAACCCTTGCCTATCTGCAAAGCCTTCCCGATGAAATTATTATTAATGAAGCTCTCTTTGTACATAAATCCCCAAGCAGACGATGGACTCTACTGATGAGACAGAGTGAATTTGATTATTTACAAAACCAATATCCAAATCAAAGAATTGCCTTTTTTGGACATACACATAAACGTTTACATTTCCACAAAGCTGAAGATGGAAAGTATAAATCAAATTACTTCCCAAAAATTAATGTGAATCATGATGTGTCATCAGGACTACATCTAATAAATCCGGGAACTATTGATGGAGCTAAGTTTCCATGGGGATTCAATGAAAGTCCAAGTTTTGTAGTTTATGATACAACTTCTCACACAATCGGGTTTCATAAAATCCATAAGAACGGCACCCAAAATTAACTCTTCGGGATTCGGCTTCGCCGACCATTGCGCCATCCTTAGGTCTCTGCTATCGCTCCGACGCACATAACAGGAACAGATGTTAAACGTAATTTTATTTTGCCCCTCGCTAGATTTATATAAGAAAATATTTTATCTATAATATTATGTTAATTAATGCAATAATTTTTGATATGGATGGAGTTTTGACAGATAGTATGAAATATCATATTAAAAGTTGGAACTATGCTTTTAATCAATTTAATATTTTTCCTTCAAATGAAGATTTTGCTTTATTAGAAGGTATGTCATATAAAGAAACAATTGAACATATTTCTAAAAAATATAATGTTGAACTAAATCAAAATGAAAAAGATAAAATTTATTCTATCAAAAAGAATAAATTGTCAGAAATATTCCATTTCGAGATTTATCCTCTAATCCCCGAATTTATTGATTTTTTAAAAAAGCAAAATTTAAAATTAGCTCTAGTTAGTGGTGCAAACAAGGAATTCGTAAATAATATCTTAAACCAATTTTTCAAAAATGATTTTGAAATAATCATTACAGGAAACGATGTTAATCACGGAAAACCTAATCCAGAACCATATTTGAAAGCTATTGATAAATTAGGCTGTAAAATTGATACTATAATTGTTATTGAGAATGCACCACTAGGAATTCAAAGTGCTAAAAAAGCAAAACTCCTAACACTAGCATTAACCACAACTTTAGATGAAAAATATCTCAAAGAAGCCGATAAAATATTTTCTTCACATGAAGAATTAATAGATTACATTAGAATATTAACAGGGCAAAATAAAACTTCTTCGTAAAATCATAGATTTTACTACGACCACGCCTTGCAGGCTCTCGCTTCGCTCGGGACGTTTAACAAGGGACCCGATGTTATAATCAATTGTGTTTAAGTTCTATTTTCTTTTTAGAAAAAAGAAACAAAAAAGGGGAGTTCATTATTCAAATTTTTTCTTGCTCTACCAATATAGTCATTAGTTTCTCAAAAAGAACATCTGTAAATTCAAACTCTTGGACATGCTTTTTATACTTGTTACGAATCAATTTTTCAGTGAAACCTTCATCTTTAGGTTTTCTCTTATCATTATATGCTCTAATTAATGCATCTAAACAATCAATAGCTTTTGCAAATTTGGATTCTCTAGTTTTTCTTGCTTCATATTCTTCAATTAAATGTTCATATCTTTCAGAATTAGGAAGTATAGATATTATTTTCTGAAAACCCATTGCTTCTAATTCTTTTTTCTTTTTCATCTCTTCAGGATTATTAAATTTTGCATCTCCCGCATATATTTCAACTATATCATGATAAAGTAAAATTTCTATAACTTTGAATCTATCAAGTTTTTCATCGATGTAGGGTAATATTATATCTGCAATGAGCATACAAGCCCAAGAATGTTCTGCTGTACTTTCATGCCGTGAACCAACTTTGGCACCTCGCTCAACAGTTTTTAGATTCTCTAGTTCCTTCAAACAATGTAGTAATTTATCCATTAAAATATATGAAACAATAATATTTTAAAAATATTGCTAATTATATAATTAAATTAGTGAACTCCCCAGTCCTTCGGACATATTGACTCCCTTCGGTCGAAATTTATACGAACTTAAACACAACTCTTCGGAATTTTGGCTTCGCCAAACCGTCTTGCAGACTATTCCTCTTTTCTAACGGAAGATTATAACAAGGATTCCGATGTTATAGTATAATTTAAAATAAAACTACTGCCCCTGTATCCAATCAAACATTAAGTAAATTTCAAGTTGTTCTTGCTTTGCTTCATAACCCAATTGATCTTTAAGATCTCTAACTAATCTTGGTTTTAATCCTTCAATGACATTCCTATGTGGCAGTTGTGTTGCCATAGCCAAATAACTTTCATTTGCAACTACATAACCAACCAAAGCCTCCCCTTGAAAATGTTCACCTTTAAGCCAATTAGCAGAGTTATGACCTAATATTCTCATCACTAAATTGGGATGTTCCAAATCTACCTGAACTGTTGGAATCACATTAACAAAATCAGCATCTGCTTCTTGACATTCGTCAGCAGCAACAGTTTTACCATTAACTCTATACAATTTATCCTTCTCAACAATCTCTGCAGGTAATTTCAATCCTAAAATATTATAAATCTCTCCTTGTGTACCCATATCCCTCAGGGAACAACAACACAGTTAAAAGCTTTACTATTTGAAAATAATAATACAAACTAGATAATTCATTTTAAAAAAACTACAACACCCATCTGATTCTTCGGCAGTAAGAAAACTTCGTTAAATTCCGATGTTATTTTCGTTTTGCTAGAACATAAACTTTCTGGTTAGGTTGAATAACTGAACCAATAAATTTACCATATCTATTCGTGATATCATCATAAAGGACATTTTCAAATTTGTCACCATTTTTCATATCCCATTTATTGAATTTCTTGGCTATTTTACTTGTATCATCCCCTTTTGCAACAATGTAAGAAATAACATTCAATCCTTTTGAATTCTTTTTATGAATATCTTTAAACTGACCTTGATTATTAATTTTCTTTCTACGCTGAATTACTTTTAATGGTTCTGATGAATACATCGCATTTCTGTTATTTGCAGTTTTTATTGCATATTTACGTAATCTACTATTACAAGATATTTTATAGTCTAGACGTGTGCCATTATCTAACCATCGTTTCATTGCCTTTCTTGCATTTTTTGGCTGATGATGAGCGGTCGCAACATATTTTACAATATCATCCATATTTTTCTTCCATTTTTTAGAAAGAGTCTTTTCTTGACTTCTACTTAATTGTTTAACAACTGTTGCAATATTATCAATCGCAAATAAATAAGCTGCTTTGTGGTGATCATCACCCTCTAAAAGCATAACACTACCAGGTATTTGTTTTGATTCTGGTAATGCTTGATTGATTTTAGATGCACCTTCTCTTTTGCCTTTGACATCAAAGACAGCGTATTGAGTAAATTGATATGGCCCAAATGATGTTAATTTATCATACATGGCAGGTAATAATTCAACATACTCGCTTCCAGCATTCCTTAATAAAAAATCTAGAATGCCTTTATTCAAATTTCCATCATGAATACTGGGCATAATTTCTGTTAACGAATAGCTGATTAGATCCCTCCCATTCAAAGATCGTGTTATGGCTTTCACTAAATTTGTTCTAGATTTATTCAAGCCTTTTATACGAGCGACTTTATTCCAATTTAATCCTTTTTTCATTTCTTTTATACTTCCATCCACTTCTTGAACATAATCATCTAGACTCATTGTAGATGGTTTACTATCAAAATACTTTTTCACACGCTCTTCATATGTTCGTTTTACAACACTATTTTTTGATTTTTTGATTTTTCTTGCCCATAAGTTTTTCAACTGAGCATCAAAGTCAATAATGACAGTTTTTGGAACTATTCCTGAAATTCCTGTATAATCCGAATATAAACCGCCAAGTGTTCTTCCCTCAAGGCTTCCTGTTGAAAATGGACCTCCATTTTTTCTTACAGAATATTCGGGTAGAATTCTGTCAACAACTTCTTCAATTTTAGGATTCTGCTCCTCCCTTGAAAAAGCATTAACTACTCTTGCTACATCTCCTTTAAAATTATTAATTGTTGCATTAAAATTTAACAAAGTATATAATGCAACTAATGACCCAATTTGACCAATAGATCTAATCACACTTAAGCCATTTACGGTTGTTTCGTTTTGAACTCGCCTATTATGAAAACCTTTGATTTTGCTAGTCACAGGATTAATTACAAATTTATTTACTAATCCCCAACCAGAAATTAGTGCTGCATACGCGCCAACCATAGCCAGGCCTTCGTTAGAATCAACCTTTTGAGAAATTAAATCAAGAGTTTTATCAGCTGCAAAAACATATGCAGAATTTGAAGCCACCCAAAACATAGACGGATCTAAATATTTATTAATTATAACTGGTTTTTTGCTCTTATAATTCTTTATTGATTTTACTAGTTTTTTGATACTCATCGTGCTTAACATAGAAGAAGTACTATTTAAATGTTTCGCTTTTTACCACTCGATGATGACAACAAATCTTTAGTAAAACACCTTTTGATAGTTTCTTCTACGAAGTTGCATTCCATATTATAAAAAACTAATGGGCTGAAGAAATAATTTATTGAAAACTATTATAAAGAACTTCCAATTATGAGGTACTGGTGATATAGATGGAATTAAAACAATTACAAGATCAAGCAACTAAAATATTTTTAGCCAATTTAAAACGAGATGATATAAAAATCAGTGATGAGTATTTACTAATGAAGTTAACCGAAGAACTCGGAGAGTTTATGCAATCAGTAATCGTTCATAAAAGGGATTGTAGGCCGGCAAAATATTTACCGACAAAAGATTCAAAGAGGGAGATGGCCAAGGAACTGTCTGATGTTTTGGGATTGGTATTTGTAATTGCTCAAACTTT
>CAZYIM010000075.1:0-5640 GCA_964647565.1 uncultured Methanosarcinales archaeon
CAAAAACAGTTATTGAATTACTTAAAGACGTGCCGGTTTCAACAAAGGAACAACAATAATGCAGAAATCCATAGATATATTTAATATCCACGAAAAAATAATGGATGATTACAAGCATTTTGTCGGCAGCTTCATAAATATAAAAGACAGGCAGATAAGGGAAGTTGTTGAAGCCGAAATGGATGATGGAAAATATTGGCCGGAGCCTTTAATTCAATTTAATCCCTCTTTTGAAGAAGGCGAATCGATTGAAATACTTTCCAAAAGCGGGATTGTCCACCCGGAAATTCCAAATATCTTTAAAGGTTATACTCTATTTAAGCATCAGGTTGAAGCACTCAAAAAGGGCGTTGCAGGTTCACATTTT
The DNA here is from genome assembly GCA_964647565.1 of uncultured Methanosarcinales archaeon. GTDB lineage: Archaea > Nanobdellota > Nanobdellia > Woesearchaeales > CAZYIM01 > CAZYIM01. The sequence goes on from CAZYIM010000075.1 coordinate 368, forward strand.
ATTGTTACGTCAGGAACCGGATCTGGAAAATCATTAATATTTTTAGGCACAATCTTTGATTATCTTTTTAGAAACAAAACAGATAAAGGCATCAAGGCGGTTGTCGTCTATCCAATGAATGCGTTGATTAATTCTCAGGGCGAAGAAATAGATAAATACAAAGACAATTATAAAAAAACAACCGGCAAGGATTTTCCAATATCTTATGCCAAATATACCGGCCAGGAAGATGCCGACGAAAGAGAAAGAATCAAACTTGAACTTCCGGATATTGTCTTAACAAATTATATGATGCTGGAGTTAATTCTAACTAGGTCAAGAGAAGATATAATTCGGAATTCAATTTTCGAAAATCTCAAGTTTCTGGTATTTGATGAGCTTCATACTTACAGAGGCAGGCAGGGTTCCGACGTTGCAATTTTAATTAGAAGGATAAAAGCCCAGGCGGTTCATGAGATCGTATGCATAGGCACTTCGGCCACCATGGTATCGGAAGGGACAATTTCAGAACAGAAAAAGGAGGTAGCGAACGTTGCATCGAAAATATTCGGAACCGCTTTTATTGAAAACCAGATTGTCAACGAATATCTGGATAGATGCTTTAACACCGAAGGCAAGCTGCCCGGCAAAACAGAACTGATAAAGGCCCTGCAAGGCGAGATCAACCCTGATGATTCAGAGGAAAACTTAATAACCTTTCCTTTAAGCACGTGGCTTGAAAACAAGATTGCACTGACTGAAAACAACGGCATGCTTGTAAGGCAAAAACCCATGCCGTTTTCCCAAATTGCCCAACGGCTTGTGGAAGATACCGGCTTTGATCTCACGCTATGCGAATCGCAGATAAAAAATTATTTAAGTTGGCTGTCCAATGTAAATATAAGTCTGAAAGAAAAGCGATATACCTATCTGCCCTACAAGGTTCATCAACTGATTTCCCAAACCGGCGCCGTTTATGTGTCATTAAACAGTGGCGATGATCGGATCATCAGTTTAGATCCTGCGAATCATAAAGGCCATGGCGACAGCAAAATTCCCTTATTCCCGGTTGTGTTCAGCAGAATTTCAGGCCACGAATTCATCTGTGTAAATAAAGATCTTGATAATGAAGTGCTCAGGACGCGTGAATTCCGGGAAATCTTAAGCGATGAAGAAGATCTCACATCAGGGTATGTGATTACCGGCGAAGATGTTTGGAACCCGGATACCGATCTCGAGCAACTTCCGGCTTCATGGGTGCAGATTGACAAAGCAGGCAATTACAAACCGCAAAAAAAATATAAGGACCGCCTGCCCCAAAAGATCTATTTTGATCAACAAGGAAATTTTTCGACCACAAACCAATATAAATATGAAGGCTGGTTTATGCCGGCCAAACTTCTGTTCGACCCCACCTGCGGCGCCCAATACGACCCGAAAACAAATGAAGCGACAAAATTGACAAAACTGGGCAGCGAAGGACGCAGCACCTCAACAACCGTATTATCATATTCAATCTTAAGTCAACTTGAATCGCATGGATTTGAGCCAAAAGATCAAAAGCTGTTAAGCTTTACAGACAACCGCCAGGATGCGGCTCTGCAGTCCGGTCATTTCAACGATTCTTTAAAAGTAGTCCAGCTAAGGTCTGCTATTTATCACGCGCTTAATAAATACAAGGAAAGAGATTTTACCAATCTGGATCAGTCAATTTTTGAGGCTCTCGATCTACCGCGAGATGAATACTCTGCTATTTCATCGGCAAAATTTCCCAGCGTCATCAAAGACAATGAAACTGCGTTAAAAAACTATTTAATGTATCGCGCCCTCTACGATTTAAGACGCGGCTGGCGGGTTGTGCTTCCCAATTTGGAGCAATGCGCCCTTTTGATCATCGATTATAAACACCTTAAAGAAAATTGTGCGTCTGATGAAAGCTGGCTCGACGTCCCGTTCATTGAGAACCTTGGTTCAGAAAAAAGAACGGAAATTATATATCAAGTTCTGGATTATTTCCGCAAAGCCTACGCCTTATACAGCGAGGAATACTTAACCTCAAAAGCCATTAATGAAAAAAGCAAGGATATTAAGGAGCGTTTAAAACCGCCCTGGAAGTTTGATGAAGATGAAAAGATAGCCGATCCGGTTCGCATGGCCTATGAACCGCTGAAAAGAGGCTCCAGAATATTCTGGAACAGTATCGGCCCATCCAGTGCCCTGGGGAAATATCTAAAGTATGAGGCAAAACTCACAGGTGTCACTTTTAATAATAAAATTTATAAAGATTTCATCAAACGATTATTAAAACTTTTAACCGAAGCCGGCTGGCTCAAGGAGACGAGCGGAAAAAATAATGACAACGAAGAAACATTTTTATATCAGCTCAGGATCGAACAAATTATATGGAAGCTGGGTGATGGCAAAACAGTCAAACCGGACTATGTCAAAATAAGATCCTATAAAAATTACGAACAAAAACCCAACACCTTTTACCAGAAATTATATCGAACCGATTTTAGAAACCGGAAAAAACTGCTTGGCAGAGAACATACCGGCCAGCTTGGCAATGATGACCGGATAGAACGGGAGCAAAATTTTAGAACCGGCGCATACAGCGCCCTTTTCTGCTCGCCAACCATGGAGCTCGGGATCGATATTTCCGATTTAAACGTTGTCCACATGCGAAATGTTCCGCCCAACCCGGCAAATTACACCCAAAGAAGCGGTCGGGCCGGAAGAAGCGGCCAGGCGGCCCTGATATTTACAAGCTGCTCGGTGTATTCCCCTCATGACAGCCATTACTTCAAACACGCAACCGATCTCGTTTCGGGCATTGTGGCTCCGCCCAAAATCGATCTCACAAACAGGGAATTGCTTGAAACGCATCTAAATGCGGTCTTTTTGGCCGAAGTCAAGCTGAATGAGCTCAATCAGCATTTGATCGATCTATTCGACAAAGATGATAAAGAAAATTTTCCATTATTACCTGAAGTTGAAGCACAAGTGAATTTAGGCCCGCAGTCAAGAAATGGCATAAAATATATTTTCGAAAAAGTCATCGCTGACCTTAAGGCCCCAAAACCTGATGCAATGAGCTGGCTGAAGCCTGAATGGATCGATAGGATGATTGGTTTAGCCCCGAAAAACTTTAACTTATCTTTGGACAGATGGCGGAGGTTATATATTGCGGTTCAGAAACAACTGACCGATGCCAACCGGATCATCGAAAGCGGCCATTACATGAGCACTTCCGATGAAATGAAGGAAGCCAGAAGAAATGTCGCCCAGGCGATCAGGCAGAGAGAGCTTTTGGAAAACAGGACATCCACAAGCAGCCTGTCTGAATTTTATCCGTATCGTTACCTCGCATCAGAGGGATTACTGCCCGGATATAACTTTCCCCGTCTACCCATCAGAGCCTATATCCCCATCGGGGATTCCGGCGAATATATATCCCGGCCAAGATTTATTGCCCTAAGAGAGTTTGGTCCGCGCAATATTATTTATCATAAAGGCGCTAAATATCAGATCGAGCAGTTGCTGGCGCAGGAATCGGAATCTTATTTAAAACCGGCCAAAGTCAGCACCAAATCCGGTTACATCCTGATGGAGGAGCAATATAACTATGAGATCTGCCCTTTCAGCAAGGTATCTCTCAGCGGGGGCGAAAACAAGGAAATATTAACGGATCTTCTGGAAATGTCTGAAACCCGCACAAGGGAAATGGACAGGATTTCCTGTGAAGAGGAGGAGCGCCTGTCACGCGGGTTTGACATCAAGACCTATTTTTCCATGCCGGCCGGCGGGCTGGCCAATATGCGCACGGCCATGATTAAAAACGACGATGAAGCGTTCCTGTTTGTACGATTTCTTCCCTGCGCCCGGCTGGTCCAGATCAATAATAGATGGTGGCGTTCGAAAGAAAAAGGCTTTTTAATGGGTTTAAATACCGGCATGTGGAAAAAAGAAACATTTGACACCACAGCCGAATCGGCCGAACCGGTCCGCAGAATAAAACTTGTCACGCATGATACCGCAGATGCCCTCTATATTGAGCCGATCAAGTCGCTGGCCCTAACGCCTGAAGGGGTCATCACCTTGCAATACGCCCTAAAACGCGCTGTTGAAAATATTTTTCAAATCGAATCCCGAGAAATCGGCGCGGAACTGATGGGAGATGAATCGCAGCCCAATATTTTCCTGTACGAGGCGTCGGAAGGAAGCCTGGGGATTTTATCCCAGTTTATCGAAGATAAGGATGTATTTAAAAAAGTTGTTTCAGAAGCCATCCGTATCTGCCGCTTCGATGATAAAAGCTATGAAGAAGAAGCATCCTATGATGATCTTTTAAATTATTATAATCAGAGATATCATGACAAAATTAACCGCTTTGAAATAAAGGACGCACTTGAAAAGCTGAAAGTATGCGATGTGGAAATCATTACCAGCAAAAAGTTTAACGATTATGAAGCGCAGTATCAGCAGCTTTTAAAAGGACTTGATTCCAATTCTTCAACTGAGCAAAAATTTTTAAATTATCTTCATGACAACGGCTTGAAGCTGCCGGACGACACCCAGAAAGCTGTTGAAGGCATCTATTGCCGGCCTGATTTTTTCTATGAACCGGATATCTGGGTATTCTGTGATGGAACTCCCCATGATGATCCGGATGTTAAGAAAAAAGATAAAGAACAGCGTTCCGCAATTTTAAACCGGGGCGATCAGGTGTTTGTATATTATTATCAAGACACCCTTAAAGATATCATAAACAACCGACCGGATATTTTTACAAAGGTAAAATAAATCCATGGAGTTCAAACCGGGAGCACTGGTTAAAGCCAGAAATAGAGACTGGGTCGTCCTTCCTTCAAATGACGGGAAGCTCGTTTTATTAAAACCGCTGGGTGGCTCGGAAGAAGAAATAACCGGCATCTATCTGCCGCTTGCCTTTGCCGAGGACAGGATCGAATCCACCAACTTCCCCTTTCCCTCTGCAAAAGATCTGGGCGACATTGCCTCTGCCCGTTTGCTGTATAATGCGGCACGGCTGGCGTTTAGAAACGGTGCAGGACCTTTCCGGTCTTTGGCCAAATTTTCATTCAGGCCCCGGTCCTACCAGATGGTCCCGCTTATCATGGCGCTCAAACAGGAAGATCCCATACGGTTGTTGATCGCGGATGATGTCGGGGTGGGTAAAACCATCGAAGCTCTTATTATTTTAAAAGAACTTCTCGAACGAAGGGTAATCAAGCGTTTTGCCGTTATCGTGCTGCCCCATTTGTGCGACCAGTGGC
>CAZYIM010000076.1:0-5457 GCA_964647565.1 uncultured Methanosarcinales archaeon
TCTTCGCTCATTGTTGCCTCCATTTATTTACAGATAATATGACTCTCATCCTAACCCACAAACCCCGCGTCCGCTCAAATGGCGGGTTCGCCAGAGAATACTATTTTTCATAATGGGTCCACATACGAAGGATTTTAACCGTATTGATATCATCCAAAATTTGATAAACAATTCGATGTTGTATATTAATCCTCCTTGAACAAGCGCCTGATAGATCACCAACCAATTTTTCGTATGGGGGTGGTACACGATAGGGATCCTCACTTAAGATATTAAGTAGCCGCTCAGCTTGTGGCTTTAAACCAGAATGGGAGAGTTTTTTGGCATCCTTTTTTGCTTGTTTTGTGTAAACAAGACGCCAAGTCACCAGTCAAGATCCTCTTCACACTCTTCAACGGGAGTTTTTAAACCCTCGCGAATAGATTCCCTCATTTCGGGTATCGATGAAAGATACAAGGTTTCCTGAATCGCTCTCCAGTCTTCTTCAGAGATGAGGACTGCCGAGTTTCTTTTCCCAACAATCTGGATTGGGTCATGGGATTCCGCGACATCATCAACAAGGGTATAAAGCCGTTTTCTTGCCTCGGTTGCCGTAATAGTGGACATTATTTACCCCCATATTTAAGCGTACGCTATATCGTACGTGATAAAATAAGGTCTGTCAAGATATTATCCGGCGAACACCTGGGTCACCCGCCGGCGTGAAGCGCAGCGAAACGCCGGTCGGGTGCACTGGTAGGTTGGCGGCCTGGAAGGCAAAGACGACCATCAGTAATGATAACGTCCTTGCACAAAATCGATTCTGTCATGCCCCACGACATAAACCAAACGGTGTTCTTGAGTAATTCGGCGAGACCAAACACCTGGTCCGAGAAATTTCAAAGGCTCTGGTTTGCCAATACCCTGAAAAGGATCTCGCATCACCGCCTCGATTAATTTGAAAATTCGAAGCGCTGTCCGACGATTAGTCTCAACCCAGTAACGTAAATCCTCTCTAAACTCAGGCTGAAATACGGCTTCTCGCTGTTCAGTCTTTCGGGGTGCTTTGCTATAACGCCTACTCAAGGCCGACCTCAACTCGAAGCTCATCGATGGTTTGCGGTGTTCCGGTTCCCTTCCGGACTGTTTCAAGTGCGGAGAGAAGTCTCTCTGCATTGGCCGGGGACCGAAGCAAATGAGCCGTCTCAAGAATACCGATCAACTCGTCAGCTGCTATCATGGCGACATCTTCACTACCACGCCGCTGAATAATTACCACTTCCCTGTTTTTAGTAACCTCATCAATTAACGAAGCTAAACGTGCACGGGCATGAGTATAGGTTGTTTGAATTGTCATATGTGCCTCCTTACTATATGTACAGATATACTGTACAATTTATAAGCCTATATGTCAACCTCTGCAAGTAATTATTTTCTTAAGGATACCGCCAACGTGAAGGTCAGTAGAAGCCAGGGCTTCCACTGACGTTTTCTAAATTTGTGTGGATATGAAATTTTGAAAATAATGTAAAATAGCACGGCCCCGGCTGTATACTGCACTGAATGGTTCGACGACTTATATCGTTATAGTGCCTTCCAAATAGAGTACAGCCTTACCGGAAATCCTAACACGTCCATCGGCAAGTCCGCAAAACAGCTCACCACCCCGTTTAGAAACCTGCAAAGCATAAAGCTCATCCTTACCAAGAACCGCCGCCCAATAGGGTATTAGCACACAATGTGCGGAGCCCGTGACTGGGTCTTCTGGTACACCAACTCTCGGTGCAAAGAACCGTGAAACAAAATCACATCTATCTCCCGGTGCAGTAATGATAATCCCCCTACAATCTATCTGTTCCAATATAGCGAAATCAGGTTGAATTTCGGTAACGGTCTTTTCGCTATCAAATACCGCCATTATATCTTCCGATGAACCGCATACTTTTTGGGGTGTAACCCCTAATGCGCGGCTAAGTGCATCGGAATGCTTCCGAGCTTGGGTGGGTCGTGCTGGGAAATCCATTTCAAGTATTTCGGCATTCCTTGTGACCACCAGTTGTCCGCTCTCGCGTGTCTGAAATCTGATCTTATCTTCGCTCCAACCCCGATAAAAAAACTGCACGAAAGCGCTCGCCAGTGTTGCATGACCGCAGAGCGCTACTTCTGTCACCGGGGTAAACCATCTAAGGTCGAATGTATTCCCGTTTTGAACGAGATAAGCCGTCTCTGACAAATTGTTCTCTGCTGCAATCGACTGCAAAATTTTGTCGTCAATCCATGTATCCAGTATGCAAACGGCTGCAGGATTGCCGGAAAAGACCTTTGAGGTGAAGGCGTCAATTTGATAGGTAGGTATTTTCATTTTTCATTCCTATTATTGTCGAACGATTGGGATGTGCGGATGGCGCGTGCGCCAGTCCGAGGTATGCTATGGTTGGGCGGCACCTCATTTCTGGGTGGTCTTGCGCAGACGCTGGGCTTCGATCTTTGCAATCTCGAGCATGAGCACATAGCCCAGTCGAGGCTGCTTCTCCATAAGGCCGGTAAGTGTGGCATAGTTCAACTCGATGAGGTCGGTCTCTTTGAGAAGAAGCACGTCGGCCGCGGCCGGAAGCTTGTCAAGGAACTCGATCTCGCCGATGAGAGGCTGCCCGGAAAGGGTGACGACGGGTTTCCCGTTTACCCGAACCTCAACCTTGTTTTCCAGAATGATGAACATCCTATCCAGGATCTTTCCCTGCCGGATAATGCGCTCTCCCGCTTTGCCTCGCCGCAACGTGGCCGCGGCTTTCAGCGCGTTCCTCTCCGCGTCGGTCAGTCCAGCGAATAGCTTGACCTGAGACAGAGCCTTGGACAGCGCCAAGGCTTTTGCCTCGTCTAAGGCAAACGAATTGTCAGCCATATACCCAAACAAGACGACCGCAACTGCACAAACAAGACGGCTTGCCGCTCTAGTAAACATTTGTTTATTTCCTTTCGTACAACATGAGTCGATATTTCCCATATGCCCAACACTGCGCTTCAGTGGCGCCATATTTTTCCGCGTCCAACTGAGAAAGCGCATGTTAGGCAGAATCAAACGATCCACGCCCCGAAGGTAGCGCGGTATTATCCGGATGGTCAGTAAAGCAGTATCGATTCTCACGCCACCTCAGGTCCACTTGGGATTACGTTGTATCCAAGGGCCTGCAATTGACTCACGATTTCTGATGCTCTCGCCCTGCGCGACCGAAAAGCGAGTACCTCAGGGATTTCGGATTCTGAATGCATAATTCTGATAGTCTTCTTCATGATCCAAGAAAAGAACAGAAACCGGCCAACAGCGATTTTAATCCCTTTCACGCTTTTTATCGGCAACTCATAGCGGACACCCCGCGGTCCTTTAAGAACGAGCCGCTCTATTGTGACCTCAAGCTTCGCAGACCAGTTGAAGGTCTGAAGCTTGCCTGCGATGATATCTCCAGGCCAGGAAACCATAGGATTTGAAACGAACGAAGTCTCTGTCATCTCACACTGCGGGGTTCGATAAATTCAGCGGGCGGCCAAGCTGCTATCTCCGGCCCATCGCTTTTCCGCTCCGTTTAAATGCCAGGTTGGAAAGCCGGGTTTTATTTGAAAACTACGTGCTTGAATACCACCTTAAACAATAGCCAATTTACAACCAAGGGCCTCGATGACCTTTTTGACGGTCTCAAACTTGGGCGCTCCGTTTGGGGACAACGCCTTGTAAAGATTTTGGCGGCTCAGGTTGGTCTTGCGGGCTATCTCGCTCATGCCCTGGGCCTTGGCGACATTGCCAATGGCTGCCATAAGCAATTCGTTGTCGCCTTCCTCAAAGGCTGCCGTGAGGTATTCGTGGATCATTTCCGGGCTGTCCAAGTATTCGCTGGCGTCCCATTTTCTGATAGTTACTTTCATCGATAGTTACTCCAGTTCAGCCATGATGGCTCTTGCTTTGTCAATGTTTTTTCTCTGGCTGGACTTGTCGCCTCCGCAAAGCAGGAAGACAACTTTGCCGTCCTTGATGGTGTAATAGGCACGGAAACCGGAGCCAAAAAAGAAACGAAGCTCGAACAAACCACCGCCCAGGTTTTTATGATCTCCGAAATTACCCAGTTGGATGTGGTCAAAGCGGCTGATGATCCTCGCCCGGTTCCTTATGTCCTTATATTCCGACCAACCATTTGAGGTTTTCCAACGAAAAGCTAAGGTGCGTGTGGGGTTTGAATCCGGCCAAGATTATTTCAAGCCGCCGACCCCACACGTCACCTTGAGCGACAGGTTAAGGCCTTTTCGTTGGATCTTTTCGATTATCGAATACAGAATGTATTACAATTTCATTATCTTCAATTGAATAAAATATTGAGAAAGGAAACCTCCTTATCGGGCAACCACGAAAACACGAATAGCGTATTTGGTACACCTCTGGATTATTTATAATGTTTTGAATGGAGGCTTCCACACAATCCAAAAATTCAAAACCAAGCCCCTTCCGTTGCCTTTCGTACCAGACAAAAGCCAGTTCAATATCATCTTTTGACCTATCAGTGTAACGAAGTTTCATTTATATTTATTCCTTAGATCTTCGTGAACCGATTGCCAATCATGAAGATTTTGTCCTCCAGCTTTATATTCTTTATATCTTCTTTCAAGTTCCCGCTTCTGCCATTCGGACATTGGAAGCTCTGAATTACCTTGAGCAATGGAATCCCAAATGTCTTCCACTAATAACAGTTTTTCAGCAAGATTCAATTTATTTACTTCTTGCTTAATCTCTTCTGGTCTCATTTTTTTCTCTCCCTGTGTTTATAATGTTTTACATATGCCAATACAGAGCCTTAACGTTTCGGTGAGCAGCGGCCGAAATAAATTTCAATTTTGTACGGCCTTTACGTAAAACCGCGGTCTTCACCCCGTCTGCTCCACTGATTGGTTGGGCTTCGACATTTTTTGTTATTGCTCGGCCCTGCGGTTCCGAAGGTCGCAAGCTTTTTCTTGCTTAAACCAAATCGTCATTTTGCTATTAAACGGTATCAGCCTCCTGAAGGTTAAAGCCACCCGATCCACAACCTTATATTGAGCTTCGTTCTTCATCCTGGATATCGCTTTAGCAATTTTTGGCAGATCATCTGATTTGGAAATCTCGACGGTAAACGGATCCTTTGTGAGTTCTTCTGCGGCTAACCTCATGAAGTGGATCTCACTATCAGTTGGTCTCTCGAAAAACTTGATTTCGACTCCTGTTACCGTGGTTATTCTGTATCCGTATCCTCGGGGCCCAAGCCCGCTTCACCTGACGGCGGCGGCTCTCAGGGCATCCGCACCTACGGTTGTTGGTCATCGCCGCCGCTCGATGAGGCGCTGGTGTCACCACCCTCACCCAGCGACTCACGGGATTCATCACAGGTCTCGTGGACGACACTTCGTTTCGTACGGTTTATCAGTAAACTTACGACGTCTGGCCGAGCATAGTGGCCG
>CAZYIM010000077.1:0-5338 GCA_964647565.1 uncultured Methanosarcinales archaeon
CAGCTCGAGCTTTTTTCTCAAAAAATTTCATAAAGATGAACCGATCGACTCCGAAACCCTCTTTGTTCTGTTGAGCAAAGTCGATGGGAACGTTGACCGCACCACCAATATCATCAATCACATGCGCCAGTTCGCGCGCAAATCAGATATAACCTTGGAAAGAGTGCAGGTTAACGATGTGCTTAAAAGCGCCTTCGAAATCTTCAGCCAGCAATTGAAGGTGCGTGGGGTCGAAGTCATATGGGAACTGGGTGAACGTTTACCCAAGGTATTGGCCGATCCCGGACGTCTTGAGCAGGTGTTTATCAATCTTTTGTTGAATGCCCGCGACGCTATCGAAGATAAACACGCCGGCCAGGTGCGGTTTGATTCGAAAAGGATGATCACCATTCGCTCCTTTTGCGATAATCAAAACCTCACGGTAGAAGTTAGCGATACGGGTACGGGATTCAAAAAAGAGATTGCAGATAAGTTATTTGAACCCTTTTTCACCACAAAAGAAGTTGGTAAAGGGACTGGCCTCGGACTATCGATCAGCTATGGCATTGTCAAAGATTGCGGAGGGGAGATTAAAGCCGTCTCCCATGGTGACCAAGGTGCTTCATTTATCGTTACTTTTTTGGTTAAGGATTAGTGTAGCGATTATTACCCGTTCATTATGAGGGATGCCCATGAACACCGATATGCTCAATATAAAGTCTATTTTATTGGTTGACGATGAAAGAGATGTTCGCGATGTGCTCCAAATTTCGTTGACGGACATGGGTTATGCTGTCTATCCGGCTGAAAACGGCGAAGAAGCCCTTCAGATCTATAATGCCACCCGGCCACAAATCGTCATGACCGACATCAAAATGCCGGGGATCGACGGGATCGAGCTGCTGAAACGGGTCAAATATGCCAATCCGGATACGGAAGTGATCATGATAACCGGTCACGGGGACATGGCCCTGGCCATCGAGAGCCTGAAAAGCGAGGCCACCGATTTCATTACCAAACCGATTAACGTGGATGCCCTGGAGGTCGCACTCAAGCGAGTCCACGAAAAAATAATCATGAAACGGCAATTAAAGGAATATACCGCGAACCTCGAACGACTCGTCCACGAGAAATCCCAGCTCCAAGATCATCTATCGTCACTGGGGCTGATGATCGGTTCCATATCACATGGAATCAAAGGGCTGCTTACGGGGTTGGATGGCGGGCTCTACATGCTCGATTCCGGTTTATCCAAGGCCAACGACAAACGGATCACCGAGGGATTGAATGTTATCAAAGATATGGTGAAACGAATCCGCAAACTGGTCCTCGATATCCTTTTCTATGCCAAAGAGCGGGAACTGCAACGCAAATCGATTGAAGTTCTTTCTTTTGCTCAGGATGTGGCCGGGGCGCTTGAATCAAAAATGAGGCAACATCGAATCGAATTTATTTGTAACTTTGACTCGGCTCTCGGTCATTTCGAAATCGATTCTGATTCTATGCATGCAGCCATGATAAATATTCTTGAAAACGCAATCGATGCCTGTACCAGAGATACTACCTCCAATGCGCATCAAATTGTCTTTACGGTCGATGCCCGCAATGACAGTGTACAGTTTAAGGTGACCGATAACGGTATCGGGATGGATTCGGATACCATGGAACAGATTTTTACGTTGTTCTTTTCATCCAAAGGTCACAAAGGAACCGGTTTCGGACTCTTTATCGCCCATAATATCGTCAAACAGCACGGGGGATCGATCGAGGCCAAATCCAAACCAAATCAAGGGGCTCAATTTATCATTGAAATTCCGACATAATTTCGTCGGCCGAATGCAGGCCTTAGGGAGAAGCTATGAGCAATAAAGGGAGGCCGGAATTTTGGAAATGTTCTGAAAAGGATCGCACTGTTGCGATCGAAACTCAACTAAACAACATTCAATCAAAGGAGGTAAAAACATGAAACGCAATAGCATACTCATAATTTTGCTCGTCTCTCTGGTATTGGGGCTTTGGTGCATTGGTCCGGTATGTTCGGCCAAAGCCCGGGAAGTGATTATTTATGCCTGTTCATGCCAGATTTATACTGCATTTGAAAAAGAAAGAATAAACGCGTTTACACGAGAGACCGGAATACATGTGAAGGTTTCTACCACCTCATCCCCTTCCTGTGTCTATCGTATTAAGATGGGCAATGCCGATATCGCCAGCACGGCCCGGAAACTGTACCGTCGTCAGTCAATTTATGGGTTCAAAGAGTTTCCTTTTTGCAAAGACCCGCTTGCGGTGATTGCCAGAAAAAAATGTGGCATTCAAAACCTTACCGAAGAACAGCTGCAGGATATCTTTGCGGGTGATATCACCAACTGGGAGCAGGTAGGCGGCACGAATCTGCCGGTGAAGATAATTGTACCAGGAAAAAATACCGCCGCTCATAAAAACTTCTCTCGGCATGTCATGAAGGATAAGGATATCGCATATGATTTCATGACCTATGACACCTGCATGGTTATTGAAGCCATTAAACACTTGCCATGTGGGGCCGTGGGTTTCATCTCCCAGGGGGCGGCCGTTCAGCAAGAGGATATAATAACCATTAGAATAAACGGCTATGCTCCTACCGATAAAGATTATCCATATTATCAGATTTTCCATTACGTAACCAAAGGAGAGCTAAGCGCAAAGATAAAGAAATTTATTGACTATACCTTTTCCGAAGCGGGGTCTGAGATTATCAGAAAGTACGGGATGCTTCCGATTGCAAGGTAAACGTACAGGGCCATAGCAAGCTCATCCGGGGCTGCCCATTTTATTAAGCGGCGGCTCCGTGATGAGAACTCAAGATGGAGAACGGTTTGGACAAGCTTAAAAGGTTTCAACATTTCGAAATCATGCTACCTTTAGCACGGATTCCGCTTCCGGCTAGATTGTGGCACTTAACTCCGCGAGTGTCTGCGTGCGGCATTGATCATTGGATGGACAGCCGGAACGGACTTCAACTAAGGATGATCTGGTTGCAGGTTCATACATAGGGTTAAAGCCTATTGATTTTTTTTGCTGACAGCAACAAAATACACGGCCATATCTCTACGTTCGTCCCTGATGTGACCGGCGCGCATTAGTATTCCGAGATATTTTAAAACTTCATTAATATGTATACTGAAACCACTTGCAATCTGTTCGGTGGTACAGGGACGGCGCTTCAACATTGCCAAAATGGAATTCTGAGTTGCTTGAACATCTCTTAAACGCCCAGTATTGAACTCGGCAATGATTTCTGCATTCGGTTGAAACAGGTGGGATAGCGATGACATTTGTTTTTCCGACAGGGGCATAACGAAATCCTCTGCCGGCGGGCGGATTGCCGTGTTCAATTGAATGCGGTTCGGCGCAATTTCCTTAGCCAAAGCGGCTACTTTGCAAACATCTTCAGACATTGAATTCATTCCCTTTATTAAAAAAACCTCCATCCAGAGCTGTCCTTTAAATTGGGCCCGAAAAGATTTTTGGCCTTCGATCAGCTGATCGAACGGAAGTTGCGGATGGGGACGGTTCACCCATTCGTAAGGGGCCTGATCCCATGCGCTTAGCGAAACCTTGACCACATTCGCATGGGCTGCTGCTTCGCGCACCTCCGGTAGATACAGCATTGTCCCATTCGTTAAGAGGCCGGCCGGAATGGTGCTGTTTTCCCGGATAAATTTAAGCACTTCCCCAAATCGCGAATGCAGGGTGGGTTCACCGGAACCGGAAAGGGTGATATAGTCTGCTTGACCGTCTGTTTCCAACCAATCCTTGAGCTCAGTTAATACACCAACGGTATCGACATACTCCCGCCGTTTGATCGTCTTAACTGGGGTTCGTCCCAGCTGGCAAAACACACAATCGAGACTGCAGGTTTTGTAAGGCGTTAAATCAATGCCCAGGGACCTTCCCAATCGCCGCGATGGTACCGGACCGAATAGATATTGATAATTGTCCATACACCGATTTTCCTATCCGATGTTGCCGCCTTAGATTGCATAAAATCCTATCCATCCGCCAACAGTAAAAATTAGGCCGGACAGATATACGTTTAAAGCATCAATCGTGCCAATTTGTGCAAGCGGCATTTAGATGATGATTGCTTTAACAACCGTTCACAGAGAACCCTTAAACCTTGGAACCCGTGAACAACTACCAAGCAAAAATGCAACACCCATAATGATCTGGTTTTCAATAATGCAACCTTGATCCAATCATCAGTCTAAATCCCCACCACATCGTAGAAAACCTTTTTCCTGCAGGGTAAAAAAACATGACAATTTTAGCACCAACTGGGGATGGCCCGATATGGATCTATGGCACTGGAATTGCATTAACACCAAACCTGTCGGATATACCCTTTAGAAAAAATTGTGAGGGAAAATTGAAAATCATCGATGCCTTAATTTCTTCTTTGGACCTAGATGCAAATGTACAAGATATCCGGCAGGGCGTTTTCCATACCGCAGTTGTAACGCGTCAATGCGGACTTGCGGCCACACTCCCGAGGGATGCGCTCCGACAAATTCCTCCCTTGGTGCGGAATCCGGGCCTTTTTCTTGAAAAAGGTACAGACGAATTGGTCCGGCTTGCACATTCAAATCTTATTCTTGAAGCTGCCATCGGCATGGCAACCATCAATTCCCTCCTCGACATCGATTCGGAGCAATGCCTCGATTTGAACGCCGGCGTTCTTCTGGCCGAACAAGGCGAGGGCCGAAAGATAGCGATCGTCGGACACTTTCCTTTCGTATCCAAGTTATCCTCAATTGCCGAAAAACTTTGGGTAATTGAAAAAAATCCACGTAAAGGTGATTTCATTGAGGAAGACGCTCAAAAATTTATCCCACAGGCGGGTGTTGTCGGTATCACCGGCACAGCCCTGACAAATCATACCCTGGATTATTTGCTGCGGCTTGTCCGCCCGAATGCGTTTGTCGTTTTGATCGGTGACACGGCCCCCCTATCGCCGATTCTCTTTGATTATGGCTTGAATGCGGTCTGTGGGACCAGAGTTTCCGACCCCGAGAAGGCCGTGAGATGCATCAGCCAAGGGGCCAATTTCAGGCAGATCAAAGGGGTGCGCCGGTTGACTCTCATGAAGCGATAGCTAATTGTTTCAAATGTCCTTTCTGTATTCCTGAAGGGGAGACACGGAGGTAAAAAAAAGGCTCGCGTCAAGAGCAAAAGAAAGGGAAGTGTATAACAATGGCTGCAAATATATTAAATGATAAAGTTAAGAAAACACTGGTATATAAAGTTCTTGTGGCATCAGATTTTAAGAATAGGTTTTATCAATTGTTGCGCCGTTGATAGACCGTGACAGTAAGTC
>CAZYIM010000078.1:0-4762 GCA_964647565.1 uncultured Methanosarcinales archaeon
AAAAAACGGGAAAATCAGATATTTTTAGAAAAATTCGGCGGGAATTTTAGAACTCGCCGTAAACAAACTATTCTGGCTTCTTCTCTATCGTTCCATCTTTTTTAAAAGTCAAAGGTTTATCCAAAACTGAAGTTATTGCTCTCCTAATTCTTCCAGTAAGATAGTTGTCGGTGTCGATATGCAAAAATTGACTAATACTATCTTTCATAATAATTTTGTGGGCATAAGATTTTTTCGCCGTTTTACCCTCTGCGTCAAGATAGCGGTATTTAACTCCGAAGAATCCACTTCGAGGAGCTTCCTGCACACCTGTAGGCAATACTTTGACTATTAGTTTTATTTCAAAGTGGCTTTCAGGATATAATTTACTGGCACTAACATATAGATTACTTTCATAACTTTTAACAGTTTCTACCATTACCTTTCCTTTTACGATACCCCCTTCACCGAAAGCGCCCTCTGAAAAGGTTATATTTTCGCACCCGCGCTGTGATAAAATGCGATGTTTAACTATACCACCAATAACATCCATATCTATTCTTAGATCATAAATTTCAGAACTATTACTCTTGTTGCTAACAATTACTATATATTCCTTATAATCTTTCTTCCATTCTACCCCATCAATTTCAAGTCCTTCTGCATAATTTGAAGGTAAGCTAGTTATGGAATGAGAAAGTTTTGGAGGCTTAACGGGTGGAAGCTTTAAAAATGGAATAGCTAATTCAAAAATACCCGCAATTAAAGCAAATGTTACAAACAAGGTCAACCGATTGTTAGATGATAAAAGACCGCAGGCCCCTGCGATAACACCGGCGAGAATGGCTAAAGCATGAAACAAAATCTTTATATTTAGAGGTGGTAGTGACATTGGAATAGAAATAGGGTGAATCTAAAAAATATTATAGACATCTACTGGCAATTGAAAACCTAAGTTAGAGATTTGTATTAAACGCCTACCCAATTTTTAAAAACTTCGACTACTATCTGTTGCAGCACTGGAAATAAAAACTTGGCCTTCTCCTTTAATTTAGAAAGTTTTTGCTTTATTTTCTCAAAATTATTATTCTTTAGTTCTTCCTCAATATCCTTAATTTCTTTAATAAGTTCTTCTTTTGCTTCAGGATTTTCTTTTGTTTCTTGTTCGATCATATTGTAAACTTGTTTGAAAGTATTATTTATATTTACTTGTGAGTAAGCATTGCCCGAGCCGCTTACATTCGCAAAGCCACTCTGTATATATTGAACAACTTGGGGTGATATCTTATTCTTAGATTTTTCTTCCTCGAGATAGTCAATACCTCTGGCTGTTATTTTAATTAGGTAATCCATCCCATACATATATGGCCATTTTTTAGCATCAGGTGGTGTATACCAATTCTCGATATAATCTTTATCGAATAAATACTTAATGTCAGCATCTAAAATATCTGCCTTATTGCGGGTTTTCATTGCTTCTCTAATGTAAGATACCTTTGTCCCATAGGGACTCGGGTAATTCTCTCCAATATATCTGAGCCACGCCAATATCAATACTATTCTCTCTTTGAACTCCATTTTTTCCCTCTTAATTTAGCAATCCGTCCTTTAGATTTACTATACGCCGCAATTGTATCTCTATTTTGCTATCCCAGCAAGCATAAAGATTCTCACAAATTCGGGGAAAATAATAATTGGGTAGAATCCTAAATTCCCTCCCGGTCCGAAGAATTTCGGGGTAGATTCCCTCCTTTTTTTGATGCGCTTAGACTCTGCCTCTTGCTTTCCGGTTAGCGTGAATCTGCTTATGCTTAGCCTTTGGAATAACTCTGGTATTCTTTGGTGTTGTCTTCCCGCCCTCTATAACCGACTTGATATGATGAAGGACTTTTCCGGGAGGCAACCTCCCATCTGAATAACCTTTTTGTTTTAGAACCTTTTCGATTCTCTCTGGAGACCTTTCTTTTCTAATCTGTGCCTTTGTCGCCTTAGCCATCTTATACCTCCTTTGTTTAACGACCTAGCCTAATCAGCGCATGAAATCTTATCACAGAAACCTTAGACTGTCAAGAACAAAAGGTAGAACAAAAAAATAGTTCTTGACACCTTGTTGCTTAGCCCTTACAATAATTTTATAAAAGGTGAATCCATGAAGAAACTTCATCCAATCCAACAAAAACTTCTACTCATACTTAAAAAAAATATTACTGATCCTCTAACGATGCGCGAGTTACAAGATGAATTAAAAGTATCCTCCCCCAGTGTAGTTCATCATCATATACAACAATTAGAGAAAAAAGGATATCTAAGGCGTAATCATAGTAATCCTAGAGACTATCAGGTTTTAGCTGACTCGCCAGAAAAGAAAATAACATATATTAATCTATATGGTTTAGCGCAATGCGGACCTAATGGAAGCATACTGGATGGAAACCCTATAGATCGCATACCGATTGCCTCACAAATTCTCGGCTTCCCATCCTCAGAAGCTTTTATGGTTAAAGCAAAGGGTAATTCCATGTCGCCAAAGATAAATGATAGCGATTTAGTAATTGCTAAGAAATCAAAAAAACCCGATAATGGTACTATAACAGTATGCGTCAATAAAGGCGAAGCTCTTATAAAAAAAATAATACAAAAAGGTAAAGAAATAATCCTTGTATCAATTAACCCTTCCCATGAACCGTTTATGGCAGCTGATGATTTTCGTGTTGAGGGAGTTGTAAGAGGAATTTATACTTGTAAAGTATAGTGGTGTGTTCGAAGGGGGAACCTCCACTTTAAAAAAGTAAAACCTTCGCAGAACAAGCGAAGGTTTTTTTATTGCCGATAACAAGTATATGTAGTATTATAAGGAGGTATCCCGCTATGGAGGAACAAATGGCCCGAAAGAACAACCAAAGCACTAAAGAATTCATCAAATGGAAAAAGGAGATCTACGTCACTGTTGTGAAATCTCACCAAAACGCCTACTTTAAAGACAAAAATAATGCCTTTTACCTATTCAGGGACGATTGCCTGAAATTCCTTCCCTTGCTTCAAGAGAACTCTATAGACATGATTTTTGCTGATCCCCCTTATTTTCTATCCAATGGGGGCATAACCTGCCACGCCGGTAGGATGACAAGTGTAAATAAGGGTAAATGGGACGTCTCAAGAGGTATTAAAGAAACTCACGCATTTAATTTAAAATGGCTCAAAGCCTGCCAAGATGTTTTAACCCCTAATGGCACTATATGGGTTTCTGGCACTTCTCACGTTATATTTTCTGTAGGCTTTGCCATGCAGGAATTAGGGTTTAAAATCTTAAATGATATTTCCTGGGATAAAGTTAACCCTCCGCCAAACCTATCATGTAGATACTTTACGCATGCGACCGAAACTGTAATCTGGGCGGCTAAAAATAAGAAAAGCAGGCACTGCTTCAACTATAGTCTAATGAAAGAAATGAATAACAACAAACAAATGAAAAGTATATGGCCAATCTTAGCGCCTCGTCCCGAAGAAAAAATCTTTGGCAAGCACCCCACACAGAAGCCTATGGCCCTATTAGAACGCATCATCCTTGCTTCTACTAAGAAAAATAATATAGTACTAGACCCCTTCAGCGGAAGCGCAACTAGTGGGCTTGCAGCTTATAAACTCGGTAGAAAATATATAGGAATTGAATTAGAAAAGAATTATTTAGATCTTTCTATTAAAAGGTTTAAGATGCTGGAAAGACAAGAAGAAAATAAATCATCAAAAAGTCGTAGCGAATCTTCGCGAAGAAATCTTCAACATTTAGTCAGAGTATAATTAATCAGTATCCTTCAAATACCAAAGCGGTTGTAAATTACTGCTAAATTTCCTATTCTTTTTATTTTCTAAAGCAACGTATTTAGCTAATGGTGGCTGACCGCTGCACACGCTCATACAAAGATTATCTATTTCCTTTGGATTATCAATAAACTCCCTTACCCATCCTTGATAAAACAATGTAGGCGGATCAAAATTACTTTCCCTATGATAAGCATATTCCTGCTCGATTATAAATAACTGGCTAAGAACACCTACAATCGTTAACGAATTAAGATAATATTCGAACTTTTCATCCTTTAAATCTTTAAGTTCACTTAATGGATCTTTACCATAAAAAATATTGTCGAAAGAAGCCAGCAATTTTTCCTTTAAATCCCCTCGACTTCTTACTCGTAAGTTTAAATCGATCATAACCCTAAGATGATTTGGTCTAAATTCCCTCCCGTCTTCTTTAAGCCAAATTTGAAAATTCTTTTTCACATCATAGCTTTTAAATCGTTTTGACAGGGTTGATGGACGGAATAACTGCACTTCTATGTTGCCTTCCTTATAGACAGACTGCTTAATATCAAATGGCAACTTTTTAACTACATTCAGCATAGAAGATTTATCCATCTTTCTCCTCACAATAATTGCTTGGTGTTAACCCCTAACGCCTTAGCAATCTTCTCAATATTAATTAGACTAACGTTTCTTTCGTTTCTTTCAATACTTCCAATATAGGTTCTATGAAGACCGCACCTCTTGGCTAGCTCTTCCTGGGTCCAGCCTTTGTTTTCTCTTAGTTTTTTGACCTTTTGGCCGAATTTCTTAAGAATAGCGCTTTTCATATAGAGATATTATTACATCTTTGCTACTTATTGTCTACGATACTATAAGTATCATTTTTCTTGACAAATAAGATGACTATAAGTATCATAATAATAGGTCTCTAGGGACTATGTCCGTCGCCGAATTTTTCTAAAAATATCTGATTTTCCCG
>CAZYIM010000079.1:0-4731 GCA_964647565.1 uncultured Methanosarcinales archaeon
TAAAGGGTAAATGTCAAATAGAAATGAAGCTAACTGGAACTATCTGATATTTTAGACTAATTGAGTGCGGCCAGCACGGTGTGCCCGAGGAGACCGAAGCTTACCCCTGCTGCCGTTGCAACGCCGGCCCTCCATCCTTGCGCGATGGACCTGGACATCACCAGCATCATGTCCTGACCGGGGGTAATGATAAGAATCAGAGAAGTGGCAATGAATAAAATCGGTAGTGTTTCCAGCATACGTACCTCCATAAAAGCGAACAACTCGCACCGCGTGGATGGGTATATCCGATACAGTTCTACACACGCGATCGATCCGTTTTTGCTTACATGAATATTATGAGAGAATCAAGATAGCATCGGAGATGTGATACCGCACACTCGATTCTCGATGCTGGGGTATGATGCTTCGATGGATAAATAAGGAGTTTTAGATTTTTATTTTGGTAGAAATATAATCACGGGGAAGACATATTTTCACTCCCATGATGGTTTTTCCGAAATATTTTCCAAAATGTGTCACGTCACCGGTTATGAGGTAATCGGCCTCTGCAGATATCGCAGCCATGAGAACCGGCCGGTCTTTGTCCGGTAGGTCAACTGGGCAGACAAGCTCGGGGTCGACTTCTGAAATGGTGTAAACATTATTCGAATACTCATCGAGATTCTCTATATACTTTGCTTCAGCAAGGTTTCGTTTTGCTTCTTCAATAACATATCGGGAAGCAAACAGAATACAAGATCCATTTTCCGCCAATTCCCATAATCGTTTCAAACCCGGGCTTCCATATGCCACAGAAAATAGAATGTTTGCATCTATAAATACTCTATCTACACTCATTTTTTCTTTGGTTTGATATGGGAAATTTTGTCAGGATTAAGTCCCATTTCACGAACCTGTTGTACGGCCTCTGTATACTCTTCATATGTGACCGTGCTGTTGAGCAGGAACTCTGCCTTTCTTTCCGGGGTGTATATTTCTACGGGCAGGCTTACCACCGGCCGCAATAATACACCCTCTGATGAGGCTTCAATAATGAGCTGTGATCCTTCTTCTAATCCATATTTTTTGCGAAGGTTTACCGGGATGACAACCGTACCCCTTTTTCCGACCTTTATCGTTTCGTTTAACATGCTTCATCACCTCCGAAATTCAGAATATCTGAAAATCCGAAATATGTCAACGGGATTGAAATGATTTACTCATGTTTCGCACCCCTAAGATGCAGGATTGTCGTAGCAAATGAGGGCGAATGGGGTTTTAAAAAGGCAAAATAGTTTTGAAGGTGGCTCTAAGAACGGCACAAAACATCTTAACAAAGCGACCGTCCTGTACCAACAACCGCGGGGCATCATCACTGTTTTCCATTGTGCCTGGCTCCGACGTAATGGTGCGTGGATCATACTTAGGAACGACAACATCATTAGTTTGCCTTTTTAAAACCCCATTCGCCCCCATCCATATTGGATCTCTGGCAATTATAGGGTCCGAAACATGAGTGATTTATCTACAATTTGATCGGGAGATGGCAGGGGAAAATTTAAAGAGATTGGAGAGGAATTAAGGGTTTGCAGGCGTTCGGATGGCTTCCCATTCTTCCTTGAGAATTCCGTAAATCTCGATGTCTTCGAAACGATCGCCTTTTTTCACATGCTGACGGGCGTGGCCTTCGTGAAGCATTCCCAGCTTTTGCAGGACTCTTCCGGAAGATGCGTTTCTGGAAAAATGATTGGCATAAATGCGGTTCAGGTTTAATCGGGAAAATCCGTACTCCAAAATCGCTTGGCCGGCTTCTGTGCAATAGCCGGTGTTCCAATGGGGTTTACCGATCCAGTATCCCAACTCGCCTCTCTGGTATCGATGATCGATTCTGAGTTCGATGGCGCCGACAAATTCCTCAGTTTGACGCTCTACCATGGCAAAAACCGTCCGTATGCCCTTTTCAAATTGAGGATGAAGGGATTCAATCCATTCTTTTGCCCTTCCGATTTCATAGGGATTCGGAATATTCAAGGTGGTATCGGCTATGGCCGGGTCCCCGGCCAAACGTTGAATATCTTCTGCATCACATTCCATAACCGGCCTGAGTATCAATCGATCTGTCGTTAAGGTCGGCGGCATTTTCTTTTCTTTTTTGGGTATCGGAAAATTAAAGGGCCAGTATTTTTGATAATATTCTCGAATCATCCGTCAAATCCAATCTAACTGCTCAACGGTCATCGCACCTTTACTCTTCATTCCATACCATCCGGCTCGTCCAGCGCCTGGTAGGTTTTTATTCTTTTCTTCCTAGCCAAAATAAAACAAACCGAAAGAGTAAAAAGAACAGCCATGGGAAGAAGAAGCTCGGCCAAAACCAGCCGTCTTTCTTCTTCCGCGGGTATGGCGGACTCAAGGCTTGTTATTTTTTGAGGATTATCTACTCTTGATTTGACAGTCGCGATAATTGCACCGACATAAACCAGTACAAAAACGATGGCACATATGATTAATCTTTTTTCGAGCTTGCTCATTTATTCACTCTTTAATGCATGTATCAGTTCATCACCGAAGGTTTGGATCTGCCAATTTTTCATCTCTCTAATCTGTCTTAATTCCATACTTGTTTCTGGATTTACATCAGCAATAATTGACAGAAGCGTATTGTTACAGATTATGGCCGGGTTTATTCGGAGGATTTTTGCTTTATCTTCTCTCCATTGCCGGAGTTTCTCGATCCTTCTTCTGGCAGACGGCTTCACTCTGGGTTTCGGCTGGTAAGGATATTTCAGATGACAATTTTTTGGAATTGCCAAAGCCTTGTCGATCGCACGAGATATGGCGCTTCCATACATGGATATTTCTTTTGCAGCGAGTAGTCGGTTATTCAAAAGGTATTTTAAATTAGCCGATTGGGTAACGGCGATATTCAGAAGGGTTTGGTTCCGTAAAATTTTAAACCAGGGTTTGTCTTTTCTTAAAGCGAACTCGTCTCTCATCTGCAGAAGCGATTCCAGTATGGTTAGGCTTCTGGGACTGAGTCTTCCGGCTCCTTTAAATCTGAGAAACAACGGCTCCTCATCTTTCGTAGAGGGTCTCACCTGACTTAGAAGATCCCATTCCTCCTGAGCCCATGATAGTCGACCTTTTGCCATGAGTTCTTTTCTTAATTCAGCTGCCAGAGCAATTAGATAAATCACATCGCTTGCCGCATAATCCATCATTTCTTTTGGTAAGGGCCGTTTGGACCAATCCTTTTTCTGAAATCGTTTGTTCAACTGGACATTAAACCGGTTATACAATACTGCATCCAATCCGGTTTCCGGAACGCCCAAAAACCGGCAGGCCAGCTCGGTATCAAACAAATTTTGTATTTGAATATCATAATCCCTATACAATGAACGGACATCATAATCCGCACCGTGGAAGACCTTCTGAATATCCGGGCTTTCAAACAGAACGTTCAGCGGTGATAAATCTCGGATTTGAAGCGGATCGATGACGATACACGTTTTTCGGGTAGCAATCTGAATCAGACAGATCTTTTCCTTGTAATGGTGCATGGAATCTGCTTCCAGATCTACGGCTACCGTTTTCCGCTGAACAAGGGCTTTTGTAATCTTGTTGA
The DNA here is from genome assembly GCA_964647565.1 of uncultured Methanosarcinales archaeon. Classification (GTDB taxonomy): domain Archaea; phylum Nanobdellota; class Nanobdellia; order Woesearchaeales; family CAZYIM01; genus CAZYIM01. Next base: position 3,608 of record CAZYIM010000079.1, read on the forward strand.
GTTTTGCGGCGGTGTCAATGTATTGATAGTTCACTGGCCCGGAACCTTTCATTTTTTTCTTGACCCGGAAAACGGTTTCCCCTAAATTTCGATAACTTATGGACTCTCACAAAAATTGGATTACTTTTTGCTGAGAACGAGTTCGGATTAATATAACCGATCAACAAAGTGATGCGAGTAAACGATGGTCACCATAACATTTCCAGATAAAAGCATAAAGAGTTTTCCGGAAGCCCCGTCAGGCTTGGATGTGGCAAAGAGCATATCTGATGGTTTTGCACGAAACTGTGTTGCCATGGAACTTAATGGCATACCAACCGATCTCCATCAAAGCATTACAGTGGATGCCAACGTTCGGTTTATCACTACCAGCGATGCCGAAGGACTGGAGATTATGCGGCATAGTGCTGCCCACGTGATGGCTCAGGCGATTTTGCGGGTATATAATGACGCAAAGCTGACTATCGGTCCCGTGGTAGAAGACGGTTTTTACTACGATATCGATATGGAGCCGATTTCAGAGGACGATTTTTCAAAGATAGAAGCAGAAATGACGAAAATCGTCCAGGCCAAGTATCCCTTTATCCGGAAAGCGGTCTCCAAAACAAGAGCCGAAGATTTCTATCAAGATGAACGCTACAAGCTTGAACTCATCTCCGAGTTGGAAGACGGAACCATCTTTTTCTATGATGATGGTGAGTTTACGGATCTTTGCCGCGGACCGCATGTACCGCATACCGGATTTATTAAGGCCTTCAAATTGATGAAAGTTTCCGGCGCATACTGGAGAGCCGATCAAAGGAGGGAACAGCTTCAGCGGATTTATGGTACCGCTTTTTTCAATAAAAAGGATCTGAATGAACACCTTTATATGTTGGAGGAAGCAAAGAAACGGAATCATCGAAAGATCGGAACCGCTCTCGATCTTTTCAGTTTCCACGATGACGCGCCGGGAATGGCCTTTTTTCATCCGAAAGGTATGGAAATCTGGAACGCCCTTCTCGATTTCTGGAGACTGGAACATAAAAGAGACGGATATGTGGAGATCAAAACACCCATCATGCTTCAACGGAATTTATGGGAGCGGAGCGGGCACTGGGAAAACTACCGGGAAAACATGTATA
>CAZYIM010000080.1:0-4177 GCA_964647565.1 uncultured Methanosarcinales archaeon
TCTTGCCCATCTTGACACTTTGCCTTAGGATTGGTCTCGTCATCATCATCTGCACTATCGCAGCTGAAATCATTAGGATAGTCAGTTGCACCGTCATTATCATTATCAATACCATCACTACATTCAGGAGAAGGTGCTTGTCCTAGAACAGGTATAACTACACTGCCTGACTTGGTCTTGCCCTTGTCGTCTGTTGCAGTACAAGTTGCTGTATAGTTGCCTGCAGCATTGTATGTTTTTTGTGGGTATTGGCCTGTTGCAGTTGTACCGTCATCAAATGCCCAACTATATGATATAGGCGCATTACCACCCTCTACCTGGCATCTAAAGTTGACGTCCACAGGAGCATATTCATATTTAGGATTTCCATCAACATCAATACCTCCAAAAGGCACATCTCCCCAGATAACATCCAAGTAGATATATTGTTTAAAGGTTCCGACATTGTCCTGCACTTCAAGCAAAACCTGATATGCACCAGGACCTGGCAATACAGAAAGATCTTCTCCCCATGCGGGATCAGATGTTGTCAGTTCTCGTATAGTCTTGACATAAGCGCCAGTATTTGCATCATATAGCTCAACATATATATGCATGCTTGGACCTGACTGCTTATAGGCAATAGCTGAAAAATGAGCTGTCTCGCCTTCAGATACAGTCTTAGTGTTTGAGCCGCCAAACCATGCAATGTTGCCGTCTGCAGCTAAAACTGGTGTAATCATCAAAATAAACAATGTTAGGAATACTAGTAGCGTTTTTTTCATTTTTATTCCCTCAAAACCTCACACCGATTCCACCCATAATTTGGGGTACCTCTTCACGTTGGTTGCCTATCTTTGGCATATACATTGCGCCAATGCACAACTTATCGTTGAATACCCTGTATTCAAGATTAATAGCCGGCCTTCCTTCCAAAGTATGATCTGTGATTCTTTCATCAACATCCCTGTTTGGCCTCATACCATCTCCCTTATTCATGTCCTCTAACCTAATATTGTGGTTATTGTCCAGGAGATCAATCAAGACACCTCCGACATAGCAGTGAAGGTTTCCAACATTGAATCGTCCTTGAAGCAAAAGTCCCAAGCTTACTGGATGATTTGAATTCTCCACATAAGATTGAAAGACTGTTGTATTGATATCCACAGGAACTTCCTTTTCTGTCTTGAATGGAGTAGCTAAAAGGATACCTGCTCTTGCATGCTCGTAGAAATCAAGACCATACATCAGCATTCCCTGCTGTCCATTGGTCATAGCATAAATACCGCTTTTTGTTGGGCATACAACTTTCTTCTTTTTTGGTTTGGGCTTGGTTTTCTTCTCTTTCTCTTCAAGAGCATCCCTTGGACCGTTGTAGGTATTATTGATTATATTGAATGTTTTAGGCACAGATTTATCAGGAGCTTCAACTTCAACAGGAACTTCTACTGTGTCTCTCTTTCCAACTGCAAATGAAGCATATGGAAGTTCAGCTCTTTTGTCTTTGCAATCACTGTCCGTAGCAAAGACTGGCGCTATAGAATAGGTTCCTGTTTTAAGAGAATCACTGTTTATTACAACTTTACCATCATTAATTTTTAAGGTGCTTATTGCTTCTGCCCGATTGTTAACAAAATCCTTAGCGTCTCCTTTTATCAGCATGTACTCTATTGGTTTTATGTATTCTCCAGTTGTCTTTTCGGGAATGTCAATTGTGATCTTACCATCAAGATATTCGACAGGTCTTAGTACTGCAGGAGCCCATTCAAAAACACCTTTTATGGTCTCGCCATCATTGGTATTGATAGTGTATGGCATCTTTTGAAGGACAGCCTTGTTCCAAATAGGATACTTGTCAGGGGTCTTCAAATCATCGATACATTGTGCGTTAGTCTGATTTGCACTAAAAAATGCACCTGCAGATATAAGCAGGGTCAAGAGTGTTTTGTTTGTTTTGTTCAGAATATTCTTTATCGCAGACATTTTGTTACCTCTCTATAATAATCACTTAATGTTATCATTATGTGATAGTAATGGAAATGGGTGGCCTATTTAAATGTTTCGGTTTTTTCGTATTTAATCAGTGACGAAAAAATCAGAAGTTGAGCAGAAGCTTTATTAAAAAAAAAGAACCCCTTATTTCAATGGACATTAAAATAATAGGTGGCGGTCCCGCAGGATGTCACGTAGCCATGCTTCTGGCCAAGAACCACGATGTCGAATTATATGAAGCGCATCAAACAATTGGCAGTCCAGTTCAATGCACAGGCATAGTAACACAATCATTTTCAGATATAATAAGACCAAAAAAAAATTTCATACAGAACAAGTCCAAACTAGTCAGAATATATTCGCCTAATAAAGAGTTTCTTGAGTTAAAATTCAAAAAACCAGAGTTTATACTTGACAGGCAAGCTTTTGACCAATATCTAGCAAAACAAGCCAGAAAAGCGGGCTGCAACATCAATCTCGAACACAGATTCCAAAACATTGAAGGTAAAGACCTCATCATAAGAGATCTCAAAGCCAAGAAAAACAAAAGGATCAGAGCATCTATATTAATAGGTGCTGATGGCCCAAATTCCGAGGTTGCAAAAACAACTCACATATTTGGCAAAAGACAATTCTTCACAGGCATCCAGGCAAGGATTAAAAAGAAGAATGATAACTATATAGAGTTCTATCCATACATCAATGATCTTGGTTGGGCTGTACCTGAAGATCACAACACCCTTAGAGTTGGAATCATCAGCAGGAACAAGCCAAAGCAAGTATTTGATGATTTCATAAAAAGATTCAAGGGCAGAATTATAGAAAAACAGGCAGGATCGGTACCTATATATAGTCCAAGACTCAAAAGCAGCTCCAAAAGAACCTTCTTGATAGGTGACTCTGCAACCATGGTAAAAGCCACAACAGGCGGCGGAATTGTCCAGGGACTATTTGCAGGACAATGCCTAAAAAAAGCTATTGAAAAAGAGAAGGATTATGAGATGATCTGGAAAAGAGAGATTGGTAAAGATCTCTGGATGCATCTGACCATAAGAAAAGCTCTAGACAAATTCACAGATAATGATTGGAATAGAATGATAAATCTCTGTAAAAGAGAAAACATAACTAATCTACTTCAAAAAAAAAGCAGGGACAAACCCTGGGCATATTTCTCAACAGCAATATTAAAAGAGCCAAAATGCTTGACGTTTGCGCTTAGAAAAATGTTGGGTTATTAATTAAATAGCTTTCTAAGAATGAGCTTGATGGCAATCCTAACACTGTTAAAATGACTTTGTCCTTTGGCCCGGGAGTAATCGGTGTATTCTATTGTAACTGGCACCTCTTTGAAACGTATCTTGTTCTTATAAATCTCTTCAACAATCTCAGATGCATGCTCCATCCTGTCGCATTTGATTTGGATCTTACTAGCAGCACGCCTCGACAGAACTCTATAACCATTATGGGCATCGCTGAGTTTAATGCCATACATGACCAGCATAAACAGCACAGCAATTTTAAGCATGAATTTCTTCAAAGGATAAACCTTATCAATAGACTCTTTTTTCAAGAATCTAGATCCAAGAGTAACATCCACTCGCCCATCTAACACAGGTTTAAGCATCTGAGGTAGGTCGCTGATTCTATGCTGGCCATCTGAATCAAAAGTAACTATATAATCCGCTCTGTGTTCTAACGCGAAATCAATACCTGTCTTCAAAGCAGCACCCTGCCCTCTATTAATAAGGTGCTGTAAAAGAAAAACATCCTTACTTTTAACAATCTCAGATGTCTTATCATTAGAGCAATCATCAATAATGACAAGATTAGTATATCCTGTTCTTTTCAGATCATCGATTACTTTGCCAATCGCTCTTTCTTCATTGTACGCAGGTATTACAAAAAATATTTTCTTTGACATTTTTTAGAGTGCTATTAGCACAACTCCCAATATTATAAAAAAAATACCTATCCATTTATATTTATTCATTTTCTCGTTTAAATATTTCACAGATATTAACGCCACCCATATATAAGAAAGGGAGGTAATAGGATAAATAATGCTCAATTCTCCAAACTTAAGTGCAGGTATAAAGAGAACTGAGCTCAGACCATAGAGCAAGACACCTATGATTAATTGTTTGTTTTTCACAAGCTTGATTGGATGCAACGAAAAGTGTTTGGCGCCTTTTTTCAGGAATAAAGA
>CAZYIM010000081.1:0-3941 GCA_964647565.1 uncultured Methanosarcinales archaeon
TGGAATAGAGGGGTTCATTCTGTCCCAGGAATACCTTTTTGATGAAATCCGGACGATTGACCGCAGCCGCAATACCTTGCCGCACAATTCGATTATCAAACGGTTTTGTATTGTTTTGAAAGCAGATGTATCGGATATACGGGCCCTGCCCAACGATGGTTTTTATTTTTGCCGATTTTTTGAGATCATTGATGTCGGACGGGTTGAAGGACTTGAAAGCAAAATCGATTTCACCCTTTTCAAGCGCCAGACGCATGGTGGTGGCATCGGCAAAGTAACGGATAACGACCATATCGTTTTTGGGTTTTTCTCCATAGAAATTCGGATTCACTTCCATCACCACTTCCTGGTCCCTTTTGAAGGAAACCACCCGATAGGCACCCAAACCGACGAGCTTTCCGCCTTTTAATTCACCCGGGTCCTTAACGATTTTATCCGCCGGATAAACATTTGGGTTTACCGGGTAATAGGGAACGGTGGCCACCAATGAGGGAAAATAGGCCACCGGATTGTGCAAGTTGAATTTGACTTTGTCCTGGCCAACGACTTCTACGCTTTTGACGAAGTCGGTCACCAGCCATGACGGATCTCCCTTAATTCGCATGACCCGGTCGATAGACCATTTGACCGCGTTGGCATCAAGAGGCGTTCCGTCCGAGAACTTTACCCCTTGTTTGAGTTTGAACACATAACCTTTTCCGCCATCGACGATGTCATAGGATTCAGCCAGGTTGGGTACAAGATTGGTCTTGCCCGGCGGGTACCCCGTCAATCCTTGGTAGATGTTGTAAAAAATCTCCCAGGTATGGAAATCGTAGGCATTTGCCGGATCCATGTCCGTCACCTTTTCGGTGGTTCCATAAACCAGGGCGGTTTTGGCAATGCCCTGGGCAGGAAAGACCGCCAATAATGCAACAATCATAAAACCAAGTAAAAATTTCATAGACTTCATTTTCTTTCCCTCCTCTCTTTTCTGTAAACGTTAGCGCATTGCCGGTTGGGTGGCTTAAACCCTTACAAACCCGGCTATTCCCGTTGCCGTTTCGTTCACTACATCCTTAATGGTCTATTTCGTATAAATTCTAGGAAGAACTTGCTCGTAAGAACCCGTTGAAGACTAATTTTCTTTTTCATTTTAATTGGTTATAATCAACACTCTGCCTTAAAAAAACTTCTAAGTCAAGCGAATACTAAGGGGCTGCTTAACGCTGATAAACGACGCGAAACCGTCTCACCGGTGGGTTTTCATCATCAAAAAACTCTTCAAAAGACACTTCCCGCAATCCCTGTTGTTTAAATAATTCCAGTTCATCTTTCATCAACGGCCACGGCATTTTCCCTGGATCATCCCCCGGTTCTCTCCCTCTGCAGATAACCAGAAGGGTCCCGTCCGGCGCAACGAATCGGACGATCTGTTCTATTGCTTTAGGGCGAAGATCCGGGGGCAGCACTTGCAGGGTGTAGGCTTCCAGCACAAAATCGAAGGCATGATCCCAGGAAGGGGGAGATTCAAACAGATCCTGTATTGAATAACCGACCGTTGAGCGGGGAAACCGTTTCTGGCACCATTCTATGGCCGATGCGGAAATATCAAAAGCGGTCACGCTAAAACCCCTCTCAGACAGTATTTCTGCATCATCTCCCAGACCGCAGCCGATTTTAAGCGCCTTTTTTCCGTTGCCGCTTATATTGTTTGAATCGAGCCAATCCACAAGGCTCGGATTCGGGTGCATATCGGCCCACGGGATGATATCTTCATCTCCTTCAGCAGCGGAATAGAGCGCTTCGAACCATCCCAAAGGATCATTTTTTTCGAGAAATTGCCGGGCCAATTGACGCGCAGTCTTTCTTTTTGAATCCATTTGAATAGTTCCTTTGAAAGAATTGAGATACTCCAAAATGGCATTCTTCACTTAACTATCTGAATTCAAGAGAATTTTAATATCCGCCCTCCCAAATTGGCATTTGGTGAATCCCAGTCAACACCAAATCGATTTTCGATAAATATTTTCGTTATACTTCTAACATTCTGATAATGAACATTTTTTCTAAAAGTTCACATGCCCCTTCCAATTCCGGCACGGTTCATGCTGTAAATAAAGACAAATGGTGATGACCCCCCTTATAGGGTCTCACTCCCTTAAACTTGGGGCCGGATTTTTGCCCGATTTGTCTTACAGCAATCGTGCTGGAAAGACTTTAATGAACTAAGGGAAAATATATCGCACTTAGTAAAAAGCGTATCAGCGCATTTTTCGCAAACCATCGGGCATAATCCGGCCCCATTAACATAAACCCGCTAGATACCCATATCCGGTTGGAGCATCAAAACGCCTTTTAAATTCGAGCTTCATCATCTTCCCTTTTCTCAACAAAACATTGCAATATCTTCCATATTATTTGATCAGCTAAGCATAGAGAAATGAGTCATATCAATATATATTTTCCATCATCGAAAACACAAGCGGCTGACCTTGTATTAAATCTAAATTTATGCAAAAAAGTTCAGGTTGAGTATATCGCAATAGTCGGATTATGTTTACAAAAAAAGATCGATCCTATAACCAAAAGAGAACAAATTGGCCTTAAAACTGGCCACCTTCTTTTGGGTTATCGTTCGTGATAGATTTGTTCATATTTTCTGGCAGAAAGCTAACCCTCTAATCTTTCTCTATGATCAGGGAGGAAATGAATTAATGGAAAACCAAGCGAAAAAATTAATTGTAGTGGACTTAACCCGGGCTCTGGCCGGACCCTATTGTACCATGATGTTGGGAGATATAGGCGCCGAGATCATCAAGGTGGAACGACCCGGGGCCGGCGACGACGCCAGGTCCTGGGGGGCTGAATTCACAGAAGGGTTTAACTCTTATTTCGTCAGCATCAACCGGAACAAAAAGAGCATTACCGTAGATATGAAAACCGAAAAGGGCCTTGCGATTGTCCAGGAACTGATCAAGAAGGCCGATGTGGTTGTGGAAAATTTCCGGCCCGGCGTAACCCAAAAGCTGAAATTAGACTACCCGACCCTTAAAACGCTCAACCCCGGACTCATTTACTGCTCCATCACCGGGTTCGGTTCCACAGGACCGGATGCAGGACGGCCCGCCTTTGATCTCATCGCCCAGGGAATGGGCGGCATCATGGGGTTTACCGGAGAGAAGGGAAAAATGCCGGTAAAGGTGGGAACGCCCATCGGGGATATCATTGCCGGCATATTCGGAGCATTCGGGATCATGCGGGCACTTTGGCACCGGGAGCTCACCGGCAAAGGGCAACTGGTTGAGACCTCGCTTCTCGGAGGTCAGATCGCCCTGCATTCCTTTCAAGCCGGACGGTACTTTACGACCGGAATATCCCCCGAACCCGAAGGGAACATTCATCCCTTGATTACCCCCTATGAAAGCTTTCCCGCCTCAGACGGATACATCAACATCGCTGCCGGCAACGATACGCTCTGGAGGCGGTTTTGCGAAATCCTGGATCTGCACGATCTTATTGAAGATCCCCGCTTTATTACCAATCCGAAACGGGTGGAAAACCGTGAGGCTTTAACGCCCATCCTGGAGGAAAAAACAAGACAGTACACAAAAGCCGAACTCCTGGATTTGATGGCTCAGGCGAAAGTCCCCAACGGACCGATCAGCACACTGGAAGAGGTTTTCAGTTCTCCTCAGGTGCATGCCTTGAAAATGCTGCAGGAAGTGGAACATCCCGTAGCCGGGAAGCTGAAAGTTACCGGTATTCCGGTTAACTATTCGGAAACACCGGGAGATATAAAATATCCGCCACCGCTTCTGGGGGAACAGACCGAAGAGATTCTCACCCAATATCTGGGTTACTCCACACAGGAGATAGAGAAACTTCGCGAGCAAGAAGTCATTTGAGGGGTCGGGGAGTTTTTCATTAAACCTGCTGAAATCACTGAATCGATGGTCAGC
>CAZYIM010000082.1:0-2937 GCA_964647565.1 uncultured Methanosarcinales archaeon
GCTGGGCCTACAGGCATTACAGTAGATTGGATTTTCCGATAACATTTTGGCGAACGGCAGGTGGCGCCGAAGTGGATATTATTATTGGAGATGCTGACGTTGCGATTGAAGTCAAGTCTTCTGAAAATACCCTGGAAAAAACCAAAGGTCTCCATCTCTTTCGGGAAGAACATAAATGCCTCAAGAGTTTGATCGTTTCAAGGGACCCTTTACCCAGGAAATTGAAATCAGATATCACTATCCTGCCATGGCAAGTGTTTTGTAAGACGTTGTGGGCGGGTGAAATTATATGAGAAAAGTTACTCCTTATTATGGAGAGGCTTGGAAATTGCTAAAATCATGCGCACTCTATTTTACTCATGAATAAAATCATGTTAAAGTCCTTCTGATTCACACATTTTGCAAGGAGCTTTGTCTACCATAGGAAATACCATCTGGAGAAGAACGAAGAAAAAATACCTATGATCGAACGAAAATGGGGTCAAACATAGATTTGTAACTAAAAAAATTAATCAACGATCAAGGTTTGACCCCAATGACCCTCCATCATTTTTTCTAATGCCAATTCCACGCGTTCATCGTCATTCGCTTGCATACTCAGGTATAGGGAAAACCGGTCCACCACGCCGTCTTTTGCGAACAACTCCGGAGGATAACTCCAAATTTCCAACTCACAGGCGCCTGGTTCCGCAATCTCCAGTACGCTTAAGTTTTTGTTGATCTTAATCCTTTTCCACTTCTTTCCTTCCAGGGCAAACACAGGATTTGCAGGCTCTGCCAGAGCGGAATAGTAAGCCAGGGCAGACAGGCCGGCCCTCATACCCAATGGCTTATTGAGAGAATGTTTTACCCACAGCCGCTTTTTAACAGGGCTGCGCAGTGTTTCGAGGACATTTTCCCACAACTCTTTCTTATTCCGATCGAAACGCAGGACCCGCTCCCGGCCCTCCATGGCGATTTGACCCAATCCAGCCCCCCCCAGTTCATCCAGGGCACGCGTCATGGTCATGGCTGTGTACCCCAAGCGGTTCGCTAATTTCTTTGGGGTGAAACGAGGCTCGCCATCGTGGAATAGAGCGTATAGAACAACCGCTTGCGTTGAAGGGCTCCATCGCGAATCCGTACTCCGGATCTTTTTGAAATGCTCGCGCAGGTCGATTCTAAGAAATGGGAGGTACATCTGATTTCCAGGAATAACAAAGGGCAACTTATGCTCGATCAGTCGTTTACGATTATATGCGGTTACTTTTTGCTGCACATAAATGACCTCATGATTCCATTTCTTTTGCACCTGCAAAATGTGTTTTCGTATAGTTGCGGGGGTTTGCTCTGTTTCATCTTTAGCGACCATCGCCAGGCAAGACGTCTCCAGAATGGTCACCTCAAAAAACGCATATAGCTTCCGAAGAAAAAAGGGTAGCGTTTCTGCCTCTTTCCATCTTTTCGGCTGAATACATATATCGAGCGTTTCTTTAAGATAGCGCTCAAAACTGATTTCCGTTTGGTCCATTGATCGTATCCCAGTAACGTATTTTTTGCACACTAACACTTTCAATGTTATCGTGCAATATATTTGTTATTTTATTTATTCTCTTGCTTTTCGTTTCTCCTCAAGAGTCAGGTGATGATCATTTACCCCAACGTTGCAAAAGTCGAGGAACGTAATCGAACGGGCCATGATCCTCAGCACCCGCTCGACCCTGATCATCGATCGGTTGGAGTCTAAGGACCCCACTCAAATTGTGAACAGGACACTTGAAGAAATCGAGCGCAATCATATCGTGGATGTGCTGGAAGGCGCGCGCTGGCGGGTCTACGGCAAAGACGGAGCGGCCGAGATATTAGGCCTAAAGCCCAGCACACTCCAGCACCGGATGAAAAAGCTGGATATTAAAAAGCAGTGAGAGCCTTTGGATACTTTTAAAGAATATTTTAATACCAGTCTTCAATTTTTAGCCCTTCAACTCTTTCAAATTCTTTTAGGTTACGGGTTACCAGTGTCCCCCTGTCTGCCAGGGCAGAGGCTGCTATTAAAATATCATATGGCCCTATAGGGACACCTTTCCTTTCCAGCTTAACCCGGATATTCGCGGCACATCTTGCCTCTTCATAACCGAAGGGGATGATTTTGACTAAGGATGCAAATTCCTTTAACTGAATCTTTCGCTTTTTCGAGGTTCCTGATTTTCCAATACCAACCTTCAACTCATAAAGAACAATTGCGGGTATGCCTATCTCGGCAGGTGGTATTGAAAGAAGGCGATCTGAAACGTTGCCTAATCCTTTGAAAAAATAAATTAGTGTGTTTGTATCTAAAACATATTTCATATCGACTCCCTTTCAGCATCAACCCCCATATCCTCTCTAATTTCTTCTGCGCTTGGTAAATTTTTCCAGGCACCTGCTAATTTTACGATCGATTCAGGCCATGTATTTGTTGTTTTTTCCTTGATGAGACCGGCAATCCATTTGCTTTTTGATAGGCCGCTTTTCTTGATAAAGTTTATCAATTTTGTTTCTGTTTCAGAATCCAGGTAAATCGTTACTTGCCCCATAATATCACCCCCTTGATCTAAGGCTTAATAATTACTTATATGTTGGCATATATGTGCCCTGCTTGTCAATGATGTAATAAGTCTCGATGAGCCTTCCCCTACCTGAATGTCAATATCGGCTATATCCAGGATTTGTTAAAAGCCAAACAGGTGCTTGAATCCCTCATGGTGGAGGACGCCAATGTCAAAAAAACACCCCAGCCGGTGGTGTATGTGCTCAACCTGGCCGATAGCTGGGTGGAGCTGGGCGGCCGCTGCTGGGTTGACAACCTGGAATACTGGGTCACCCGCTGCGATTTGATCGAAAAAACCAAATTTCGTTTCGACACTGTTAGCGGCGCCGTGAAAATGTTATAAAAGCGGTGGTTTAAAAATGTAGCCT
>CAZYIM010000083.1:0-2912 GCA_964647565.1 uncultured Methanosarcinales archaeon
ACCTGGCCCAAAGGGCCAGGGTTTCTATATTGGACTAAATTAAAAATTCGTTGAAAGGGGCCTTTATATTCCTGAGCCTTTTTTTTGTCCCAATCAAAAAAACTAATAATGTATTGAGATGGGCTCTGGTCAAATTTGTCATTAACATCTCTTCCGTTAATAAGCGGAAAAATCACCTCTCTATTTCTTGCATCATCATTAATGAAAACATTCTTTTCATATTTGTTGATTAAATATCCTTCTCCAAGGTATTTTGTACCTTGAAAAATCAATCTGCCATTCTGATTAAGCGGATAAGGTTCTCCAAAGTCTTGGTAGTTCTCAAAATAAGAGCTAATATATTCAACCCGACTCGTATCTAAAAAACGATCATGAAGCCATATCCCTTTATGCAAGCATAAAAGAGTGACATATAGATTAGCTATTCCTGGCCAGCGAATTGATTTAACCACATAAATTAAAGACCCACCCTCATCTATAATAGGAGCAAGTCCCCCTTTCCGAGTCGCTCCTTTAGATATTGAATTTGTTGTAATCAATGAGGTAAAATGGTCTTTTTTTATTATGCTGTATACACGTCTCAAAAAGTATGTCACAAAATCACAACCTTTGGCGGGAGCATAAAGGTTGGAAATATAATTTAAAAAATCATACCCAAAAATCCCACTTATGGCTGTTTTTCCAAGATATGGCGGATTCCCAAGAATACAATCAAATCCACCATCTGAAAAAACTTCCGGAAACTCCAAAAAATAATGAAAAAACCTCTTCTCCTGTGCCACTCCCATGGACGCACCCACCTTTGGTCCCTGCATGGGTTTTCTCCCCCCCAGAAAATCCCTATATTCTGCGTCCGTTATTATTTTATTCGCATTCTCAGCATTTTTAGGCATGAAAAACTGAGCTACCTGAATATCTGATAAAACCTTTAAGCGCCACCAGTTATGCTCTGTCGTCATTTTTTGATATTTATTGCGTTTGTGTTCAATCTCTTCAACTGTCTTTTCAGGAAGATTATTAAATTGCTCGAATAATTTCGAGACGTGATCAACAGACTCCTTTAACTTGTGTCGGTAAAATATCTCCCTTGTCTCTGCCTTTTTCCTTTCCTTTTTATTCTGTTTTGCCAGTTTAGCCCTTATGTCCTTGTCATCATCTGGTATCTTTTTAAAAGCTTCATCAGCGATGCCGTTTTCCAGCTCTTCCTTGTGAGCCAGACCCACAATGGCATCTCCGCATTTGATGTGGTGATCGAGGAAGTTCAACGGCTCGCCCGGGTTATGTGCCTCCAGCCACAGGGCTACCTTGCACAATTCAACCGCAAGCGGATTTTTGTCTACGCCGTAGATGCAGGATTTGATCACATCTCTGATGGCCTGACGCAAAGGCGCGGGAGAAGGTTGATCCTCGCCGGTTCTGACTCTGGCAAGATCGGTTCCGATACGGCGGGCGGCATTTAGTAAGATGTGCCCGCTGCCGCAGGCCACATCGCAGACCTTTATGGATAATAAGGCTTTTTCTTTCTCCGATTTCTTGTCTGATGATTCCAGCTTGTTTTTAATGACGTAATCGAGAGAGTGCCTGATTAAGGGTTGAACCAGCTCATCCGGTGTATAATGAGATCCTGAGGATGACCTTTCGGTGCCTTTGACAAGATCAAACGTAAACAGTCCGTTTTGTTTTGATAACATCGGGGCATATTCAAGCAAGCCTTCGTAAACCGAACCGAACTCTTCAACATTCAAAGAAGCATAATTGACCCGCATCTTCTGACCGGTGTTTTTGTTGATAAAGACATTTAAGTTTCTTAAGCATTCCAAAAGGACTTTGTTGTCAAGATTGCATTGATTTAAAATGCCGATGGCATGATACCCGAATAGATCGCCGGCCAAGGGTCTTAATCCCAAGTGTTTTCCCTTGGATTCATTGTCAAAAAGATGAAAGGTGTTTTTAAGAGCAATCCACAGGTCATTAAAGCGCTGATCCGCCAGATACCTTTTTTCGCATAATTTTTTCAGGTGATTGACGCTATAAAACTCATAATAGATTTCTCTCTTGTCTTTATCTGCATCGGCAGGAAACACCAGGTTTCTTTCTTCAATTACCATCAAAAACAAAAGCCTGTATATCAGCCGGAGCTGATATTGGTAGAAAGCAGATGCCTTGATTTCCTGATTTTCGATTTTTCCCCGGAGTTCCACATTGTCAGGGTGATTCAGGAAACCGTTTGCAAGTGAGCGGATGGAAGTTTCGACAGCCTGACTCAAGCCCTCCCGTATCCTTGAGCCGGAATCCAGGGCGTCCTGATGATATTTTTCAATCAAGCTGTCGGCGCCTAAATCCGTTTTTACAGGCATGCGGCTCGAATGAAGCAGCCGATACATGACGGCAAAATCGGCAAAGTGCTCTTCGTCCATCATGGTCTCAATATCAAACTCAATAAAAGAGAGCTTGATCAGCCTGCTGCTGTCCCGCAAAAGCCTTAGATGAAGTCCGTTGGTGACAATGGTGTAAAGATTTTCGGTAAGGTTTATGTATTCCTGCAAAAGAGCGTGGGGCGACATTCTGGTGCCGCCTTCTTCCCTTTTTCGGTCAAGGCTGTCGTTAAAGCCGACAATATGAATCGGGAATCCATCCAGATCGGCAGCTCGGTGACTGACAGCATAGGATTTTCCATTAACGGTGTCAGCCTTTGAAAGCTGGGCATCGTATCCGAGCAGACCAATCAGGGGGACCATCCAGAACTTTCGGGTCTCCGTTGTGCCGTATCCCTGGTCGGAAACTTTTTCTTTCTGGCGCTTAAATATCCGCCACAGATCCTGGGCGTCCGCCCATGCTCTGGCAATCTCATCCTTGACCCTGATTTTTGGATCAAAGCCGAAATCTTTGGCAAGCTGACCGGCTATGTCGCC
>CAZYIM010000084.1:0-2595 GCA_964647565.1 uncultured Methanosarcinales archaeon
CGGTCTGCTTTTCTTAACCCCAGGCTTTTAAACCCATGGGCCAATCGGTCGGTTATGCTGTCAAACTGAGCATAGGTTATGGATCGCCCGGTCTCAAAGTCGCATAAAAAAACTCTGT
The DNA here is from genome assembly GCA_964647565.1 of uncultured Methanosarcinales archaeon. Taxonomy (GTDB): domain Archaea; phylum Nanobdellota; class Nanobdellia; order Woesearchaeales; family CAZYIM01; genus CAZYIM01. The sequence continues at coordinate 119 of CAZYIM010000084.1, forward strand.
CTTTGAACTGTCTCGCCTTATCGCGAACACATTGAACAAAACTTTGAGTCATAACCCTGCCCCTATAGTACCGTTCTTCCGCCATCCACAAAGAGTGTTTGCCCGGTTATGAAATTGGATGCATCGGATGCCAAAAATACCACCGGGTTAATGATATCAGACTTGCTGCCCAACCGCTTGAGGGGAGTAAAGGAGAGGATTCTCTCCAATACCGCTTTGTCCTCTATCCGATCTTTTACCATGGCGGTTTCGAAATAACCCGGTGCCACCGTATTGACATTTATATCATAGGGAGCCAGTTCCTCGGCCAATGCTTTGGTCAGCATGATGATGGCGGCCTTGGTTCCGGCATAAACAGAATTCGGAATTCCGGCCCTTACCAAATATCCGGCTGCAGAAGAGATGTTAATGATCTTACCACCGCCGGTTAAAATCATCTCCTTGGATACAAACTGACTGACAAAATATACGGCTTTGAAATTTACGTTTGAGATATGATCGAAGTCTTCAGGCGTGACCTCTACAAAGGATTTGTGAATACTGACACCGGCGTTGTTCACCAGAATATCGATCCGGCCGAACTTTGACATAATCTGCCGAACCATGCTCTCAATGGAATCGATCTCTCTTAAATCCACCTGGACCGGATAGGCGTTTCCCTGCATCTGTTCGATTTCCTGTGCCGTCTGCCGGACGCCATCTATGTGCAAGGCCGCTACTGCCACATCAGCCCCTGCAAGCGACAAACCTTTAGCGATCCATTTACCCAACCCACGGCCGGCTCCGGTCACCAGAGCCTTTTTTCCTTCCAAACTCATCTGTATTTGATAATCTTTCTCCATATTTGTCTACCCGCATATTTCTGGAGGAATTTATTGTCAAGGACCATAGCTTATTCCTATTCCGGTAATCCGCTTTCAGGAGATATACCGATATCCGAAAGGGTATTTTGAATCACCCAGGCTTTGAAGAAGGGGTTATCGAATTCGTATCCGGCCGGGCTTGAGACCCGTTGCCCTGTGTATGCGTCTTCACGGATTAGGTATCCCGATCGGATAAGGGTATTCACCGTGTTTGTCACCGTACCACTCTGACCAAGAGAAAACCGGCTTAGGGTTTCCTGTGTGGTCAAACCCTTTTGGTTTACCGCAACTGCCCGCAGCACATTTTGCTGATGTGCGGTCAGTGCGTGCCAACACGAATACAGAAGATCATGCTCTTCTGACACGATTTCATCAAATGCTTGCATTACGATATCCGACGTCACAGAGCCTTGCGCAACCGCTAGATCATAGCATTTTCGGGCCAATTGGATAATATCTCGTGTCCGCGGTCCAGCCATATGAACCATGATGGCTCCGGATTCCTTGGTTTTAATCCCGGCACTATTAATCCGGCTGTCGATCCAATGCGCAAGATGGGCTGGATCAATGGGCCCAAATGGCTGTTTGTCTACCATTTTATATAGCGCCCCATCGCTGACGATCATGCGATGAATCATATGTTCCCGTGATCCGGACAATACATAACCGATGTGGTTGTGATGTTGAATCGTAGCACGTAAATCCCATTCAGCGGTTTTCCCGCCGAATTTATGAATCTCCTGAAACTCATCCAGGGCAATGCCCAATGTCAGATTTCGCTCCTTTGCCGCATCGTTCAATGCATTGAGAACATTTGCAAGGGTTTCCCGCTGCGTATTCTGATCATCGTTTCGCAGATTCAAATCGATACTTGGGGTAATCATCCCAGTGGACGGGTCGTGTTTCAGAGAGACCGATACCTTTATGCGTGAAACCATATCGGTAATAAAGTTTTTCCATTTTTTGCCAATTCGGTTTGAGGCAGCAGCCATAATCCGGTTTCCCATATCGATCACGTTCGATGCTGTTGAAAGATCGGCAAGAAAAGCAAAACCGCCTCCCTGATTCACCTGGTGCACAGCTTGAATAATCGTTGACGTCTTGCCCATTCGGCGGGGTCCGTAGACGAGGAGTTTGTTTCCGGGCTCGGCAAGTGCCCGTCCAATTCGTTCAATTTCATCAATACGATTCGTGAAGAAATCTCCTTCAACAACACCGTGAATTCTAAACGGATTGATAATTTTTCGCATTCTCATTTCAACTCCATGAAGGTTCAACGAATTCAATCTATCTGGTTGGTCGCAATATTACTGTTTTTTGATAAACTTTGCAAGAATAAAGTGATTTTACTTTGTTGAGGCAAACTTTATTACAATAAAGTTATTTGAGGTGAGTTTTTCCTTTCCGGCGTTCTGAGCAAGTTCTACCGAAGGAGATTGTGCATCCGCCGCCCACCAATCACCTTCGCCCCCCACTTCCACTTGCGGATCTTTTATGCCGGCGGGGCCGGAAACCCTGTCGTGATTTTCCCCTGGCGGGTGGAGCGGTTTCTCTGCTGCGGGGTCTTCGTCTTTTTCTTTCAGGGACCGGAGTAGGCGGGGTGAGCCATTCTTT
>CAZYIM010000085.1:0-2540 GCA_964647565.1 uncultured Methanosarcinales archaeon
ATGAATATTCTTTCTATCTTGTTTAAATTCGACAACCATATCGATGTCACTCGAAATAGCTTGCATTTCCTTTACATAACTCCCAAAAATCCCCAAACGGATTACGCCGAACCTGTCATATAAAAAGGTTTTATTGTTTTTCAGATAAGTGACTATTTCGTCTATGGTTGAAATTTCCATTTTAGTTTCCAGCTTTTGGTTCTATATGGGCCAAATCTGCTCTTGACTCTTATTAGCATGAAATCATGGGGATCATGTGCGCTAGGGGGACTGCGCTAGGGGGACGTTGTTTCGTTGTTGCGTTTCTCTGGCACCCCGGGTGAAATATGCTTCGCATTTCACAGGGCATGGAATTGACTTGATTGACTTTGGGACGTACATCATGATTGACTTTGTGACTTTGGAACATCAGATTATAAGTTCTTTTCCCTTTTACGGCTATAGGCTTTGGTGTTTTGTAAAAAGTTCTAAATGAAATATATTCATCTTGAGGCTGTTATTTCAATAGCCTTTCTATCTCACTGTCTGTAAAACCAAATTGGCGAAATATTCTCAAAACATAAGGTGGTGAATATTCTTTTGTTCCCATATCTATCGGCACAACACGCTTCATTCCTTCATGATATCGCACGTACAATTTATGATCTCCCCTTCCTTCCCGGTAAAATTTGCAGCCAGCCGATTCCAAAACCCTGATTAACTGCCTGACCTTTAGAGATGGTATGTTTTTAGGCATACAAAGCGCGCAGTTCCAATGGTTCTAAAACAGGTTCAGTACCTTCGACAGTTAAAAATTCATGGAGCTCTTTTATGCACAATGGTTCACTAAAAATTTTCGGGTCATCCTTTCTTGCATCTTCAAAGGAAATAATTGCCTCTTTTAATTTCATAGCTGCATTGTCCTTTTGATCTCCTTGTCCGACGATACCGTTCTCTAAACATAAGGCCACCCAATATTTACCAGACTTCCTTATTACCATCGTATAAAAGTCCATTTATTATCAACTCCTCATTTGTTTAATCGTGTACTGTTATTTATATAACAAGGGGTCAAGTCTCCGTTTGACTCTTATTAGCATGAGTTATTGTGATAAGAAGGATTGGATAATCTTTTCCGGTGCTGTCCGCGATGAGCAGATAAGGTTTTAGTGCTCCTGTGGATTCTCCGGTCATAAACATGGAAAATCGTTGTGGGGTTTCAAAGTATTCGACTGGATTAGTGGGGCCGATGACGATCTTTTTCCATGGCTCCGGCATCCGGAGTTCAGCCTGAAGCATTTTGCCGGTGTTGAATTGGTATGGTGGCTGGTGGACTTTTTTGCAACCGACACAAGCCAATAACAATAGGATAATGAGTGCAATCTTAGATGTTAAAGGTACTTTTGATATAATCATGAGATTTTAGAAAGGATAAGATTGAACCGCCAAGGCGCAAAGGACGCTAAGGGTTTTTTGGTTTTCCTGATCGGGACCCGCCGTCGCCTTTGGCTATGGCGAGGCAAGCGATCGATTCGAAAAAGGCTTGCACCCTGCGGGCAGCAGTAAGCTTATTTGGATAATCGCTCAACTGCAATCGCCGTAAAGCTCAAAGTTCTAAATTTTAAAGATTAAATGGAATAGCGGAATTTCGCGGTCTCAACTTGGAGTTCGTTACGGCAAAATGATGAATGGATGCTTTTTAAGCCTGTAAATGCTGAAATCTTTACGGTCAAAAGTAATGATAGTTTTTATATCTGTATCAATTGCTAGGCACACAAGTGTGGCATCAGCAAAATCCATGGGCAGGTCCGAGTATTTATGCAGAAGATTTTTTGCTTTTTTCAAACTCTCGATACTGGAAGGGATTATTTCAACAACTGATTTAAGAACAAAATCGATGGCTGCTACCTGGGCTTTTACCGAGAAGTTTAAAAGGTAAAGAACTTCAGTTAAAACAGCTTCTGTCGAAAACAGTTTTCCAGAATAGCTTTTAAACCATTGTACACAAGCATCATGCTTTGATTCACTTCGGTCTATCAATGCAACCCAGGGACCGGTATCCAAGATGGCATTCAATTCCCTGTGTCTTTTATTTTATTTATCATATGGTTACGATGCTTCTGTCCAAGATCTGGCACGCCGCTTTCGACCACCCCTAACAGATGTTTAACCTTGTAAAATGGTTTAGTTACGCCTTCATCGCTGAAATCTTCTATAAATTTATTAATGGCCATTCTTGTTACATCTGATTTCTTAAGACCCAGTTTCTTTGCGATGTGCTCAATCCTGACCATCTGATTATCCGGCATTCTTATAGTAAGCTGCATTGCACCCCCCTTGAATGAATACAATGTTCAAATTCAAAAATAACCGATTTTGATTGCAATGTAGTCTTTTTGACTGCGAATGTCAAGTAGCTAAAAGAATTAGAGACACTTGAAAGGTTCAGTTGATACATACACTCTCCATATGGATTGCCTGCCGACAGTAAACCACAAGGGGTCAAGTCGCCGTTTGACTCTTATTAGCATGAGTTACCGTTGTATAAATATGAACCGCCC
>CAZYIM010000086.1:0-2506 GCA_964647565.1 uncultured Methanosarcinales archaeon
TGTTTTAAAGACAGCGACAATCACCCTGAGCGGTGCCCGATCTGTGGAAAGCGCTTAGTGATGACCGCAACGATTAAGCCCACCGGCATGATTCCCCATCCGTGTGTCCCGCCGTCACTCATACCACATCTCAAAGAGGCGGCATAATGTCGTCACAGCCAACGTTTCTTCTTGACGTCACTCCATACCTGCTGCTAAAAACATGGGAAAATAACAACTTAAACTCTTTTCATTCGAAAATTATTGGTAAAGGATGTCTTAGCTGCAATGATAGCTATGGGGCAACCGGCATTTCTTTTCGAAATTCAGCTTTTCCAGAAAACCAAACAGACTTGAATCCCCATAGAGCGACCTGCATTGCAATAAACCCGCGGGATGTCCAACCAGGGGATGATACGGCATTGGTAGTTTCTTAGGTTAATCCCATTCAGATGCTATTTAGAAGGATTTTCGTTTAACAACCGGTATCTCTGTTTACCCCCAATTCCGCATATCCCTAATTCGTTATAAGATAACTTATGATAATACTCCCAGAACACTATAAAGGATTAACGGTAGAAAGCGGACCTTCATTCGAGCGTATAGATGTTCTTGGAAACATAACTCCTCGCATTTATTTTGAATACTCAATTGCAGACTTAGAAGATGGCAATGATAATAGACACAACATTAATGCCTTAGCAAATGCAAAACGGGCCTTACACTTTTTAGTAGATCTTCTCACTAAGGCATTTGGAATAGACAATCTAAACATGAAAAACAAAACAAATTTCCCTTCAAAACTACAATTCTGTAAAGACTGTGGGTTGACGAGCCCAATAATTCTTAGAAAAATAAACAAACTGCGCAACATTACAGAACACGAATACCATATTCCAAAAAGATCAGAAGTTGAAGATTATGTTGATATTGTTGAATTGTTCCTATCTTCTAATGAGAAATTTTTAAATTATTTTCCAGTTGGTGATATGGATTGGGTATTCTCAAAAAAAACTGATGACTCACTCCCAGATATCGTAGGCTGTGATTTTCCTCCTTATGAGGGTGTTATCTACATATGGAAAAAACGTTACCAAAGAGAGAATTCAATCAAAATCAGTACCCAAAATAAGGAACAATATTTTGAATGGGTTAAGTTTATAGTAAATAACTGTTTTTAATGACGTCAAATAAGGCTTATAACAAGCTCTTTCAGCGGATCGCAAAAAACCGCGCCCGCTGAAGAGCAGCTGGGAAAAGGCAACAGTAAGCAATGGAAAAGATTCAAAACATCATTACCAAATACGATACCGAATACGTTCGCAATTATTTAAAATCGCCGGGCGATATTAATCGGTATGCATTGGCCTTTTATAAGGATGTTGCAGATATCTATGATGCTATAACTCGAGTTAAAAACGTGGAGAGAAATCCGACCGGCTTCACAATTGATGATGCACCAATTCTGGGCCTCCTAACCAAAGTTTGGAAGCTCCTAAAGCTAATTCTCAGATTCTATGAGGAGGAGAATGCCGAATTCATAGGAGTGGTAGAACGCCCACTCATCGAAGCAGCCGTGACAGCCACTTACCTTCTTCAACACGATGATGCTGTGATCAAGGATTACCGCCTCTGTTCTTACAAGGACAGGCTCCGAATAATCCGAGATCTTGAGAATGGTTCCGCTTTCTTTGACACGAAGGCGGGACAACGCTTACTCAGATCTGTAAGAGAGAAACTCGATCTCGAGAGCCTTGATAAGCATAGCTTTTCTGTACAGAAGCGAAATAGGTGGCGGCTGCAGGGAAAGAGTTTCTATGACATCTTCGCTGAGGTAGCTCAAGAAAAGATGTACGCTTGTGTTTACGGGATGATGTCGGAGTCCGTACATGGGTCGTGGAACGAGTCGATGGATTGGTGCCTGACACGGAATGAAGACGGAACATTCTCTACCTTCCCATTCTTCCATCCCCCAGACGTCAGATATGTGTCGCCTACGCTGCGTTTCGCAAACCCACCATATCAATTGTGGCTACGCCGAATAGAAGCTGATGATCCCTTCCTTGTTGACGTGCTCAATTGGGTGGAGCGCTTTAATCGTATCCTCTTCCAGAAATTCGATGAGTTATATGATGGGAACAATCCCGAAGGTGCCTAACAGCGGCATTCTCGTGCCCAGCGAAGTCCAAGTCGTTGGGAATCCCGGTAAAAACGGGATGAAATTCGATATTGTTACCCAGCAGGTGAAAGTCCTGCCTGAGTAGAGCTTAGCCAGCAGCTCAGTAGTGAACTCCGCAGGCAAGCCCGGTAACGGGAGTCTGGAGCCGGAGGAATCAAGGGTGCAGGCTCTGTATTGAGCCCCGAAAAATGTATAGTTGTGGTCCGGAAGGATAACTCTCACGGGTGTGAGGGAAAAGCCGACGCCTTGGATGCGGCGGAAGGCAGCAGACCTGTAGGCGATTTGGCAAGTAGGAAAGATAGGGGACGCCTATGATTTTATGCTTTACTTTTTAATAATTTCTTGGTA